>NC_008786.1:2400000-3000000 GCF_000015565.1 Verminephrobacter eiseniae EF01-2
GACGACCCTCCCTGAGCCGGCAGGGTCGTCGCCCCGGTGGACCCGGCAAGCAATACAACGGCGATGAAAGGAGACAGGGAAATGAACCAGACCTTGCGTATCGGCTCCGGCGCCGCTTGGTGGGGCGACCGGGTCGAGCCGGCTGCGCTGAATGCCGAACACGGCGCGCTCGACTATCTGTGTTTCGAGACGATGGCCGAAGCCACGGTATCGGCCGCGCAGGTGCGGCTGCGGCGCGACAGCAGTTTTGCCGGCTATGACACCTACCTCGACGAGCGCATGCGCGCAGTGCTGCCCGCCTGTATGCGCCATGGCACGCGCATCATCTCCAACCAGGGCTGGATCAATCCGACCGGCGCCGCCGAGCGCATCGTGCAACTGCTGCGCGATGCAGGCCAGCATGGGGTGAGGGTGGCGGCGGTCTGCGGCAGCCTGATCACCGATCGCGTGCTGGAACTGGCCGACCGCGTGCTGGAAAACGGCGCGCCCGTGCGCTCGCTCGCGCCCGATCTGATCAGTGCCGAGGTCTACCTGGGCGCCGAGCCTATCGTCGCCGCCTTGCGCGCAGGCGCGCAGATCGTGGTCACCGGCCGCGTTGCCGACCCGTCGATCTTCCTGGCGCCGATGATGCATGGGTTCGGCTGGGATCCGCTGGACCACGAGCGCGTTGGCGCCGGCAGCGCCATCGGCCATCTGCTGGAATGCGGCGCCCAGGTGACCGGTGGCTACTTCTGCGACCCCGGCTTCAAGGAACTGCCCGAACCCTGGAACTTCGCCTTCCCGATTGCCGAGGTGCAATCCGATGGCACGGCGGTGATCACCAAGGTCGCGGGCAGTGGCGGCGGCGTCACGCTACAGACGGTCAAGGAGCAGATGCTGTACGAGGTGCATGACCCGGCCAACTACCTGACACCGGATGTGGTGGTCGATTTCACGCAGGCCCGGCTCGAGCAGATCGGCCCCGACCGCGTGCGCGTGACCGGGCTCACCGGCAAGCCGCGCACGCCAACGCTGAAGGTGACCATAGGCTGTGCCGAGGGCTTCATCGGCGAGGACATGTTCTTTTATGCCGGCCCCGGCGCGCTGCGCCGCGCCCAATGGGCCAGGAAGATCCTCCAGGAGCGCTTCAGGATCGTGCAACTGCAGGCCGAGGAGCTCCGTATCGACTTCCTCGGTCTGAATGCGATCCACGGCGCGGCCACACCCGCTGATGCCGTCGAGCCTTACGAGGTCGCGGTGCGCGTGGCGGCCCGCACCAAGACCCGCGCAGAGGCCGCCAAAGTGGGCCGCGAGGTCGATGGCATGGCGGTGTCGGGTATTGCGCACACGGGCAAGCGCGTGCCGCACCAGGAGCGCTGGCGCGAGGTGATAGGTCTGTGGTCGGCGCTGGTGCCGCGCGAGGCGGTGCCAGCCCATATCTGCTACTTCGAAAGCTGAAGAGGTCACGATGAAAGTCCAACTGCAGCATCTGGCGCATGCCCGCTCGGGCGACAAAGGCGATATCGCCAACATCGCGGTCTTCGCCTACGAACCGGAGTTCTACCCGCTGTTGAAGGCGCAATTGACCGCCGAACGCTTCAAGGCTTTCTACCAGGGAGCGATCACCGGCCAGGTGCTGCGCTACGAGGTCGACAACCTCGATGCGCTGAACTTCGTCTGCCACGGCGCGCTCGGCGGCGGCGTCTCGCGCAGCCTGTGCCTGGACAACTACGGCAAAGCGCTCTCGGCCGCTGTGCTGGGCTTTGAGGTCGCGCTGCCCGAGGCATGGTTTGACAAACTGCGCGGCAGGCATCTTTTAACCCGGCAGGAGCGGCCATGAAGTCCATCCGGCGCTGGCTCGCTGCACTGCTGGTCTCGATGCTGTGGGCTGCTGCTGCGGCCCAGCCGTTTCCGAACCGGCCGGTGCGGCTGATCGTGCCCTATCCGGCGGGCGGCAGCACCGACATCCTGGCGCGCATCGCGGCCAAGGAGCTCGGCGAGCGGCTGCGGCAGCCCTTCGTGATCGAGAACAAGGCAGGCGCCAGCGGCGCGATCGGCTCGCTCGAAGTGGCTCGCGCAGCGCCCGATGGCTACACCTTGCTGATGGCGACCGCCAGTTCGCACGGCATCAATTCGGCGGTCTACGCGCAACTGCCATACGATGCGGTGAAGGATTTCGCCGCGCTGACCATGGTTGCCAGCACGCCCAACATCATCGTCGTCAACCCGGGCCTGCCAGTGAAGAACTTGCAGGAACTGATCGCGCTGGCCAAGGCCGAACCCGGCAAGCTCAACTTCGGCTCAACCAGCCTGGGCGGCTCGCCCTACATGAGCGCGCAACTCTTGAAGATGATGGCCCGGATCGACATCGCCCATGTGCCCTACAAAGGCGCGGCGCCGATGCTCAGCGACCTGATCGGCGGGCAGATACAGATCGGCTTCGACAACTTGCCGTCAACGATCAACTTCGTGCGCGCGGGCAAGCTGCGCGCCATCGCCGTGACCACGGCACACCGCTGGCCGGGCGCGCCAGAGATTGCGACCGTGGCCGAGAGTGGCGTTCCCGGCTATGAGGTGGCAGGCTGGTTTGGGCTGCTGGCGCCGGCCGGCACGCCCAAGGACATCGTCGATCTGATCCAGCAGGCCATGGCCGCAGCCGTTGACAAGCCCGAGGTCCGCAAGCAGATGCTGGACCTGGGCGCGCAGCCGATTGCGAATCGGCCCGAGGAGTTTGCGGCGCAGATCCGGCGCGAAGTGGACAAGTGGCAACGGGTGGTGGTTGAGCACCATTAGCGCAGCCGGCATTGGGCCAGATCGGAGCCTTGTTCCAGCACGAAGGCCTTGAATGCGCCGTTGACGCCCGACAGTGTGGAGTCGCGGCGGTTGAGCAGGCACCAGTCGAGCATTTTGGGCATGTCTTGCAGGTCGAGCACGGCCAGGCGGGCGGCCTGCAGTTCGATCTGGAAGGTGTGGGCCGACAGAAAGCTGATGCCCATGCCGGCCATCACGGCCTGCTTGATGGTTTCGTTGCCCGACAGCTCCATCGATACCTTGACCTGTAGCGCCTGGGCTTGCAGCAGGTGCTCGAAAAACTGCCTGGTGGCCGAGCCGGGTTCGCGAAAGATGAAGGATTCGTCGCGCAACGCATCCCAGCGGATGCGCCGCTGTGGGGCCAGCGGGTGGCTGGCTGCGGCGACGATGCAGTGCGGGTGCTGGGCGAAGGTCTCGGCCTCCACGTCGGCTTCGGATGGCGGGTAGCCGGCGATGGCCAGGTCGAGTTGGTGCTCGCGCAGCATGCTCAGGATCTGGTCGCGCCGATCCACCGTCAGCTTGAATTTCACGCCCGGCCATTGCCGGGCAAAGGCCATCAGCAGCGCCGGCGCGAAGTAGTGGGCGGTGGGCACCACGCCCAGGTGCAGCAGCCCGCCGCTGCCGCCTTCGGTCTGATGGTAGGCCGCCATGGCTTCTTCGGCCATGCGCACCTGGTTCAGGATGCGGCGGGTCTGGCGCAGCATTTCCTCGCCCGCCTGGCTCAGGCGGATCCGCTTGCCGGTTTTCACCAGCAATTGCAGGCCCAGTTCCGTTTCGAGCTGCTGCACCTGCATCGACACGGCCGGTTGCGTCAGGTTCATTTGCTGTGCCGCGCGCGAGTAGCTCAGGTGCAGGGCCACGGCCTCGAACAGGCGTAGCTGGCGCAGGTTCCAATGTTTCATGCGGGATATCCCTGATCAAAGCGTGGCTGGCACGGCCTGGGGCACCGCCTTTTTGCTGGTGTTTTCCCTGACTCCAGGTGTGGTTGCCGTGGCTGGCTGCGGATGCCGGCGCCGGTGTGCCGCTATGGGGGCGCTATGGAGGCGGCATACCAAGCCGCGCGGGATTGTCCCATGCATCAGGGAAATTGATGAGTTGGATAAAAAACTATGAGCTGACCCTATCGTTACCTGTCGCTACAGTGGGCCTCATTGCGTTGCCATACCAAGCTCCATGACCACACCGATTCCTGCACGAGACTTTCCGCGTTGGGATGCCAACCATGCTGCCACGCTCGATGCTGCGCGGCTGCTGCTGTACCGCTCGAACCTGCTGGGCTCGGATCTGCGCATCACCAATTACGGCGGCGGCAACACCTCGGCCAAGATCTGGCAGGCCGACCCGCTCACCGGCCAGCAGGTGCAGGTGCTGTGGGTCAAGGGCTCGGGCGGCGACCTGGGTTCGATGGCGCTGGACGGTTTCTCCACGCTGTACATGGACAAGTTGCTCGCCCTGCAAGCCATTTACCGTGGCCCCGGGCATGAGGACGAGATGGTGGGCTATCTGCCGCATTGCACCTTCAACCTGAACCCGCGCGTCGCCAGCATCGATACGCCGCTGCATGCCTACCTGCCTTTTGCGCATGTAGACCATATGCACCCGGACGCGGTCATCGCCATTGCCGCGATGGCCGATAGCGAAAAGCTGACGCAGCAGATTTTTGCCGGCACTGTCGGCTGGCTGCCTTGGCGCAGGCCCGGTTTCGAGCTGGGCCTGATGCTGCAGCGCTACCAGGCGGCCCACCCTGGCCAGCGCGGCCTGGTGCTGGCCGGCCATGGCTTGTTCAGTTGGGGGGACGATGCCCGTGCCTGTTATGACAATACGGTGGGCCTGATCGCCTCGGCCCAGAACTGGCTCGACCGCGAACGGGTGGTGCGCCAGGTGCCCAGTTTCGGCGGCCCGGCGCGCCAGGCGCTGAGCCAGGACGAGCAGGACGCCACGCTGGCGCGGGTGCTGCCGGTGCTGCGCGGCCTGGCCAGCAAGACCGGCCCCAAGCTGCTGCATGTCGAGCGCCAGGCGGCGGTGCTGGAGTTCGTCAACAGCCGCGACCTGGCGCCGCTGGCGGCCTTGGGCACCTCCTGCCCGGACCATTTCCTGCGCACCAAGATTCGCCCGCTGATCCTGGAGCCGGCGGTCTACATGCTGCAAGGCGCTGCGCTGGCGCAGGCGCTGCAAGAACGGCTGGCGGCCTACCGCGCCGACTACGGCGCCTACTACCAGCGCTGCCGGCGCGCAGACAGTCCGGCGCTGCGCGATGCCAACCCGGTCATCGTCCTGCTGCCCGGCATCGGCATGGTGGCCATGGCCAAAGACAAGGCCACGGCGCGCATTGCCGCCGAGTTTTATGTCAACGCCATCAACGTGATGCGCGAGGCCCATGCCATCGACCGCTATGTGGGCCTGCCCGAGCAGGAGGCTTTCGACATCGAATACTGGTGGCTCGAAGAAGCCAAGTTGCAGCGCAGCCCCCCGCCGAAACCGCTGGCCGGCAAAGTGGCGCTGGTCACCGGCGGCGCCGGCGGCATCGGGCGGGCGATTGCCCGGCGCGTGTTGGCCGAAGGCGCCTGCGTGGTGCTGGTCGATATCGACCAGGGCGCGCTGGCGACGGTGACCGCCGAACTGGCCCAGGCCCATGGCCCGGACCATGTGCGCGGCTTGCAGTGCGATGTCACCAGCGAGGCCAGCGTCATCGCCGCCTTCCGCCATGCGGCGCTGGAGTTTGGCGGCCTGGACATTGCGGTGAGCAACGCCGGCATTGCTGCCGCAGCGCCGCTGGAGGACACCAGCATCGAGCTGTGGAACCACAGCCAGGGCGTATTGGCCACCGGTTATTTTCTGGTCGGCCGTGAAGCCTTCCGGCTGATGAAGGCGCAGGGCGCAGGCGGCAGCATCGTCGTCATCGCCAGCAAGAACGGCATGGTCGCCAGCCCGCAGGCCAGTGCTTATTGCGCCGCCAAGGCCGCAGAAATCCAGCTCAGCCGCAGCTTTGCGCTCGAAGGCGCGCCATGGGGCATACGCTCGAACGTGGTGAACCCGGATGCGGTGATCCGTGGCTCCAGGATCTGGAGCGGCAAGTGGAGCGCCGAGCGCGCTGCGGCCAACAAGATTGCCGAGCAAGACCTGGAAGCCTTCTACCGCGACCGCTCCATGCTCAAGCGCAGCGTCTTGCCCGAGGACATTGCCGAGGCGGCTTATTTTTTTGCCGCAGAACGGCTCAGCGCCAAAAGCACCGGCAACATCCTGAATGTGGATGCCGGCAACCTGGCGGCTTTCACCCGATGATGGCCGATGACGATCGATGACGGCCAATGACCATGACGTGCGGAGACAAGGCATGACAGTGCTGGACCCCGGTCTGATCCAAGACCACAACCACCGCCTGCTGCGCCATGTGGCCAGCGACTACGAGCACCTGGGCGAGCAACTGGCGCGGCGCCATATCGACATCGATGCGGTGCGCCAGAAAGTCGCGGCCTTTGGCGTGGCCATCCCCAGTTGGGGCGTGGGCACCGGCGGCACCCGGTTTGCGCGCTTTCCCGGCCCGGGCGAGCCGCGCAATGTGTTCGACAAGCTGCAAGACTGCGGCGTGATCTGGCAGTTGGCCCGCGCCACCCCCGGCGTGTCGCTGCATATCCCGTGGGACCAGTGCAGCGATTGGCCCGCGCTGCGCGCCGTCGCCGATGGCTACGGCCTGGGCTTCGACGCGATCAACTCGAATACCTTTTCCGACCAGCCCGGCCAGGCGCACAGCTACAAGTTCGGCAGCCTGAGCCACACGGATGCCGGCACCCGGGCCCAGGCCGTGGCGCACAACATCGAATGCGTGGCCATTGGCCAGCGCATCGGCAGCAAGGCGCTGACGGTGTGGGTGGGCGACGGCAGCAACTTTCCGGGCCAGCAGCATTTGCGCCGCGCCTTCGAGCGCTATCTGGACAGCGCGCGCCAGATTTATGCGGCCCTGCCGGACGATTGGCGCATGTTTGTCGAGCACAAGATCTGCGAGCCGGCGTTCTACGGCACCGTGATCCAGGACTGGGGCTCCAGCTACCTGGCGGCCAGCGCGCTGGGCCCGAAGGCGCAATGCCTGGTGGACTTGGGGCACCACGCCCCGAACGTGAATATCGAGATGATCGTCGCGCGCCTGATCGCCGCAGGCAAATTGGCGGGTTTTCATTTCAATGACAGCAAGTACGGCGATGATGACCTGGACGCTGGCAGCATCGCGCCCTACCGGTTGTTTTTGGTGTTCAACGAACTGGTGGCGGCAGCGCATGAGAAACTGGCCTTCGAGCCGGCCTACATGCTCGACCAGAGCCACAACGTCACCGACCCGATCGAGAGCCTGATGACCAGTGCCGCCCAGGTGCAGCGCAGCTACGCCCAGGCGCTGATCGTCGAGCGCAGCCTGCTCGATGCCGCGCAGCAGGCCAACGATGCGCTGCTGGCCAGCCAGACGCTCAAGCGCGGCTTCGAGACCGATGTCACCCCGATCCTGCAACGGGTGCGCCTGGACGCGGGCGGCGCCATCGACCCGGTGGCTGTCTACCGCGCCAGCGGCTACCGCCAGCGGGTGGCCAAAGACCGCCCGGCCAGCGCGGGCAGCGGCGGCGGCATCGTTTGAGGCGCCCGGCAGCGGCACGATCGGCGCCGGTCCGACGGCCATGCCGGTTCCATGACAACGTTGGAGACACGGATGATGGAAAAACCACCAAAGACCTTGCGGGCGACCGCGCTGGCGGCCTTGCAGGCCGTGGCATTGGGCGCCGCGCTGGCCAGCCCGGCGCTGGCCGCAGACAAGATTGCCGTGCTCGTCAAAAGCCTGGGCATCCGCTTTTTCGACGCCGTGCACCAGGGCGCACAGGAGGCGGCCAAAGAGCTCTCGAACATCGAGATCATCTACACCGGCCCGGCCAAACCCACGGCCGAGGGCCAGATCGAGATCATCAACGCGCTGATCTCGCAAAAGGTCGCCGCCATCGTCATCTCGGCCAATGACCCCGATGCGCTGGCGCCCGTCGCTCAAGCGCGCCATGGGGCGCGGCATCAAGGTGCTGTCGTTCGACTCCGGCGTGCGCAAGGACGGCCGCATGATGCACCTGAGCGCGGCGAACGATGCGCTGATCGGTGAAAAACTGGTGCAACTGACGCAGCAGGCGATAGGCGACAGCGGCGAGATTGCCATCGTCTCGTCCACGGCCCAGGCCACGAACCAGAACATCTGGATCGAAGAAATCCGCAAGGTGCTGGCCCGGCCGGCCTACAAGGGGCTGAAACTGGTCAGCGTGGTCTACGGCGATGAGCAGATCGACAAGAGCTACCGCGAAACCCAGGGCCTGTTCAAGAGCTACCCGAACCTGAAGGCCATCATTGCGCCCGTCTCCATGGCCGTTCCGGCGGCGGCCAAGGCCGTGCAGGACGAGAAGAAAATCGGCTCGGTGTATGTGACCGGCCTGGGTCTGCCGTCCGAGATGGCCGGCCATGTCAAGAGCGGCGCGGTCAAGTCCTTTGCCATCTGGAACCCGATCGACCTGGGCTATTCCTCGATCCAGGCTGCCAGCCAGCTCATCGCGGGCAAGTTCACCGGCAAGCCGGGCGACAAGGTGTCGCTGGGCCGGGTCGGCAGCGTGGTGCTGGACGCCAACAGTGAGGCGGCGATGGCCGAGCCGTTCACTTACGACGCCAGCAATGTCGAGAAATTCGCCAAGATCTTTTGAGCATGTCTGCCCCCGGCACGATCGAATCCGGCCATCCAGCCTGATGGCCATGCCTGTTCCATGACAACGTTGGAGACACGGATGATGATGAAGAAGAAACCACTGAAAACCCTGCGGGCGACCGCGCTGGCGGCCTTGCAGGCCGTGGCATGGGGCGCCGCGCTGGCCAGCCCGGCGCTGGCCGCAGACAAGATTGCCGTGGTTGTCAAAAGCCTGGGCAACGGGTTTTTCGACGCCGTGAACCAGGGCGCGCAGGAGGCGGCCAAAGAGATCAAGAACATCGAGATCATCTATACCGGCCCGGCCAAATCCACGGCCGAGGGCCAGATCGAGATCATCAACGCGCTGATTTCGCAAAAGGTCGCCGCCATCGTCATCTCGGCCAATGACCCCGATGCGCTGGCGCCGTCGCTCAAGCGCGCCATGGGGCGCGGCATCAAGGTGCTGTCGTTCGACTCCGGCGTGCGCAAGGACGGCCGCATGATGCATCTGAGCCCGTCGAGCAACGCGCTGATCGGTGAAAAACTGGTGCAACTGACGCAGCAGGCGATAGGCGACAGCGGCGAGATTGCCGTCGTCTCGTCCACGGCCCAGGCCACGAACCAGAACATCTGGATCGAAGAAATCCGGAAGGTGCTGGCCCGGCCGGCCTACAAGGGGCTGAAACTGGTCAGCGTGGCCTACGGCGATGACCAGATCGACAAGAGCTACCGCGAAACCCAGGGCCTGTTCAAGAGCTACCCGAACCTGAAGGCCATCATTGCGCCCACCACCATTGGCGTGGCGGCGGCGGCCAAGGCCGTGCAGGACGAGAAGAAGGTCGGCTCGGTGTATGTGACCGGCCTGGGTCTGCCGTCCGAGATGGCCGGCCATGTCAAGAACGGCGCGGTCAAGTCCTTTGCCATCTGGAACCCGATCGACCTGGGCTATTCCTCGATCCAGGCTGCCAGCCAGCTCATCGCGGGCAAGTTCACCGGCAAGCCGGGCGACAAGGTGTCGCTGGGCCGGGTCGGCAGCGTGGTGCTGGACGCCAACAGTGAGGCGGCGATGGCCGAGCCGTTCACTTACGACGCCAGCAACGTCGAGAAATTCGCCAAGATATTCTGAGCATGTCCGAGCTGCTGCTGAGTTTGCGCGGGGTGCACAAAAGCTACGGCGCGACCCATGCGCTGTGCGCTGTCGATCTGGACCTGCACTGCGGCCAGGTGCTGGCCCTGGTGGGCGAGAACGGCGCCGGCAAGTCGACGCTGGTCAAACTGCTCACCGGCGTGGTGCCGATGGACGCGGGCAGCATCCGGCTGCAAGGCGTGGCGCAGCAGTTTGCCAACGCCCATGCCGCGCAGGCCGCCGGCATTTTGGCCGTGCACCAGGAGACGGTGATGTTCGAGGAGCTCAGCGTGGCCGAGAACATCTTCATGGGCCGCCATCTGCTGCGCGGCTCTTTCGTCGACTGGCCGGCGATGAACGCGCAGGCCCAGGCGGCGCTGACGGACATCGGCGCGCGCTTTGGCGCCCGCACCCTGGTCAAGGACCTGAGCCTGGCCGAGCGCCATCTGGTGGAGATTGCCCGCGCGCTGTCGCAAAAGGCCCGGGTGGTGATTCTGGACGAGCCTACCGCCGCGCTGTCGCAGACCGAGATACGGGACTTCTACGGCATCGTGCGCAAGCTGCGCGCGCAGGGCGCGGGCGTGATTTTCATCAGCCACAAGTTCGACGAGATTTTTGCCTTGGCCGACCGCTACCTGGTGCTGCGCGACGGCGCGGTGGTCGGCAGCGGCGCCATGGCCGAGGCCAGCGAGCAGGAACTGCTGCGCCTGATGGCCGGCCGCGCGATCGACCAGATCTACCCGCAGATCCATTCCACGCCCGGCGAGCCGGTGTTGCGGGTGCGGCAACTGTCGCACCCGACGCAATTTCAGAACCTGAACTTCGAGCTGCGGCGCGGCGAAATTCTGGGCTTTTACGGCCTGATCGGTGCAGGGCGCAGCCAGGCCATGCTGGCCATCATGGGCCTGAACCCCCAGGCCAGCGGCCAGGTGCAGGTGCTGGGCCAAAAGCTCGACACCCGGCGGCCCGGCGCGGCGATTGCCGCCGGCATTGCCTATGTGCCCGAGGAGCGCCAGCGCCAGGGCGGCATCCTGGATTTTTCGGTGCAGGCCAACATCAGCCTGGCGGGCCTGGCGCGCTTTGCCACCGGCCCCTGGCTGTCGGCCCGCAAGGAGTCGGCGCTGTGCCGGCGCATGGTCGAGCGGCTGCGCATCAAGATCGAGTCGCCCCGGATGCCGCTGTCGGGCCTGTCGGGGGGCAATCAGCAGAAAGTGGTGATCGCCAAATGGCTCGGGCTGGAGCCGAAAATCGTGATTCTCGATGAGCCGACCAAGGGCATCGATGTGGGCGCCAAGCAGGCGGTCTACCAATTGATTGCCGAGATGGTCGGCCAGGGGCTGGCCGTGATTTTGGTGTCCTCCGAACTGTCCGAGGTGATGCACCTGGCGCACCGCGTGATCGTCATGCGCCGGGGGCTGCAAGTGGCCGAGTTTGCGCAGCAGCAGATCGATGCCGAGGCGATCGTGGCTGCGGCCTCGGGCCTGGTGGGCAGCCCGGCGGATCGGCAGGTGGCCGCATGAACCCGCGCCTGCGCCGCTCGCTGCGTGACTTGCTGTGTGACTTGCCGCGTGATTTGCTGCGCGGTGCGCCGCTGCAATGGCTGCGCGACCTGCGCCGTGAGTGGCTGCTGCTGTCGATCATCGTCGTGATCGTGCTGGCCGTCGGCGTCAGGGCGCCGGTGTTCCTGACCTGGCGCAACGGCCTGGACATTGCCAACGACTCGGCCATCCTGGCCATCCTGGTGATGGGGCAGATGCTGGTGCTGCTCACGCGCGGCATCGACCTGTCGGTGGCCTCGAACCTGGCGCTGACCGGCATGGCCTGCGCGCTGCTGGGGCGCTCGTTTGCGGACGCGAACATCGTGCTGCTGATCGCCGTCGCGCTGGCCGTCGGGGCGCTGCTGGGCAGCCTCAATGGCTGGCTCATCACCGGCTTTGATTTGCCGCCCATCGTGGTCACGCTGGGCACGCTGACGGCTTACCGTGGCGCCATTTTCGTCGCCAGCCAGGGCGCCTCGATCTCGGAGCAGGACATCCACCCGGTGATCAAGGGCCTGCCGCGCCAGGTCTGGCTCGGCTTGCCGGCATTGGTTTGGCTGGCGCTGCTGGTGCTGGCCTTGGGGGCGGTCTTCCTGAAACTGCGCCAGCAAGGCCGCGAAATCTATGCGCTGGGCGGCAACCCGCAGGCGGCCACCTATGTCGGCATCCCCGTGCTGGCGCGGCTGCGGCTGGTCTACACGCTCTCGGGCATGTTGGCCGGCCTGGCCGGGCTGCTCTGGGTGGGGCGCTATTCGATTGCCTACACCGAACTGGCGGCAGGCTATGAACTGACGGTGGTGGCGGCCTGCGTGATTGGCGGCGTGAGCATCGGCGGCGGCATCGGCACCGTGGCGGGCGCGGCGCTGGGGGTGCTGTTCATCGGCGTGGTCAACAGCGCGCTGTCGGTGATTCAGGTCTCGCCCTTTTGGCAGCAGGCGATATCGGGCGCGGTGATCCTGGTCTCCGTGACGCTGAACGCTGGCGTGCAGCGGCGCGCGGTGCGGCAGATTCTGCAACCGCAGGCCGCCGATCCAAGGGGCTTGGCATGACGGTATGGGGCCTTTGGGAGCGCGTGCTGCTGGCCTTGCTGGTGCTGTTGCTGGTGCTCTTCGGCAGCCTGCAGCCGGGCTTCATCAACGCCGAGAACCTGGCCGACAGCAGCTTCAACTTCAGCGAAAAGGGGCTGCTGGCGCTGGCGCTGGCGCTGCTCATCGTCTGTGGCGAAATCGATTTGTCGATCGCCGCCATCCTGGCGCTCAGCTCGCTGGCCATGGGCTACGGCCTGCGCGCCGGCTTCGGGCCTTGGGGCATTGCTGCGGCGGCGTTGCTCACCGGCATGCTGGCCGGCGCCGTCAATGGCCTGCTGGTCACGCGCTACCAACTGCCATCGATCGTGGTCACCATCGGCACGCTCTCGCTGTACCGCGGCCTGGCCCTGGTGGCCCTGGGCAACCAGTCGATCTCGGGTTACCCGGAAATTTTCTCCACGCTGGGCTACGCCTATCTGGGCGAACTGCTGGGCCTGCCCTGGCTTGGCATCCCGATCGAGTTCGTGCTGTTGCTGCTGTTTGCGCTGGCGGTGGGCTTGTTCCTGCACCGGACCATCATGGGCCGGCGCATCTACGCCATTGGCGCCAATCCGGTGGCGGCGCGCTTTTCCGGTATCGAGGTGGACCGCTACCGCCTGGCCTTGTTCGTGTTCGCCGGCCTGATGGCTGCGGTGGCCGCGATTTTGCTGACCGGGCGCATCGGCAGCACGCGCCCGAACATCGCGCTGGGCTGGGAACTGGACGCGATCACGATGGTGATCCTGGGCGGCGTGGCCATCGAAGGCGGGCGCGGCAGCATCGTCGGCACCATGCTGGCGGTGCTGCTGCTGGGCCTGCTCACCTTCGGCATGGGCCGGGCGAATGTGACCGGCATCGTGATGTCGATGGTGGTCGGCATGGTGCTGATTGCCGCGATGGTGTTGCCGCGCCTGTTCCGGCGCCGGGGAGCTTTCAGATGAGTACCGAAAAAGTGGCTTTTCGCATGTTCCTCATTCCCGGCTGCGCGGCCGAATACCAGCGGCGCCACGCTGCCATCTGGCCCGAACTGTCCGCGCTGCTGCGCGCCGCCGGGGTCAGTGACTACAGCATTTATCTCGACCAGGAACACCATGTGCTGTTCGCGACGCTGCGGCGCAGCCGGGCGCATGGCATGGACGCGCTGCCGGCGCACCCGGTGATGCGGCGCTGGTGGGCCCATATGGCAGACATCATGCGCTACGGCACCGATGGCACGCCGATCGTGGAGCCGCTGCCCTGCATGTTCCATATGGATTGAGGCACGGACGCACCGACGCACCGAGGAGACCGACCCGCCATGGACGCGCTGGACCTGACCCTGGTCATCGACATTGGCAAGAGCAACGCCAAGCTGCTGCTGTTCGATGCCGATGGCGCGGTGCTGGAGCAGCACAGCCGTGCCAACGCCAGCGTGACGGCGGCGCTGGGTTATCCGGCGCTCGATGTGCAGGGCCTGGCGCAGTGGATGCAGACCACCTTGCGCGGCTGCGCCAATGCCCGGCGCTGCGGCCATGTGATCGCCTCCACCCATGGCGCCGCGCTGGTGGCGCTGGACGGCGCCGGCCTGGCCTGGGAGCCGCTGGACTATGAGTTCGAGCTGGCCCTGGATGGCGCAGCGGCGCAGGTCTTTGCCGCCGGCTGCGACTTTCGCGAAACCCTGTCGCCCGATCTGCCGGGCGGCTTGAACGCGGCGCGCCAGCTCTGGTGGCTGCAAAACACCCACCCCGCTGCCTGGCGCCGCACGCGCTGCCTGATGCCGTATGCCCAGTACTGGGCCTGGCTGCTCAGCGGCGTGGCCAGCAGCGAACGGTCTGCGCTGGGCTGCCACAGCCACCTGTGGAACCCGCACCGGGGCACTTTTTCCAGTCTGGCCGTGGCCCGGGGCTGGGCGCCGTTGTTCGCCCCGCTGCGCTGGGCGCACGAGCGCCTGGGCCCGGTGCGCGCCGATGTGGCGCAGCAGTGGGGGCTGCCCCCTGCGGCGCAGGTGCATGTCGGCGTGCACGACAGCAATGCCTGCCTGGCGCGCTACCTCTATCTGCTGCGCCCGGACCGGCAGCGCCACAGCGGGCCGGCACTCACGCTGGTGACCTCCGGCACCTGGACCGTGCTGATGGCGCCCGGCGCGTCGGCCCGCCATCTGGTCGCCCACCAGGACATGCTGGCGAATGTCGACGTCATGGGCCGCATCACCCCTACCGCCCGTTTCATGGGCGGGCGCGAGTTCGCCTGCCTGCTCGACGGCGCCAGCGCCGATGCGGCCGATGGGGCCGGCGTGGCCGATGGGGCCGATCTGCAAGCGCTGATCGACGGGCCACTGCACGCTGTGCCGTCCTTCGCCTCCCAGGGCGGCCCCTTTGCCGCGCGCCAGGGTTTCGTGCTGCGCCAAGGCCAGCGCCTGACGACGCCGCTGGCCCAGGCCCTGACCGCGCGCCAGCGCGCCGCACTGGCCGCCATGTACTGCGCGCAGATGAGTTGCTGGTCGATCTGCGCGCTCTGGAATGTGCCGGGCGCAGCCGGCACGGCGGATGCGCCGGGAGCCGGCACGGTGATCGTCGAAGGCCCGCTCGCGCGCAATCGCAACTACCTGCTGGCGCTGCAAGCGCTGCTGCCCGGCGTGGCCTGCCACACCAATGCGGACAGCGTCGAAGGCACGGCCAAGGGCGCCTGGGGCCTGGTCCATGTCGCCCATGCCGCGCTGCTGGAGCCGCTCGCCCGCGTGCCGCTGCCCGGCATCGCGGCCTACCATCAGCATTGGCTGCAAGCGTTGAATTTCTCCTGAGAAGGTTGGCAAAAATGAGCACAGACAGCAGTTGCGGCGCGGCCCCTGCGCGCTATCCCGACTACTCCCTGACCGGGCTGAATGCCAGGCTGGCCATCGAACGGGGTCTGGCCGAAGCCCAGTGGTACCAAAGCCCGGTCGCGCGCGATCGGCTGCGCGCACTGCTCGAACGCCGCGACGGCCCGGCCCTGCGCGACACCATGCTGTGGTTCGCCCTGTTGTTGCTGACCGCCTGGGCCAGCCTGGCGTTGTGGGGCTCCTGGTGGGCGCTGCTGCCCTACATGGCGTATGCGGTGCTGTACGCCACGGCCTCGGATTCGCGCTGGCATGAAACCAGCCACGGCACAGCGTTCAAGACCGACTGGATGAACGATGCGCTGTACGAGATCGCCTCTTTCATGGTCATGCGCGAGTCGGTGGTCTGGCGCTGGAGCCACAACCGCCACCACAGCGACACGCTGATCGTCGGGCGGGACCCGGAAATCCAGGTCACGCGCCCGCCCGACCTGCGCGCGCTGTGCCTGAGCGTTTTCAACATCGGCACCTACCGCAGCTACTTTCCCAGCCTGCTGCGCCACGCCGGCGGGCAGATGACGGACGCGGAAAAGACCTTCATTCCGGCCAGCGAATTTCCCAAGGCGTACCGCAACGCCCGCATCGTGCTGGCCATCCATGGCGCCACTGTGCTGGCCGCGCTGCTGCTGCAAAGCTGGGGGCCGATCTTCCTGATCATCCTGCCGCACCTGTTCGGCAACTGGCTGATGATCGTGCACAACACCACGCAACACGCCGGGCTGGCAGAAGACACGCTCGACCACAGGCTCAACTGCCGCACGGTCTACATGAATCCGCTGAGCCGCTTCATCTACTGGAACATGAACTACCACGTAGAGCACCACCAGTACCCGCTGGTCCCGTACCACGCATTGCCGCGTCTGCACGAGCTGATCAAGGACGACTGCCCGCCGCCATACCGCTCGATCGCGCAGGCCTGGCGCGAAATACTGCCGGCCGTGCTGCGCCAGACCAAAGACCCCGACTACCATGTCCGGCGGCCGCTGCCCGCCGCGCCAGCGCCCAAGCCGGCAGAGCCGCCGCCGGGCTGCCGCAGCACAGGCCCGGCCGATGCCCAGGGCTGGGTGGATGCGGGGGCTGCGTCCGACCTGCGCCGGGCCGAAGCGCGGCGCTTCGACCACGACAGAAAAACCTACGCCCTGGTGCGCACCGACAGCGGCGCGCTGTATGCCACCGACGGCATTTGCACCCATGGCAACAACCACTTGGCCGACGGCTTGGTCAAGGGCAGCGTCATCGAATGCCCCAAGCACAATGGCCGCTTCAACCTGACCGACGGCTCGCCCGCGCGCGCGCCGGTCTGCCGGGGCCTGGCCACCTATCCGCTGCAAGAGCGGGCCGGCCGCCTGTGCCTGAATGTGCTGCAAGCCGGCGGCGCCGGTGCGCGCAAGCCCGGCAGCCATGCGCTGCGGGTGTTGGGCAGCCGCCATGTCGCCACCTTCATCAAGGAGTTGGTATTGGAGCCCGTCGATCCCGCGCAGAGCCTGGCCTTCGTCCCCGGGGATTACCTGCAACTGGACATCCCCGCCTATGGCGAGATTGCGCTGCGCGACCTCGACGTTCCCGCGCCCTACGCGCAAGCCTGGAAAGAGCAGGGCCTGTTCGATCTGGTGGCACGGCACCAGGAGCCTGCTGCCGCCAGGCGCAACAACTACTCGCTGGCCAGCAACGCCGCACTGGAGCGCCCGCTGCGCCTGAATGTGCGCATCGCCACACCGCCTGCCGGCCAGGACTGCCCGGTGGGCATAGGCTCGGCCTACATGTTTGCGCTCAAGCCGGGCGACCAGGTCACGGCCATCGGCCCGTTTGGCGACTTTCACATCAAGCCCACCCGGCGCGAGATGGTCTACATCGGCGGGGGCGCCGGCATGGCGCCGCTGCGGGCGCATCTGTCGCATCTGCTGGAGACGGAAAACAGCGCGCGCAAAATCAGCTTCTGGTACGGCGCCCGCTCGCGCCAAGAGCTGTTTTATGACGATCTGTTCGGCGCGCTGGCGCAGAAGCACAGCAACTTCAGCTTTCACCTGGCCCTGTCGGCCCCGCTGGCGCAAGACGCATGGACGGGCCTGACCGGGCCTGTCGATCAGGTGGTGTTGCAGCAATACCTGCGCACCCACCCCGACCCCCGGGCCTGTGAATACTATCTGTGCGGCCCCCCGGCGATGGTCCGGGCCTGCTGCGGGATGCTCGGGGCGCTGGATGTGCCCGGGCAGCAGATCGCCTATGACGAGTTTTGATCCGGCCCGGGCTGAGCACCGCACGGCCGCCCGAAGGTGCTCATACCGCAGCCGAAGGCGAAGGCACCCCAGTGATCACCGCACGGCCGCCCGAAGGTGCTCATACCGCAGCCGAAGGCGAAGGTCCCCCAGTGAGCACCGCACGGCCACCCGAAGGTGCTCATACCGCAGCCGAAGGCGAAGGTCCCCCAGTGAGCACCGCACGGCCACCCGAAGGCGCTGATACCGCAACCGAAGCGAAGGTACCCCAATGAGCGGCTTTTTCAACGACGGCAGCGCCGATGCGCCCAAGCTGCGCGTCTACCTGAACCTGGACACCTTGCTTGATCTGCGCGCCGACAGCCTGTGGTCGCACGCCGACCGGCTCGACCCGCAGGCCCGCGATGCGTTGCTGGCCAGGGACGGCTTCGAAGGCGTGCAGCGCACCGACGACGGCCCGGCGCAGCCGCAGACCTGCTTGCCCCATTGCGGAGCCAGCCGCATCGACCAGCCCGCGCAGGCCGATGCCATCGTGGCGCGCCATGTCGCGCGCGGCGACCGCTGTCTGACGCTGCACGCCGGCACTGGCCTGGAAGACGATGCCCAGGCCAGCCGCCTGGTGGAGGCGCTGCTGACGGCTGCCGACAAGCACCGCTTTGCGGTCTTTCTGGAAACCCACCGCGCAACGATCACGCAAGACCTGTGGCGCACGGTGCAACTGGTGCGGCGCTTTCCCGAACTGCGCTTGAACGGCGACTTCAGCCACTACTACTGCGGCCAGGAAATGACCTACGGCGACTGGCCGGCAAAGCTGGCCTTCATGGAGCCCATCTTTGCCCGCACCGGCTTTTTGCACGGGCGCATCGCCAGCCCCGGCTGCATGCAGGTGCCGATCACCGCTGAACTGGCCCGAAGACCCCCGCAGGCCCACGGGCAGTGTGATTTTCTGGCGCATTTTTGCGCCTTGTGGAGCCACGCCATCCGGGGTTTCGTGCAACACGCGGGCGCGGGCGACGTGCTGGTGTTTGCGCCCGAACTGCTGTCCGGCGCCTACTACTACGCGCGCTGCTGGCCCGACACACAGGGCCGCCTGGTCGAAGAATCCGACCGCTATGCCCAGGCGCTGATCTACAAAGACCTGATACGCGCGCTGTTTGCCCAGGTGCAGCAAGACACTGCGCGCCCGGCCGCCTGACTCCCTACCGGCCCTGCGCGCCCCGGTGCGCCCAAGCCGTGGTGCGGGTTTCGATGGCGTGAAAAAGCGCATACATCGCCATCGCCAGCGCGCCCACCACGATCAGCCCGGCAAAGGCCAGGCCCATTTGCATCGATGCGCCGGCGCTGATCAACAGATAGCCTATGCCCTCGTTGGCCGCCGTCATCTCCGACACCGTGGTGCCCACGAAGGCGAGCGTGATCGCCACCTTCAGCGCGCCAAAAAAGTACGGCAGCGAGCGCGGCAGGCCCACCTTGAGCAGCAGGTCCCGGCGCGTGGCGCCGAGCACGCGCAGCACGTCTTGCAACTCCGGCTCCAGCGTGGCCAGGCCCGTGGCGACGTTGACCATGATCGGAAAGAAACTGATCAGAAACGCCGTCAGGATGGCCGGGCCTGCGCCAATGCCGAACCAGACCACGAAAATGGGCACCAGCGCGGCTTTGGGCAGCGCGTTGAAAGCCGTCATCAGCGGGTACAGCGCGGCATAGGCCAGGCGCGAACTGCCGATCACGAAACCCAGCAGCACCCCGACGACGATGGCCAGGCCAAACCCGGCCAGCGTGACCCACAAGGTGCGCCAGGCATGGCCCGCGATCACGCTGCCGAACTCTGCCAGTTGCGTGGCAATGGCCCAGGGGCTGGGGAAGATGAATTCGGAGACCTCGAACACCGAGCAGATGATCTGCCACAGCACGGTGGTGCCGAGCAGCAGGAGCCACGGCGACCAACGTTCCAGGGTTTTGCTGTGCATGGGCAGGGGCCTCATTGCGGCATCGGCGGCATCGGCGGCACCGGCTGCATCGGCTGCATCGGCGCGCCGGTCTGGCGCAGCGCGCCGATATGGCCGCGCAAATCGTGCACGATGCTGCTGAATTCCCGCGTGTAGGTGATCTCCAGTTCGCGCGGGCGGGGCAATGCAATCTGCTGGCGCAGGACGAAGCGGCCCGGGCCTGGGCTCATCACATACACGGTATCGGCCAGAAACACCGACTCGCGCAGGTCATGCGTGACCAGGATCACGGTAAAGCGCTGCTCGCTCCACAGGTCGCGCAAGATGCACCACAGCTCTTCGCGGGTGAACGCATCGAGCGCGCCGAAAGGCTCGTCGAGCAGCAGCAGCCTGGGCTCATGGATCAGCGCGCGGCAGATGCTGGCGCGTTGCTGCATGCCGCCCGAAAGCTGCCAGGGGAATCGCTCCTCATGGCCGGCCAGGCCCACCTTGTGCAGCAACTGGCGCGCGCGCTCTGCGTAGGCCCGGCGCTGCTGCTTGAACTGGCTGCGGTAGGGCTCGACGATCTCCAGCGGCAGCAGCACGTTGTCGAGTATGTTGCGCCAGGGCAGCAGCGACGGCGCCTGAAAAGCCATGCCCGATATCTTCAGCGGCCCGGTCACGGCGCGACCGTCGATCAGGATCCGGCCCCGCGATGGCAGTTGCAGGCCCGTGGCCAGCTTCATGAAGGTCGACTTGCCGCAGCCCGAAGGGCCGACGATGGCGCTGAACGCGCCCTGGGGCACCTGCAAGTCGATGGCCTCGACGGCAAACGGCCCGCGCAACCCCTGGCCGTAGGCCAGCCAGACATCGCGGAAATCGACGAAACAGGGGTCGGTAGCGGGCATCGATGTGGTTGCTCAGGACGCTCGCAGGCGCATGGAAACGAGGCGCATGCAGCCATCGAACGAACGGTGCAATGGGGAGATGGTGGGATGGGATGGGGTGGGATGGCGGGATGGCGGCTACTTGCCGGGCAGGATGTTGCGTTGCGCCGCGTCGGGCAGAAAACTGGCGTTCCACATCGCATCGGCCTGGACCCGGGTCTTGGTGCCGAACGCATCCGAGACCTGCGAGGCCATCAGCGCCAGGCGCGCGGCCTGCACCTGGCCAAAACCCTCGGCACGCGCGCCGGGGGTGTCGATCACGCTGTCGATGGCCAACTGCAAGCGGCGGATTTCCAGCGGCACATTGACGATGCCGTCGCGCGCCTTCACATGGTCGATGGCGGCGCCAGGGTTGGCCAGCACCTCCCGGGCACCCCGGGTGAAAGCCTGCAAAAAAGCCTTGATCGCCGCCGGGTTCTGCGCGATCAGCCGGGGCGAGGCAATGATCACGTTGCCATAGAACCGGACCCCGAAATCGGCATAGGGCAGCAGCAGCACATCGGCCGCCTTGGCGCCACGGGCCTGCAGGTTCAGCAGCGAGGTGAAGCCAAAGCCCGTGATAGCGTCGACATCGCCGCGCAGCAGCATGGTCTCGCGCAAAGGCGGGTCCATCGTGACCCATTGCACATGGCCCAACTGGTTGGCCTTCTGGAAGATCGGGAAAGCGCGCCGGCCGGCGTCGAACACCGGAGCGCCCAGCCGCTTGCCGGCCAGGTCGGCGGGCTTGCGGATGCCGCTTTTTTTCAGCGCCAGCACCGAGGCCGGCGTGTCGTGGTAGACCACCATCACCGCCACCGGCTTGTTCGGCGCATCCGGGTTGTTGGCGTGAAACTCCATCAGCGCAGCCATGTCGGCAAAACCCATGTCGTAGCTGCCCGATGCCACGCGCTGCACCGCGCCGCCCGAGCCATTGCCCGCATCCACCGTCACATCCAGACCGGCGGCCTTGAAATAGCCCTTGGCCACCGGCAGCAGAAACAGCGCCGAAGGGCCCTCGAAACGCCAGTCGAGCTGGAACCGGATCGGGGTTTGCGCTTGCGCCAGCGGGGCCATGCCGGCGGCGGCCAGCCATGCGGCCGATTGCAGGAACGATCGTTTCTTCATGGGGCTACGGTGGTGTGCAAGGGCAGGGCGGGCGACCGGGTTTACACAGCCGCCCGGCCCGGGGAGCAAGACCTGAGCAAGAACGATGCCGGCTTGCGTGCCAGCGCACCAGCGCCAACGGCGCAACGGCTGCGCGCGGCGGTGTGCGGCGTTGTGCGGCAATGCGGCCAGGCCCGAGCGCCGGCGCTGCGCACCGGGCAGCGCGCGGTGTGCGGGACGACGACGGCGCAGACCGAGGTGCGGAGCGCCGCTGGTCTGGCGTGGGCTGCAACGATCCGGGCTGTGGGGCTGCCGGGCGCGCAGATCACAGCCGAATCCAGTCCGGCGGCTGCGGGCTTTGCGCTACGGCGGCGCGGGTCGGAATGGAGGGCTGGGCGCCGGCCTGCAACACGCACAGGGTGGCGGCCCGTATGCCTTGGCGCACGGCCGCGTCGAGCGCTTGCTGCTGCGCCAGCGCCACGGCGAGTGCGCCGAGAAAGGTGTCGCCGGCAGCCGTGGTGTCGACGGCTGCGACCATTTGGCCCGGGTGGTGGCGGCAGCCGGCGGCATCGGCGGCCACTGCGCCTGCCGCGCCCAGCGTGACCACCACCCGATCCGGCCCCAGCGCGCACAGCGTTTGCGCCGCCACGGCCGCATCGGCCGGGGTGGCGACGGCGCTGCCTGCCAGGGCGGCGGCCTCCACTTCGTTGACGACCAGCGTGTCCACCAGCGGCCACAGCGCCCCGGGCAGGGCTTGCAATGCCGGCAACGGCGCCATCGGCGAGGGGTTGAGCAGCACCGGGCAGCCCGCTGCCTGCGCCTGGCCTGCGGCGGCCAGCACCTGGGGCAGCGGAATCTCGAACTGCATGACCAGGCAATGCGCCTGGCGCAGGCTGGCGCGCAGTGCGTCGGTGTCGAGCATGAAGCGGCCGTTGGCGCCGGGCACCACGACGATGCGGTTTTGCGCCGCCGCGTCGACCGTGATCGCGGCCATGCCGGTGTCCGCGTTCGGGTCGGTCTGCACGCCGCTGTGGTCTATGCCGTCGGCATCGAGCCTGGCGCGCAGGATGCGGCCATGGGCGTCGTCGCCGATGCGGCCAAACATCTGCACCTGCGCGCCCTGGCGGACGCAGGCCACGGCCTGGTTGCCGCCCTTGCCGCCGGGCAGCAGGTGCAGCGCGTCGGCGAGCACGGTTTCGCCAGGGCCTGGGGCATGGCGCACTTGCAGCACCAGGTCGATGTTCAGGCTGCCGACGACGGCGATGCGCGGGCGGCGGGTGCACGGGGTGGTCATGGTTGGGCGTGGCGCTTGTCGCTGCGATGGGCGATCCAATGGACGATTCAATGGACGATTCGATGGGTGATTCGATTCAGCGGTTCGCCGCGTCCATGCGTTGGCGCAGCGTGTCGATGATGACTGCGGCGACGATCACGCCGCCGGTGATGATGCGCTTGCTCGGTTCGCTGGCGCCGACCTGGGCCAGGCCGGCCTCCAGCACCGCGATGATCAGCACGCCAAAAGCCGTGTTCACCACCGAGCCGCGCCCGCCCATCAGGCTGGTGCCGCCAATCACCACGGCGGCGATCACCTGCAACTCGATGCCCGCGCCGGCGTTGGGGTCGGCCGCTTCGAGCCGGGCCGATTGCATCAGGCCCGCCAGGCCCGCCAGCAGGCCGGTGACGGCAAAGACCGTGATGCGGATCGGGCGCGGGTCCACGCCGGCCAGGCGCATGGCTTCTTCATTGGTGCCGATGCCGACCACGCAGCGGCCAAACACCGTGTGACTGAGCACCAACTGGGCCACGATCACCAGCAGCAATGCCAGCATGAAGGCCACCGAGATGCCGCCAAAGATGCCGCCCAGGAATGGGGCGGACAGCCACGAGATGGCGTCGCCGACATACTGCGTGCGCGAGTCGGTCACCAGATAGGCGCTGCCGCGCACGGCTTCGAGCATGCCCAGCGAGACGATGAACGAGGGCAGGCGCCAGGCCACCGCAATGGTGCCGGTGATGGTGCCGCACACCAGCCCGGTGGCCAGCGCCAGTGCGGCGGCGGCAGGCACCGTCCAGCCCCATTGCACGATCGCGGCAGCGGATATGGCGGCGGCCAGCGCCATCACCGAGCCTACCGACAGGTCGATGCCGGCAATGATCAGCACGAAGCTCATGCCCACGGCCATCACGGCCAGCGCCGGGATCTCGTTGGCGATGGTGATGAAGGTCTCGGCGCTCCAGAAATACTCGGACAGCGACGAGAACAGCGCCACCATGCCCGCCAGCACGGCGCCCAGGCCCAGGTAGGTGGCCAACTGGCTGCGCCACAGCGGCGCAGGCGCGCGGGTGCCGGCGCGGGCAGATGCAGATGCAGGGGCAGGGTCGTTCATCTGGTGACGGGAGCAGGGTTGGACGCGGTGTGCGCGAAGGCCGCCGCCAGCAGCGCTTGCTCGGACCATTGGCCGCGCTCGAACAGGGCCACCAGGCGGCCGGCGCGCATCACGCCGATGCGGTCGGCCATGGTCATCAACTCGCGCAGGTCGGACGAGACCATCAGCAAGGCGCGGCCCTCGGCGGCCATGCGGTCGAGCTCGCGGTACAGCTCGGCGCGTGCGCCCACATCCACGCCGCGCGTGGGTTCGTCGAGCAGCAGCACGCGGCAGGGCCGGTGCAGCCAGCGGGCAAACACCACCTTTTGCTGATTGCCGCCCGAGAGCTGGCCCACCGGCTGCTCGGCATTGCGGCAGCGGATGCCCAGCCTGTGCACCAGGCTTTGCACCAGCCGGTTCTCCAAAGCGCGTTGCAGCCAACCGCCGCGCGCGATCGCGCCCAGGTCGGACAGTGTGGCGTTGATGCGGATCGGCTGGGTCAGCAGCAGGCCCTGGGATTTGCGGTCTTCGGTGACCAGCCCCAGGCCGGCGGCAATGGCTTGCAGCGGCGAGGAAAAAACCCCGGGCGTCTGGCGCCGGGCCGGGGATTGCGCGGGAGGGGCCATTTCCTGCATGGCGACAGGCGCGGGCCAGCCGTCGTGCGCCGCAGATGCCGTGGACGCCGCAGATGTCGCAGTTGCCGCAGACGGTATGGGCGGCGGTATGGGCCGATCTTGCGGGTGCAGCGTGATGCAGCCCCGGTCGGCCCGGTCGGCGCCAAACAGCAGGCGCAAGAGCTCTGTGCGGCCCGAGCCGACCAGGCCGGCAATGCCCAACAACTCGCCGGCGTGCAGTTGCAGGCTCACATCCTGAACGGCGCTGCCACGGCCCAGGCCCTCGGCGCTCAGAACCACCGGGCCGGCGGCGCGGCGCGGGCGGTATTCCAGGTCGCTGACCGAGTGGCCCACCATGCGCTGCACCAGTTCGTCCTCGCTCAGGCCGGCCATCGGGCGCAGATCCACCAGGCGGCCATCGCGCAGCACGGCCACCCGGTCGGCGACGCGGCGCAGTTCTTCGAGCCGGTGCGAGACGTAGACGATGGCCACGCCGCGCGCCGTCAACTGCGCGATCTGCTCGAACAGAAAGCTGGTCTCGCGCGGCGTGAGCATGGCCGTAGGCTCGTCGAGCACCAGGATGCGGGTGTCGTCTTGCAGGTTGCGCGCAATCTCCAGCATCTGCTGCTGGCCCAGCCCCAGGCGGGCCACCGGCGTGGCCGGGTCCAGGTGGTGCAGGCCGATCCTGTCCAACTGCGCACGCGCGGCGCTGTGCAACGCAGCGCGCCGCAGCCAGCCGGCGCGCTGCGGCAGGCGGCCGAGCAGCAGGTTCTCGGCCACGGTGAGCGTGGGCACCAGGCCCAGTTCCTGCAGCACCATGCGCAGGCCGTGGCGCTCGGCGTCACGGCGCGAGGCCGGCGCATACACCTGCCCTGCCAGCCGCATGTGGCCGCGCGTGGGCGGCGTCAGGCCGCACAGGATTTTGGCCAGCGTGCTCTTGCCCGCGCCGTTCTCGCCGGTCAGCGCCAGCACCTCGCCGGCGTTCAGCGTCAGCGTCACGCCATCGAGCACCGTGGCGGTGTAGTCCTTGCCCAGCGCGTCGATGGCGAGCAGGGCCTGCGGAGCCGGCATGGGCAGCCAAGCGGGAGGGTCTTACCGGCTGTCTTTGGTGGACAGCACCACGTCGGTTTGCATCACGGCGGGCAACTGGGCCTGGGGGGTCTTGGCGGCGATGGCTTTTTGCGCCAGTTCGATGCCGAACACGGCCTGCTTGGCGGCGTACTGCTCGACGCTGGCCAGCATCCGGCCATCGGCCAGCAGCGGCGCGATGGCGCCGATATTGTCATAGCCCACCACCAGCACCTTGCCGGTCTTGCCCGCCGCCTTGATGGCGGCCACTGCGCCCAGCGCCATGCTGTCGTTGCCCGCCAGCAGGGCCACCAGGTCGGGGTGCTCGCGCAACATGCCGGCGGCCACGGTGTTGCCTTTTTCGATCTCCCATTGGCCCGATTGCACGCTCGCCACGGTGATGCCTGCGGCCTTCATCGCTTCGTGGTGGCCCAGGGAGCGTTGCTGCCCATTGAAGGCGGTGGCGATGCCTTCGATGATGCCGACCTTGTCGCCGGCCTTGAGCCGGCGGGCCAGGTATTCACCCGCCATCTTGGCGCCCAGGCGGTTGTCCGGGCCGACGAAGGGCACGTTGATGTTCTTTTCCTTCAGCGCTGCGGCATCGAGCCGGTTGTCGATGTTGACCACGATGATGCCTTTGTCGATGGCCGACTTGAGCACCGGCACCAGGGCCTTGGAATCGGACGGAGCCAGCACGATGGCGTTGACCTTCTGGGCCACGGCCTGCTCGATCATCTTGATCTGCGCTGCCGTGTCGGTTTCGTTCTTGATGCCGTTGGCCAGCAGCGTGTAGGCGTCGGCGTTGGCCTTCTGGTGCGCCCGGGCGCCGTCTTCCATGGTGCGGAAGAACTCGTTGGCCAGCGATTTCATGATCAGCGCGATCTTGGGCTTGTCCTGTGCCCGGACGGGGCTGCCCGGGCTGCCGGCAATGACCAGGGCGAGGAGGGCGATGAAGGCAGTCTGAACGCGGCGGCGGTTGAACGGCATGGGGACAAATCTCCTGGTGTCTTTGGTTCACGGGGGTATCGAACGCGGTGCTGGAAGGCTGTGGAAATGGCGGGCATCGCCGGGGGCCGGCATCGGCGCCCTGTCGCCGGCCAATATCGGCGCCCTGTCGCCGGCCAATGATAGGCAGCGCGCAAACCCTGGCCGATGGGTGCTTACCCCGGCTTGACGATTCTCAAACCGGCGGGGCCTGATTCGCCGACGGATTCAGCACCAAGTCCAGACGCAGCGGCCTGCTGCCGTCTGGACTGCGCCAGCCACTGCGCCACCCGCGAGGGGCGCACGCCGCCGCGTCCGGGCTGATGCGCAGGTTGCCGACAAAGTACAGCGCGCCGGCCCAACCGGCACCGAAGGCCGCCGCCGCATACACCGCCAGCTTCATGCGCCCGACGGCAATGCCCTGTGAGCGGGCCGCCAACTCGTTGTCGTGGATGGCCAGCAGGGCCAGCCCCTGCTCAGGACAGCGGGATGGACATCAGGCCGGCCGCCAGGGCGCCCAGCGCAATTTCAGCGCCGCCAAATGCCCCAGCGCCAGTCCGGTGAGCGCATGGATGCGCAGCGTTCCCGAGGGCGATCCCTGGACATCGCGCATCTGGTCCACCACATCGTTGGCGCGCGCGACCAGTTCGCTGCCATCGCGCTGGAACGCGCGCCCCATCTCGGTCAAGCGCACGACGCGCGTGCTGCGGTGAAACAGCGGCGCCCCGACATATTCCTCCAGTTGCTGGATGCGTGTGCTGACCACCGAGCGCGCGATCCGCAACTGCCGGGCAGTTGCGGTGAAGTTTTGCGTCTGCGCAACCCTGCCGAAGGTCTCGATGTTTTGCAGGCGATCCATGAGACTGGGTGATCTCAGGTGCCGGCCACGCGCTCGTCGGCGGCCCATGCCGGCAGGCCGCGCAGTTGCTCGTAGATCGGGGTGAAGTCGGCGGCGGTCATGTCGAACAACTGCCTGAAGCTGTCGATCACGAAGTAGGTTGGCTGGTAGCTGTCGATCCGGTAGCGTGTGCGCATGGCGCGCGCCAGTTGCAGCGGCAGGCGCTGGGGCTGGGGGCTTTGCACGGCGTAGGGCAACTCGCCTGCGGAACTCAGAATGCCCGCGCCATAGGCCCGCAGCCCATTGCCTTGGCGGATCAGACCGAATTCGATCGTGTACCAGTACAGGCGGCTGAGCAGTTCGCAGGCCCCCAGTTCCCAGGCTTTGAGGCCGCCCTGGCCGTAGCGCTGCACGTAGTCGGCAAACACCGGATCGAACAGCAGCGGCACATGGCCGAACAGGTCGTGAAAGATGTCGGGCTCGACGATGTAGTCGAACTCCCCGGGGCTGCGGATCCAGTCCGTGACCGGGAACTTGCGCCGGGCCAGCAAGCGAAAGAAGGGCAGTTCCGGGATCAGCCCCGGCACGGCGACCAGTTCCCAGCGCGTGGCCGGGTACAGGCGCTCGTTGATCTGCTGCAAGTCGGGAATGCGCTCTTGCGCGCCCAGGCAGGGCAGGGCCTCGATGAAGGCCGCGCAGGCAAACGCCTGCACCAGTGCCGACTGGCGCTGGTACAGGCGCCGGTAACGGTCATGTTCGGCGGCGCTGTAGGCCGTGTTCTGTGGGCAGGTGTAGTCGGCTGCGGCGCGCGCATAGTCGCCACGGGGCGGGCGGGTGGATTGGCCATAAACGACGGGTTCCATGGTTTGCTCCCCGGGTGGCTGCCGGCATCAGGTCTGGCGCGCCTGGTGTCGTGTCACGGATCAGATGTCGTAGGCTGCGCGCAGCCATCGGAGCGCAGCGCAAGGCGCATCGCGCAGCCCATACCGAGCTGTATTGGCAAGCGATGCAACGCCGCGCTGCGCTTCGATGGCCAGCGCAGACCGACAGATGATCGGTGACGCGACACTAGCCGAGCACGCCACGGCGCATCTGGTCGAGTTCCATGCTCTCGAACAGCGCTTTGAAGTTGCCGTTGCCAAAGCCGTCGTCGCCCTTGCGCTGTATGAACTCGAAGAAGATCGGGCCGAGCAGGTTTTCGCTGAAGATTTGCAGCAGCAGTTTGCCGGCGCTGCCGTCGATCAGGATCTTGCGCTCCTTGAGGGCTTGCAGCGGCTCGCCATGGCCCGGGATGCGTTGCTCCACCAACTCGTAGTAAGTGTCCAGCGTGTCGAGCAGGCGCACGCCGCTGCGGCGCAGCGCGTCTACGCTGTGGTAGAGGTTGTCGGCGCCCATGGCGATGTGCTGTATGCCTTCGCCCTTGTACCTGTCCAGATATTCCTGGATCTGGCCGGCTCTTTCCCGGCCCTCTTCATTGATCGGGATGCGGATCTTGCCGCAGGGGCTGGTCATGGCCCGGCTCTTGACGCCGGTGAGCTGGCCTTCGATGTCGAAGTAGCGCAGTTCGCGGAAGTTGAACAGCCGCTGGTAGAAGTCGGCCCATTCGTTCATCCGGCCCCGGTGCACGTTGTGCGTCAGGTGGTCGATATAGCTCAGGCCATGGCCCCTGGGGTTCAGGGCTTCGGCGGCGCTGATGCCGGGCAGGGGCTCGAAGTCGACGTCGAAAAAGGCGATGTCGCCGATGTCGCCGGGCTGGGCGCCGTTCTTGCCGCGCCAGCGATCGACCAGGTAGATCAGGCTGTCGCCCAGGCCCTTGAGCGCCGGGATGTTCAACTCGCCCGGGCCGGCCGTGCCCGCATAGCCCCAGGCGCCCAGGTCCAGCGCGCGCCCGTAAGCGGCCTTGGCATCGTGCACGCGCAACGCGATGGCGCAGACACTGGGGCCGTGCTGGCGTGCAAAGCGCTGGGCAAAGCTGTCGGGCTCGGCGTTGATGATGAAGTTGATCTGGCCCTGGCGGTACAGCGTGACGGCCTTGTGGCGATGGCGCGCCACGGGTCTGAAACCCAGGCTGACAAACACCCGGCCCATGGCCTGCGGGTCGGGTGCGGCGAATTCGATGAATTCGAAACCATCGGTGCCCATGGGATTGTCCCAGCCGGCGCCGACGGGCGTGGCTGCTGGTTGCGGCAATGCTGCGTTCATGGTGCCTCCGGCAATCCACTGATGTGTGCCAGTACTGTACGGCCAGATGGGATGTCCTTCCAGCCATCTGACGGGGGATGGCTGGAGGAGACTGGGGAAAACCCTTATATTGCATGGCATGACCGACAGCAAAGACACCTTCCGGGAGCCAGCGCCCATCATGGCTCCGATCCGCGCCCTGGATCCCTCGCACCGCGAGCGGATCGCCGGGCATCTGCTACGGCTCGAACCTGCGGACCGTTATCTGCGCTTTGGCTACGCGGCCAGCGACGAGCAGGTGCGCCGCTATGTCGAGCAGCTCGATTTCGAGCGCGACGAGATCTTCGGCATCTACGACCACCGCCTGGAATTGATCGCCATGGCCCACCTGGCTTTTTCCGGGCAGCCTGAGCATCTGCATTGCGCGGAGTTCGGCGTTTCGGTGCTCCCGTCGGCCCGTGGCCGTGGCCTGGGCACGCAGTTGTTCGGGCGGGCCGTGATGCACGCGCGCAATGAGGGCGTGCGCATGGTGTTCATCCATGCGTTGTCGGACAACCAGGCCATGCTCAAGATTGCGCGCAACGCGGGCGCCAGCGTGCGCCGCGATGGCGCGCAGTCCGAGGCCTATCTGCAGATCCCGCCGGCGAGCCTGGACACGCGCATGGCCGAAATCGTCGAGCAGCAGTTTGCCGAGTTCGACTACCAGTACAAAACGCAGGCCAAGCAGTTTTCCGACTTTTTGGCCCGCCTGCAGGAAATGCGCAGCGACCTGCGACACGCAGGTATGGACGAACGGTAAGGTGTCCAGTGTCGCGTCACCGATCATCTGTCGGTCTGCGCTGGCCATCGAAGCGCATCGCGGCGTTGCATCGCTTGCCAATACGCTCTGTATTGGCAAGCGATGCGCCTTGCGCTGCGCTCCGATGGCTGCGCGCAGCCTACGACATCTGATCCGTGACGCGACACTAGCGCACGAATAGATAGGCGGCTGAGGCCAGTGCCACCATGAGCAACAGGTTCACGCGCCTGAGCAAGACAAGCACCGCAAGAACGCCGAAGCCGATCAGTGCTGCGCTCTGATGGTGGCTGGCTTCGCTGACCACACAATAGAGCATGAGATTGATCAAAACCGCAATCGGCAGGATGGTCTTGATCTCTTCGCTTCGCTGCTCGGAAAGCCTGATTCTGGTGAAGGCAGGAACAATGCGGACTGCGATGCTTATCAGGAAGAGCAGCGCGGCGCCAATCAAGGCTTCTTGGTTCATTTGCCTGTGCTCCTTTTGGTGCGACTCAGGATGAAATAACATGCCACGATGCTGGGTATCCAGAAATACCGTTCGCCAATAGTTTTGATGAGAATGAAAGCGACGGCGAGCGATATGACCGGCCCCAGGACGGATGTGATCGTCCAGCGGGCTGCCTGAACGATGTCGTTCCTGATATAAGAGAGCACATTCATCAGGCTGAGCGCAAACAGAATCGCGTTGACGGGAAACGTCAACCCTGCCAGTTCGTTGCCGATCGATTGCGGCAAGAAAACGGCGAGCGCGCAACCAGCGACGGTGGACAGCACCCAGAACAGGAAAAGGCTGATGCGAATGACTGCTCGGGATTTGAGATCGTCGTCCTTCTTTTCTGTCGCATAAGATTCATCGGCGAGGCAGTGGGACAGGACGAACTTGCCAAAGGGGGAGGTATCGAGAGGTTGCGACGCCGAAAGGGACATCGGGATATAGCGTAAATTCATGCTGAGGATCACCACGAAGACGACGAATAACCCGATGGTCTGGATTCCCTGCTGGGTGAACGAGAGAAAGGCGAACTGGCCGCTGCCGGTGAAACCGATGGTGCTGAGTAAAAGCACGTCCATCGTGCTCCAGTTCATTTGCGCAGCCAGTACGCCAAACAAAAAACCGATGGGCGATAGCGCAAGCCCGACCGGCAAGATGCGGATGAAGGCAGATTTCATATGGTCTCCTGGTCACTCGATACACGGACATCCTGCGGCGCGATGACGCTCCATCGCACTCTTGCGCTTGCCGATCAGATATTCTCCGGTGTCGGTTTTGACGACAGTATTGGGGCAGATGATGTCGAGATGGTATTGGGTATATGGTGTCAGTCCCAAGCCAAAGTGAATAGCACCGTCAGTATTTCCAAACGTTTCGTTCATTGCATGGTTACCAGGGAGGATACGATGCGCGGTGTTGATGCCGAAGCCAATTTCCCAGAGAATTCGGTATCTGGAGTCGATGGTGAAGAGCGCTTGCAAGATCGCAGTTGCGGAATCTCCGGTGGGCGAAGCCGCCTTCAGGTCGACGATCACGCCGTTTTCCACTGTTGCTATCAAGGCAGTATCAGAGATGCCACTGAGGGCGTGATGAAGGCGCTGTTGGTCGGCACGTAAAAAGCTCGGTGTGCCGTTGTGCAGGATGGGTGTGCCGTTCAGAGCAATCGTGCCGTTGAAGTCGAGGCGCAGAGTCTCGTCGAACTCCTGGATTTTTAGAGGCAATACACTGATTTCACCGGATGGTGCGAGTTGCTGTTCGCCGTCGCCGAGAGTTCCTGCTTGCTCACTCCAGAGGTAGCTGTCATCGAGATGGTTGAATCGGGCAAGTGTACCGTTCCTTTCGTCAACAAATTCAAGAAAAGCGGCGTTTTCACCAAGTTCAAAGAAATGGTTCGCGTGTTGCTGTTGCTTCTCGGGATCGGTATCCTCAAGCACACGAAGAAAATGATTGATGACGTCGACGTCTGCCGGAGTGGAATTGCACGCCATGGCCAACAGCTTGCGGTGATTGCCAAGAGAGTCTTGGGGCGGAGATTGAAAGAAGGCATCAGGTGAAATCACCAGAATGTGCGCCCGATTCGGTATCTGGTTGGCCAGTAGTTCAACAAAAGGTATCTTGGATTCGAGTAACATCGTTTGGTACCCGATATAACTGCCACTATTTTTGATGATGATATCGTCCCGGAGCGATGGATTCGTCACAACGATGAAGTGCGTTTCGACTGGTTTGCCAAATGCACGAATACGAGCCGGATCAATGATTATTGTCTTCATGGCGCCCTTTCATTCTCTATGCAAATAGAAATTCTGCTCTTCCAGAGATCTGGAAGAGCAGAATTTTCTTGTGCGCGCTTAACCGAGCAGTGTGCCCAGGTATTCGGCATTCTTCTTGCGATTTTTCATTTTCAAACTCCCATTTTGGGTTGCGTAACGATGCACCGCAGGATTACGGTGCAGGGCCAGTATACAGGGAAAATTGGCACCTTGACCTCGCCTCGCAAAGTTTTTTTAGGGGTCGGGCGTTGTTCACCGGCAACGGCGGTGATCTGTGGGGTGAACTTCGGGGGCACTTTTCACCGATGTCCACCTTTTGCCCGGTGCGCGGGTGGCGGCCGGTGCGAGGCTTCGCAAGGATTGCCTCGAGGATGCCAAACCCGACCAGCGTCACCTTGTCGCCGTGCACCACGGCGCTCTGAACCCCGCATGCGCCGCGCCTTGCTGGCCTGCATCGAACAGGAAGACGGCTCCGGGTTTGACGAGATTGTGCTGACAGCGGTGAAAGCGCATCATGCCGAGTTGCAACCGGTTTGATCCTGGCATCGTTCATCATCACTTCCTGATGCGCTTCACGCATCGGACAAGGATCAGCCGCCACCGTGGATGACGCACTGATCCTCCTGAAAATACGGCGCCGGGTCAGCGCCTGATAAACAAGGCGACCAGTGCGCTGATTGCACAGATCACGGCAACGATGGGGAAGACGAGCGCCGTGTTCCCAGACGTATCCAGAATGCGTCCGATGAGCGGTTCAGCGAGGCCGGCAAACAGATACGATGAGAAATTCATGATGCCGGTGGCGGTGCCGGCACGACGCGAACCGACCAGGTCCGGGCACAAGGCCCAGAACGATGACGCCGGGCCGTACACAAAAAATCCGCAGAGAAACAGGGCGGCAACACCGATGATCGAATGGCCTGGAATCGTAAACATCCACATGCTCGTCGCCGCGCCCAATACCATATAGAGCATGATCGCCTTGTATCGCTTCGAGCCGAACAACTTATCCGAGATCCAGCCGTTGCTCAAGGCGCCAATGGCCATCCCGACAGGAAGCGCGACACTGATCCATTTCGGGTTGATGAATGCGTCCGGCGCCTTGGCCCAGTTCGATCCGAAAAAATGGACAGGGACCCAAACGATCAAGCCGTATCGCGCTGCGTTTTGAAAACCAAGCGCAAGGGCGGCAATGTCCAGACGCCAGTTTTTGAGCACGGCCTGGTATCGGGTCCATGATGATTCCGTTTGATCATCCAGGATGGCATTCCCCTTGTCGTCTTCATTGGCAACGCCGGTATCCAGGGGCTTGAAGTCCATGTCTTCCGGCCGTTCGCGTGCAACCAGATAGAAGAAGATGCCGCCGGCCAGCATCAGAAGAACGGGAATGCGAAATATCCAGCGCCAGTCGAGATGAAAGACATCGAGCACCACGATGGACGTCACGTAAGACAGTATCGAAGCGCAGCCTGCGGCAAAGACATAGAAGCCATAGACCTTTCCGCGTTCGCCGACACTCCACCAATTTGCCAGCAAACGACTGCCTGAGGCCCATTCCAGCGCCTGAAAGTAGCCGTTGACTGCCCATGGAAAAATGAGGCTCGCAAAGCCGCCTGAAAAGCTGACCACCCAATTGGCGCAACAGGAAAGGATTGCGCCTGAACTCATGATCCGTCGACCGCCGTATTTGTCTGCCAGATTGCCGTTGATGGCCTGGCCAATGGCATAAGCCCACAGCATGGCGCTGGAGACCCAGCCCAACATTTCCTTGGAGAGTCCAAACTCTTTCTGGATACCGGGAATCGCGAAGCCAAAAGTCTGTCTGCCGGTGTAAAAGAACAGATAGCAAAGCATCGCCGCAAACAGCATGCGCCATTGCGCCCGACGAAAGCCTGTGCTGCCCGCCACGAACGTGGTTGACGACGTATGTGCATAGCCCATTGCATGTCTCCTTTCGGGAGGATGACCGAGTGACGGTGCTCGGAAATCTTCCTTCTGCTTGTCGTTGGAAAAGGTGATTTTTATTGACGTAATCTGCGATCCCGCCGATTTCAGGCCCCCCATCCAGAAAGGCAAAAATGATTCAACTTGCGAGACGGTTCGACGGTTCGGGTCTTGCGCGCCAGTTTCCTGGCTCGTCGGACGGCTGCCGCCAAAAGAAAACGCAAGGTCTCATGGCAAGGCAGCGATCGTTTGGGCGCCGATGAAATTTTTCCCGCGCGCGCCCTGCATTGCGGCTTGCACCATTGCCAGCGCTTCAGGCGGGGAAACGCCATGATCGGAAAACCCGGTTTTCACGTCCAACTGGTGCAAGAAATTGCGCAGACGTCCGACTGCGGCTTGACAGTCGCTGCCGAAGACCTTTTGCAATACCGCATCCCGCTCAGGCGTCACCCCCCATGCCATCTTCAGCACCAGCGGCAGCGTGAACGAACAGGCGATGCCATGCGGCAGCCCGTGGCGCAGGGTCATCTCGTAAGAGATGGAATGCGCCAGGGCGGTTTTGGTATTGGAAAATGCCAGGCCGGCCTTCATCGCTGCCAGCGCCATGGCAGAGCGCAAGCTCTGGTTGCCGAGATCCCTGGCCAGCAGGGGCAGGCAATGCATGATGTCCTTGGCCGCTGAAATGGCAAACACATCGGAGACCGGATTGGCATTGACGTTCCAGATCGATTCCAGCGCGTGCGACAGCGCATCCAGCCCGGTCGAAATGGTGATGTTCCGCGGCAGACTCGACATCAGATCAGGGTCGACAATCGCTGCCTTGGGCCAGGTGCAGTCCAGATGCAAGGAATATTTTTTGTGTTTCGTCGCGTCCCAGATGGTGGCCCAGGGCGTTACTTCGCTGCCAGTGCCGGCAGTCGTCGGAATGGCAATGAGCGTCTTGAGCCGGTGGGGCGTAAAGGGCTTGCCGTCTTCGAGCAAGGCCAGTAGTTCTTCGAACTCTCCGGCTCCAACGCTCAAAGCCTTGGCGGTGTCGATGGCACTGCCGCCGCCCAAGGCCACCACGGTATCGCAGGCGCGCTCGTCTTGCCAGAAGCGCTGGTACAGGCCGGCCAACTGCGCAACATCCGGGTTCGGACGCACCTCCTCGATGACGTAAGCCAGTCGATTGCCCAGCAACTGCTCCAGTTTCCGGATCAGACCCAAGGCACGCGCTTCGGGAAAACTCACCACCACCACCTTGGCAGCACCAACGATGTGCGGGAGTTCTGCCAGGCTGCCCGGACCGAAATGCGTTGCGACAGGATTAAAGAATCGCTGCGTCATGCGGGTCTCCTTTCATGGCCACGCGTGGGGACTCGTTCGGCGTTGCCTGTGCGTTTTGGTGGAAGCGATTGTCAGCGCGCCGATGCAGGTGGACGAATCGATTATTCTGCTGTTCCTATCGATTCGGCCGATGTGATGCGCCATGTGTTTGTGTCGTCTGTGTCGCTGCGGCGAAGTAAGGTCAGGCTGCCCTGACAACGTGGAAGGGCAGGTGCTCTCGTGAGGTCTCCATGTACCAGTACCATAAGTGGATACGGTCGTTTCACGCCGTCGCAAAAACACACAGTTTTACTGCTGCGGCGTCTTATCTGCGCATCGGCCAGCCAACCATCAGTGAACAGGTCAAGGCATTGGAAGACCGCTTTGCGGTGGAGTTGTTGCATCGCAGCGGCCGCCATGTCGCATTGACCGATGCCGGGCGGCGCTTGTATGAAATCACGGAAGGGATTTTTGGCCAGGAAGATGAGGCAGTGCAATTGCTGCAAAGCCTGCACTCGCAAAAAACCGGCCTGTTGCGCATCGGCGCTGTTTCTCCGCCGGTGGTGATGAACCTGACTTACGACCTGATGCGCAAACATCCCGGCATCGAGTTCGCGATCTCGATCAACCCGGAAAAGGAAACGCTTTTTCGGCTCTATGACTTCAGGATCGACATCGCCATTTTGGCCTACGTCGACCCCGACAAACGCCTGCATGTCGCGCCTTATCGCACCTATCCCATCGTCGCCGTGGTCCGGGACGACCATGCCTGGGCGAGCAAAGCCTCCATCCCCTTGACACAGATCCGGCATGAAGCGGTCATCATGCGCGAGTCCGGCTCCAAGACCCGCGAGTTGCTGGAACATGCCTGTGGCAAGCAAGGCATACCGATCCATTGCGTCATGGAACTCAACAGCCGGGAAGCCATCATGCACGCCATTGCAGAGGGCCTTGGCATAGGCTTCGTATCGGCGATTGAGTACACGGCGATACCGGGAACGAAAGCGATCCGGCTGCGGGACGCGGAGGTGAAGATCAGTTATTACATGTGCACTCTTGCGGTACGAAAGAACCGCCCCTTGATCAAAAGTGTGCTTGAGGCGGAAAGCGAACCCGGTCGCAAGAAAACTGTCTGAGCCTGCATTTGCACCTGCGGGAATCCGCGCCATCCGCGTCATCCGCATCATCTGCGGATGACTTCGTTCAATGTCGCAGATGGCACCGATAACGCAGATTCCGGCACTGTCATGATTCATGCAAGTGCCTATGCGATACCTCGGCCGGCAACCGTGACCACCCGGTTGGCCACTTCATCGACGGCCTGGCGCACGATGCCGATGATCTCGTCCACTTCGGCGCGGGTCGTGATGAGCGGCGGTGCGAAGCCGAGGATGTCGCCGTGCGGCATGGCGCGCGCGATCACGCCGCGTTCGAGCGCCGCCGCCGCGACCTGCGGCCCGACCTTCAGCGCAGCGTCGAAGGGCTTGTCGCCTTCGGCCATGAACTCCAGCGCCGCCAGCATGCCTGCGCCGCGCACTTCACCGACCAACGGGTGCTGGTCGAATGCGGCGTGCAGTTGCGCGTTCAGGTAGCTGCCCACCTCCCCGGCGTTCTGCATGATGTTTTCGCGTTCGAGTATGTCGAGGTTGGCCAGCGCGGCAGCCGCGCAGATCGGGTGGCCGGAATAGGTCCAGCCGTGGCCCATCGCGCCGTATTCCTGCGAGCCTTTCTCGATCACGTCCCACACCCGCTCGCCGATGATCACGGCTGAGAGCGGCGCATAGGCGCTCGTCATGCCCTTTGCCGCGGTGATCAGGTCTGGCTGTATGCCGTAGTGCTGCGCGCCCATCTTCGAGCCCAGACGCCCGAAGCCGCACACCACCTCGTCGGAAATCAGCAGGATGTCGTGCCGCTTCAACACTGGTTGAATCGCCGCCCAGTAGCCTTGCGGCGGTGTGATGATGCCGCCCGTGCCCATCATCGGCTCGGCGATGAAGGCGGCGATGGTGTCGGCGCCCTCGCGCGCGATCAGCTTTTCCAACTCCTCGGCGCAATACGCGGCGAACTGCGTTTCGCTCATGCCGGCAGGCGCCTGGCGGTACCAGTGCGGGCAGATCGTGTGCTTGACGCAATCGATCGGCAAGTCGAAGTGCTGGTGGAAGCCCGGCAGGCCGGTCAAACTGCCGGTCATGATGCCGGAGCCGTGGTAGCCGCGGTGCCGCGAGATGATCTTTTTCTTGTTCCGGCGTCCGAGCACGTTGTTGTAGTACCAGACGATCTTGATCTGCGTCTCGTTGGCGTCCGACCCCGACATGCCGTAATACACCTTCTTCATGCCCGCCGGCGACCAGTCGATGATGCGCGACGATAGCTCGATGATGGTGTCGGTCGCATGTCCCGCATAGGTGTGGTAGTACGCCAGTTTCTTTGCCTGCTGGTAGATGGCGTCGGCCACTTCGGTGCGGCCATAGCCGATGTTGACGCAATAGAGTCCCGCGAACGCATCGATGTAGCTCTTGCCCTGATGGTCTTCGATGCGAATGCCCTTTGCGCCCGTCACGATCTTGCCCGGCAGCGCGCCGCTTGCGTGGTCGCGCGCGTGCGTGGACGGGTGCATGAAGTGGCTGCGGTCTTGCTTGAACAGTTGCTCGAGTTGGATCATTTCATTCTCCTTGGGTTATAAAACCCGGCGTTGCCTGGCAACGCCGGGATCTGTGTTGCCTGCGTCATCTGCGGATAAAACGAAGTCATCCGCAGATTGCACAGATGCGCACAGATGCGCACAGATGCGCATAAACGCGCACAGATGGTGGAGCCTTGCATCGATCACGACCGGCGCAGGATTTCTCATGCATCACAAGCACCTGTCGCCATTGCAGGAAAGCCTCAACAGGTTGCGACATTGGTCAGTGGCAGCCCCAGATTGCCGAGGCAAAAATATTTGGTTTCGACAAAAGGCGCGAAGCCCTCCGCGCCACCTTCGCGGCCCAGGCCGGATGCCTTCATGCCGCCGAATGGAATGGCCGCGCCGGTGAATTTGACGCCGTTGACCGACACCATGGCGAAGTCCAGCCTTCTGACGAGTTGGAAGATCGTGTCGATGCGCTGTGCGCAGACATAGGCTGCGAGACCGTATTCGGTGTCGTTGGCCAGCGCCACGACTTCATCGATGGTTGCAAATGAGGAAATGGCCGCGATGGGCGCGAAATTCTCTTCGTCGTAAATGCGCATGCCCGGCCTGGCATCTGCCACCACCGTCGGTTCGAAAAACCATCCGCCGAGCGCGTGCGGCCTGCCGCCGACGGTGATGCGCGCCCCCTTGGCCCGGGCGTCTTCCACGCGGGCGACCGTCGCATCGAAGGCCGCCTGGTGGATGAGTGGCCCGACCTCGACCTGCGCGGCAAACGCGCTGCCGACCTTCAGTCGCCCCACTGCCTGGCTGTATTGCGCAACGAAGCGCTCATACAGCGGCGCGGCAACCAGGATGCGATTGGCTGCGCAGCAGTCCTGCCCCGATGTCTGGAATTTGGCGCCCAGCGCAATGCCCACGGCAGCATCGAGGTCGGCATCTTCGGTCACGATGAACGGCGCATTGCCGCCGAGTTCGAGCGCCAGCTTCTTGATGCCCGACGCCGCCACCGCGCGTGCAACGAGTCCGCCGACCCGGGTCGAACCGGTGAAGCTCACGGCGCGCACCCGGGTGTCGCGCACCAGTGTCTCCATCGTCATCTGCGGCTCGCCGAGCACCACGTTGAACACGCCTGCGGGAAAGCCGGCTTCCTTTGCAAGCTGTGCCAGCGCGAATGCGGAAAATGGCGTCTCCTGCGCCGGCTTGACGACGGTCGTGCAGCCCACGGCGATGGCGGCGGCGGCCTTGCGCGTGATCATCGCCACCGGGAAATTCCATGGCGTGATGAGCGCGGCCACGCCGACGGGTTCCAGCACCGTGCCGAGTTGCGCGCCATCGATATGGGTCGGGATGGTGCGTCCCGTGAGCCGCCTGGCCTCGTTGGCAAACCATTCGACGAAGCTGGCTGCATACACGATCTCGCTGCGCGCTTCGGCCAGCGGCTTGCCCTGTTCCAGCGCGAGGATGTGCGCCAGGTCGTGCTGATGGCGCAGGATCAGCGCATGCCAGCGCAAGAGCAGCGCGCTGCGCTGTTCCTGCGGCACCCAGCGCCAGGCGCCAAATGCGCGCTCGGCGGCATCGACGGCGGCTTCGATCTGCGTGGCATCGAGCATGGGCACATGGCCGATCACGCTTTGATCGGCCGGATTTTGCACCGCGATGGTGGCGCCGCCGTGAACCCAGCGGCCATCGACATGGCACAGCGATTTGAAAAGTATGGGGTGCTCCAGGGTCATGAACGGCTCCGGTTTGTTCTTCTGCTCCAGCCCACTTTAAGACCGCAGCGCCATGGGAATTTTTGTTGTGGCTGCCCTGGATGCAGGTTTTTTTCTGATTCGCGCACCGGTTGCACGCAGTTTTTCAGGCCGGATGACATGGCATTTCAATAAGGATGAAAACTGCTCCGCGCTGGCGGGCGGCGGGGTGGATTTTCGCCTCCATCCTTCCACCTTCATCCTTGGCAAGCCCACTCCGGCACCTCGTGCGGCATGCTCTTGACGGTTTTCGTGACGATGTAGGTGAAGTATTTTTCGATGCCGATCTCGTCCATGAGCAGCGTATCGATGAAGCGCTGGTAGTGGTCGATATCGCGTGAGACGATGTGCAGCACGTAGTCCACGCCGCCGCCCGTCGCGTGGCATTGAACGATTTCGGGGGCGGCCATCACGCGCTCCTCGAAGCGCCGCATGTCGTGCGCGGTATGGCGCGCCAGCGTCACTTCCACGACGATGCGGCTGCCCTTGAATACCAATGTCCAGTCCAGGTCGGCCCGGTATCCCCTGATGATTCCGCTCGCCTCCAGTTTTTTCACCCGCTCCCAGGCTGGCGAGATCGACAGGTTGACCGCTTCGGCCAGGCGCGATTTCGTGATGCGGCCATCTCCCGCGAGGATGCGCAAAATCGCAAGGTCGTAGCGGTCGAGTTTCATGGCGGCGCTGTCGCCACGCTGTCTGCAACGATATCGGCCACCACGGCAATCGTGTCGCCCATCTTCACCAGGCCGGGGAAATGCCGCGCTGCCAGCAGGCCGCTGCGGTGCGCGTGATACGCGATCGGCGGCACGCCGGTGCGCGTGGCGTCGTGCACACGCGCAATCAGGTCGCCGCAATCGACTGCGTCGCCGAGGTTCTTGCACAGCTCCAGCAAGCCATCGTGTTCGCTGCTCGTGTAGCACCTGCCGTCCGGCATGTCGAGCAGCGTCGTGCGGCGCGCACCGTGCGCACCGTGTGGAGCAGGCGTTGCCAGCACCCGGGCATGCGCGAGCAGACCGTGCACGCCGCGCCGCGCAATCCCGATGCTTGCCGCCGTTGCCGTGCCGCCACCGCCGAGTTCCGTCGACACGAAGACTTTTCCGGCTTCCTCTGCGGCGGTATCGAACAGGCCAACGCTGTCCATTTCCAGCATCCGCATCGAATATGGCGCGCCGAATGCGAGCATGGCCGCTTCGCACCGCGCCTGCTGCGCGGCATCGGGCAAGACGTGGATCGCGGCGAATGGCACGAAGTCGAGCGTGCGCCCGCCCGCGTGCAGGTCGAGCACATAGTCCGCCAGCGGCAACAGATGGCGCTGAAAGTAGTCGGCAATCTTTTCGGTGACGCTGCCGTCGGCGCGGCCCGGGAAGCTGCGGTTCAGATTGCCGCGATCGATCGGCGAGGTGCGGCTGCCTGCGCGAAACGCCGGGTAGTTCATGAATGGCACCACGATCACGCGCCCGCGCACATCGCGTGCGCGCAGCGTGGCCGCCAGTTCCGACAGCACGATAGGCCCTTCGTACTCATCGCCATGGTTGCCGCCGGTGAGCAGGACCGTCGGCCCCTCGCCGTGGCGAATCACGGTGATCGGAATCATCACCGCGCCCCATGCGGAAGCATCGTGCGAATGCGGCAGTTTGAGAAAGCCGTGCTGTTCGCCGTCGGCGTCGAAATCGACCGTCGGCGTGATGGGGGACGAGCGCATGCGCACTACTCCTTGACGAACAGACGGCGCGGCGTATTGCAGAAGGTCTCGACACCGGTTTCGGTAATCAGGATGCTTTCGGTAATCTCCAGCCCCCAATCGTCAAGCCACAGCCCCGGCATGAAGTGGAAGGTCATGCCCGGTTGCAGCACCGTCAAATCGCCCGGGCGCAGGCTCATGGTGCGCTCGCCCCAGTCGGGCGGATAGCTCGCGCCGATGGGGTAGCCGCAGCGGCTGTTCTTTTCCATGCCCGACTTGCGCAGCACGGCAAAGAAGGCGTTGGCGATGTCTTCGCAGGTGTTGCCCGGTTTGGCGGCGGCCAGCCCTGCTTGTATCCCTTCGACGACGGCGCGCTCGGCCTCGATGAAGTGCGGCGGCGGTCGTCCCAGATAGACCGTGCGCGACTGCGGGCAGTGGTAGCGCTTGAAGCAGCCCGCGATCTCGAAAAAGGTGCCGGCATTCGCGGTAAACGGGGTGTCGTCCCAGGTCAGGTGCGGCGCCGCGGCAGCCGCGCCGGTTGGCAGCAGCGGCACTATCGCCGGATAGTCGCCGCCGTAGCCCTCCACGCCGGCAATGCCGCAGGCGTAAATGTCCGCAACCAGATCGTTCTTGCGCATGCCCGGCTCGATCCGCTCGACGATGCGCGCATGCATCTTTTCGACGATGCGCGCAGCGATGCGCATGTATTCGATCTCGCGCGGCGACTTCAATGCGCGCTGCCAGTTGACGAGCGCGGTGGCGTCGCGCCACTGCGCCTGTGGCAGATTGCGCTGCAAGGAGGCGTAGGCCGCCGCGCTGAAGTAGTAGTTGTCCATCTCGACACCGATGTGGCGCGACTGCCAGCCGCGCGCCTCGATCACTTCGCGCGCGAGGTAGTCCATCGGATGGCGTTCGGCCGACTGCACGTAGTGGTCCGGGTAGCCGACGATCTGCTCGTGCTGCATGAACACGGTGCGGCGCGCCCCGTTCGCATCCTGGCCGCGACCGAACCAGAGCGGCTCGCCATCCATGGCCAGCAACACGCACTGGTGCACATAGAACGACCAGCCGTCATAGCCAGTCAGCCATGTCATATTGCTCGGGTCGGTGACGATCAGGAGATCGATTCCGGCTTTTTGCATCGCCTGCCGCGTCTTGGCTATGCGTGCGTGGTACTCGCTGCGCTCGAACGGCAAGCGCACGGCGTGTTGCATCGTTTCAGGCATGCTCGCCTCTTCAGATATTGTTGAAAATGCTTCCGGCGCCAACTTGCCGCGCCCGCGCAAGGGCGAGCACGGCGATGGCGGTGTCTTGCGCGCCCGTGCCAGTGAGGTCGCAGATCGTCACCTCATCATCGCCGCGGCGACCGCCGGCCTGCCCTGCAATGACCTGGCCGAGTTCGGCAAAGCGCGCATCGGCGGCAACCACGCCCGCATGAATGGCGTGATGCAGCTCGCCAAGCACGCGTGTCTGCGACAGGCTGTCGCAGACATAGCTTGCCGCCTTGAACACGGCAGGCGCGAGTTCGTTCTTGTGCTGTGCATCCGAACCCATCGCGGTGATGTGCAAGCCTGGATGCAGGTCGTCCGCGCCGACCAGAGGTGTGCTGCTCGGCGTGCTGGTGATGACGATATCGGCGTGGCGGAGTGCCTGATTCACGCTATCGGCAAGCGCGCATGGCACACCCTGGACTTCCTCGGCAAAACGCGCAGCGCGGTATGGATTGCGCGCCCAGACCGTTGCGTGCTCGATGTCCCGCACCAGCATCAGCGCCTGCAATTGCAATCTTGCCTGTTCGCCGGCGCCGATGACGGCGACACGCTTGGCATTGCGCCTTGACAGCCAGCGCGCCGCAACCGCGCCTGCCGCCGCCGTGCGCACCGCTGTCAGATAACCGTTGTCCAGCAGCACCGCTTCAATCAGGCCGGTGCGCGCCGACAACACCAGCATCAGCCCGTTCAGACTGGCAAGCCCAAGCGCCGGGTTGTTGAAAAACCCTGAACTGACCTTGATCGCAAAACTTTCAAAGCGCGGCAGACAGGCGGTCTTGACATCGACTTCTCCGGCATGTTCGGGAATATCGAGGCGCAGAATCGGCGGCATCGCCACCGCTTCCGTTGCCAGCGAGCGGAATGCCGCTTCAACCTGGTCGATGGCGGCGAGATCGAGCGGCACCAAGGCGCGCAATTGCGTCGCGCCGAGAATGGAAATGGATGACATATCACGCTGCCCCAATGAGATGGCGATGCAATTCGATATCGATATTGCAGCCACTGACAATGATCACGAGCGCTCCGCGCTCCGCGCTGAGCATGCGCTCCAGCGCCGCCGCCATGCCGACCGCCGCCGCCCCCTCCACGACCAGGCGCTCCTCGCGATAGGCATGCACGATGCCGCGTGCGATGGCGGCTTCATCGAGCAGCAGGACGCGATCGATGAGCGCTCGCGTGAGCATGAAGGTATGCCGGTTGTCGAGTCCAATGCCGCCGCCGAGCGAGTCGGCCAGCGTCTTTACTTCATCGACGGACACCGGCTTTCCCGCCGCCAGACTCGCGTGCATGGCGGCGCCGCGCTCCATCGTGGCGCCGATCATCCGGACTTGCGGCTGTATGCCTTTCGCCGCCAGCGCGACGCCACTGAACAAGCCGCCGCCCGACAAGGGCACGACGATGGTGGCGACATCCGGCAAGGCTTCGAGAATTTCCAGGCCAATGGTGGCTTGCCCGGCGATCACCAGCGGATCATCGAAGGGCGGCACGCATGCGCCGCCTCGTTCGCGTGCCAGCCGCAGCGCTTCGGCCTGCGCATCGTCCTGCCCGTTGCCGACGATCACGACGCGGGCACCGAGCGCGGCAATGGCATCGACCTTGTTCTGCGGCACCAGCGCCGACAGGCACACCGTCGCCTCCATCCCGAGCGCGCGCGCCGCATAAGCCAGCGCGCGGCCATGGTTGCCCGTCGAGGCGGTCACGACACGCTTGACGCCCTGCTCCGCCAGCGCGACCAAGGCATTCGTGGCGCCGCGCAGTTTGAAACTGCCGGTCGGGTGAACCGTTTCCAGCTTGAGATAAACCGGTGCGCCCACCATGCGCGCCAGCGCCGGCGACGCCACCAGCGGTGTGCGGCAAATGCGCCCTGCGATGCGTTGACGCGCACGATAAACATGGGCAAGCGTGGACATGCGACAGCCTTGAATTCCAGGGCAGGCAAGTCTACTGTCCCGAATACACTTTTTTGATTGTCCTAGGACACGTCGATAAGAATGAAGAAGGAAGGCTGAAAACTGCTCCGTGATGGCGGGCGGCAAGGCGGGTTTCCTTCTTCCTCCTTCAACTGAAGTCGTGCACATGCGGATATTGCTCGAACACTTCCCGAATCGTTTCGACCGCCGCCTTGAAACTGCTGTCGCTGATCTCCGCGCCCACGCACAGGCGCACTGCCTTGGGCTTGCGGGCGCCATGCACGACGAACGGGTCGGGCAAGGTGAGCGCGATGCGGCGCCTGCGCAGTTCGCGTGTGATGAGATCGACCTGCCAGTTGTCGGGCACGCGCAGCCAGACGGATAGCGCATGGGGATGGCCGCCCAGCACATAGGCGCCGAGCACTTCGCGCACCACGGTCTGCCGCGCCGCCAGCCGCTCGCGCTGAATCGCAACCAGCCGCTGCGCGGTGCCATCCATGATCCAGCGGGTGGCGATTTCCGCCATCGGCGCAGAGGCCATCCAACTGCTCACGCGCAATATGCTCTCGGCGCGCAGCGCGAGGCGCCGCGGCATGGCCAGATAGCCGGTGCGCAGCCCGCTCAGCACCGATTTCGTCATGCTCGTGCAGTAAAACGCAAGCTCCGGGATCAGGCTTGCGATGGGCGTTTGCGCCTTGGCCGGCAGCGCGCCATGAACATCGTCCTCGATCACGTTCACGCCATAGCGTTCGGCAATGCGCGCAATGGCGCGGCGCCGCGAGTCGGGCATCAATGCCACCGTGGGGTTGTTCAAGGTGGGGGTGCAGACCAGTGCGCTGACACGTTCGCTGTTGCAGATTTCCTCGAAGTGATCGGGACGGATGCCATGCTCGTCGATGTCGAGGCCCTTGAGCGTAAAGCCGAGCACATTGGCCAGGCCGATCACGCCGTGGTCTGTCAGGCTCTCGCACAGCACCGTATCGCCAGGACCGACGACGGACGCCAGCGCCAGAAAAATGCCGTGCGCCGCGCCATTCGTGACCAGCAGGGTGTCTGCCCTGGCCGGCATGTTGAGCGCGGCGAGCCAGGCCACGCCCGCCTGCCGGTGGTGCTCGAAACCGGCGATAGGCCGACAGGCGCGAATCCAGGGCTGCTCCTCGATGGTCGAGAAACTCGCGCAGACCTTGCGCCACATCGCATCGTGTTCCCGCGTATGGACGATGCGCGCAATCGAAAAATCAACCACCGAGCGCTCATCCTTGTCCAGCATATAGCTCGACATCGCCTCGGTGACACGCGCAGAGACAAAACTCCCGCGCCCGACCTCGCAGCGGATCAGGCCGTGCCGCTCCAGTTCCTTATAGGCATTGGTGACGGTCTGGACGCTGATTTTCAGGTCGGCGGCAACTTCGCGCTGCGGCGGCAGGCGCATGCCGGAAGGCAGCGCCGCGCTCTCGATATCGCTGGCAATCGCCTTCACCAGTTGCTTGTACTTCGACTGGACTCCCTGCCCCGTTTGCACCGCCTCACGCCACCGCTGGTTCATTTTCGGTTCCGCTCTTGCCTAGTGTCGCAAACGGCAGTTTGAAAACATTGTCCTAGTCCAATCAGAAGCAAATTATATGGCCTGTATGCTACGTTTCGTGGCGCTCTCGAATCGGGCACATGTCCCGTTTTGCCCAGGCTGCCAAACAAAGGAGACCAGACATGAAGTTCAAGCATGGAATGCTCGGAATACTTTGCATCATGGTAGCGGGGCTGCTGCAAGTCTCCGCCGCAAGCGCTGAAACCACCTTGCAGCGCATCGTGCGCACCAGCGAGGTGCGCATCGGCTATGCCAACGAAAATCCCTTCGCCTACACGACACCGGACGGCGTCGTCACTGGCGAATCGCCCGAAATCGCCCGGAAAGTCTTCGCCAGACTGGGGGTGAAAAAAGTGGATGCCGTGTTGACCGAATGGGGCGCGCTCATTCCCGGCTTGCGCGCCGGACGCTTCGACGTGATCGCAGCGGGCATGTATGTCACGCCTGGGCGCTGCAAGCAGGTCGCTTTCGCCGATCCGCAATACCAGATCGCCGACACGCTGCTGGTATTGAAGGGCAACCCGAAGGGTCTCAAGAGCTATGCCGATATCGCCAGACAGGCCAACGTCAAACTTGCCGTGATGGCCGGCACGGCAGAACTCGGCTATGCGCGCAAGGCCGGCATCAAGGATGGGCAGATTTTGCAGGTGCCCGACACCACCGCGCAATTGCAGGCCGTGCGCACACGCCGCGCCGATGCCGCAGTCGGCACCGCGCTGACGATGAAGAGCCTCGCGGCAAAAGGCGGCGCGCAACTCGAAGCCCTCGACGATTTTATCGACGACCCCAAACACACCGGCTACGGCGCGCTTGCGTTCCGCCCCGAAGATGCCGACCTGCGCGATGCCGTCAACGAGGTGCTGCACGCCTGGCTCGGCACCGACGATCATCTGAAGACGGTTGCTCCGTTCGGCTTCGACAAGAGCAATCTGTCGGCGAAAAAGAGCGGAGAACTTTGCGGCGGCTGAGGTAAAAACACCTTCCCCAACGCGCCGCCTCCCGCCGTTCGAGCCAGGACAGGAATAGCCATGCGTGAACTCATGCCCCTGTTGATGAAGGGCACCCTCGTCACCATCGAGATCGCCCTCTACAGCATCCTGCTGGCGATTGTGATGGCGGGCCTCGCCACTGCGCTGCGCACTGCGCCGCTGCGCGTGGTGCGCTGGACCGGCAATATTTATGTCGAGGTGTTCCGCGGCACTTCCCTGCTGGTGCAGTTGTTCTGGTTCTTCTTTGTGCTGCCGCTGGCGCCCTTCAATATTGAACTGACGCCCTTTACCGTCGCCATCGTCGGCCTGGGGCTGCACTACGGGGCATATGGCTCGGAACTTCTGCGCGGCGCGCTGCACTCGGTGCCGAATGGGCAATACGAAGCAGCGCTCGCACTCAATATGAGCGCCGCCACACGCATGCGCCGCATCGTGCTGCCGCAGGCGCTTCTCAACGCGCTGCCGCCGGCGACCAACCTGATGATCGAATTGCTCAAGGGCACCTCGTTAGTCTCGCTGATCACGCTCTCTGACCTCACCTTCCGCGCGCGCCAGCTCGACGAATCCACCTTCAGGACCGCCGAAATCTTCTCGCTGACGCTGGTGATCTACTTCGTGCTGGCGCAGACCATCTCGTATGCCATGCGCCACGTCGAGCGGCGCCTGGGCAAACACATCAGCGGCCACGGCGCCGCCCCCGGCAAATGACGACGCACTTCTTCGACATGCAGTACGCGCTGCGCATCCTGCCGGAACTGTTGCGCGCATCGGTGCACACCATCGGCATCACCCTGGCCGGCTTTGCCATCGCGCTCGTGCTGGGCCTGATGCTCGCCATCATGCGGCGCAGCGAGACCCGATTCATCGCGAAGCCGACCGCATTTTTCATCGAATTCATCCGCAGCACGCCGCTGTTGATTCAGGTGTATATGCTGTTCTACGTCGCGCCACTGTATGGCATCACGATGTCGGCGCTCACCGCAGGCACGCTCGGCATCGCCGTGCATTACGCCTGTTACGTGTCGGAGGTCTATCGCGCCGGCTTGAATGGCGTGGCGCGCGGGCAATGGGAAGCCGCCTGCGCGCTGTCGCTCTCGCCGTGGCGCACCTATAGCGGCATCATCTTGCCGCAGGCCATCCGCCCCATTCTCCCCGCGCTTGGCAACTACTTCGTGGCGATGTTCAAGGACACGCCGGTGCTCTCCGCCATCACCGTGGTCGAACTGATGCAGCAGGCGAAGAACATCGGCTCCGAGACCTTCCGCTTTCTCGAACCGATCACGCTGGCCGGACTATTCTTTCTGTTGATCAGCGTGACATGCGCCTCCTGCCTGCGCCAGCTCGAACACCGCGTGAGGCTGCCATGAACACGGGTCCGCCATCGTCGCGCAGCACCCATCCGGGCCGCGACGCGGCACGCTGATGGAACACCGGGAGAAGCAAATGCAACCAGAGCCTGCACCAGATGCGTCAGCCACCCCGATGGTGCGCTTCAAGGGCGCCACCAAGCGCTATGGCGCGCTCACCGTGATCGATGCACTCCATCTCGATGTCGCCCGCAACGAGAAACTTGCGATCATCGGGCCGAGCGGCTCGGGCAAATCCACCTTGCTGCGCGTGCTGATGACGTTAGACCCGCTCACCGATGGCGTGATCGAAGTGGACGGCGAACCGCTCACGCACATGTGGCGCAGCGGCGAGCTCGTCACAGCTTCCAAACGCCATGTGCGGCAGGTGCGCAGCAAGATCGGCATGGTGTTCCAGAGCTTCAACCTGTTTGCGCACATGACCGCCATCGAGAACACGATAGAAGCGCCATTGCGCGTGCTTGGCATGTCGAAGAAGGAGGCCAGCGAGCGCGGCCGCGAGCTTCTTTCCATGGTTGGTCTGGCCGACAAATGCCATCACTACCCGTCACAGTTGTCGGGTGGCCAGCAGCAGCGCGTAGCCATCGCGCGCGCACTCGCCATGCGTCCGAAAATCATGCTCTTTGACGAAGTGACTTCTGCGCTCGACCCCGAATTGTGCGGCGAAGTGTTGAACGTCATCCGCAAGCTCGGCAGCGAGCACAACCTGACCATGCTGATGGTCACGCACCAGATGGGTTTTGCGAAGGAGTTTGCCGATCGCGTGTGCTTCTTCTCGCAAGGCAAGGTCATCGAGCAGGCAGCGCCGCAGCAATTCTTCTCCGCGCCACAGCACGAGCGCACGCAACAGTTTTTGCGGGCCGTTACGCAGGCCCTGTGAGTGATGACTGCTTTGCTCGCGCCAGCATATTGAACACACTGGAAAAAAATGGCAGAAGGCGGGGTTTTTCGAGGCCCGGTGGAAAGCAGGTCTTGCCGGGTACGACGACTTCGACGACATCGCTTAGATACCGCTGGACGCAAACACCGTCCACGGATGCGTTCCAGGCCGCCGTGCGCGCCGGCGCGCCGGCCGGCGGCCAGCACAATCCGTTATCCTGATGGCCTGTCCCACTCATTGCATGCAGTGCACGCACACACGAAGTGTCTGACCCGCATCCCGCGCGCTGGCCCGAGAGGGAGGGCAAGCGCAGTTTCTTGCAGAAAGTGGTCGAGTTCATCCATCCCGGGCCGGATTCCATGGAGGAACTCAGCGCCACCCTGGCCGAGGCTGAAAACAACCAGGTCATTGGTGCCGACGCGCGCGTGATGATCGAGCGCGTCATCCGCATGGACGACATGACGGCCGGTGATGTGATGGTGGCGGCGCCCCGCATGGACCTGATCCACATCGATGCGTCGCCCGATGCGCTGCTGGAACAGGTCATCGGCACCGCGCATTCGCGGTTTCCGGTGTACCAGGGGGCGCGCGAGAACATCATCGGCATCCTGCTGGCCAAGGATCTGCTCAAGCTGCAACGGGCTCCGGAACTGAACATCCGTGCGCTGCTGCGGCCGACCTGGTTCGTGCCCGAGAGCAAGAGGCTGAACGATTTGCTGCGCGAATTCAGGAGCAACCGCAACCACCTGGCCATCGTCATCGACGAGTTTGGCCGTGTGGCCGGACTGATCACCATCGAGGATGTGCTCGAGCAGATCGTGGGCGAGATCGAGGACGAGTTCGACATCCCCGAAGACGAGGGCGACATCTTCAGCCTGGCCGACCACAGCTACCGTGTCAGCGGCGACACGCCGATCGAGCGCGTGGCGCAGGCTTTTGCCGTCAACATCCTGGGCAGCGACCCGGACGCGCGCTTTGACACCATTGGCGGCCTGATCGCCCATCAAATCGGCCATGTGCCCACGCGGGGCGATCAGTTGCAACTCGCTGGCCTGCACTTCGTCGTGCTGCACGCCAAGGGCGGTGCGGTGCGGTGGTTCAAAGTGTCCCGGGTCGAAGAGACCGGCGCCGGCGACTGATGGCACGGGCCTGTCCGTCGTTGGCCTGGCAGTTGCCGTGGGCCCTGGTCGCGGGGCTGGCGCAGGCCGCCTCGCTGGCCTGGCCCTGGGGCGGCGAGCCGCTGTGGTGGTTGCAACTGGCATCCATGGCCATGCTGGCGTGGTTGCTGCGACCCGGGGCCGATCGGGCCGTTGCATGGCACCGGGCGGCGCTGATCGGCGGCGTATTTGCCACCGCCTGGCTGGCCAGCACGTTCTGGTGGCTGTTCATCTCCATGCACCGCTATGGCGCTCTGCCCGCGCCGCTGGCAGCGGCGGCGGTGCTGGTGCTGGCGGCTTTTTTGGCCAGCTACTACGCGGCCGCAATGGGGCTGTTTTGCCGGTTGGCGCCGCTCCACAGAGCCGGGGCAGCCCTGCTTTTCGGCGCCTGTTGGCTGCTGGCAGAACTGGCGCGGGGCAGCCTGTGGACAGGCTTCCCCTGGGGGGCCGGCGGATATGCGCATGCCGATGGCCCGTTGCGGGTGCTGGCGCGCTATGTCGGCGTGTACGGCATCGGTGCCGTGGCGGCGCTGCTGGCGCTGCTGTGCGTGCAATGGCGGCGCGCGGATCTGCGCCATTGGCCGATGTGGCTGCTGCTGTTGGCCGGTGCTGCGGCGCTGGCGCTGGCCGCCGTGCAGCGCACTTGCGCGATCGATCTGTGCGACACACCGCCGCCCTGGCGTCGGGACCCGACCTTGAGCGTCGAACTGCTGCAAGGCAATATCGCGCAGGATGAGAAATTCCGCCCGGGCAGCGGCGTGGCGCTGGCGCTCCAGTGGTACGGGCAGGCGCTGCGCACGGCCCGGGCGCAACTGGTGGTGGCGCCAGAAACCGCGCTACCGCTGCTGCCGCAGCAACTCATGCCCGGCTACCTCGAAGGCTTGGCACGGCACTACGCCCAAGGCCCGCAGGCCGCGTTGCTCGGCATCCCCTGGGGCGACCAGGCCACGGGCTATACCAACTCGGTGCTGGGTCTGAGCCCCGCGACCGGGGCGATGCCTTACCGTTACGACAAGCACCACCTGGTGCCGTTCGGCGAGTTCGTCCCGCCATTTTTCAAATGGTTCACGGCACGGATGCAGATACCGCTCGGCAACTTCAACCGGGCAGGGGTGGGCCAGGCTTCGTTCGCCTGGGCCGGCCAGCGCCTTGCGCCGAACATCTGCTATGAAGACCTGTTCGGCGAAGAGTTGGGCGCCCGCTTCATCGACCCCGCGCAGGCGCCGACGGTGTTCGTCAACCTGAGCAACATCGGCTGGTTTGGCAACACCATCGCCATCGACCAGCATTTGCAGATCAGCCGCATGCGGGCGCTGGAATTCGAGCGCCCGATGGTGCGCGCCACCAACACCGGGGCCACGGCGATCATCGACCACCGGGGCCAGGTGACGCACCAGTTGGCGCGCCACACCCGTGGCGTGCTCCGGGGCCAGGTGCATGGCCGGGGGCTGGATGCGCACAGCGGCTGGGCGATCACGCCCTACGCCTGGTGGGTCGCCCGCTGGGGCCTGTGGCCGCTGTGGGCGTTGGCGGCGCTGGCACTGGCCTGGGCCATGCGCGCGCAGCGGATGCGCAGGGCGCGTGGCGCTTGATCGGGATCAGCCCTTGCGCCGTGGCGGCGGCGCCCGGCGGGCCGGCACCGGCCGTGGCCCGCGCCATGCCTTGATAATGGAGCCCCGCCTGCGCGGGCGGGGCGCGGCCACGATGATTTGCGGCGGGGCCACCGCTGCTTTGGAGCACAACTGAAAATGGCAGATTCCTTTTCCTACGAGCAACTGATCGCCTCGGGCGAGGGCCGATTGTTCGGCGCCGACAGCGGGCGTCTGCCGTTGCCGCCGATGCTGATGTTCGACCGCATCACGCATATCGACAGCGATGGTGGCGCGCACGGGCTGGGAAAGATCCGTGCCGAGCTCGATCTGCGCCCTGACCTGTGGTTTTTTGCCTGCCATTTTCAGGGCGACCCGGTGATGCCCGGCTGCCTGGGGCTTGACGCCATGTGGCAGTTGATCGGCTTTTACCTGACCTGGCTGCAACTGCCCGGTCGCGGCCGCGCGCTGGGGGCGGGCGAGGTCAAGTTCACCGGCGAGGTAGGCCCCGGCGTGCAGCGGCTGAGCTACGACATCGACATCAAGCGCGTCATCCGGCGCAAATTGGTGATGGCCATTGGCGATGCCCGCCTGCTGGCCGATGGCAAGGAAATCTATCTGGCCAGCGACCTGCGTGTGGGCCTGTTCAAACATGGGTCAGACGGCGCAGCACAAGGAGCCGCAGCATGAAACGTGTGGTGATCACCGGCACGGGCATCGTCTCGTGCATAGGCAACGACATGGCCACGGTCACGCAGTCGCTGCGTGCTGGCCGCTCGGGCATCCGCGCCATGCCCCAGTTCAGCGAGTTGGGCATGCGCAGCCAGGTGGCGGGCGTGCCGCAGATCGACCTGGAAGCGCAGATCGACCGCAAGCAACTGCGCTTCATGGGCGATGCAGCGGCCTACGCGCATATTGCGCTGGCCCGCGCGGTGGCCGAATCGGGCCTGGCCCCCGGGCAGGTGTCGCACCCGCGCACCGGCCTGATCATGGGCTCGGGCGGCGGCTCGCCGGCCAACCAGATCGAGGCCGCCGACATCCTGCGCAGCAAGGGCATCCGCCGCGTCGGGCCGTACCAGGTCACGCGCTGCATGGGCTCGACGGTGTCGGCCTGCCTGTCGACCCACTTCGGCATCAAGGGCATCAACTACTCCATCACCTCGGCCTGCAGCACCTCGGCGCATTGCATAGGCGCGGCGGCCCAGCAGATTGCCTGGGGCATGCAGGACGTGATGTTTGCCGGCGGCGGCGAGGAAGTCACCTGGGGCATGGGCCTGCTGTTCGACGCCATGGGCGCGATGTCCAGCGCCTACAACGCCACGCCCGAGAAGGCATCGCGCGCCTACGACGCCCGGCGCGACGGCTTCGTGCTCTCGGGCGGCGGCGGCGCCGTGGTGCTCGAAAGCCTGGAGCATGCCCAGGCGCGCGGCGCCACCATCCTGGGCGAGTTGATCGGCTTTGGCGCCACCTCCGACGGCGCCGACATGGTGGCCCCATCGGGCGACGGCGCCGTGGCCTGCATGCGCCAGGCCATCGCCACGGTCCAAGAGCCGATCGACTACATCAACACCCACGGCACCTCCACCCCCGTCGGCGATGTGCCCGAGTTGCGCGCCATCCGCACCGTGTTTGGCGCGGCGATACCGCCGTTTTCGTCAACCAAGTCGCTGACCGGCCACTCGCTCGGAGCCACCGGCGTGCAAGAGGCCATCTACTGCCTGCTGATGCTGCGCCAGGGCTTCATCGCCGGATCGGCCAACATCGAAACGCTGGAACCCGAAGCCGAGGGCATGCCCCTGGTGCGCGCCACGCGCGACGCGCCGATCCGCACGGCGCTGTCCAACAGCTTCGGTTTTGGCGGCACCAACGCCAGCCTGGTGCTGCGCCGCTGGGAACCCGCCGCGCCGCACGGCGCGTAGGCAGGGCTTGCATGAATACACCGTGCGCTGGAACCTTGCTGTATCGCCGGATGTCGATCAGGCCGTGCAGTGGGCGCGTGGGACGCATGGGTGTTGATTTCGTCGAGCGGCCCCACCTTGCGTCATCTATTGCGCTTGACACGGGCCCCGCTTCGGGCCGGTGACATCGGTGGCACAGCTTGACGAACTGCGGCGCGTGAGTCGGGAGTGGATTTCGATCATTAAATGCGAATTGACAACCAGATCAATGCAGTGCAGATGAAAAATACCGAACCACTGACTCGACTTGCCCGTCAAGCGCCAAAAAATATCAAATCAGATGGAGATACCGATGCGCAAAAAAGTCATTAACCGCTTCAATGAAAAATCACAAAATGAGAGTTCAGAAGTCAGAAATCGAGTGGCCGATTGTCTGATTTTGGTGATAATGCCGATTCTTGCGATATACATGGCTGGATTCATGAAAGTATCAGATGAAACACCAAAAATCACGGACTAAACCACCGGTAATGCAGGCAGACACGGTCGCCGTGAATGCGTTGAGCACCCGGGTCGAAAAGTTCCGTAGCCTGGTCATCGTTGCGCTGTTACCTGGATGTAGGTCGCTATGAATCTCGTCCCGTACCGCCTGTACCATAGTCACATGGTTGAGGTAAAGCGTCGATTCAGAGCGATTGATCGAATACTGGGCGCCAAGGAGCCAATAACCTTGACGGCCGAGTTTGACGATGAATTCATGTGGCTGCAGTTGCGTCAGATCGTTGAGCTCGTGACGTACTCAGCGATCGCTGCCGATAAAGAACGGTACGCTGCGTTCCGCCAAGATCAGAGCGTTGACTACCGATGTGACAGAAAGCCGGGCAAGATACTCAATCACTTGCCAGAGATCAGCCTCCGTTGCCTGCCGAAGCCACTGGGCGCCACCGTGTCTCAGGCGGATGGAACCACGCACTTCGAGGAAGGCGAGGGGGGTTGCACTGCAAAAGAGTTGCGTGATCGGTTCAAAAATATTCTCGACACAGCGGGTCAGCATTTGCACGCGGTCAACCCGTTCAACGAGAAAACTGTGATCGACCAAAAGGAACGCCTTGTCATTGCAAGGAAGCGGATCAACATGGAAACGGAGTTCTTGAAAAGAGTGCTTTGGAAGCACGTCAAATTTGGGTCGCAATTCCAACCTGGCGAGTCACCGCGTGTGCCCGAGAGACCGAAACAGGCATCGATCCAACAGGCCTGGGTCGTCGAGTTCGGTGCCCCCGGAACCGATAGCGTTCGGATCGTGCTGGCCGAGTCCCCCTGAGGGCGGCTCCTTGGGTTTCCTCGTTCCCGGTGCGACTGCGGGTGGCCCGGCGCCGGTTTTTCATGCAGCGGCCGGGCGGTGTGCTCTTTGCGGGGCGCCTGCCGCTGCACCGTAAAATCATCGGCTGGCGTGCGCCCGGGACACCCGTCATCCGTTGCCTGTTCGACGGCGGGCACGCAAAGTCCGCCTTCCTTCCCCCTTGCTTGCCCGGCCCTGGCGGGTCGGCGCCACCGATGCCATGTTGACATTCCAGCAGATCATTTTGCAGTTGCAGTCCTACTGGGACGCACAGGGCTGCGCGCTTTTGCAGCCTTATGACATGGAGGTGGGCGCAGGCACCTCGCACACCGCGACCTTTCTGCGCGCCATTGGGCCGGAGCCTTGGAAGGCCGCCTATGTGCAGCCGAGCCGCCGGCCCAAGGACGGGCGCCATGGCGAAAATCCGAACCGCTTGCAGCATTACTACCAGTTCCAGGTGGTCTTGAAGCCCGCACCCGCTGGCATTCTGGATCTGTACCTGGGCTCGCTGCAGGCGCTGGGCCTGGATTTGCAGCGCAACGACATCCGCTTTGTCGAAGACGATTGGGAGAACCCCACGCTGGGCGCCTGGGGTCTGGGCTGGGAGGTCTGGCTCAACGGCATGGAGGTGACGCAACTGACCTATTTCCAGCAGGTCGGCGGCATCGATTGCCGGCCCGTCACCGGTGAGATCACCTATGGCCTGGAGCGTCTGGCGATGTACTTGCAGGGCGTGGACCGGGTCTACGACCTGACCTGGACCGAAGGCGACGCCCGGCTCAGCTATGGCGATGTGTACCTGCAAAACGAGGTCGAGCAGTCGCGCTACAACTTCGAGCACAGCGATGCGGACTTTTTGTTCACCGCCTTTGGCGCGCATGAAAAGCAGGCCCGGCACCTGATCGGGCAGCAACTGGCCCTGCCGGCCTACGAGCAGGTGCTCAAGGCTGCGCACAGCTTCAACCTGCTCGACGCGCGCGGCGCCATCAGCGTGACCGAGCGGGCCGCTTACGTCGCGCGCATCCGCAACCTGGCCCGCGCCGTGGCGCAAAGCTACTACGAGAGCCGCGAGCGCCTGGGCTTTCCGATGGCGCCGCGTGCCTGGGTGGAACAAATACAAATGACAAATGGCCAGCAAGGTCGCTTGATCGGAGCCTCTGAAAAATGACGAGCCGCAATCTTCTGGTCGAACTGCTGGTGCAGGAACTGCCCCCGAAGGCGCTGCAAAAATTGGGCGAGGCTTTCGCCGCCGTGCTCGGCGAGCAGTTGCTGGCCCTGGGCCTGGCCAGCACGGCGTCGGTGGTGACGCCTTATGCCTCGCCGCGCCGCCTGGCCGCCCATGTCAGCGCCGTGGCCGAGCGGGCGCCCGACCGGGCGGTGCAGCAAAAGCTGATGCCCGTCGCCGTGGGGCTGGATGCCGCTGGCCAGCCCAGTCCGGCGCTGCTCAAGAAACTGCAGGCGCTGGGGGCCGATATCTGCGACCCGGCCGCCGCCGTGGCTGCGCTGCGGCGCGCGCAGGACGGCAAGGGCCAGGCGCTGTTCTACGACCGCATCGTGCCCGGCGCCACGCTCGCGGCGGGCCTGCAGCAGGCGCTCGACGAGGCCATTGCCAAGCTGCCCATCCCGAAGGTGATGAGCTACCAGCTCGAGACCGACTGCGCGCTGCCCGGCTGGAGCAGCGTGAACTTCGTGCGCCCCGCGCAGGGCCTGGTGGCGCTGCACGGCAGCACCGTGGTGCCGGTAAAGGCGCTGGGCCTGACCGCAGGCAACTGCACGCAGGGCCATCGCTTCGAGGCCGTGGTGTCGCCGGTGCTGCTGTCCGATGCCGACGGCTATGCCGCCACGCTGCGCAGCGACGGTGCCGTGATCGCCAGTTTTGCCGAGCGCAGGGCCGAGATTGCGCACCAGTTGGCCGCAGCGGCCGCCAGCCTGGGCCGCGCCGTGCGCGTGATCGAAGACCAGGCGCTGCTCGACGAGGTGACGGGGCTGGTCGAGCGCCCCCGGGTGCTGGTCTGCGAGTTCGAGTCCCGCTTTCTCGACATCCCGCAGGAATGCCTGATCCTGACGATGAAGGCGCACCAGAAATACTTCCCGCTGCTCGATGCCGCAGGCCGGCTGACGCACCAGTTCCTGGTGGTCAGCAACATCAGCCCCGAAGACCCCCATTGGGTGATCGATGGCAACCAGCGCGTGGTGCGCCCACGGCTGGCCGATGCCCAGTTCTTCTTCGACCAGGACCGCAGGAAACCGCTGGCCGCGCGCGTCGATGCGCTCTGCAAGGTGGTCTACCACCACCAGTTGGGCACGCAGGCCGAGCGCGTGCAGCGCGTGCGCGCGATCGCGGCGCTGATTGCCAGGACCATGGCCGAAACCACGGCCGGGCCATGGGCCGACGCCGCGCTGGCGCAGCAGGCCGACCAGGCCGCGCTGCTGGCCAAGGCCGACCTGGTGACCGGCATGGTGGGCGAGTTTCCCGAATTGCAAGGCACGATGGGCCGCTACTACGCGCTCAACGACGGCCTGGGCGAGGTGATTGCCGACGCCATCGAAGACCATTACAAGCCCCGTTTTGCCGGCGACAGCCTGCCGCGCAACCGGGTCGGCGTGGTGCTGGCGCTGGCCGACAAGCTCGAAACCCTGGTGGGCATGTTCGGCACCGGCAACCTGCCCACCGGCGAGCGCGATCCGTTTGCGCTGCGCCGCCATGCACTGGGCCTGATCCGCATGTTGGTCGAAAAGGAGGTGCCGCTGGAACTGCATGCGCTGCTGGCCGGCGCCTGGTCCGTGTTTGGCGACAAGATCGGCCAGGACCTGTCCGCGCTGACCGACTTCATCTACGAGCGCCTGGCCGGCAGCCTGCGCGAGCAGGGCTATGGCGCCCGGGAAGTCGATGCCGTGCTGGCACAGCGCCCGCAGCGCCTGGCGCTGGTGGAAAAGCGGCTCGCCGCCGTGCGCGCCTTTGCCGCGTTGCCCGAAAGCCCCGCGCTGGCCGCCGCCAACAAGCGCGTGGCCAACATCCTGAAAAAGGCCGATGCCGTCGACCCGCATGTCAACCCCGGGTTGTTGCGGGAGCAGGCCGAGCAAGACCTGTACGCCGCATTGCAGCGCTTCGTGCCCGAGGCGGATGCGCAGTTCGACGCCGGCGACTACAGCCTCAGCCTGCAAACCCTGGCCGTGCTGCGCGCGCCGGTGGATGCGTTCTTCGACGATGTGCTGGTCAACGTCGAGCAGATGGACCTGCGCCTGAACCGCCTGGGCCTGCTCAAGAGCCTGCACCAGGCCATGAACCGCGTGGCCGATCTGTCGCGGCTGGCGGCATGACCCCGGCGATGGCGTGAAGCGCCCCCCATCTCGTCTGCGGCGCCCGCCCCGGGGTGGCAGCCCGTGGCTTTGGCCCTTCGAGGCGGCGACCCTGGCGTGGGCCGGGTCCGCTTCATCCGGCGTGGAAAACTGATAGGCTGGCGGCCGTGACACACGGACACTAAAAGCACACCATGAAACTGGCCATCCTGGACCGCGACGGCACCCTGAACCCGCTCGGGGATGACTACATCACCTCGGCCGACGAGTGGACGGCCGTGCCGGGCGCGCTCGAAGCCATTGCGCGGCTCAACCATGCGGGCTGGCATGTGGTGGTGGCGACCAACCAGCCGGGGCTGGGCCGGGGCCTGTTCGACGTGGTGGCGCTGCATGCCATCCACGCCAAGATGCACCGGCAGCAGGCGGCGCTGGGCGGGCGCATCGACGCGGTGTTCTACTGCCCGCACGCGCTCGATGAAGACTGCAACTGCCGCAAACCCGCGCCCGGTTTGCTCGAACAGATCTGCGAGCGCTATGGCGTCGAGCCGCACGACGTGCAGGTGGTGGGCAACTGCGCGGCCCATTTGCAGGCCGGCGCGGCGCTGGGCGCGCAACTGCACCTGGTGTGCACCGGCCACTCGGCCGCTCTGGTGCCGGGCGGGCCTGTGCCCGCAGGGCTGGCGCCAGGCACGCAGGTGCATGCCAGCCTGGGCGATTTCGTCGACCGCCTGCTGCTTGCGGCGCCCGCTGCACCCGGTGCCGGCTTCAGTGTTGCCCTGTCCGTTGGACCGATGGCCCGACAGCGCATGATTTGATGGCGCCCGTGCGCAGAAAGACCCACCCCGTGGCCGCGATCCGCTCCGTCATTCACCTGCTGTGGATGGGCCTGACCGTGGTGCCCTACGCGCTGGCCATCCTGCTCGGCGCGCTGCTCGGGCTGCGGGCGGCCTGGCTGTACCGCATCGCCGCCGCCTGGCTGTCGCTGTGCATCAGCAGCGCCCGCGTGATCCTGGGCATTCGCACCGAGGTGACGGGCCTGGAGAACCTGCCGCAGGGCGCGCGCCAGGGGGCCGTCTTGCTGGTCAAGCACCAGTCGGCCTACGAGACCTTGCTGCTGCCGACGATCATGCCGCACCCGCTGGCCTATGTGTTCAAGAAGGAACTGCTGCAACTGCCGTTCTTCGGCTGGGCCATTGGCCGGCTCCAGATGATCCACATCGACCGCAAGCAGCGCCTGCGCGCCTTCCACAAACTGGTGCAGCAAGGCCGGCAACTGCTGGCCGAGGGCATCTGGATCATCATGTTCCCCGAAGGCACGCGCATCGAACGCGGCCAAACGGGCGTCTACCAGACCGGCGGCGCACGCCTGGCGATAGACACCGGCGTGCCGGTGGTGCCGATTGCCGTGACCTCGGCCCGGGTCTGGCCGCCCCGGGCCTTCATCAAGCGCCCCGGCGTGGTGCAGGTATCGATCGGCAAACCCATCGCCAGCACCGGCCGCCGGAGCGATGAACTGATGCGCGAGGTGCAGACCTGGATCGAAGCCGAGATGCGCCGCCTGGACCCCGATGCCTACCCTGCCGGGGCCGGCACCGCAGCGGCCAGCGCCAGCGCCGCAGGGGTTGCTGGCAGCACCAGCGCCGGGGCCGACACCATCGGCCACTGAAGCGGCCATGTCGCAGCAGTTGGCGCTGTTCGAGCTGCCGCCCGGCCCCGCTCCAAGGGCCGGCGACAGGCAGCCCGTGATTGCGCCGGCGCAGGCCGGACATGCGCCCATGGCGGGCAAAACGAGGGCCAAGCCAACGGCGCCAGCAGCCACCGCGCCGGCCTCGCTGCTGGCCCCGGTCGAATTTCGCCACCCCCGGGCCAGTCGCGAACTGCGCTTGGGCGATGCCGTGGTGGCCTATGCGTTGCAGCGCGTGCGCCGCCGCAGCATAGGGTTTACCGTGGGGCCGGATGGCCTCTCGGTGCGCGCGCCGGGCTGGGTCACGCTGGGCGCGGTGGATGCGGCCTTGCGCGAGAAGGCCGACTGGATACTGCGCAAGCTGTCCGAAGCGCGGCAGCGTCAGCAGCGCCTGGAAAGCGCGCGCATCGTCTGGGCCGATGGCGCGCTGCTGCCCTACCTGGGCGAGCCGCTGCAACTGGTGCTCGATCCGGGCCATGGTTTTTCCGACCCGGGCGCGGTGCTGCTGGCGTGCGCCGGATCCGGGGATGCGCCGCGCCTGCAGATAGCCCTGCCCCACAGCGCGACGGCGGCGCAGATCCGCGATGCCGTGCAGGCTTGGCTGATGCGCGCCGCGCGCCGCCACTTCAGCGCCCGGCTCGATCACTTTGCCCCGCTGCTGGGCGTGCGCTGGTCCCGCCTGCGCCTGTCGAGCGCGCAGACCCGCTGGGGCAGTGCCAAGGCCGACGGCTCGATCCGCCTGAACTGGCGCTTGCTGCACTACCGCCCGGCCATCATCGACTATGTGGTGGCGCATGAACTGGCCCATTTGCGCGTGATGGACCACAGCCCGCGTTTCTGGGACACGGTGGCCAGCGTGGTGCCCGACTACGCCCGGCTGCGCGGCCATCTGCGCGACGCGCCTGCGCCGCTCTGGGAGTGATCGCACGACCCATCCCCCCTCGACGGGGCCAGGCCAGCGGCCAGGCTCCGGCCGGCGCCGCCGAGTCCGTCGCGAGCGCGCCCGCTGCATGCATCGCGTGGCATGATGGAAAACCGATGCCCGAGGAAACGACGCCGATGACCACCGAACACACAACCCCAACCCCAGCCTCGGCCTCGGCCTCGGCCGCCATGCCGCGCCCGGCCGATGGCTATGCCGGCGATGTCACGCCCGAACTGGCCTGGCAGTGGCTGCAAAGCGGCCAGGCGGTGCTGGTGGATGTGCGCAGCGACGCCGAGCGCGAATGGGTCGGGCAGGTGCCGGGCGCCGTGGCCGTGGCCTGGAAGCAGTGGCCCGGCATGGCGCTGAACGCGGATTTCGACGCGCAACTGCGCGCCGCCGTGCCTGCAGGCGGCCGTGCCGTGCTGCTGTGCCGCAGCGGCGTGCGCTCGATCGCTGCCGCGCGCCGCGCCACCGCTTTGGGCATCAGCGCGTACAACATCCTGGAAGGCTTCGAGGGCGACGCCGATGCCCAGGGCCAGCGCGGCCACCGGGGCGGCTGGCGCTTTCGCGGCCTGCCTTGGCGGCAGGGCTGATTCCATTGCTGAATCATCCGTGCACGTCGCCGGCTTCGCTTGCCGTGCATCCGTGCTGTCTGCGCTACGCCTGCGCGTTCACGAACGGTTTGGAAATGGAATGAGCGGGCGGCGCGGCGGGCAAAACCCGGGATAATCCGCCGCATGACTTTTCTGGCCATCGACGTCGGTAACACCCGCCTCAAATGGGCGTTGTACGACGCCCCGCGTGCCGGGGCCGCGTTGCGCGCGCATGGCGTCGAGTTCCTGGACCATATCGACCGGCTGGCCGAAGGCAGTTGGGCGCGGTTGCCGCCGCCCGGGCATATGCTCGGCTGCGTGGTGGCCGGCGATGCGGTCAAGCGCCGGGTGCAAGAGCAGATGGAAATCTGGGATGTGACGCCCTCCTGGGTGGTCGCGTCGGCGCAGGAGGCGGGCCTGAGCAATGGCTACGACCATCCGTCGCGCCTGGGCGCCGACCGCTGGGTGGCGATGATCGGCGCGCGCCAGCATGTGCTGGCCCGGGGGCCGGCGCGGCCGCTGGTGCTGGTGATGGTGGGCACGGCGGTCACGGTCGAATGCGTAGACGCGCAGGGCCGCTTCATCGGTGGTCTGATCCTGCCGGGCCACGGGATCATGCTGCGCGCGCTCGAGTCAGGCACGGCCGGCCTGCATGTGCCCACGGGCGAAGTGCGCCTGTTTCCCACCAATACCAGCGACGCGCTGACCAGCGGCGGCACCTATGCGATTGCCGGCGCGGTCGAGCGCATGGTGCAGCATGTCATTGCGCACTGCGGCACAGAGCCGATCTGCCTGATGACCGGCGGCGCGGGCTGGAAGGTGGCGCCGAGCATGACGCGACCGTTCGAACTGTTGGAAAACCTGATCTTCGATGGCCTGCTGGAGATCGCGATGCGCCGCCTGGCCGCTGCGTAGCATTGCCCCGTCGCGCGCCACCCGCGAGCGACGAAACCGGCGCGCCGACGAGCCAGCGTCGCCCTTCGGGCCAGCCACGCTGGCAGCCGCCCGTCAAACCAGCGTCGCCGGCCTCACCCCGTCAGGGATGTGACTGGTGTCGCGTCACCGATCATCTGTCGGTCTGCGCTGGCCATCGAAGCGCATCGCGGCGTTGCATCGCTTGCCAATACGCTCGGTATGGGCTGCGCGCAGCCTACGACATCTGATCGGTGACGCGACACCAGGCAGAGCCGGCCAAGCACTTCAGGCCGATGGGGTGGTGCCGTCGTAGTTGGCCGGGTCCGCTGCGGCAGCAGACCTTCTCCTGCGTGTCGTTTTGCTGGCGACGACCTGCTCGGCGGGGGCACGCCGCCTGGTGGCGGTCTTCCTGGCGGGGGCCTTGGCGCCGCCCTGGGCCAGGGCATCCACGCGGGCGTTCAGCGCGTCCAGGTCGCGCGCCGATGGCACGCCCAGTTTGGACAGGGCCTTGGTCACGCTGTTTTCGACGATGCTTTCGATCTTGCTGCCGAACCTGTCCCATTGGCCCTGGGCCTTGGTGCCGATGTCGCTGGCCATCGAGCTCATGCTATGGCTGGCATCGGAGAGCTTTTCTTCGGCCACGGCCTGGGTCTTGCGCTGAATGGTCAGGCCCTCCTTGACCAAGGCTTCAAATACTTTGCCACCTTCTTGCTGCGCCTTGGAGAAAGCACCCAGGCCCGCCAGCCAGATCTGCTGGGCCGAGTTTTTGACGGTGCTGGCGAACTGGGCCTTGCCCTTTTTCTTGTCGGTGTCGGATTTTTGCGGTTTCTTGACCATGGGGCCTCCATTGGTGGGTGGGTAGCGCCAGGGCTGCCTGCCGCTGGCGTATCCGCACTGTACGCCACAGCGCAGCGCAGGGGTAGGCGCAAAGTAGCAGGTGCAGCACCGATAATCGCGCCCCTATGGCACTCATCACCTTGCTCGACGCCCAACTCGCCTATGGCCATGTGGCATTGCTGGACCATGCCGACTTCGTGCTGGAAAGCGCCGAGCGCGTCGGCCTGATTGGCCGCAATGGCGCGGGCAAGTCTTCGCTGCTGAAGATTCTGGCCGGCCTGGCCCCGGCCGATGACGGCGCATTGCATTCGTCCCCGGGGCTGCGCATTGCCCTGGTGGCGCAGGAGCCGGTGCTCGACCCCTGCGCCAGCGTTTTCCGGGCCGCGTCCGAGGGCTTGCAGCGGGTGATTGCGATCCGTGACCAGTACCTGGGCGGCGCCGCTGGTCTGGACCTCGATGCCTTGCAGTCCGAGATCGAAGCCCATGACGCCTGGAACTGGGAGCAGCGCGTGCAAGAAACGCTGCAGCGGCTGCATCTGCCGCCGGATGCGCTGGTGGGCAGTTTGTCGGGCGGCACCCGCAAGCGCGTGGCCTTGGCGCAAGCCCTGGTCGCTCGCCCGGATGTGTTGCTGCTGGACGAGCCGACCAACCACCTGGACCTGGAGGCGATCGAATGGCTCGAAGACCTGCTGCTGGCCTTTTCCGGCAGCGTGGTCACCATCACCCACGACCGCTCGTTCCTGGACCGCGTTGCCACGCGCATCGTCGAACTCGACCGGGGGCAACTGCGCTCTTACCCGGGCAACTTTGCGCAGTACCTGCGCCACAAGGACGAGCAACTGGCGCAGGAGGCCGGCAGCGCGGCCAAGGCCGACAAGCTCTTGGCGCAAGAGGAGGTCTGGATACGGCGCGGCGTGCAGGCGCGCCGCACCCGCAGCGAAAGCCGCATCAGCCGCCTGGAGCGGTTGCGGGCGCAGCGGCAGGCGCGCCGTGAAGTCATCGGCAGCGTGCGCATGGAGGTGGCGACAGCGGGGGCCGCCGGCGCCGGCTATCAGGGCAAGATCGTGGCCGAGCTGACCGGGGTCGGCAAGTCCTTTGGCGCCAAGACCATCGTGCGCGACTTCAGCAGCACGATACTGCGCGGCGACAAGGTGGGCTTGACAGGCCCCAATGGCGCCGGCAAGACCAGCCTGCTGAAAATGATCCTGGGCGAACTGCCGCCCGACCAGGGGCGGGTGCGCCAAGGCGCAAACCTGCAGGTGGCGTACTTTGACCAACTGCGCGAGACCATCGCGCTCGACGCGACGCTGGAGGACTTCATCAGCCCGGGCAGCGAATGGATAGAGATCGGCCAGCAGCGCAAGCATGTCAGAAGCTATCTGGGCGACTTCCTGTTTTCCCCTGCCCGGGCGCGTTCGCCGGTCCGCTCGCTGTCCGGCGGCGAGCGCAGCCGGCTGCTGCTGGCGCGCTTGTTCGCGCGCCCGGCGAATGTGCTGGTGCTCGACGAGCCGACCAACGATCTGGACATGGACACGCTGGAGCTGCTCGAAGAACTGCTGGAGAACTACGCCGGCACGGTGTTTCTGGTCAGCCACGACCGGACCTTTCTGGACAACGTGGTCGGCAGCATCATCGCGTTCGAGGGCGACGGACTCTGGCGCGAATACGCCGGCGGCGTGCAGGACTGGCTGCTGCAAGCCGGGCGCAGCCGGGCGGCCGGTGCTGCGGCCGTCGCCGCCAGGCCCGCAGCCATGGCAACCACCGCAACCGCAGCAACCACGGCAACCACGGCAACCACGCAGGCGCCGCAGCGCGCGAAGATGCCGGTCCAGCCCGCCAAGCTGAGCTACAAGGAGCAGCGCGCGCTGGAGCAACTGCCGGCGCAGATCACGGCGCTGGAGACCGAGCAGCAGGGATTGCAGCGGGCCTTGGCCGATGGACTGCTTTTCCGCACCGACCCTGCCGCTGCCGTCGCGCTGACGAGCCGGGTCGCGGCCATCGATGAGGAACTGATGGCGGCGCTGGAGCGTTGGACGGCGTTGTCCGACGGGCAGCGCCGCTGAGCAAAAAATCAGATGCGGTGGTGCCCGCGCCCGGTCTCTGCGCGCAGGCGCGCGATCAGGGCCGGCGCAATCTGGCCCAACGGCAAGACCTCGTCTGCGGCGCCGTGGGCAATGGCTTCGCGTGGCATGCCGAAGACGATGCAACTGGCCTCGTCCTGCACATAGTTGTAGCTGCCCGCGTCCTTCATCTGCCGCATCGCGGCGGCGCCATCGCTGCCCATGCCGGTGAGCATGATGCCCAGCGCATTCGGCCCGAGCACCGTTGCCGCCGACTGGAACAGCACCGCGACAGAGGGCTTGTGGCGGTTCACCGGGGGGCCGTCATCGACCACGGCGACATAGTTGGCGCCGCTGCGGGCGAGATGAAACTGCGTCCCGCCCGGCGCGATGTAGGCATGGCCGGGCAAGATGCGCTCGGCGTTGACCGCTTCCTTGACCGTGATCTGGCACAGCCCGTTCAAGCGGGCCGCAAAACTGGTGGTAAAGCCCGGCGGCATATGCTGGGTGATGCAGATGCCGGGCATATCTGCCGGCATCGGCAGCAGGACTTTCCTGATCGCCTCGGTGCCGCCGGTAGAGGCGCCGATGCAGATCAGCTTTTCCGTGGACAGGCGCCCGAGAAGGGCGGGGGCCGCGCCGCCCGCTGCACCAGGTGCACCTGGCACGCCGGGAGCGCCAGCGGGCGCAACGGCCCGGCGCACCTGTGCCACCGCTGCGACCCGCACCTTGTCGACGATCTGCGCGGCCAACTCGTCGAGGCCGCTGGCCAGGCCGACGCGCGGCTTGGCCACGAAATCGACCGCGCCCAGCTCCAGCGCCTTGAGCGTGACCTCTGCGCCGCGCTCGGTCAGCGTGGAGATCATCACCACCGGCATGGGCCGCAGGCGCATCAGGCGCCCGAGGAAATCGATGCCATCCATGCGCGGCATTTCCACGTCCAGCGTGAGCACGTCCGGATCGAGCTCGCGGATCAACTCGCGCGCCACCAACGGGTCATTGGCCGTGCCGACGCACGCCATGTCATGCTGGCGGTTGATGATCCCGGTCAGCAGACTGCGCACCAAGGCCGAATCGTCGACCACGAGCACCCGGATTTTCCTGCCCATCGTGCTCATCGCATCGGGCCTTCCTCAAAACAGATCCACCGACCCGCCCGCGTTGCTGCTGGCCACGGCGGCGGCATCGCGTATTTCCTGCGCCACCAGCGTTTCCGGATGGGCATGCACCAGGCGCTTGACCATGGCTTTGCCGGTCACCGGAAAGAAAACCACCTTGCGCGGATAGATGTCCAGCACATCCTCGGAGACGATCGGAATGCGCTCGGTGTGCAGGTAGTTCAAAACGAAATCGGTGTTGCGCTCGCCAACGTTCATCGTCGCGAAGTTGTGCATCACCTGGGCGCCGCCAAAAATCTTCGCCTGCATGGTCTCGCGCCGGGCGCCGAGCTTGAGCATCTCGTTGATCAACAGCTCCATCGCATACGAGCCATAGCGGCCCGGGGCTTCTGCCGGGTCGCCATCGGGCAGCATGAAATGGTTCATGCCGCCCACCTGCGCGCGGCTGTCCCACAGGCAGGCGGCGATGCAAGACCCGAGCACGGTCATGATGACCATGCTCTCGTTGGAGACGAAATACTCCCCGGGCAAAATCTTCACCGCGTTGTGCTGGAAATGCGGGTCCAGATAGAAAAAGGAAGCCTCTCCCGGCTTGCCGCTGCGCGCCTTGAGCTCCTGCAACGATGACGCGCGCGCGGCCGTGCTGCCCGGCGCGTAGATGTCGGCGCTCAGCGGTGCGATGCGCGGCGCGCGGCGCCGCTCGGGCCGGCCTGGCGGGGGATTGGTCATGGGTGTGCCGGGCAAAACGACATGGGCAGTGAACCGGTCAGCGGCGCTCATACACCGTCTTGCCGCGCAGCGCGAACAGCGTGCGCGACTCGCTGAAGTTCTCGGCATGGCCGACAAACAGCAGGCCCCCGGGCTTGAGCACCCGGTGGATGCGCGCGAGCACCCGCTGCTGCGTCGGCGCGTCGAAATAAATCATCACATTGCGGCAAAAGACCATGTCGAAAGGCTCCTGGAAAGGCCAGTCATCGTGGATCAGGTTCACGCTGATGAAGTCGATGTGCTGGCGCAGTTCGGGCTTGACCCGCACCATCCCGGCGTTGCCACCCTTGCCGCGAAGAAAGAACCGCTGCAAACGCTCGGCGCCAAGCCGCTTCAAGCCATCGAGCCGATACACCCCCTGCGCGGCCGTGGCCAGCACGCGCGAGTCGATATCACTGGCGACGAGCGTGAAAGCCGCATGGGCGCCGAGGGTCTCCAGCACCGTCATCGCGATCGAGTAAGGCTCCTCCCCGGTGGAGGCGGCGCTGCACCACAGCCGCCAATTCGGCGCTGGCGCCGATGCGGCCGCCGACTTGGCGCGCAAATGCGCAGCCAATATCCCGAAGTGATGCTGCTCGCGAAAGAAGGCCGTCAGGTTGGTGGTCAGCGCATTCACGAACTCCTGCCACTCCGGCCCGTCGTGCGTTTGCAGCCAGGCCAGGTAGTCGTGAAAACTGCGGTGCCCGGTATCGCGCAAGCGCCGCGAGAGGCGGCTGTACACCATCGCGTGCTTGCCGTCATGCAGGTTGATCCCGGCGCGCTGATGGATCAGCGCCTGCACCCGCGCAAAGTCGGCCTGGGTCCAGGCAAATTCGCGCCCCTGCTCCAGCGGTCCCGAGGGGGGCGCAGGCCGTATCGGCAATGGGGCGGCGCAGGTGCTCTCGGGCATGGTGCTACGGGTCCGGCCGCAGGTGGGTGTGGGTCAGGGGGGGGGTGAGGCGCCCGGGTGGTTGACGCCCGAAGGCTATTCGTTGGCGGCCGCCAGCCCCATGTCCGCGCTGGCCATGAGTTTTTCGATGTCCAGCAAAATCAGCATCCGCTCGCCGACCGAGCCCAGTCCGAGGATGCAACCGTTGTCGATGGCGCTGTCCACATCGGGCGCCGGGTGAATGCTGTCGGGCGTCAGTCCCATCACATCGCTGACCGAATCGACCACGATGCCGACCACCCGGCTGCGCAAATTCAAAATGATGACCACGGTAAAGCTGTTGTAGTCCGCCTGCGCACAGTGGAACTTCAGGCGCATGTCGACAATGGGAACGATGGTGCCCCGCAGATTGACCACGCCCTTGATGAAATCGGGGGCATTGGCAATCCGCGTCGGCGGCTCATAGCCGCGGATTTCCTGCACCTTCAGAATGTCGATGCCGTATTCCTCTTGGTCCAGGCGGAAGGTCAGATACTCGCGCGCGCCCGCCGGCGCGGCATCGGCAGTCTTGGCGATCACAGTCATGGGGCTTCTCCTTGGGAATCACGGTTTTTCATCGCGCATGAAGCGGGCCTGCGCCTGCGCCAGGCCGCCGGCGCCGCCCCTCGATGGGCCGGGGATGGCATATCAATGCCGCGCCCGGCGCACCAGGCCCCCCGTGTCCAGAATCAAGGCCACCGTACCGTCGCCGAGAATGGTGGCGCCCGACACATTCGGAACCTTGCGGTAGTTCGACTCCAGATTCTTCACGACCACCTGGTGCTGGCCGAGCAGTTCATCGACGAGCAGCGCAACGCGGCTGCCGTCATCTTCGACCACCACCATGATGCAACTGGACTTGTCCAGGTCGAAGCGCGGCACCTGGAAAATCTTCTCCAGCGCGATCACCGGCATGTATTCGTCGCGCACCTTCACCAACTGCGACCCTTGCGCCACCGTGCTGACCGCGTCGGTATCGACCTGGAACGACTCGACCACGCAAGACAGCGGCAGGATGTAGACCTCCTCGCCCACCCCCACCGACATGCCGTCCATGATGGCCAGCGTCAGCGGCAGGCGCACCGAGACCTTCATGCCGTAGCCTTCGGCGGAATCGACTTCGACCGATCCGTTGAGCGCCGCAATATTGCGCTTGACCACATCCATGCCCACACCGCGCCCGGACACATCGGTGACCTGGTCGGCGGTGGAAAAGCCCGGAGCGAAGATCAGTTGCCAGACATCCGCGTCCGCCATCTGCTCGGAGACCTCCAGCCCGCGCTCGCGCGCTTTGCGCAGAATCTTCCGGCGCGCCAGGCCCCGGCCGTCGTCACGCACTTCAATGACGATGGAGCCGCCCTGGTGGGCCGCTGACAGCGTGATCGTGCCCTGCTCGGGCTTGCCCATGGCCAGGCGGTCGGCGGGCAGTTCGATGCCATGGTCGCAGCTATTGCGCACCAGGTGCGTCAGCGGGTCGATGATTTTTTCCACCAGCCCCTTGTCCAACTCGGTGGCTTCGCCCAAGGTCACCAGTTCGACCTTCTTGCCCAGTTTGTTGGCCAGATCGCGCAACATGCGCGGGAAGCGGTTGAAAACGATGGACATCGGGATCATGCGGATCGACATCACCGACTCCTGCAGATCGCGGGTGTTGCGGTCCAGGTCGGCCAGACCGGCCAGCAACTGCTGATAAGCGCTGGCGTCCAGCCCACGGCTGTTTTGCGCCAGCATGGCCTGGGTAATCACCAACTCGCCGACCAGGTTGATCAACTGATCCACCTTTTTCACATCGACACGAATGGTCGTTGACTCCACCTGCGCCTGCGCTGCGGCCTTGGGCTCAGCGCCCGCTTTCGGCTCGGCGCCCTTCGGCTCGGCATCGGCCTTGATCTCGGCGCCCGCCTCGGGCGCCGGCACCGGGGCCACCGGCGCGGTGGGCGGCGCGCCGGGCGCGCCGGTGAAAAACTCGTAAGGGGCCTGGCTGGCGGCGCTTGGAGCGACCGGGGCCGCAGCGGCGTCACGCAACTGCACTTGCTCCTTGGCGACATGAAACGCCAAAAGATCGAGCAGCTCCTCATTGCTGGCCGCCGTCTGCACCGCAAACCAACGGGCATTGGCCGGTGCGCCGGCAAGGTCGCGGATGCTGCCCAGGCCGGGAATGTCGCGGAACAGTTCCCTGATCGCGTCGGCCTGCTCCGGCCGCTCCAGCGGGCCGATCCGGATTTCCAGCGCCCGGGCCTGCCCGGCAAACGCCGGCGCCAGCGCCTTCGGGGCGGTCTGCGCCGGGGCTGGCGTCGCCGCCGCAGTAGCAGAAGCCGCAGCCGCAGCCGCAGCCGCCGCATCATCGGGCAGCAGCCCGGCGGCCAGATCAGCGATTCGGCGCAGCAGCGCTGTGGTGGACACGGCCTGGCCCTGGCCGCCGGCCTGATGGCGGGCCAACAGATGGCGCGCTGCGTCGGCAGACTCCAGCAGCACGTCCACCATCTGCGCAACGGCTTGCACCTCGTGGCGGCGCAAGCGGTCCAGCAGCGACTCCATCTGGTGCGTCAGTTCGGCCACATCCGCGAAGCCGAAGGTGGCCGAGCCGCCCTTGATCGAGTGGGCGCAGCGGAAGATGCCGTTGAGTTCCTCGTCATTGGCGCTGCGCAGGTCCAGTTCCAGCAGCATCTGCTCCATCAGGTCGAGGTTCTCGCTGGCCTCCTCGAAGAAGATTTGATAGAACTGGCCCAGGTCGAAATCGGCGCCTGCACCCGATACTTCCTGGCGGGTTTGCTCCATGGTGCTCTCCTGTGTCTGCGCTGGTTTCGATCCATCGGGCTTCAACGGATCACTTTCTGAATCACCTCGATCAGGCGATGGGGATCGAAGGGCTTGACCAGCCAGCCCGTCGCGCCCGCCGTGCGGCCGGCCTGTTTCATCTGGTCACTCGATTCGGTGGTCAGGATCAGGATCGGGATGGTCTTGAATTTGGGCAGCTCGCGCAGCTTGCGGGTCAGGCCCAGGCCGTCGAGCCGTGGCATGTTCTGGTCTGCCAGCACCAGATCGATGCGGTGGGTCTCGGCCTTTTCCAGGGCATCTTGCCCGTCCACGGCCTCCACGACGTGATAGCCGGCGCCGGTCAGGGTGAACGCCACCATTTTCCGCATCGAAGGTGAATCATCTACGGCAAGAATCGATGGCATGTAGGGCTCCAACGGGTTTGCAGGGGGAGACATCAAAACAGGTCGACGGAACCTGCGTCCATCTCGCTTTGCGTGACCGGGTTGGGCCGGTCCGGCGCCATCTCGGCAAAGGGCGCCGCGTCTTCGCCCTCCTCATGGCCCATCGCGTCCGAGGCCAGGCGAAAGGCGCAGCCCTGCAGCACCTTGGTGGTGTGCCAGATCAGTTGCGAGGCCATGTCCTGAAACTGCAACTCGGTCACGGCGTTGCGCAGCGCCGACCGGGCCGCCCGCAGTTCGGGCCAAGTGCCGACCACGCCATCCGTCAACGAGGCGTTGGCCGCACCGAAGCACTCCAGCAAATTGTCGGTGGCATGGTTGAGCAGCCCCTCCAGGCGCTGCAGGTCATGCATCACGACCAGCAGCGAATCCTGCAGTTCCGCCGCCACCATGACGGGAACCTGCACCGCAGGCCCGGTGGATGTCGTTGGCGTAGATGGCATCGTTTCTCCGTCACAAGGGGGCCGCACGGCACGCAAAACACAGGATTACGATAGGGGATCAGGATTTTTTGCGGCCATCGTGCAAACCACGACGCCCGCGCCCATTGGACACCGACGCGGCCACCGGCAAGCGCTCTTGTTTGTTCCAGTTTGTTCCCTTTTGTATTTTTGCGAGAGCACTTCGATGGTCAGCGCAACGAGCGATCAGCCCCTGGAGATACTGCACCTGGAAGATTCACCGGTGGACCATGAATTGGTGGCGCTGACACTGCGCCGATCCGGCGTCGCTTGCCAACTGCGGCAGGTCGACCGCCTGCCCGAATTTCAACGGCTGACCGACGCCGGGTCGTTCGACATCATCCTGGCAGATTACCGATTGCCCGGATTCACGGCACTCGATGCCTGGGCGCATGTAGCGCAAAAGCCGCAGCACCCGCCGTTCATTTTGCTGACCGGCGCCATCGGCGAGGCCGCCGCCGTCGACGCGATGCGCCTTGGCGTGGCGGACTACCTGCTCAAAGACGCAATGCCGCGCCTGCCCCAGGTGATCGCGCGCGCCATCGAGGTGCACGAAGCGCGCCGGGCGCGCGAACGGGCGGTGGCCGAACTGGCCATCTCCGAGCGCCGGCTGGCAGAGCTGGCAGAGCACCTGCAAACATCGATCGAGCAGGAACGCGCAGCGATTGCGCGCGAAATCCACGACGACATCGGCGGCGCCCTGACGGCCGTGCGCGTTGCCGTGGCCTGGATCGGCCGCCACGGCAGCGACCCGGCGCTGCTCGAACATGCGCGCTCTGCCGCCGAGATGCTGCAGCACGCGATCGGGGCGAGCCAGCGCATCATGATGAACCTGCGCCCGCCGATCCTCGAACAAGGACTGGTGGCGGCCATCCAATGGCTGGCCGCCGGGTTCGAGCGCCGCACCGGCGTAGCCACCCGCGTGCGCAGCAGCGGCGAGGCCATCCAGACCTCGCCGGACATCCGCCTGGTCGCCTACCGCACGGCCCAGGAAGCGCTGACCAATGTGTCAAAACATGCACAGGCCGGCCGGGTGGAGATCGAACTGTCCGACAAGAAAGGGATGCTGACATTGGAAGTGGCCGACGACGGACTCGGCATCGCCCCCGGGATGCTGGACAAACCCCAGGCTTTCGGGCTCAAGGGGCTGCAGGAACGCGCCCGAACCGTCGGCGGCTGGCTGGACATCAGCAGCCGGCCCGGCCATGGTAGCTGCGTCACCTTGTCGATCCCGCTACCATCGCTGCCACCAACCATCCCGGGAGCCAGGCAATGATTCATGTGGTCTTGTGCGATGACCATGCCGTCCTGCGGCGCGGGATACGCGACACCCTGGCAGAGGCGCCCGAGATCGAAGTCACCGCAGAGGCGGGCAATTCCTGCGAACTGCGCGAGGTGCTCAGGAGCGCCGCCTGCGACGTGCTGCTGCTGGACCTGAGCATGCCTGGCCGCAGCGGCCTGGACGTGTTGGCCAGCCTGCGGGAAACCCATGGCGACATCAAGGTGCTGGTGCTGTCGATGTACCAGGAAGACCAGTACGCATTGCGCTGCCTGAAGGCCGGCGCGCAGGGCTATGCCAACAAGGCGGGCGATCCGCTGGAACTGATCGCCGCCGTGCGCACCGTGATGCAGGGCCGCAAATACCTGACCGCAGAAGTGGCGCAGTTGCTGGCAGACAGCCTGGCGCAGCCCGAGCCGCAGGCCCCGCACAGCGCGTTGTCCGAACGGGAGCTGCAGACCTTGCTCAAGATCGCCTCGGGCCGCAGGCTGTCGGACATTGCCGAAGAACTGATGCTCAGCCCGAAAACCGTCAGCGTGTACCGCTCGCGGGTGCTGGAGAAATTGAAGCTGACGAACAACGCCGAGCTCACCGTCTATGCCATCCGCAACCAACTGGTCTGATGGGTCTGATGGGTCTGATCACAGGCTCCAACGGGCCTGCATCGCCGGCCGCTGGCCGTAGCCGGCGTACCAGGCGCCGACCTGCCGATAGCGGTCGCGCCAGCCGAGGTCGGCAAACCGCAGGTCCAGATACCACAGTGCGCAGCCGACGGCGATGCTGCCGATATCGGCCCGACCGGCCCCGCCCGTCAATTGGCCGGGCGCGGCGTCCAGAGCCGCCAGTGCGGTCTCGATCTTGTCGAGTTGGGCCGTTTTCCAGTCCTCCCAGCGCAGCGGCTCGGGCCGGGCCGCATCTTCATAGCGCGCCAGCAGCGCGGCGTCGAGCATGCCGTCGCCCAGCGCTTGCAGCGTCAGCGCCGCCCAGCGCGCCGGCCCGGGCGCCGGGAACAGCCCGCCCCCGGCCAGGTCGTTCAGATACTCGCAGATCACCCGGCTGTCGTAGAGCACCTGGCCATCGTCGGTGAAGAAGGTCGGCACCTTGCCCAGCGGGTTGTGGGCAATGATCGCGCGGTCGCGCTGGATCGGGTGGGCCTGGGACGGCAGCAGCGCGATGCGCTCGTTCAAACCGAGCTCCAGGCCCGTCACCAGGCATTTGCGGACATAGGGCGAGGTGGGCGAAAAGAGGATTTTCATGCTGTCGTCTCGTATCGAGCGGGTTGGCGGGCGATGTGGCGCGCCGCAATCCAGCCAAAAGTCATGGCCGGTCCGAGTGTGATCCCGGGCGCCGGATACTGGCCGCCCATCACGGAATGCAGATCGTTGCCGACGGCATACAAACCCGTGATGGGCCGGTCTCCGGCGCCGAGCACCTGGGCATTTTCGTTGCAGCGCAGGCCGACGGCGGTGCCGATATCGCCGGGATACACCTTCACGGCGTAAAAAGGCCCGGTTTGCAGCGGCCCCAGGCAAGGGTTCGGGGTCTGGTCGGCAGCGCCCAGGTAGCGGTTGTAGGCGTTGCCGCCCTTGCCGAAATCGGGGTCTTCGCCGCTGGCGGCAAAGCCGCTGAAGCGCTCGGCGCTGCGCTCCAGCGCGTCGGGGTCGAGCCCGAGCAACTGCGCCAGGCCCCGCAGGGTGTCGGCCCGGTGCAGATAGCCGGCGCGCACCAGCCGCGCCCGCGCCCGCGCGCGCCCGCCCGGCAGGGCCAGGCCCAGGCCCCAGCGCTCGATGAACGGCGCGTCGCACACCAGGTAAGCGGGAATGCCGGGAACGCCTTGGTGCGAGCGGTACATGGCCAGAACGAACTCGTGGTACGAAGCCGATTCGTTGACGAAGCGCTGCGCCGCGCGGTTGACCGCCATCAAGCCGGGCTTGGCGCGCTCCCAGACCAAATGGGGGTAGCGCAGTTCGGTGCCATCGGGCTGCCGGAGTATCGACACCGGCGCCCAGAAGGCCGGATGGGCGTGGCCGGTGCCCAGCGTGGCGCCCAGCGCGAGCGCCAGCCTGATGCCATCGCCGCTGTTGCCCTGCGGCGCCATCGACCATGGCCCGGTCGGCCGGGGGTAGAGTTCGGCGCGCAGCTTTTCGCTCCAGGGAAAGCCCCCGGTGGCGAGCACGACGGCGCGGCGCGCGCGCACCCGGACCGGCTTGCCAGCGCGCAGCACCGTCACGCCCGTCACGCCCGTCACGTCCGTCACGCCCGTCACGCCCGTCACGCCCGGCGCGCTGCCGGCGGCCACATGTATCTGCTCCAGCGGCGCGTTCAGCCAGTACGGCACGCGGCGCTCGATCAGGCTCTTGAACAGGCGCGCGGCCAGCGCGTTGCCCAGCACCAGGCGCGTGCCGCGGTGGTAGCCGCGCAGGCGGTCGGCCGCATGGCGCAGCACCAGTTTCATGCCTGCGCGCCAGGACTGGAACGACTTCGTGACCGACAACAGGTGCTGGGCATCGGCCATCGTGACCATCATGCCGCCGAGCACCATGAACTCGGGCAGCGGGTCGCGCAGGTGGCAAAAATGCGCTCCCAGCAGGCGGCCATCGAACATCACCGGGTCCATCGAACGCCCGCCGAGCGCGGCACCCGCGCGGTCGGGGTAGTAGTCGGGCGAGTAGCTGCGCCCGGCCAGCCTGACGGCGGTGTGGGCCTCGAACCAGTCGAGCATCGCCGCAGCCGCGTCGAGAAAAGCCTGCTGCATAGGCTGCGCAGCCGCGTCACCGACCACATTGCGCATGTAGCGCTGCACCTGGTCCATGGTGTCGGGGTGGCCTGATGGCTGGCTCTGCGCGTTCAGCGGGAGCCACAAGGCGCCGCCCGATATGGCGGTCGAACCGCCGATGCGGCCGGTCTTTTCGATCAGCAGCACCTGCAAGCCGGCGGCTGCCGCCGTGATCGCCGCCGACATGCCGCCGGCGCCCGAGCCGGCCACCACCACATCGTATTCATGCTCGTCGTGCAGCGATGGCATCGCTGTCATGCGGCGATGCCGCCAAGGGATTTGCCGCCATCGACGAGCAGCACCTGGCCGGTGATGAAGCCGGTCTGCGGCGCGGCCAGAAAGGACACGGCCTGCGCGATGTCCTCGGGCCGGCCGGCCTGGCCGGTGGGCTGCAGCGCCAGTTGCGCGCGCAGGCGCGCGGGACTGAGTGCGCGCAGCATCGGCGTGGCGATCAGGCCCGGCGCAATGGCGTTGACCAGGATGCCGCGCGGCGCCAGTTCCAGTGCGCTGGCGCGGGTGTAGCCCACCAGCGCAGCCTTGGAGGCCACGTAGTGCGGGTGGTTTCTGGCGCCCAGGTAGGCGCGCGAGGCGATGTTGACGATGCGTCCGCCGCCCGGCATCCGCTGGACGCTTGCCTGCGTCAGCGTGGCCACGGCGATCAGGTTGATCTCGTAGGCGCGGCGGAAGTCGGCGCTGCTGACTTCAAGGAACGGGCGCTCGTCGAAGGCGCCGGCGTTGTTCACCAAGGCCGTGATCGGCGGCAGCGCCTGGACCAGCGCGCGCACGGCGGCCTCGTCGGTCAGGTCCAGCACATGGCAGGCGACATCCAGGCCCAGCGCGTGCAGGCGCGCGGTCTCCTTGTCGGCCAGGGCGCGGTCGCGGTCGATCAGCGCCAGACGGAAACCATCGCGCGCCAGGCGTTCCACCGTGGCCAGGCCCATGCCGCTGGCGCCGCCGGTGACGAGTGCGAGGGGTTTGTTGGCCATCATTCACAGGCCGAACCGGCTGGCGTCGATCTGGCGGTAGAGGTTGTCGTCGAGCACTTTGAAGACCGCGTCCTCATCGCCACGGTCCACCCCCTCGAGCAGCCCCTTCCACTTGGCTTCAAGCCCAAGGTAGGCGCGGATCAGGTCGCTCGGGTCGGCGATTTTGCGCGCCGCCATCGCCGCTTTGGGCAGGTTGGCGATGCTGGCCTTGTTGAAAGCGGCCAGGCTGGCTTTGAGGTCGTCCGACGGTGCCAGCAACTCGATGCCGCGCTTGCGCGCGCCGTCGAGCGCCGCCTGCACGCTCAGGTGGTAGGCCACCTGCGCCCGTGCGGTGGCGCGGGCCATGGCATCGAGCAGAATGCGGCGCTCTGCGGGCTGGAGGCTCTGCCAGAAATCGGGGTTGTAGACATGGCTGGCGCCGACCACCACGCCCATCGGCAGCAGCGTCACCGACTTGGCCACCTCCCACAGCTTGGCGCCCTTGTCCAGCATCGACGGGTCGCTCAGCGTGCAGTCGATCGAGCCGCGCTCGATGCCGGTGTAGATGTCGGGGGAGGGCACCGACACCGGCACTGCACCGATGGCCTTGATCCATTCGGACTGCGCGCCGCCGGCCGTGCGGATTTTCAGACCCTTGGCGTCACCGAGCTTGCGAATCGCCTTGCCACAGACAAAGTGATAGACCGGGGTGGAGTAGCCGCTGCCGAAAACGCCGGCATTTTTCTTCCACTCGGCCTGCAACTTGGGGTGGGTCAGCGCCAACTCGGTGTAGGCAAAGGCGGCTGCGATGTCATCGTCGGCGACGAAGACCAGGTCATTGATCACGTTGTTCAGCGGAAACTCGGCCGGCGTGTAGCCCGGATAGACGATACCGACCACCGCCACACGGTCGCGGATGCCCTGCATCGTGGACTTGGCCGGGAGCAGCGAACCGTTGGAGTGCACCTCGAACCTGAGCGCACCGTGGCTGCTGCGGGCTACGTCGGCCGACCATCGCTGATAGCTGGCGTCGTTCAGCACATGCCCCGGCGCCAGCCAGTTCGTGGCCATGTGGGGCTTTGGCTGCCGGGCGGCGCAGGGCAGTGCGCAAGCGGTGATGACGGTGGCAGCGATGGCGGTGGTGATGGCGGCGGCGATCGGGGTGTCGTTCGGGAGTTTCATGCGCGGGACCTCGGACAGAGGGTGGTCAGGGAAACGAAACCGGGATTCACCTGGACAGCAGATCGGGAAGCCAGAGGCTGATCTGCGGGAAGGCAATCAGCAGGCCCAGCGTCGACAGGTCGGCGGCGATGAACCATGCGACCCCGCGAAAGATGGTGCCCAGCGGCACGCGCTCGCCCAGCGCGCTCTTGACGACGTAGACGTTCATGCCCACGGGCGGCGTGCACAGGCCGATCTCGAGCAGCTTGATCACCAGGATGCCGAACCACACCAGGTCGACGTTCATCTGCGTGAGCAGCGGCAGCAGCAAGGGCATGGTCAGCAGCATGATCGAGACGCTTTCGAGCACGCAGCCCAGGATCAGGTAGATCACGGCAATCGCCAGCACCATGGTCAGTTGGCTGTCGAGGCTGCCCAGCAGCCACTGCGACATGGCCGTGGGCAACTGGCTGTAGGACATGTAGCGCGAGAAGATGGCCGCCCCGACGACGATGATGAAGATCGCCGAAGTGCCTTCGGCGGTATCGACGAGGGCCTTGCGCAAGCTGTCTTTGTTCAGCGAGCGGCGCAACCCGGCGATGGCGCAGGCGCTGGCGGCGCCGATCGCGCCGGCCTCGGTGGCCGTGAACGCGCCGCAGAAGATGCCGCCGAGCACGCCGACGATGAGCAGCGGCAGCGGCCAGACATCCTGCGCCGCCGCCCGCTTCTGCGCGCGGCTGTAGAGCGCATGCACCGGCGGGGCGAGCCGGGGGTTGAGCATGCAGCCGATGGTGATGCAGCCGATGAAGACCAGCGCCGACAGGATGCCGGGCACGACGCCGGCCATGAACAGGCGCGAGATCGAGACATCGGCCATGATGCCGAAGATGATCATCAGGATCGAAGGCGGGATCAGCGAGCCCAGCGTGCCGGCCGAGGCCACGCAGCCGGTGGCCAGCGCCGGGTCGTACTTCGCCTTGAGCATCTCGGGCACGGAGATGCGCGAAAAGGCTGCCGCCGTGGCCACGCTGGAGCCTGAAGCCGATGCGAAAAAGGCGCTGGCCAGCACGGTGGCCGAGGCCAGCGAGCCTGGCACATGACCGAGGAAGATGCGCGCCGAGGCGAACAGTCCATGGGTCAGGCCGGTGGCCGAGGCCACATAGCCCATCAGAAGAAACATCGGCACGGCCGACAGGTTCCAGTCGCCGATGAGCTCGTAGGGAATGGTTTTGGCAATGCCGAAAGCGGCATTCCAGGAACTGAGCGCGGCGATGCCGCCCAGCCCCACCAGGCCCATGGCCACGCCGATCGGCACACGCAGAAAAATCAGCAGCAGCGCCAGACCAACGCCAATGGCTCCGATGACGCTGCGTTCCATGGGCGGCCATCAGAGGGGTTCGGCGCAGTCGCCGCCATGCCCGGCGCGACCGCCCTGGAGCAAAACCGCAAGGCGCAGCAGCATGGCGGCGCAGGCCAGCAGCAGGCCCGACGGAATCAGAAAGCGGCTGGGCCAGACCACGACCTGCCATAAGCCATCGATGTACTCGCCGCTTTCCAGCGCGGCGCATGCCATCTTGGTGCTTTGCCAGGCAAGAAACGCATAAAAACCCAGGGACAGCGCGCTGCCCAGCACATCCAGCGGTGCTTGCAGGCGCTGCGGCAGGCGGTCGTAGAACAACTCGACCATGATCGGTCGGCCATGCACCTCGATGTAGGCCAGCGGTAGGAAGACGACGCCGATCATGTAATAAGCGGCCACCACCTCGGCCGTCCCGGGAATCGGCAGTTTGAAGAAGTACTTGAGCAGCACGTCCAGCGTGACATGCAGCATCATCAGGACCAGCGACAGGCCGGCGCCATGGGCCAGCCAGCCGGCCAGGGTGGCGCAGGAGCGCCGCACGGCCGCCCGAAGGCGAAGGTGCTCCAGTGAACGCTTCAGATCAGAGGCCATGGCGCATGAGACGGCGCATGAGGGGGCGCATGGAACGACGCATGAGGGGACGCATGGAATGGGCGCGGCACGGGCGCTGCCAGGCGGCGGGTGACGGGCGTTCCACTCATTGCATCCGGTAGCCGCCGTTGACATCGATGACGCTGCCGGTGATGTAGGCCGCCGCCGGCGACAGCAGGTAGCTGACCGCTGCGACCACATCCTGCACCGTGCCGATGCGCCCCAGCGGGATGCTCTGCGCGGCGACGGCCAGCGCGCCACTGCCCGTGACCGTGCTGCGCAGCATCTCGGTATCGATCAAACCGGGGGCGATCACGTTCGCGGTCATGCCCAGCGGCGCAGCCTCGCGGGCGAAGGCTTTCGCGTAACCCATCACCGCCGCCTTGGCAGCAATGTAGGCCGCGCTGGAGCGGTAGCCGCCCAACTGCGCCGCGACCGAGCCGAAGAACACCGCGCGGCCATGCTCGACCGGCAGCGCGTTGCGCCGCCGCAGCCATTCACGGCTGCACAAAAAGGCGCCACGGGCGTTGACCGCAAAACTGCGCTCCCAGGTATCGAGCTGCAGATCCGCTATCAGCGGCCGCGCGCCACCGGGCAGGAGCAGCAGGCCGGCTGCGCAGATCAGCACCCCGACCGGGCCGATGCGGGTCTCGACATCATCGAACAGTGCCGTCACGGCCGCTTCGTCGGCCACATCGACGGCGCGCGCCAGGTGCCCGTCACCCAGGCTGGCCGCCACCTTGTCGGCGTTGGCCGCATCGATGTCGGCCGGCACCACATGAAACCCGTTGCGGGCCAGATGGATACACAAGGCCGCGCCGATGCCCCTGCCTGCGCCTGTCACCAGAGCCACACGCGCCGGGCTTGCCGCGAAAGTCATGCCGATTCCTGGAAGTTGAAACGGGTCTGGATCGACCGATGACCCGATCATGTACACATGATGGGCTTTATCGACTCGGTATTTACCATGAATGCGCTTTTTATCGCATGCACGTATACATGAACGACAATGCACTGAGCAGACGAAGACCTTTTGACCAGACCCACCACGCGGCATGCAGACACTGTCCCAAAACCTCACCGAAACCTTGCGCGACTGGCTGCTGCACGGGCGTTTGAAGCCCGGCGAACGCATCGAGGAGGTGCCGCTGGCGCTCACCATGGGGGTATCGCGCACACCGGTGCGCGCGGCGCTGGCCACCTTGGCCAGCGAAGGGCTGATCGATCACCAGCCCAAGCGGGGCTATCTGGTCAAGGAGTTTGCGCTGGCCGACATCCTGGCCGCCTACGAGGTGCGCGCGGTGCTCGAAGGGCTGGCCTGTCGCAGCGCGGCGCAGCGCGGGCTGTCCGGGCAGCAGTTGCAACGGCTCAGGGACTGCCTGGCCGATGGCGACCGCATACTGTCCAAAGGGGGCCTGCAGCCCGAGGATCACCAGCCCTACCAAAAGATCAACGTGGCGCTGCACAACACGCTGATCGAGGCCGCGCACAATCCCTGGCTGGACCGCTTTGCCGAGCAGGCGCAGCGCATTCCCTATGCGTCCGGCCGCATCGTGCTGTGGGACGAACACCCGGTGATCCTGCGCTCGCATGGCGACCACCACCGCATCGTCGATGCCATCGACGAGCGCGATGCCGCACGCGCCGAGCAACTGATGCGCGAGCATGTGTACTATGCCGGCGTGATCCTCAAGGGCAACTTCGAGCGCCTGATGGCACGGCATATGTGACACGACGGGCGGCCCATGGCGTCGCGGCAATGGAACGCAGGCGATTTTCTACGACAACCCCGGCGTGCTGACGTCGAAGATCCGTGGCAGGCAGATGCCTCTTGCTGGGGCCAGCAAGGGTTGCAGCCGCACCAGCGGGCCGCCATCGATGCGGCAGCCCGGCTGCTCGAACATCTGCGGCAGGCAGGGCCGGGCGGGTTTCGGCTACCCCACGGCACAGGCCGGCATGGCCGGCGTTGCCGTGGGCCGGCGCCGCAGGCGATCCGGGGCTGGCGCCTTACCTGCGCGCCTGCACGGCGGCGGACAACTCTGCCAGCGCTTGCAGCGAATCGTCCCAGCCCAGGCAGGGATCGGTGATGCTCTTGCCGTATTCGAGCGCGCCGGGCTGGTCCTTGCCGGGCGTGAACTTCTGGGCGCCTGCGTGCAGATGGCTTTCGATCATCAGGCCGAAGATGCTGCGCGAGCCGGCGGCCAGTTGCGCCGCGACATCGCGGGCCACGTCGAGCTGCTTTTCGTGCTGCTTGCAACTGTTGGCATGGCTGCAATCGACCATCAGCAGCGCGGGCAGTTTGGCCGCTTGCAGGTCTTGGCAGGCGGCGGCGACGCTGGCGGCGTCGTAGTTGGGCGTTTTGCCGCCGCGCAGGATGACGTGGCAATCCTTGTTGCCCTTGGTGTTGACGACGGCGACCTGGCCATTTTTGTGCACCGACAGGAAGTGATGGCCCCGGCTGGCCGACTGTATGGCGTCGGTGGCGATGCGGATGTTGCCGTCGGTGCCGTTCTTGAAGCCTATCGGCGCCGAAATGCCCGAGGCCAGCTCGCGGTGCACCTGGCTTTCGGTGGTGCGGGCACCGATGGCGCCCCAACTGATCAGGTCGCCGATGTACTGGGGCGAGATCACGTCGAGAAACTCGCTGCCGGCGGGCATGCCCAGGCGGTTGATTTCGATCAGCAGTTGGCGCGCGATGCGCAGCCCCTCGTCGATGCGGTAGCTCTCGTCCAGGTAGGGGTCGTTGATCAGCCCTTTCCAGCCGACCGTGGTGCGCGGCTTCTCGAAGTACACGCGCATCACGATTTCCAGGGTGCCGGCGTAGCGGGTGCGGGCGGCCATCAGGCGGCGCGCGTACTCGACGGCGGCCGCCGGGTCGTGGATCGAGCAGGGGCCGATCACCATCAGCAGGCGATCGTCCTTGCCGGTCATGATCTGGTGGATGTTCTTGCGGGTCTGGGTGATCAGCGTCTCGACCGGCGTGCCACGGATCGGGAAAAAGCGGATCAGATGCTCTGGAGGGGGCAACACGGTGATGTCCTTGATACGTTCGTCGTCGGTTTGGCTGGTTTTCTCGACGCTGCGGTACCAGGCATCGCTGGCAGGGGTGGTGTGGGCCGTCATGCTTGCATCCTCGTGGAGTGGCTGGTGGTGGGTGGAAAACGGGCGGGATGAAAAAAACCGCCGGGCTTTGGGAGCGTCGGCGGTTGCTGCGGGGAGCCTGCTATCGGCTGTGCACGCGCTCGTCATCCGCCGGGAAGCGAGATAAAGAACCGGAAATAAAACGCGCGGAGCACTTGCATGGCCGCCAATGTAGCACAGCCGCGCGGCGTCATGCGGTTCCGCCCACCGTCAGGCCCTCGATGCGCAGCGTGGGCTGCCCCACGCCCACGGGCACGCTCTGGCCGGCCTTGCCGCAGGTGCCTACGCCGCTATCGAGGCGCATGTCGTTGCCGATCAGCGTGACCTTCTTGAGCGCTTCGGGGCCGCTGCCGATGATGGTGGCGCCCTTGACCGGGTACTGGATCTTGCCGTTTTCCACCCAGTAGGCTTGGCTGGCCGAGAACACGAACTTGCCCGAGGTGATGTCGACCTGCCCGCCGCCGAAGTTGCGCGCATACAAGCCCTTTTTGATGCTGGCGATGATCTCGGCAGGCTCCTTGTCGCCGCCGAGCATGTAGGTGTTGGTCATGCGCGGCATCGGAATGTGGGCATAGCTTTCGCGCCGGCCGTTGCCCGTGGGCGCGCAGCCCATCAGGCGGGCATTGAGCGAATCCTGGATGTAGGCCCTGAGGATGCCGTCCTCGATCAGCACATTGCGCTGGCTGGCATGGCCCTCGTCATCGATGTTGAGCGAGCCGCGGCGCTCGGCGATGGTGCCGTCGTCCAGCACCGTGACGCCCTTGGCCGCCACGCGCTGGCCGATCCGGCCGCTGAAGGCGCTCGCGCCCTTGCGGTTGAAGTCGCCCTCCAGGCCATGTCCGATGGCCTCGTGCAGCAAGATGCCAGGCCAGCCGGGGCCGAGCACCACGGTCATCTCGCCCGCCGGGGCAGCGCGCGACCGCAGATTCACCAGGGCCGCATGCACCGCCTCGTCGACATAGCGGTCCATTTGCGCGTCGTCGAACCGGGCCAGGTCAAAGCGCCCGCCACCGCCGGCCGTGCCCATTTCACGGCGGCCATGGCGCTCGACGATCACCGTCACCGACAGCCGCACCAACGGCCGCAGGTCGGCCGCCAGCGTGCCATCGGCCCGGGCCACCAGCACCACGTCGTACTCGCTGGCCAGACCCGCCATCACCTGCACCACGCGCCGGTCCTTGGCGCGGGCGCGCCGTTCGATCTTTTCCAGCAGGGCCACCTTGGCGCTGCTGTCCAGCGAGGCGATCGGGTCCAGGCCCGGATAGAGGCTGCGCCCGGCAGCTATCTTTTTGCTGGCAACGCGCAATCTGCCTGCCTGCGCCTGCGACGAGATCGAGCGCACGGTGCGGGCCGCGTCGAGCAGCGAGGCGGCGCTGATGTCGTCGGAATAGGCAAACGCCGTCCTCTCGCCGCTGACCGCGCGCACCCCCACCCCCTGGTCGATGCTGAAAGAGCCGGTCTTGACGATGCCCTCTTCCAGGCTCCAGCCCTCGCTGCGCGTGTACTGGAAATACAGGTCTGCGTCATCGACCCGGTGGCTGCGGATCTCGGCCAGCGCGCGGGCCAGATGGCCCTCGTCAAGCCCGAAAGGGGTCAGCAGCAGGGCGCGGGCGACATCGATGCGCTCGCTGGTGGCCGCACGCCGGGGCGCAGCAAGGGCAGTGGTGGGGCGCAAAGTCATGGCGGCATTCTAGATGCCGCCGACCGGGGCCCCCGCCCGTCGCCTTCGGGCAGCGCCGGACGCGGGGTCTGCGGCCCGGGCTTTTGCGCCCGCGCCACCGACATCAAAATGCCCAGCGCCAGCCCGAGGGTGACCATGGCCGTGCCGCCATAGCTGATGAACGGCAGCGGCACCCCGACCACCGGCAAAATGCCGCTGACCATGCCCATGTTCACGAAAGCGTAGGTAAAGAAGATCATGGCCACCGCCGCCGCCATCAGGCGCCCGAACAGGCTGGCAGCGCCGGCGGCAATGGCCAGACCGCGCCAGACCAGCAGCACGAAGCAGGCGATCAGGAACAGGTTGCCCGCCAGCCCGAACTCCTCGGAGAAAGCGGCAAAGATGAAGTCGGTGGTGCGCTCGGGGATGAACTCCAGGTGCGTCTGCGTGCCCGCCATGAACCCCTTGCCCCAGATGCCGCCGGAGCCGATCGCGATCATGCCCTGGATGATGTGGAACCCCTTGCCCAGCGGGTCGCGGGTCGGGTCCAGCAGCGTGCAGATGCGCTGCTGCTGGTAGTCGTGCAGCAGCACCCAGCGCGCGCCATCGGCGCACAACGGGTCGGCCAGCAGCACCAGGGCCAAAATGCCCGCCCCGCCCAGCAGCACCGGCGGCAGGATCAGCTTCCACGACAGGCCGGCAAAAAAGATCACCGACAGACCCGCTGCCAGCACCAGCAGCGCGGTACCGAGATCGGGCTGCTTCATCACCAGCCCGACCGGAAGCGCCAGCAGCAGCCCCGCTGCGGCAAAATCCAGCGGATGCAGGCTGCCCTCGCGCTTTTGGAACCACCAGGCCAGCATCAGCGGCGTGGCGATCTTCAAAATCTCGCTCGGCTGTATCACGATGCCCAGATCGATCCAGCGCTGCGCCCCCTTCTTGGTGATGCCGAACAGCGCCACCGCCACCAGCAGCAGCACGCCCAGCACATACAGCGGCACGGAACAGGCCATGATCTTTTGCGGCGGCACCTGGGCCACGACGAACAAGATGGCGCCGGCGATCAGCATGTTGCGCCCATGGTCTGCAAAGCGCGTGCCGTGGTCGTGGCCCGAGGAATACATGGCCAGCAAGCCGGCGCAGGCCAGCAGAGACACCAGCAGCACCAGCGGCAGGTCCATCCCGCGCAGCAAAGGCTGCAAACGCCGGGACAGCGTGGGTTTTTCGAGAACGACGGCCATATGCCCGATTATCCGGCGATTGCCACGCTGCCATGCTGTCATGCTGTCACCCGTCCGGTGGCGCCGGCGCTCCAGGCCCCGGCGGCCCCAGTTTCTGCACATCCCGCCCGCATGGGCCGCCCGCAGCGTGGGCGTCTGCATGGCCCTCATCGGCCAAGGGGCGCCGCCGGGCCGCTATGCTACGCCCAGGGCAGGGGTTTCAGGCCATTCCCGGCAATGAATTGCAAACAATAATGAATCGATGCGGCGCAGCCGATTTGGAAGGATCGCAATGAATACGAAAAACTCCTGGCTTCAGGTATTGCGGGCGGTTGCATCGATAATGGTTCTGCTGTTTCACGCCCGTCCCCATATCGAGACCAGCAGTTGGCTCAGGCAGCATGCCGGCATGTTTGATTTCTTCTTTTGCGGCGTCGATATCTTCTTTGTGCTGAGCGGTTTCGTGATTTACCACTCGGCCGCAAGGGCGGGGTCTGTGGCTGATTTTACCGCGAACCGTCTGATCAGGATTTTCGGCGGATACTGGCCGGCTTTTTTGTTGCTGTACCTGATTCCGGGTTGGCTGACCGGCAAACAGCCACTGATGCTGTCGCTGGTGCTGCAAAACCTTTTCCTGTTGTCGCCCGTCATGACGGACAACATGATGCCGACCGCATGGTCGCTGGCTTTGGAGCTATGGTTCTATGCCTGGGTGGTGCTGGGTTTGCGGTTTTTCAGGAATGCGGAAGGCTATTATATAGCGATCATGCTCGTGCTGTTGGCATGGAATGTTTTCTATGTGAAAGAAAGATACGACACCGTGGTTGCCGGCATGCAGCCACTGCGCTATCCGCTGACCGGCATGGGCGTAGAGTTTTTGTTTGGTGTGTTTGTCGCGATGGTCTTTGATGAAAAAAAGATCAGCCCCCGGTCGGCAGGATTGGGGGCATTCCTGTGCTTTGTGACCGGAGTTCTGGCATACACCGTCGGAACCATGTCGCCGTTGCATGACAGGGTCGAAATCCTGAGGGCCGCAACTTTCGGCATTTTTGGCCTGTCGGCATTGCTGGTGTTTTTGTTGCTCAATGCCCTGGCGGTCAAGGCGCCGCGCATTCTCGTGGCCATTGGCGATGCCTCCTTCAGCCTGTATTTGATTCATCCATTCCTGCTGGATGTGTTTGGCAGTATTCGCGCAAGATACATTGGCACCGAGGCACTGTCCCTTGAAACCGAGGCGCTGCTTGCGGCATACACGATGGCCACCATTCCCGCGATCATTGCCTTGTCGTATCTCTGGCATGTCTTCGTGGAGAAAACCATTCATGAAAAAGTATCCGGCTGGAGGCGCCGGCATGGTGCGGCTCATGCATGAGCCCGTGGCAAATGGCGCAGATCGGGTAGACAAGGCATTCATGTCCAACGCAATGAAAAATGACCAAGGCAACAACTTCGACTTCCTGAGATGGCTGGCCGCCTTCCTGGTTTTCATCAGCCACCAATCGGTGCTTGCGGGCCGAGGGGAGGTTGAATTGAGTTTCGTGGGAAGTTCCGGGAAATTGGGCGTCTATATATTCTTTTCGATCAGCGGCTATTTGACTGCCGAAAGCTGGCGCAGGGACCCGAACGTTTTCAGATTTGCCATCAAGAGGTTCTTGAGGATCTGGCCCGGACTGGCGGCGGTGACGATATTTGCCGCGCTGGTGATTGGCCCCATGGTCAGCAGCATGGATGCGCAAGCGTATTACACGGATCCGGGTTTTCTCCGATACTTCAAAATCCTGTGGCTGAAAATTGTTTATGGCTTGCCGGGTGTTTTTGAAAAAAATCCGTACCCGGTGACTGTCAATGGCTCGCTGTGGACCATCCCTATCGAAGTGTTCTGGTATGTTTTCCTGGTAATCATCGGCAGCCTCGGAATGACGCGGTTCGGCGGCCTGTTCGTCGTATTGCATATCGCCGTGATAGCGCTGGCATTCAATCTGCACATCCTGACCAAAGAGATTTTTTCGTATGTCGAATTCGGTCTGTATTTTTGCTACGGAGTATGCCTGTCGGCCGGCAGGATGCACTGGATGCCGCACAAGAAACTGGTCCTGGCGCTCGTGTCCTCATTGGCCATCGTATACCATGCCATCGGACTGACCGGCCTGGCGGTCTGGATATTCTTGCCGTATGCCGTGGTGCTGTTCGGCAGCAGCAGCACGCCATGCCTGAGGAGTTTTGGCAAATATGGCGATTTTTCCTATGGCCTGTATTTGTACGCATTCCCGATTCAGCAGGCAATGGTGTTTGCCATCGGAGCAGCGACAAGCTATGCGCTGCTGTTTTCCATGTCTTATGCCGTGACTTTGTTGTTGGCATACCTGTCTTGGCACATGCTGGAGCACCCGGCGATCCGGTTGAAGCCATATCGCCGGCAAGGATATGCTTGAAGCAAAACCGCCCGCCTCCTTTCCCATGCACCCGTGGGGGCATGCATCGCTGCGCATCTTGCACTGGCCAGAGCGCTTTCAGCGCGGCGCCGTAACGCGCCGAGCGGGCGCCTGCCAGCGCGCAAAATCTGCCGGAAAAGCGGCCTGGTAGCGCTGCATGTGAAAGGCCGCCTCATCGTCGAGGCCCAGCAGCATCGCGCTTTCGATCAGCGGCCGGATCACGCGCGGTTCGGGCGAGAAGTGCAGCAGTTTATTGGCGACCGCAAACACCTGCCCCGCGTTCTGCCGTGTCGGTGTAAGGGTCGTCAGCAGCGCAAAATCGACCTGGTTGGTAAAGAACGGCGTGGCACCGACCTTGCGGACGGTGTCGTGGCGCAGCGCCGGATCGCGCTCGGCCAGCGGCATGTAGAGCTGGCTGATGCGGTAATAGTCCCGGCCCATATAGGCGCCCAGCGCCACGGCGGCCGCCGTGATCAGGGCGGCACCGGGCCGCAGGGCCGAGGCGCAGGCCCGGCGGGGCAGCGGCCACGGGCACAGCAGCATTACGGCCAGCAGGGTGGCCAGTTGGAACGGCCCGTACCACAGCGGAAATTCCAGCATGCTGTGCACGCCGATGATGGCCAGCAGGCCCCAGGCCAACTGCCGGGCCGGATCGCGTTCGCGCCAGGGCCGGCTGCGCAGCACCCAGGCCAGCACCAGGCCGCACAGCAGCAAGGCGGCAGGCAGCCCCAGTTCCACGGCCAGGTGCAGGGGCAGGTTGTGGGCGTTGTCCAGCAGCGCACAAAAGCGTTCTCCCGGGAACAGGGTGACGTAGTGGGCGTAGTCCAGTTCGCCCCAGCCCCATCCGGTCCAGGGCTTTTGCGCGATCAGGTGGAGCATGTTGGACCACAGCACGCTGCGGCTGTTGCAACCGGTTGGCGCGGCAATCAGGCGCGTGAACAGCCCTTCGGTGACTGCCCCGCAGCAAGCCAGCAGCACAACCGGCATGGCCCATGCGGCCAGGACATACGACGCCAGCGCCAGCGGCGCCCAGCCCCGGGCCAAGCCCCGGCAGCCCTGCGCCCCGGGCCATAGCGCGCATGCGCCCAGCACGAGCAGCCACTGCAGCCCCCCGGTGCGGGACGCGGTGGCCGCGCTGGCCGCAGCCAGCAGCGCCAGCGCGGCGACGCCAAACCCATGGCACCCCCACCGTGCCACCCGGCGGCATGCCATCGGCGCCGGGAACCGGTGCTCCAATAGCCATAGCAAGGCCCACAGGCCCATGCTGATCAGGGAGGCCTGCTGGTTGCGCTGGCGCAGGTTGCCGATGGCCTGCCCGGGCGTCGATGGCTGCAAGCCGGGGATATGGGTGTCCCCCAGGAAGTATTGCAGCAGCCCGATGACGCTCGCCAGCAGCGCGGCGCACAGCAAGCCGGTCGCCAGCGGTCCGGCGGCAACGATGGCCCAGGCAGATCCGGCCTCGGGCCTGGCTTCGGGTGTGGCCACGGCAGGCCGGCGCGCTAGTGTCGCGTCACCGATCAGATGTCGTAGGCTGCGCGCAGCCATCGGAGCGCAGCGCAAGGCGCATCGCTTGCCCATACCGAGCTGTATTGGCAAGCGATGCAACGCCGCGATGCGCTTCGATGGCCAGCGCAGATCGACAGATGATCGGTGACGCGACACTAGGGCCTGCAAAACCAGCAGCGCGGCACAGCCCCAGGAAAAGAGCAGCGGCCAGAAGTTGCTCATCGGATCCTGCGTGAAACAAAACAGGAACGGCGACGCCACGGCCAGCACGGTCAGCAATCCCGGCAATCGCGGCGGTGTGGCAATGGCGGCAAAGGGCATGTCGGCGCAGAAATGGGCGTGCAGTGGCGTGCGGGGGCGTGCAGGGGCAAGGCGGCCCAAGGCGGCCAAGAGGCGCTGCGGATGATATCCGTGCGCGTCCGCTTGCCATGGGACAATCCGCGCCATGCACGCATTGTTTGAAGAAGCCGGCAAGTTCATGGCCGGCCGCATCCTGTCCGAAGCCGGGGGCTCGGCCCATGTCGAGCTCGATTCGGGCAAGCGGGTCAAGGTCAAGGCCGCCAGCATCTTGTTGCAATTCGAGCAACCGGCCCCGGCCGAACTGCTGGCCCAGGCCCGGGCGGTGGCCGAATCGATCGAGTTGGACCTGGCGTGGGAATTCGCCCCCGACGACGAATTCGGCTTTGCCGACCTGGCGCGCGACTATTTCTCGGCCAAGGCCACGCTGGCCCAGCAGGCCGGCGCGTTGCTGTGCCTGTACGACGCGCCGCATTATTTCCGCCGCGCCGGCAAGGGCCGCTTCAGAAAGGCCACCGCCGACATCCTGCGCCAGGCCCTGGCGGCGATCGAGAAGAAAAAGGCGGTGCAGCAACAGATCGGCGACTGGGCCGCCGCCCTGGGCCGGGCCGAATGCCCGCCAGAGATCCGCGAGCAGTTGTACAAAATTTTGTTCAAGCCGGACAAGAACGCGCCCGAGTACAAGGCCGTGGTCCAGGCCAGTTGCGCCACGCACCGCGCGCCGCTGGATTTGCTGCAAAAGGCCGGCGCGATCGACTCGGCCTACCAGTTCCACTACAAGCGCTTCCTGTTCGAGCATTTCCCCAAGGGCACGGGCTTTGCGGCGGTGCCGGCCATGGCGGCCATGACCGACGCGCTGCCGCTGTCGTCCGCGCAGGCCTACTCGATCGACGACTCGCAGACCACCGAGATCGACGACGCGCTGTCGCTGCAGGGCCTGGGCACGGGCAGCGTGGTGCTGGGCATCCACATTGCCGCGCCGGGCCTGGCCATCGCGCCGGGCAGTGCGATCGACCAGATCGGCCGCGCACGCCTGTCCACGGTGTACATGCCGGGCCACAAGATCACCATGCTGCCCGACGAGGTGGTGCAAGCCTGCACGCTGGACGCCGGCCGGGCCAGCCCGGCCGTGTCGCTGTACATCGGCATCGACGAGGCGACGCTGGAATTCAAAGACTCCGAGACCCGGCTCGACCGCGTGCACATAGCGGCCAACCTGCGCCACGACCAACTCGACACCGTGGTCACCGAGGCCTGGCTGACCGACCCCGGCTTTCAGCACCCACAGACCCCGCAGTGCGTGTCCGGTCTGCGTGCGGAGCTATCATTTTTATACCGTCTGGCGAAGCACATGAAGGCCCGCCGCGAACTGGTGCGCGGCAAGCCCGAGAACTTCAACCGGCCGGACTACCTGTTTCGCCTGCTCGGCAAACGAGGCGCCGAGCCTGGCGGCAACGAGCAGGTGCAAATCAGCGTGCGCCAGCGCGCAGCGCCGCTCGATCTGATCGTGGCCGAGGCCATGATCGTGGCCAACAGCAGTTGGGGCCGCTGGATGGCCGAACTGGGCGTGCCCGGCATCTACCGCAGCCAGGCCAGCATGGCGCCCGGCGTGAAGGTGCGCATGGGCACCAAGGCGCTGCCCCATGCGGGCATCGGGGTCGCTGCGTATTCCTGGGCCACCTCGCCGCTGCGCCGCTACACCGATCTGGTCAACCAGTGGCAGATCATTGCCTGCGCGCGCAACGGCAAAATGGCCGCGCTGGCCGCACCCTTCAAGCCCAGGGATGTCGAGTTGCTGTCCATCATTACCCGCTTCGACGCCGCCTACAGCGCCTACAACGGCCACCAGGCCAGCATGGAGCGCTTCTGGACGCTGAAATACCTGGCGCAAAACGGCATCGCCGAAATCAATGCCACGGTGATCAAGGAAGGCCAGGGCGGCAGCCCGCTGGTGCGGGCGGACGAGCTCCCGCTGGTCTTTCCGGTGCTGGGCGCGCAGCAACTGCCGCGCGGCGCGCGCTTGAAGGTTCGGCTTGGTGCGATCGACGAGATCACGCTGGACCTCCATGGCACCGTCCTCGAACGCCTGGACGACCCGGCGCAGCGCAGCGATGACGGCCCGCTGGCAGAGGCCGAGGACGCGCAGGACGAGACCCCCGTCGCCGGCCCGATCGCAATTGCGGTGCAGGTCGACGAGCCTGATATCGACCCCGGACCCGACCCCGGCCCATCCGCCAGCGGCCGGGAAGACCGATAATCAGCCCCCGTGAAACTACCCGCCTTCCTTCGCACCTGCAGCACATTGCAACTGGCGCTCGGTATCTCGGTGACCGTGCATGCGGCGCTGCTCTCGGTGCGCTTCATCGACCCCGAGGGCGTCAGCCGCATGTTCCAGGACCTGCCGCTGGAAGTCATCCTGGTCAACGCCAAGTCCAACGAACGCCCCGACAAGGCCCAGGCGATTGCGCAGACCGCATTGGCCGGCGGCGGCGCTGCCGACCAGGGCCGGGCCAGCAGCCCGTTGCCCTATTCGGCGCTGACGGCCGTCGGCGACGATTTCGAGCAAACGCAGCGCAAGGTGGACGCGCTGCAGCAGCAACAGGCGCAACTGCTGGCCCAGTTGCGCCAGCAGTTGGCAAGCCTGCCCGCCACCGATCCACGCCAGAGCGACGAACAGGCCGGCGCGCCGGTCGACGAGCCGGCCAAGCGCCAGCAGTTCGTCAAACTGCTGGCCGAGATCGAAAAGCGCATCAACGAAGAAAACGCCCGCCCGAAAAAGCGCTACATCAGCCCCGCCACCCGCGAAGAAGTCTACGCCGTGTACTACGACGCGCTGCGCCGCAAGGTAGAAGACAAGGGCACCGAGAACTTCCCCGAGCAGGGTGGCCACAAGCTGTATGGCGAGTTGACGATGATCGTCACCGTCAACTACGACGGCCAGGTGCTGGCCACCGAAGTCGTGCAAGGCTCGGGCAACGCCACGCTCGACCGCCGCGCCCAGGCCATTGCGCGCGCCGCCGGCCCGTTTGGCGCCTTTGACGCGCAGATGCGCAAAAAGGCCGATCAGATCGCGATGGTGGCGCGCTTCAAATTCACCCGTGAGCAGACGCTGGAAACCAGCGCCAGATAGTGCGGCACCATGCGCCAAACCGCCGACCTGTACTGCGTGCTGGGCAACCCGATAGCGCACAGCCGCTCGCCCGCCATCCACGCCCGCTTTGCCGAACTCACCGGTGAGCGCATCCGCTACGAGCGCCGCCTGCTGCCCATCGACGGCTTTGCCCGGGGCCTGCGCGACTTTGCCGCCCAGGGCGGGCGCGGCTGTAGCGTCACCGTGCCATTCAAGACCGAGGCGCTGCGCTGCGCCACCGCTTGCAGTGAACGCGCGCAACTGGCGGGCGCCGCCAACACGCTGAGCTTGCACGCGGACGGCAGCATCAGCGCCGACAACACCGACGGCCTGGGCCTGGTGGCCGACATCACGCGCAATGCAGGCATTGCGCTGGCCGGCTGCGATGTGCTGCTGGTGGGCGCAGGCGGCGCCGCCGCTGGCGTGCTCGGGCCGCTGCTGCACGCCGGCGTGCGCCACATCACCGTGGCCAACCGCACCCTGGCCAAGGCGCAGGCCCTGGTGCAATCGCACAGCGCATTGGCGGCGCTACGGAAAACACAGCTCAAAGCGTGCGGCCTGCAGGCGCCTCTGGCCGATTTCGACATCATCATCAACGCCAGCGCCAGCAGCCTGGCCGGTGCCGATGTGCCGGTGCCCGCCAGCGTGCTGCGCCCGGCCAGCCTGGCCTACGACATGATGTACGGCCCTGCCGCCCAGGGTTTTCTCGACTGGGCCCGCCGCCATGGCGCCAGGCCACGCGACGGCCTGGGCATGCTGGTCGAGCAGGCGGCTGAAGCCTTTTGGCTCTGGCGCGGCCTGCGCCCCCCCTCGGCCCAGGTGCTGGCCGAACTGCAAGAGGCGGCAGCCAAGCCGGCCTCCGGAGCCGACCGGTGATGCATGATGCCGGCCCAAGCCGGCGGCCTGCGGTGGCCTGTGGCCTGAACCCGGAAACCCGGCATGCGCCGATCCCGATCGATTCGATACACCTGCCCATCGCATTCAAACCCATGCATATCCGGCGTGCAGCCGCCTGCATGATTGCGTCGTGATTTCTGCCGTGGCCCTTGCCGTAACCCTCACCATGGCCTTTGCCGCGACTGTGGCCCGGCAACGCCTGGCAGCACCATGCCCGCCCGAGTGCGCGCCGCTTCCTGGCCAGGATGGACCAGCCGTCCGATGAAAGCCCTGATGCGCTGGCTGGCCCTGCTGGTGCTGGCCTTGGCGGCGCTGCAACTGTTTTTTGCGCTGCGCATTGCCGCCATGGCGGTGATCGATCCCGAGTCGAGCACGTTTCAGCGCTCCGAGGCCTGGGCGCAGATCGCCGGCACGGGCCGGTTGCGCTGGCGCCAGCAATGGGTGCCCTACGCTGAGCTGTCAGAGCCGCTCAAACGCGCAGTGATCGCGGCCGAAGACGACGGCTTCGTCCTGCATGACGGCGTGCAATGGAACGCCATCGGGCAGGCTTGGGAGCGCAATGCCAAGGCCGCCCGGCAGGCGCACAGCCGCGCGCCCGGCATCCGTGGCGGCTCCACCATCACCCAGCAGTTGGCCAAGAACCTGCTGCTCTCTGGCGAGCGCAGCATGTTGCGCAAGGGGCAGGAATTGCTGCTGGCGCTGCTGCTAGAACAGTTGCTCAGCAAGCGGCGCATCCTGGAGATCTACCTCAACAGCGTGGAATGGGGCGAAGGCGTGTTTGGCGCGCAAGCCGCAGCGCAGCATTACTTTGGCAAAAGCGCGCGCCAACTCACCCCCGCCGAGGCCGCCCGGCTGGCCGTGATGCTGCCCGCGCCCAAGCGCTTCGAGAAAGCGCCGGCGTCGGCGTATCTGGCCCGGCGCACGCGCGCGATCGTGGCGCGGATGGACAGCGCGCAACTGCCCTGAACAGAAGTGCCCGCGCAAATCTGGGCAGCGCCTGGAAACACCGTTGTTCGGCCCGAACAGCACCAGCACATCCACCACCTTGCCCAGCATCATCCTGGCCCCCGAGCTACCGGGCAAGTATGTGTGGACGGTGCAGGCCACGCTGAAGTCTGGCTCGCACACGGAAACCCGGGTCAGCCATGCAAGGTTCGAGGTGCTCGATCCGCCCTGATCCTGCGCATGGGCACCCCTGGCGGGGGTGGACTCGGGGAACCGAGCCGTCACCAGAAAAAACAATTAGAGCATTTTTGATTTAAGTAGAAACATATCCAGAAGATGAAAAGTAGTTGGACAATTCCTGTGGTGTAAAACAATCAAGCAGGTGCCCGATGGTATTCCAAAGTCCATCGACAGTACGCTGTTCAGCTTGCCTGAGCAGGGCTTTCAGTTTGGAAAAGAATTTTTCGATAGGGTTCAAATCTGGTGAGCAAGGCGGAAGATAACGCAATGTTGCACCAACCCCCTCAATGGCCTCACGCACACCAGAGACTTTATGGCTGGACAAATTATCAGCGATCACGATATCACCAGGGTGCAGCGTAGGACACAGAAATTGCTGTATATAGGCCAGGAATGCTTCGCCATCCATAGGGCCATCCAAGACCATTGGGGCGGTCACGGCGTTTACCCGCAAGCCGGCAATGAAGGTGGTGATTTTCCGGTGACCATGTGGAACACTGGCTATGCAACGCTGTCCCTTCGGCGAACGGCCTCGTGTGCGGGTCATGTTGGTGGATGTGCCCGTCTCATCAAGGAACACAAGCTTTGTTGCGTCAAGTGCTGGCTGGCTTTCCTTCCATGCAACCCGATCCGCTTGCACATCCTTACGCTCTTGCTCGCTGGCGTGCAGAGTTTTTTTTAAAGCTCAAACCCCATTTATTCAGTTGGTGCCATAGGGCTGGGGCTTTGATCGTTATCCCATGCTCGGCCAGCCGTTCGCACATCTCGCGCAGTGTCAAATCCGCTCTGTCTTTAATCCATTCCCGCAACATAGGCTCCACTGGAGCAAGGCAAGATTTCCGATGCCCGCCAATCTGGAAACTATGTCGAATACCTTCTTCAAGACGCGTCTTGACTTGGTACACCCATACTCGACTGACTTCAAAACGCTTGGCAATATCGGTAGGACGATCTCCTTGTTCTATCGCCTTCAGCACCCTATCTCGCAAATCCTGCGAATACGCTTGCATTGCATACTCCTTCAGAAAAAAGACGCCGCATCATATCATGAATTGTTTGGTTTTAAGTCAAATATGCTCTAGTCACATGAAAAAATAATTCTTTCACAAGTTACATAGAGTGGCTACACTGCCTCATCGAAGAAACAAGGAGACATCGGGCTGCACGCCCCCCGCTAAACCAACCGGGTCGAGCCCAGGCTGTGACATGTGGACGATGCGCTACGCGCACCGACCGACGCCATGGACAACTCGCAGAGTTGTCCATGGCGCCAGCCTTCGACCACATCCCCACAGTCTTGTACGACCACGTTTATTTCCCCCGTGAATTCAAAACTTTTCTTGAGACTAGTGAACATGCAAACGCAGATATGGATCATGGACGCATCATTGCTATCATGGATGGGGCTGCGCAAAACCAGCAAACGTTGCTTGATGAGGAGTACCTGACTTATGCATGAGATTTTTAATATGACATGGCAACAGCTAATCTTAATTTTTTTAGTAGTCACTGTTGCGTATGTTGTTTTTGGCATGGTCGGTTTCGGCACTGCCCTGATTGCCACTCCAGTCTTGGCTATTTTCATTCCGGTGTCGAAAATAGTTCCTTTGTTGGCATTGATGGACATGATTGCCGCACTAAATAACATCCTTCGTGATGGCCGCAAGGCAGATGTAGATGAACTGAAACGATTAATTCCACTGATGATGGTTGGCAGTTTAATCGGATCCGCCATTCTTCTTAAATCTCGACCTGATATATTACTTCTAGGATTGGGCATATTTGTAGTAGCATCTTCTCTTTATTCTCTCAGCGGTTTGAGTCCAAAGAAGAAATTTCAACCTCGTGCGGCAATTCCATTCGGTATAATAGGCGGGGTGTTCAGTGCGCTATTTGGCAGCGGAGGTTTTATTTATGCCATTTATCTATCCGGCCGCATCGAAAAAAATGAGAATCTACGAATGACTCAAACCACATTGATAGGCATTAGCACCTTAACTAGGGTAATTTTGTTTGGATTAGCCGGCATCTATGGAGATGTTCACTTGTTAATGCTGACTCTGATACTCGCTCCCGCCATGTTGTGCGGTGTGCTCATCGGAAGACATATTACAATAAGACTGACGCGCGAGCAATTTATCCGGTTGATAAATGTAGTGACTTTGTTTTCTGGGCTGTTTTTAATAAGCCATTACATTAATGGCTAATTGTTTTGTACGCTACTCATCAAGGAATGCAAATGGACAACAATAGGTTAGATATAAATGAGATGACAGTAGTGCCATGAGGAAGTTGCTACAGTTATTTCGCTTGGCACTGATTGTTGCCGTTTTCCTTGTCGTGGGAATAAGTTTGCATATATTGAAGAATTATCAGCTGATGGTGGGAATTTCGGCAGAAAAATCGGAAGAGCGCATTGCTGCATTGGAAAATCTGAAACCGCTCGCCTACCTGGGTATTAAAACTGCACAGGACCTCGTCGGTTGGATGTACGTTGAAGGCAAGTACGGCGTACCGAAAAATGACGCCAATGCTATTTACTGGTTTCGGCGACGTGGTCCTTGGCCGCTTTTTGATGAAGATGGTGTTGATCCGGCTGCATTGAGCGAACTGGATGTTGCCCGGGCCTATGCAGAGGGACGTCCGGGCCTCGACGCTGATCCGGCGGAAAGTGAGAAATGGTTACAGTTGGCGGCCAAAGGTGGCAACAAAGAGGCTATTGCCATGCTTGCCGCACGCTCAGGCAAGAATCATGAAAGCGGGAGATATATTCAAAAGGACCCGATCGGGTTGGCTGGAGGCATGAATGCTTATGCTTATGTAGGGGGAAATCCGTTAAGCCGTATTGATCCACTCGGATTGGCAGTCTGCACATATTCAGTATCTGCACATACATTGAGATGTGTGCCGAATAATGGCGGTGATCCTTTGACACTTGGTCCGAATGGTGTGTGGTCTGGAAAGGACGACTGCATCAACAACATAAATTGCGTGGATGATACCGATTCCGGGCCAATTGTTCCTGGTAACTACAATATGAATCGGGACGACCGACCAGAAAAGAAAGGTTTCTGGCGTCTTGAGCCGAATCCGAAAATTGCTGGCTGGAAATGTTGTGTCTTTTATAAACGATGTGGATTTCAGTTGCATCCTGGCGGAAATTCTCTGGGATGCATTACGACTGACAAAACAATTCCCGACACGATGGAACAGTATCGCGCCGTTAATGATCTGCTGAATCGGGAAAACGGTAGTAATACCTTGACAGTAGTGCCATGAGGAAGTTGCTACAGTTATTTCGCTTGGCACTGATTGTTGCCGTTTTCCTTGTCATGGGAACGAGTTTGCAGATATTGAAGAATCATCAGCTGATGGTGGGAATATCGGCAGAAAAATCGGAAAAGCGCATTGCTGCATTGGAAAATCTGAAACCGCTCGCCTACCTGGGTATTAAAACCGCACAGCTCCTCGTCGGTTGGATGTACGTTGAAGGCAAGTACGGCGTACCGAAAAATGACGCCAATGCTATTTACTGGTTTCGGCGATGTGGTCCTTGGCCGTTTAATGAAGATGGTGTTGATCTGGCTGCATTGCGCGAACTGAATGTTGCCCGGGCCTATGCAGAGGGACGTCTGGGCCTCGCCGCTGATCCGGCGGAAAGTGAGAAATGGTTACAGTTGGCGGCCAAAGGTGGCAACGAAGAGGCTATTGCCATGCTTGCCGCACGCTCAGGCAAGGGGAACACACGATAAAGGCCGGCAGATTGGCAAAGGTGCCGCTGATGGACTGGGTCTGTTCATGACATCTTGCAATCTGATCAAGGCGGAAGCGCTCAGTCCCTTACCGGCGCTATCCATGACCGGGTTGTCATCGGAAAGGCAGCATGGGACGCAGCCTCTTCAGGGAGTGACTGCGGATGTACCAAATAAGACGGCAGGCCGCCCCGGTAGTGGCCTGCTCTGTAGATATGCTTCGGCAACCTGCGCTGCGCAGGCTGGCACAGGTGTTTTGTGTTCCGGAAGTCTCGCTGTCGAATGGGGCGCGATTCGGATGTGAGTTGAAAGCAGCACCGGCATCCGATTTCAAGTTTTGATGATTACCCCGGTGAATTTGAGTGTTCATTCGATATACGCGAATGGCACCATTGGCATCCCCAAACAGGGTTGACGAGATGAGTGATTTTTTTGTTTATTTGTTCGTACTGTGGATTTCGTTCACTGCAATCGGGTACTGGCAGTGGTTTGTGTTTGTGCCACGTTTACTTTGCAACCGGCTGGGGTGGCCGCGAATGCGCAGGTGGTGGACTCGGGTGCTGTACATTACCGCCAGTGCCGGATCAGCGTGGCTTGCATGGTTATCATGGTCTGATGCTGTGCCCTATGAAAGGGTCGAGTCGCAGTTCCTTCCATTGGTCTTGTTGTTTGCGCTGACATTTCCGGTGAATTTGGTGCCTTTGTTGATTTGCACGTCGAGTTACATGGTGGTGGCTATGCTGGGATCCATATTGTATGATCTCTATCCGGGCGTGTTTCTACGAGGATGACGAATCCGGGATACCTGAAGTGGGATGGTGATGACATGCCCGCCGCTGATTCCATTCCTGAATCATCCGTGCACTTTGCCGGCTTCGCTTGCCGCACATTTGTGCCGTCTGCGCTGCGCCTTCGCGAACGATTCAGAAATGGGATCAGATGATGGCCCGCTCGCGCAGCGCCTGCAATTGGCCCTGATCCAGACCGAGCTCTGTGGCGAGCACTTGGGCGCTGTGCTCTCCGAGCATCGGTGAGGCCCTGTGCCGTACCGGGGTCGCGGAAAAGCGCAGCGGGCTGCGCACGGCCGGCACGTGGACGCCACGGCTGTGTGCAAGCCGGAGTGCGAGTTCACGATGGCGGGTTTGCGGATCGTCGAAAACGCCCGCCATGTCATTGATCGGCCCGCAGGGGACGCCGGCCTGCTCAAACTCTGCCAACAACCCGGAGCGGGAGCGCGTTGCCAGCAACGGCACCAGCAGGTCGCGCAGTGCCTGGCGGTGGGCCACGCGCAATGCGTTGCTGCGAAAGCGTTCGTCGTTGACCCAGTGCGGCTGTCCGAGCACGCGGCAGAGGGCCTGGAACTGGCCGTTGTTGCCCACCGCCACGATCAGTTGTCCGTCCGCGCAGGCCAGCACCTCCGAGGGTGAGACGACCGAGTTGGTGTTGCCTGCGCGCGCAGGCACGACGCCCGTCATCAGGTAGCCGATGGCCAGGTGGCCGTTGAGCGCCACCGATGCGTCCAGCATCGCCGCATCCAGATGCTGGCCTTGGCCGGTCGCGCGGCGATGGTAGAGCGCGCTGACCACGCCGATCGCGGCGTAGAGCCCGGTCACTATGTCGGCGATCGGAATGGCCGTGCGCATCGGCTCGGCGCCTGGCGCACCGTCGGGCTGGCCGCAGGTGCTCATTACGCCGGCCATGCCTTGCAGGACGAAGTCGTAGGCCGGCCGCGCGGCATAGGGCCCGCTTTGCCCGAATCCGGTGACCGAGCAGTAGATGATGTCCGGTCGGCGCTTGCGGATGCTGGCTTCATCGAGCCCATACTTGCCCAGGGTTCCGACCTTGTAGTTTTCCACCACCACATCGCAGCGCGCGGCCAGGTCCTGCGCCAGCGCTGCTCCTTCGGGCGTGGCGATGTCCAGGGTGATCGAATGCTTGCTCCGGTTGTAGGCCAGGTAGAGCGCCGATTCGTTGCTGGGGCCGCCATGCCCGGGGTCGGGCAAGAAAGGCCCCATGCGCCGCGTGTCGTCACCCTCGCCGGGTTTTTCGATCTTGTAGACCGTAGCGCCCATGTCGGCCAGGATCTGCGTGCACAGAGGCCCGGCAATCACCCGGGTCAGGTCCAGCACCTTGATGCCGTCAAAAATGGAATCCATGTCGTTTGCTCCTGTCAGATGCCGATGGTCTCGATCATGCCAGCCCCCGCCCCGGGAACAGGCACGGCGCGGTGGATTGGCCAGCGTTGCGGCACCTCGATATCCAGGCCGATCGGCCTTTGGGCGAGGGACTTGCCCGGTGGGTCCGAGCGCAAGCCGCAAACTCCGCCACCCCCAGCGCACCGCGCAGCACGAAGTCGAGCGCGTGCAGCCCGGGCGCCTCGAAGCGCTCGACCTAGTGTCGCGTCACCGATCAGATGTCGTAGGCTGCGCGCAGCCATCGGAGCGCAGCGCAAGGCGCATCGCGCAGCCAATACCGAGCGTATTGGCAAGCGATGCAACGCCGCGATGCGCTTCGATGGCCAGCGCAGACCGACAGATGATCGGTGACGCGACACTAGCCTTGCGCCAGGTGCGTGAAATAGACCCGCACACGTTCGGGTGTGGGTTGGGCGGGCAGGTGTGGCACGCATTCCGGGCGCCGGGCGATCACGCGGATGGCGAGCGCGCCGCAGTGGGCGACAAGCACGGCATGAAAGGGGCGGATCTGTTGGGCAACGGTAGCAGCAGGTCATGGTCATGGGCCTGCTTCTTTCAGGGGCGAAGCGCCTGGACGTCAAAGCTGCATCGCCAGGCGGCGGGGCGCTTTTCGCGCAGCGCCGCAATGCCTTGGGCGCCTTCGCTGCGCATGCAGGCGGCAAACAGGCGGGCCGCGTCGTCGAGCAGCGCGCCTTGGTTTTCCTGGCCGCAGCGACGCAGCAGGGGCTTGAGCACGCGGTTGGCGCCCGGTGCGCAGGCGCACAGGCGCGTGAGCCACTGCGCCAGCAGCGCATCGAGCGTGCCGCTGTCGGCTGCGAGTTCATCGACCAAGCCCAGCGCCACGGCCGTCGGGCCGCTCACGCGCTCGCCGAACAGGCCCAGCCGCTGCGCGGTGCGCAGGCCCAGCCGTGCCACGACGAAGGGCGCGATCTGCGCGGGGATGAGGCCCAGCGAGGTTTCGCTCAGCGCGAACTTCGCGTCGGCGGTGGCCAGCACGAGGTCGCACGCGCAGGCCAGCCCCATGCCGCCGCCGATCGCTGCGCCTTCCACCGCAGCGATCACCGGCACGGGCAGCGCGCTCAGCCGCTGCATGAAATGGCCGAACTCGCGGTTGCGCGCCGCCACGGGGTCTTGCGCGCCGGCTTGGGCCTCGCAGCGCGCCTGGAAACTGCCAACGTCGCCGCCCGCGCAGAAGAAGCCTTGCGCGCCGCGCAGCACCAGCGCGCGCACGGCGGCGTCGGACTCGGCCCAGCCCACCACCTGCGCGAGCTCGGCGACCATCCCGGGCGCGAGCGCGTTGCGTGTTTCGGGGTGGTTCAGGGTGGCGAACAACACATCGTGTCCGCGCCGGACGAGGAGATGCTGGAAGTGGTCGTGGTTCATGGCCGTGGCGTGCAGTGGCAGGGGTGCTTTTCAGCGCGTGTTGGAAGTGTCGGTGGCGTTGGCGGTGTCGGACAAGCGGCCGCGAGCGCCGCCGTGGCCTTGTTCGACTGCACGACGACGCCCATGCCGACGCCCATGCCGACGCCCTGCGCACGCGCCGAGCCGATGGCCTCGGCAGCGGCCAGCGCATAGGAAAAATCAAGCCCCATGCCGCCGTATTCCTCGGGTGGGGTGCTGCCCGGGAAGCCGGGTCGGCCCATCTTCTTGAGCGGTTCGTGCGCAGGGAATATCGCGTCGGCCCCCCACTCGTCGACGAAGGGGTCGATCCCGGCCGCGATGAAGCGGCGGATGCTGGCCGTCGGTTCATGGTGTTCGCGGGGGTAGCGCATGGCCATCTCCAAAGAGTCCAAAGAGGCTCTCAAAAGCGCGCCACGCCGAACCGCACCGCATGGGGTGTGCGTGCCCGGGCTTCGCGCATGGTCGCCAGCACGGGGGCCGGCACGGCGCGTGTCGCGGGCAGCAGTGCGCCGCGCCGTGCGAAGCGGGCAGCCGCGCGCGCCGAAGCGTCGATCACGCGCTGCCCCGGCGCACGCAACCCGTCGATCAGCGCAAGCATGCCCGTGCGCTGCGCCTGAAAGTGCGCCTGAAAGGACCCGGAATCCGGATGCAGACGTGATTCGAATGGGGTCATGACAGAAATTTCGCCATGAGTGCGCGCGGCAGCGATGGGCCGTGCCGCAGCGGATGGGTGCGCGCAGCCAAGCCATCAGATGCCCAGCCGCTTGGCGATCAACTCCTTCATCACTTCTTGCGCGCCGCCGCCGATCGCCATGATCTTGGCTTCGCGGTACAGGCGCTCGACGCGCGTGCCACGCATCAAGCCCATGCCGCCCAGGATCTGCACCGCCTGGTCGGCGCAGAACTGGAAGGTCTGCGCCGCGAAGTTCTTCGCCATCGCGATCTGCGCCACGGGCGACTGGCCATCGTCGAGCCGTGCCGCCACATCGTCGAGCAGCGTCCGCGTGGCCTCGATGCGCGTGGCCATGTCCACCAGTTTGTGGCGAATCACCTGGTGCTGCGCCAATGGCTGGCCGAAGGTGTGGCGCTGGCGCGCCCATTCGAGCGCGTCGTGCAGGCACACGCGCGCGTAGCCGCACGCCGCCGCCGCCAGGGCCAGGCGCTCTTGCGTGAAGTTGTGCATCAGCACGCCAAAGCCCTGGTCTTGCGCGCCGATGAGGTTGGCGGCCGGAACGCGGCAGTCCTGGAAGAACAGCTCGGCGGTATCGCAAGCCCACCAGCCCATCTTCTTGAGCGGGCTGCGCGCCAGACCGGGCGTGTCGCCATCGACCAGCAGCAGCGAGATGCCGCCGGCCCCCGGCCCGCCGGTGCGCACGGCGACGGTCAAGTAGTCCGCCCGCATGCCGCAGGTGATGAAAGTCTTGCCGCCGTTGACGATGTAGAACGCGCCCGCGCGCCGCGCCGTGGTCGTCAGTTGCGCCACGTCGGAGCCGCACGATGGCTCGGTGATGGCCAGCGCCGAGATTTTCTGGCCCGAAAGAATGCCGGGCAGCACACGGGCCTTGAGCGCCTGGCTGCCGGCCACGGCGATCGGCGGCGCGCCGATGGTGTGGGAAAACAGGCCGGAGGCGACACCGCCGGAGCCGCCCCAGGCGCGCTCCTCGCACAAGATCATGCGAAAGAACGCATCGCAGGGCACGCCGCCGTAGTCCTGCGGAAAACCCGGCTGCAACAGGCCGGCCTGCGCCGCCTTGTGGTACAGCGCGCGCGGAAAGCTCCCGGCCTCGTCCCATTGGTCGGCATGGGGGGCGACCTCGGTGTCGAAAAAGCGGCGCACGGTGGTACGAAAGGACTCGTGCCCGGCGCTGTAGTAGCGGGGGTTCGGTGCTTGCAGCATGGTTCAGGGCTGGTCCAGAAAAGCCGGGCTCTGGTAGAGCGCAAAGCCGTTGTACGGCCGCGAGTTGCGGTGCTCGGGCAGCGCCCAGGTGTGGCGCGCGTTCGGCACGCCGCCGTCCACACGCAGGGTCGAGCCGGTGATGAAGGCGGCCGCCTCCGACAGCAAAAAGCACACGGCCGCCGCCACCTCGGCCTCGGTGCCCAGGCGCTGCATCGGCACCTTGCGGCGCAGCGCCTTGATGCGTTCCCGGAAAGCCGCGTCATAGGTCTCCAGCCCGCTCGAAGCGATCCAGCCCGGCGCCACCGCGTTGACACGCACGCCCGCTGCGGCCCATTCGCAGGCGGCGGTTTCGGTGAACGACAACATGCCCGCGCGCGCCGCGCCCGAGTGGCCCATCCCGGGCATGCCGCCCCACATGTCGGCAATGATGTTGACGATGGCGCCGCCGTGCATTTCCATCCATTGCGTGAAGCATTCGCGGGCCATCAGAAAGCCGCCGGTCAGGTTGTTGCGCAGCACCGCTTCCCAGCCCTTGCGGCTGATGGCGCGCAAAGGGGCGGGAAACTGCCCGCCGGCGTTGTTGAACAGGCCGTCGATGCGGCCATGCCGCGCCAGCACGGCGCCCACCGTGTCGCGCACGGCGTCTTCGTCGCGGATGTCGCAGACATGGGTGCTGACATGCTCGGCGGCCCCGGGTGCCGCAGCGGCGATCTCCGCCTGCACCGCCTGGAGCTTGGCGCCGGTGCGGCCCGCCAGCGCCAACCGGGCGCCGAGGCTGGCCAACTCGTGCGCGGTGCAGCGGCCGATGCCGCTGCCCCCGCCGGTGATGACGATCACTTGGCCCTCGAAGAGCCGGGGTCGAAAGACGGAACGGTAATGCATGCGGGCCTCCTTTACTTCCTTTACTGATGGCGCGTCTGACCGGGCGACGGACTCATGCGCGCGACCTGCCTGCGCGCCGCCTCGAAGCGTTCGCGGGCGAAGGCGGCGTAAGCGGCGCTGTCGAGGTAGGCGCTTTCCTGGTTCAGGCGCTCCAGCAGGGCTTGCGTGACCGGCGCATCCAGCGCCTTGCGAAACGCATCGTGCAGCGTTTTGACCACGGCGGGTGGCAGATTCCTGGGGCCGGCAATGCCGAACGGCGAGGTGGCCACCATGTCCAGCCCTATGTCGCGCAGCGTCGGCACATCGGGCCAGCGCGGGACGCGCCGGGCGGTCCACAGCACTGGTGTCGCGTCACCGATCATCTGTCGGTCTGCGCTGGCCATCGAAGCGTATCGCGGCGTTGCATCGCTTGCCAATACGCTCGGTATTGGCTGCGCGATGCGCCTTGCGCTACGCTCCGATGGCTGCGCGCAGCCTACGACATCTGATCGGTGGCGCGACACCAGCACGCGGGCCTTGCCATCGTCGACCAGCGGGACGATCGACCCGGCGGTGATGCCCAGGTCGATGTGGCCGCCCATCAGCGCCGCGATGATCTCGGACTCGCCCTTGTACGGCACATGGTTGAGTTCGATACCCGAGAGCTGGGCCATTTTCTCGACGGTCAGATGCATGGTGCTGTTCATGCCCGTGGTGCCGTAACTGATCTGGCCGGGGCGCGCCTTCGCATCGGCCACCACGGCGGCCCAGTCTGTCCACGGCGCATCGCGGCGCGTGGCGATGCACAGCGCATAGCCTGACAGGTGGATCACGTAGCTGAAATCGCGCAGCGGGTCGAACTGCATTTTCTGCAAATGCGGCAGACGGAACACGGTCTCGGGCAAGATCGACAGCGTGTAGCCATCGGGCGCGCTGTGCACCAGTTGGTTGGCGCCCAGCACGCCGCCGGCGCCGGGCTTGTTGTCCACGATCACCGGCTGGCCCAACGCGCGGCCCGCCAGGTCGGCGAGGTGGCGCACGATGCCGTCGGTGGCGCCGCCGGCCGAAAACGGCACCAACAGGGTGACGGGGCGCGCGGGAAAGTCCGACGCGCGGCCCCAGGCAGCGGCAGCCGCGAGCATGGCGCTCGCCGCAAGGCAGCGGACCAGGCGCCGGCGCGGGATCGATGGCATGGCATGTCTCCTTATATCTTTCAGATCATTCAAACTTCAGTGGTCAAGGCGTGGTTGCCAGCCTTGATTGCTGAACTGGTTGACTCACCACCGTGCAGCCTGTGTCTCCTGCGAGCCCGAGCTCGAATTTCAGCCCAGGGCGCACGGTGGTGGTCTGTTTGTTCTGCCGCATCCCGAATGGTTGACCGAACACATTTCGTATTCATAAGGCTGGGAGCCACAGGACTTGTATGAGTGAACCCGTTTATGTAGGTATCGACGTGGCCAAGCGCACCTTCGAGGTGGCCACCACTGGTCAAGCACAGACCTTCAGTCTTGGCAACGATGAGGCCGGGCATGCCCAGTTGTGCCAACTGCTGGCGCCGCTGTCGCCGCGCCTGGTGCTGCTGGAGGCCACTGGCGGCTACGAGCAGGACCTGGCGCTTGCCTTGTCCGCGGCAGGCTTGCGTGTGTCGGTGATCAATCCGCGCCAAGCACGCGACTTTGCCCGCTGCATGGGCAAACTGGCCAAGACCGATCGCATCGATGCGCAGGCGCTGCGCGGCTTTGCAGCCTTGCTGGACGCCCAGGGTCACGAGCCGCGCATGCTGGCCGACGAGCAGCAGCGCGAGTTGACCGCCCTGGTGGTGCGCCGCCGCCAACTCGTGGCCATGCTGGTGGCCGAACGCCAGCGACTGGCCCTGGCACATCCCAAGGCCAAGCCCAGCATCCTGCGGATCATGGCTACCATTGCCGAGCAACTCAACGACCTGGACGGGCAGCTCAAGGAGCATGTCCTGGCACACCACGCCGATCTGGCGGCCTTGCTGACCTCGGTCAAGGGCGTGGGTCCCACCACGGCCAGCACGCTGCTGGCGCAACTGCCCGAGTTGGGCCAGCTCAATCGCAAGCAGATCACCTCGCTGGTGGGCTTGGCCCCCATCAATCGGGACTCGGGCACGCTGCGTGGGCAGCGCCACATCTTCGGTGGTCGCGCCGACGTGCGCCGCGTGCTGTTCGTGGCCGCCTTGGTAGGCACGCGCTTCAATCCCGTGCTCAAAGCCTTCTATGCAAGGCTGCTGGCCGCCGGCAAGCCCAAAAAGGTCGCTCTGGTCGCCTGCATGCACAAGTTGTTGGTCATCTTGAACGCCATCGCTCGCACCAAGTCGCCTTGGCGCAACGAGCTTGCTGAAGCGGTTTGACTTTGTCATTCAAGATGGTTGCTGACGTTGGTGACGGATTGCAATCGAGCCGCCGGTCCGGCGCAAACACTCGCTGACGAAATGTGCACGATGTGCACATCCTGGTGTTTACCCTGGTGTCGCGTCACCGATCATCTGTCGGTCTGCGCTGGCCATCGAAGCGCATCGCGGCGTTGCATCGCTTGCCAATACAGCTCGGTATGGGCAAGCGATGCGCCTTGCGCTGCGCTCCGATGGCTGCGCGCAGCCTACGACATCTGATCGGTGACGCGACACCAGGCCGTTCGGGTTGCTCCGGCGCGCCATGCCTGACCCCATCCGATTGCACACATCTCACAGCGCCTGGATTTCCCTGGCGTAGTCCAGTCCGGCAGCGAAGTCGGCCACGCGCTGCATGCCGATCCATAACGTCTTCACGCCGGGCTCGCCATCGCACTTGCGCCCCAGAAAGCCGCCCAGCGTGGCAACCATCCGGATGACGGTGTTCAGGCGCGGCGCCTGCTTGGGGATGGGCTTTTTGAGCAGGAAGTGCACGCCGCGCCATTCGTCGGGCTCGAAGAACAGTTCGGCGGGTAGATCCGGGCCATTGCGCCCCAGGCGCATCAAGCGCGCGATGCGCCAGGCTATCACCAGGTACAGGGCGATGGCGCGCTCGAGCCGCTCGATGCGGCTCAATTGCAGTGCCTCGATCCGGCAGCCGTTCTTGACGACGTGAAAGAACAGTTCGATCTCCCAGCGGGCGCGGTACCACTCGATCAACTGCGTGGCTGCCTGCAAGTCGCCGGCTGGGCGGTTGCTCAGCAAGCGCCATTCGATGGGTTTGACGCCGCTCGGCGGGTGTTCTTCGCGAGCGATCACACAGGTCACGGTGACGCCCTGGGCCAGCCGCACCGACTTGGCCCACACCGTCTGGTGCACCCGCCGGGCGCGCTGGCCGCGCGGCGCGTGGGTGAAGACGATCTGGCCCAGAGGGTGGCCGCTTGTCACTGTGGCCCACAGCTTGCCGTCTTCGGGCAGAACCCGGTTGTGCTTGGCGCGCACCAGCCAGTCGGCCGGATGGCCCAATTCGGCAGCGCGGCGCATCAGCGCCAGCAGGTCGCTTTCGCGGTCGGCCACATAGACCAGCCGGGTTCCAGGCAGGCTGGCCGCCTGCTCGGCGATGCGCTCGTAGCCTTCGATCCAGCGCGTGCTCTCCAGCACCTCATCGCTCGCAGCCTGCCCCTTCTTGGCCGAACGCGCCCACATCCACGCATCGATCACGCCCAGCGGTTCGCGATCGGGCGTGATCGCGTAGGTCGGATGCAGGTACATCCCGCGCTGCGCGTCGTAGCTCAGCCGGCCCAGCCCGGCAATGCCCTGGCCGTTGAAGTCCAGCTCCGTCGTGTCCTGCAGGCACAGCACCACCGGGTGCTCGGCCATGCGCTGGGCGCTGGCCTGCCAGTGCGGCTTGAGGATGTCCTGCCAGTCAATGTCCTCGTGCGCAAAGAAGCGGTAGGCACCGCGGGTGTCGCCCCAGCCCCCGCAGGCAGCCGGGATGCTGGGTGTGGGCTGCCGGCTGAAGGTCTCGGCCAGTTTCACCTGCCGCCGGTTCAGGCGCTTGTCGCCCAGGTCCAGGTCCGCGAACTCCTCTTGTGCCCAGCTCATCCGTTCCATCTTCTCTTCGAAAAATCAACAGCTTACCGCCGAATCTTCAAGATGTGTGCAATCGGATGGCCTGACCCGGGTCGCAGGCAAGCCAAGTATCATGGCCCGCATGGTGTCTGCGTCTCGTCTGCCGGCCCCGAAGCGCGGTACGCAAAGTGTCGATCGCGCGCTGGCGCTGCTGCGCCTGGTGGCAGCGCGCCATGCCGATGGCCTGCCGCTGTGCCAACTGGTCCAGACCTCGGGCCTGGAGCGCACCACGGTCTATCGGCTCGTGTCTGCGCTGGTGACGGCCGGGCTGCTCCAACGCGAACCCGGGGCGGCCGCCTACCGGCTGGGCAATGAGGCCATGGCGCTGGGCCTGGCTGCGTTGCAGCGCCCGCCGCTGATCGAGCAGTGCCGGCCCGTGATGAAGGCTCTGGCCCGGCGCGCCGGCGAGCCGGTGTTCCTGGTGGCCCGCTCGGGCGACTACAGCCACTGCCTGCACCTGGAAGAAGGGCCGCGCCCGGTGTGCTCCTTTGCCAAGACCGTGGGCAGCCTGCGGCTGCTGGGCCTGGGAGTGCCGAGCTTCACGCTGCTGGCGCGCATGGAAGACGCAGCCATCGCAGCGCATTACGCGCGCCATGCCGGCGAGTACCAGGAGCACCGTCTGACGCGGCCCAAGCTGCAGCGCTGGATCGCCCAGACGCGCGAGCAAGGCTACGCCCAGATCACGGCCCAGGGGCTGAGCGGCGTCGGCCTGCGCTTTGCGCTGGGCTCGTGCGGCGACGCGGCGCTGGGCTTCGTCGCGCCCACTGCGCGCATCCCCCGCTCGCGCGGACCGGCATTGGCGGCGCTGCTACGCCAGGAACTGGCGCGGCTTTGACGCTGCCGACGCCAGCGCGCCGTCGATCCATGCGGGCCTGGCGTCAACCCGGCCAGGCCCGATGCGCTGACCGGCCCTGGTGTCGCGTCACCGATCATCTGTCGGTCTGCGCTGGCCATCGAAGCGCATCGCGGCGTTGCATCGCTTGCCAATACAGCTCGGTATGGGCAAGCGATGCGCCTTGCGCTGCGCTCCGATGGCTGCGCGCAGCCTACGACATCTGATCGGTGACACGACACTAGCGCCGTTCCGCGTTGCGGAACATGTCGGCTGCATGCCGCCGTGGCGACCTCCGCCAAGCGCGCCCTGCGCACCCCACGGCTGGCCTACGCCGCCGAACCATGCGACAAGGAAATCGACCAAGCCCGGCTGACCCGGCTGACCCGGCTGGCTTGCCGCGCTACCATCGGCGGGGCGATCCGCGCCATCGTCGCTGCGGGCCGGCCGGCGGGCGAAATGCGGGACGACAGGCAGCCCCACATTGCCGCCACCGTCATCGCGGGCGGGTTCATGGAAGGGCCGCCCGCGAGCCGTCAGCAGCACGAGGACACGGATGACTGCCAGCACACGACGTGGCCGCGCTGGCTGATCGAGTCGCCCGGCTGGCTTGCGCCAGCGTGGAGAGCGATCCATCGGGGCCACGCTTCAAAGACTTTCACGAAAGACGCGCATGAACAAGCCCCTGACCCCTGACCTCCTCGCGGTGTCCACAGACCGTTACAGCACGCACCAGGTTGCCAACCAGGCCCAGCCCGCCAGCGGGTACGACGCCTTTGGCGGGGACGCCGTATTGCGCTCGGCCATCGAGCGCGAAGCCCCGTGGGCGGCTTCCCGCTGCGCAGCGCTTGGCGCCGTGGTCGGCGACGAAAACGTGCAAGAGCTGGCGCGCCTGGCCAACCGCCACACGCCTGAACTCAAGACGCACGACCGTTTCGGCAACCGCATCGACTGGGTGGAGTTCCATCCAAGCTGGCACGCACTGATGTCGCTGGCGTGGCAGCACGAAGTGCCCAACCTGACGTGGCGCACCACCGAAAAGGGCGGCCACTTCGCGCGCGCCGTGCTGTCCTACCTCTGGAACCAGGTGGAACAGGGAACCGCCTGCCCCACCGGCATGGCCTACGCATCCCATGCCGGCTTCGAGGCCGAGCCAGCGCTTGCGATCTGGAAGGAAAAGTCCAAAGGCACGACCTACGAGTTCAGCCGCCGCGAAGTCGGCGACAAGCCCGCCGTGGTGATCGGCTATGCAATGACCGAGAAGCAGGGCGGCTCGGATCTGCGCCAGACCCGGACCACGGCGCGCTTTTCGCATTCGGGCGACTACCACGGGGCGATGGCGCACTGGTACGAACTGACTGGCCACAAGTGGTTTTGCTCCGTGCCGCAGTCCGACGGATTCTTCACGCTCGCCAAGGTCAATGGCGGCGTGACCTGCTTCTTCCTGCCGCGCACCTTGCCCGATGGCAGTTACAACCGCTTCTTCGTGCAGCGCCTCAAGGACAAGGCGGGCAACGAGTCCAATGCGTCCAGCGAGGTGGAGTACGCCGGCACCCTGGCCATTCGTGTCGGAGAAGAGGGCCGCGGCATCCGCGAAATCCTGTCGCATGCGCACCTGACGCGCCTGGATTTCGCGGTCGGCTCGGCGGGCCTGATGCGCCAGGCGCTCACCCTGGCACTGCGACACACCACGACCCGCAGCGCCTTCGGCACGCCCTTGGCCGACCGCCCGATGATGAGCAATGTGCTGGCGGACATGGCCGTGGAAGTCGAAGCCGCCACGCTGATGGCGCTGCGCGTTGCCAAGGCCACCGACCTGATGGCATGCAGCGAGCACGAAAAGCTGCTGGCCCGCATCGCCACTCCCGCCGCCAAGTTCTTCAACTGCTCGCGCGCGCCGTCCATCGCCTATGAGGCCTTGCAGTGCCATGGCGGCAACGGCTTCATCGAAGAAAATCCGATGGCCCGTCTGTACCGCGAAGCGCCGCTCAATAGCGTATGGGAAGGCACGGCCAACATGATGTGCATGGACGTGCGCCGCGCCATGACCAAAGACCCCCGGACGGTCGAGGCCCTGTTCGACGAGTTGCAGCCGCTGGCCAACCAGGACGCGCGCTTCGATGTGCAGGTCCGGCACACCAAGCGGCTGGTGCACGAGGCAGTGAAAGACGAATTCCTGGCGCGCCCCATGACCGAGGCCGTGGCGCGTGTGCTGCAAGGCGCCGAACTCATCCGTCACAGCTCTCGCGAGGTGGCGGATGTGTTCCTGGGCACGCGCAGTCCGGGCGGTTCCTGGGGTTCGCACTACGGGACGCTGGCCGCGCCCGTCACCCAGGCTGCGGCACAGCAGATCATGCGTCGGGCGGGAGTGGCTGATTGACGAAGTAACGAGGTGGTTGCGGCGCGCCAGCGCGTTACACCGCAGATGGCGAGCCAGTGGCGGGCACGGTCCGTCGAGCACCGGCGCGATGGCCTGCCGGACGCGCCGCGCTCTGGCGCGCCACGCCGTTCTGGAAGGGATCAGTCAGTGATCCGTATCGTGTTGCCGGAGCGCATCTGGCGGCGCACCGCCATCAGGTCGCACGGCTCGACGCAGATCTCGCCTGGCCGCTCGGCCAGGCGAGCGCCATTGAAGTTCAGCACCACATGGCCCAACTCGCGCACCTTGCTCCAGGCCGTCGACCCCACCGCGCTGACGCGCGTGGACAGGTCGCCGACGAAGATCGACGCGCCAACGGGTGGCGCCAGCGCCGGGACGGCGCCGTCCACACGATGCTGGACCGAAATCTCGGCGAGCGCTGGCGGCGCGCCGTCGGCGTACAAAATCAGCACGCCGCCATCGAGCAGGTCAGGAACTTCTGCGCCGATCCCGGTCACGGTGGTCGAGTAATAAATCACGGGGCCTCCTTGTCATTCCATTGCCAAATCATCCGTGCACCTTGTCGGTTTCGCGTTCACGAACGATTTGGGAATGGCATCAGAACGCATTCAGAGCATGAAACTGGCGGCCCAGGCAATCGCCACCGAAACGGGCCCCATGATCTGACGCGAGATCAGCACGGCGGGGACACCCACGCGGATGGTGTCCGGCTTGGCTTCGCCCAGCGCCAGGCCGACCGGCACAAAGTCGCAGCCGACCTGCGTGTCATAGGCAAACAAGGCGGGCAGCGCCATCGCGGGAGGAATCGTGCCAGTGGCAATGGCCGGGCCGATGATGGCCGCACCGATCACCTGCGCGATCACCGCGCCAGGGCCCAATATCGGCGACAAAAAGGGCAGGCCGCAGATGGCCGACAGCACCAGCAGGCCAAAGACGTTGCCGGCAAGCGGCTCCAACAGATGCGCCAGAACGGTGCCGACGCCCGTCGCGTTGATGATGCCGATCAACATCGTCACGAAAGCCATGAACGGCAGCACGTTGCGCAGCACCTGATCGATCGACTTGCGCCCGCTGTTGAACAGCACGTTGACCACGCCGCCCATGCTGCGGCCGATGAATGTGATCATGCCGACCAGTCCGCCTTGACGATCCTCGACACCAGGCCGGAGCGGGACGGCTGGAGGGGAACCTGCAAAGGCTGCGGATGGGCCGGGAGACGCAGGCCCCGGCCCCTGGGCCAAGGACAAGGTTTGCAAGGTCACACCAGACACATAGATATCTTCGGTGATGAAGTCGGCCAAGGGGCCTGACTTGCCGACGGGGGTCAGGTTGATCGTCGGAATCTTCTTGCGCGGGTACACGCCGCAGCGCGCCGTGCCGCCGCAATCCACGACGACTGCGGCCACTTCGCTTTCGGGCGGCGGGGCGCGAAAGCCGTCCACCACCGTTGCACCCGTCATCGCGGCGAGCTGGCGCGCGACTTCCGGGATCTCGCCCCCGGTGACGGCCATGATCTTGTTGCGCTCGGCGGTCGGGGTAATCACCAAGGGGCCGCCCCAGCCGCCGGGGCCGCTGCCGACCCTGACGGATTGGAATGCATGGTCATCTGGCATCTGTGTCTCCTGGAATGCATGGTCATTCAGTATTGGCGGGCGTCGAATATGCCGGCTGCCCGCAGAGATACTCTTCCCAAAAATGTTGCAATGGGTGTCCGCAAAACCCGGAGGTAAATCATCGCAAGCGGAGCACCTTCACGCTGCTATTTTCGTAGTTCCGCCTCGATCTCGTCGAGAATCTTGTCTTTGCCGATGCCGGTGAGAAAGGCAAGTCCTTTGATCACCGGCTTTGTCACGGAACCGGAAATTGGCGTCGTTGCCACGATGAAGTCGACATCGTCGGCCAGCGAGGGAACCTCGGTGGCTTTCGCCTGCCGGGCATGGAAGGTCAAGCCTCTTTGCTTCATGGCTTCCGTCGCGGCCACATTCACTGCCGTAGACGTTGCAACGCCGGTGCCGCAGACAAATAGAATCGTTTTGATCCTGGTCATTTTCGTTCCACTCCATCATCCAAACACCGATTTGATTTCTGCCAGCGTCCTGGCGCACTTCAAGGCCCTCATCGCCGCCGCGTCCTGAATCGTTGCAATGATCGTCTGCAAGGCTTCAATCTGCTGGTCTTTATCATTGATGGCAAGCAGGAAAACGACATCGACGCCAACGCGCTCGCCGGGATCTTCCATATTGGCGAACGCCACGGATTCTTTGAGTGTCGCCAGCGCGACCCCGGCCTTGAGAACGTGACAAGGGTCGGCATGTGGAAGCGCGACATTGCCCCCGCCTTGCATTTTCAGACCGGTTGGAAATGTCCTTTCACGCTCTGCCACGGCATCGACGAAACTCGGCCTCACATAGCCAAGCCGTTCAAGTTTTCGGGCAAGTATCAGGACGATCTCTTGGCTGGTCTTCGCTGCGCTCTGAAATACTACCGCTTCCGGCGCCAGAACTGCCATCAGACTATTCATATCGCGCCCTCCTTGAATGAACCTTGCCGCAGCATGCATATTCCATCCTCGATACCTGCAACCATACGATCGGCGATCATGTGGCAGTCTGTTCCAACGGCTCGTCGTCAACGCCTGCGGCCCGTTCCCAGCCGGGGGAATGGCGTCGGTATAGCCAGAAAAGGGCGGCAATTGCCACGACGAGAAGAACGATGCCGCCAGCGCCGAGCCACTGGACGCTCCAGACAATGAGGCCGGGTACCCACAGGAAACCATCGACCACCGAAGTGATCTGCAATGCTCCGGCCGGCAGTTTGAACCCCGATGCCACAGCCGCATGTGTAAAGAGCGGTGCAAGGGCGTTCGCGACATAAAAACCGATGACAAGTGTCACGGTGCCGACCACGACCATGCGGAAAACATTGCCTTTGAGGAGCGGCGCAGTCAATGCGACGATAAAGGGAATCACCGCGAGATCGGCAAACAGGATGACATGATTGCCGGGCAAGACGATCGACAAGATGATGGCGATCGGCACCAGAATCAGCGACGATGAAATGGCCGCAGGATGGCCAATCAGAATGGCCGAATCGAGCCCGACGAGCAAATGGCGCGATCCTGTGCGCTTGCGAACGAACTCCTGTGCCGCATCGGAAACAGGCAGCAGACCTTCCATCAGGATTTTCACCATTCGCGGCAGGAGCAGCATGACTGCGGCCAGCGTGACGCCAGTGCCCAGGACCTTGGCGAGCACGACTTCCCATTTTCCGGCATTGAAGTAGGCGATGAGGCCGAGCACCAGCCCGAGGATGAGGCCGAGCACCACCGGCTCTCCGAAAACGCCGAAGCGGCGCTCGATGGTTTCGGTACTGATATTGATCTTTTTGACACCCGGAATGCGCTCCATGAGCCAATTGAGCACGATCGCAATGGGCAGAATCTGCGCCGAAGCGAGGTGCGGGACGGAAATGCCCGGCACGCCGTAAAACTGCTGCACCGCGCGCGCCGACCAGTCTGCGAAAAGCAGCGAAAGCGCCGCCACGGCCGCCGCGACAGCAATGCCGTAGGCAAGATTGTCGGTTGCCGCTACGACCAGTGAACCGGCGAAGGCGAAATGCCAGAAATTCCACACATCCACATTCAGCGTGCGTGTCCAGCGCATGAGCAGGAAGACGATATTCACCAGAATGCCGACCGGAATCACCCACAGTCCCACTGAAGAGCCAAAGGCGATGGCAGCCGCCGAAGGCCAACCCACATCGATGATATCGCGCTCGATGCCGGTATTGGTAACCATGGCCTGTGCCACCTGCCCAATGGACGTGAACATGAGACCCAGCACCAGGTTGATGCCGATGAAAGCCACACCAATGGTGACGGCCGCGCGGAAGGCTTTGCCCCACTGGGCGCCCAGGATGACGGCAATGAGGAAGATCACGATGGGCATCAGCACCGTCGGGCCCAAAGCGTCTATTGCCGCTTTTACTCCAGTCAAGATGGCGTACATGCTCTGATCTCCTTCATTTTTTCCTGTGCCCACCCTCTGAAGGGTCGAGCCAGTCGGACATGGGTAAAAATAGGGGCAAAAACATTTGTCGCGGCTTTCCGATGGTTCGGCATGGCCCATCGGGCTGGGCAGACCGATCCCCGATCGTGGCCATCGCTCATCCTTTACCAGGTTCACCAGGCGGCGGCATTTCCATGATGATTTTCTTTGCGCGCAGGATCGCGTTCGGGCTCATGCTCAGTTCGTCGACACCCAGATTCACGAAAATCGGGATCATGTGCGGACTGGAGGCGGCTTCGCCGCACACCCCGACGCTGATGTGTGCCCGTTTCGCCGCTTCGCACACCAACCGGATCGCTTGAATGACTGCCGGGTGCCCGGTTTTGTAAAGCGGCGCAAGACGCGGGTTCATCCGGTCGGCGGCCATGATGTATTGCGTGAGGTCGTTCGTGCCGATCGAAAAGAAATCGACCTCCTGCGCCAGCAGATCGGCCGTCAGCACGGCCGCCGGCGTCTCTATCATGATGCCCAGCTTTGGAATCGCATGAGGAATTCCGGCGCTGCTCAACTCTGCCGCCAGGCGCCCGATGATGGCCTTGGTGCGTCGAATCTCTTGAAGGTCGGCCACCATCGGCAGCATCACGCAGAGGTTTCCGTGGGCGGCCGCCCGCAGCAACGCGCGCAACTGCGGCTCGAAAACTTCGGGACAGTCAAGGCTCATCCGGATGCCGCGCCAGCCGAGAAACGGGTTTTCTTCTTTCGGCAAGCGTATGCCCGGCAGCGGCTTGTCGCCCCCGGCATCCAGCGTCCGGATGATGACCGACCACGGACTGAACGCCCGCGCGAGCCGCGCATAAACCTCGTACTGCTCGTCCTCGGTCGGCACGCGCTGGCGCTCCATGAACAGCAGCTCGGTGCGGAAAAGTCCCACCCCCATTGCGCCGGCCTGCTGCGCCGACTCCAGCTCTGACAGCGAGCCCATATTGGCAGCGACCTGGATTTTGCGTCCGTCGCGCGTGCCCGGCTCGACGTGCCGATATGCAAGAAGCCCGGACTGCTGCTCGCGCTGCGCATCGATGCGGCGCGACATCTCGTTTTCGTGCTCGTCGGAAGGATCGAGCCAGACTTCGCCGCTGCTGCCGTCCATTGACAAGCGCGATACCGAGCGCAGTCTTTCCTTGTCCAGCGGCAAGCCCAGCACCGCAGGAATACCGTGCGCGCACGCGATGATTGCGACATGGGATGTCGCGCTGCCGGACAGGCACACGATGCCGAGAATGTTGCGCCAATTGGCGCGCGCAAGATCCGGTGCGGACAACTCGTCGGCGAGGATGATGCTCGGCGCGCCAATATCCCTCAGCGATTTTTGCTGCTTGCCCAGAAGCACGGCCGCGATCGCGCGGGTCAGGCCGCGAATATCGTCGGCACGGCTGCGCAGATATTCGTCCGTCAAAGATTCGAACGCGAACGCCAGATCCTGCCCGCATTGGAGCGTGGCCGCCGCCGCGCTCCACTTGGCTGCGATCAGAGCGCCAATCGCGCCCGCATAGTCGTCGCCCCGCGCGATCTGCGCTATCGCTTGGAGGATTTCACTGCCCATTGCGCATTGCTCCGCGCCGCCGCCGGGCTCGGCCAGCGCCGTCAATGTGCTTTCCAGCGCCGCAGCGAATCGCGTCGATTCGCCCTCGATCTCGTGCTGCTGCACGAACTGCCGGTCGATGGCGAGTTCCTCACCGAGATACACCAGCGCGCTGCCGAACGCGAGCCCCTCGCTGGCCGGAACGCCCCTCAGCGCCGACGCAGACAGGGGCGCGACGGTGTCGGGCGCCCCAACCCCATGTCCGGGCATGGGCTGAGCATCCGGCGGGCGATTGGCCGGGCCATGCCCGTTCACCGCCGGCGCACCCTGATCGGCAGCGCCCTGCGCCATTGCGCCGGCATCGGACAGGAACCGGGTCAGCCGATCGACGGCCTCGCGTTCGTCTTCGCCTTCCGCCCGAAGCATGATCTGGTGGTCGTGCTTGACGCCCAGCAGTATCAGTTTCACGGCGCTCTTGGCATCTGCCCAGGTATCGCCACGCCCGATTTTCAGCGCGCTATTGAATTCTCTGGCAAGTTTTGCAAGCTGCACCGCAGGGCGCGCGTGCAGACCCTCGCGTACCTTGACGATGACTTGGGCTTCCAACATGGCGGTACCTTTGCAATTTCCCGTGGGTGGCGGCGAATGACGCGAGTGTCGTTCCGGCGGCGACGATTTCCATGGCGCCCCGTTCGTCGAGCGTCGATCGTCGGTGGGGCAACGGCATCTCTGTGGCGGCATCGTTCCGTTGCGCAGCGCCCTGGCGATCAGATGTCCACACCTTCACGCCTGGCGATGATGGTGGTGATCCATTCGGTCACGATGCCCTTGAGGAGGTTCACGAACAGGCCCACCAACAAATAAGCCAGTGCCAGTTTGGCCAGCGAAAACGGGGCATTTCCTGCTTCGGCCAGTTTGGTGATGGCTGCGGCCACCCCGAGCCATACGAACAATTCCCCGGGGTTGGCGTGGGGAAAAAGGCCGGTTATCGGGTGGCACAGGGACACCGCCGAGTCATAGAAGGCGGGCTTGTGTTTTTCTTGCACGAACATGCCGAAGGTGTAGGCCATTGGATTCGTGAGGAAGAACATCGCCAACAGCGGCAGCACGGTGTACCGCGTGAGGACATTGCCGGCGGCGAACCTGGCCAAACGATGCACGCGCTGTTCGCCAACCAGACCGATCACGGTGTAGACCGCCGTCAGCAAGACGATCAGCGTGGGCAGGATGCCAGTCACAAAGCCAACGAAGGTCTTGCCACCAGCATTGAAGACGCCGATGAATGCTTCGGCGCCGCGTGCGAGAAATTCGAACGTCTCCATTTGTCTCCATCATTCTGGGTCAGTGGGTTGGCGGGCGGGACCTGTGCGGTCGTCAAGGAAGGGAAGGCGGGCGGGTGTGTTCATCATCATCGTCGCGCGCGCACCGCCTCGATCTGAGCGATCGCCTGACGCACGGCGCGTGCGAGTCGGGTGTCTTTCGGGCCAGGCGCGTAATGTGTCCCCAGCTTGCTCAAGGGCCAGTTCTGCACTGCATCGAGAGTCTTGAACCGTGCAAACACCGTGATGCCCGACATGATCTGGAGGCGACGAACCTGTAGATCGGGCGACACTTCCAGCAGCGCGATGACGCCAAAGCCAAAGCGCGGTTGTGCGCGCCCCATGCCGAGGTAGCCATCGCTCCAGCGCCGGGTAGCCTGGCCCAGCGTGTGTCGGTACTGCCGCCACTGAATCCAGGCCCCCGTGGTTTGGAGGGTCCAAAACAACAGCAACGACAGCAAGGCGCTTTGTGTGAACTCCATGGCTCTCTCCTCGAATGCATACGGTGCTTGGGGGGCTTGCGCAATCGCCGCCATGGATCGGTGCCGATCGAGGTTGCGATGGGATGAATGGTACATTTGTGTTTTCATAAGTCAATATGTTCACACCTAGGGTGTTCACTTAGCGGCATCAAAATGGGTTTCTGGATCGTCAAGGAGACATGAGTCATGTGGGACCTCGATACGGTGAAGCGATGGGGTGCGCAAGCACTGTTTCCGGAATCCATCGATCGATGGATGTGGTGTCGCAAGGAGTTGCCCCCGCTTGTCGTACATTCGGCCATCGGGGCGGGCGCAGCGCCGACCGTGCAGGTCGACATGCAGGCTTTGGCCAACGCTTTTTGGCCTTGGGTGTCGGGGCTCGAACGTGATCGCCGCTTCCAGTCTTTGGACAGCCTGGACTTTGCCCATTTCGCGGCCGGCCAACTGCTGTGCCAACTGCTGCGCGCGCAGCCTCTGCAACTTCCAGCCGGGCAGCACCATGAAGCGGTATTCGCGCTTTCTCGCACCGTCGTGACGCTTTTGGCCGCTTGGCGCCAGGCATTGGGCGCGACGCCATGGGCGATGCAGTTACCCGAGCGGCATTCGGCACCGTGGGCGAGCTATCTGGAGAACGTGGCCGAAGATCCCGCGATGGCCACGGCATTTCTGGACTCGTTCACCGGCCTGGAGCCGGTATGGCGCTTTCCAATGATGATCCGTGAACGCCCTGCGATGCGCCGCGCATTGAAGGCCCGGCACGACGGTGCGCAAGACGGCCATCCACGGCGTATCGGCTGCGGCGCAGCCCGCGACGCCGCGACCTGATGGCGGGGGAGGGCGCGTCGATCGATCGCCCGCGCCGGCCCGGCCTGTCCCGCGCTCAAGCCGCCGTGCCCGCGCGCCACTGATGCTGCAGCAGCCGCGCCACCAGGGCGGTCGCTTCCACCTGTGGCAGGTGCCCCACGCCTGGCAAGAGATGCAGGGCGACCCCACCCGGCACGCCGGCACCATGCGAGGCCGGGATGATGCGATCCGCGATTCCCCAGATGAGCTTGGTGGGCATTTGCAGGGCGTCGAGTTCGCGGCGCAGGCTCTGTTGCTGAATTCCCCCCGGCATCAGTTGGAATGCCATGCCAGACAAGGCCGCTCGCCGTGCCGGGGCCTGCAACAGGTGAAACGCCGTGGCGACGAAGGAGCCAGTCAATGCGGCCGGATCGTGCAAGAGCAGGGCGAGCGTCGACTTCAACGCCGCTTGCGTCTCCGCCCGGGTGAGGCCATCGATGAACTCGCCATTGATTTCCGGCCCCAGGCCCGCAGGCGCCAACAAGCTCAGTGAGCGGACGCGCTGCGGCTGGGCCGCAGCGAGTGCCAATGCCACGCCGCCGCCCAGCGAGTGGCCCAGGAGATGACAGGCCGCGATGCCCTCCTGCTCCAACCGATCGAGCACTGCCTGTGCCATGGCCTGCATCGACCCGGCGGATTGCACCGGGGACTTGCCGTGGCAGGGCAGATCGACACCGGCCAACGGGATGCCCGGCGGCAGTTGTTCGACCAATGGCCGCCAGGATGCATGGTCGGCGCCGAAGCCGTGCAACAGCAGCACAGGAACCTTGCCGTGCCGCCACCAGTGAAGATGCAGCTTGGGCTTGGGCTTGGTATCGGCGGCGCCAGGGGACGACGCGGAAGTTGCCGGTACATCGCGTTCCACAATGCGGCCCCCAGGGCCGCTGCCCCTGAGCCTGAGCAAGTCCACGCCCCGTTCGCGAGCCAGGCTGCGGGCCAGCGGGGTGGCGCGCAAAGATGCGCCATCGGATCGGAACGGCAGTTGCGCAGCGGTGCTCGCCATGGGGGCGGGTGGGGACATTGCCGTTGCATGGCCGGGTTCAGGCACGGCTGCCGTCGCGGCCGTGCCGGCGGCTTGGCGCGCGGCAGGCGGCGCCGAAGTGCCCTCGACCCGTGCAGCGCCGGGCGCCCTGATCCAGGCGACCACCTGACCCACCGGCATCGTCACACCGATCGCGCCATCGATGCTGTCGATCACGCCGCTCGCCGGAGCCTCCACCTCCATCGTCGCCTTGTCGGTCTCGATGTCGAACAGCACCTGGCCCTTGCGCACCTGATCGCCGTTCTTCACGTACCAGCAGGCGATTTTGCCCTCGGCCATATCCATGTCGACACGGGGCAGGATGACTTCGGTGGCCATGCTCAGGCGCTCCCACGGACGGTTTGCTGCACTGCCGCAACGATGTCAGGAACCTGGGGCACGGCTGCGCGTTCCAGGTCGGGGTTGTACGGCAACGGGCAGTCGGCGCCACCGAGGCGCAAAATGGGCGCATCCAGACGGTAGAAGGCTGCGCTTTCCGCAATGGCGGCGCTGACTTCGGTGCCGATGCCGAACTGCTTGGTGCCTTCGTACACGCAGACCAGGCGTGTCGTCTTGCTGACGCTGTCGATCAGGGTGCCGTAGTCCATCGGCCGCAGCGAGCGCAGATCGATCACCTCGGCGGAAATATCCTCCCGCGCCAACTGCTCGGCGGCTTCCAGCGCTTTGTGCACCATGATCGAGTTGGCCGCGATGGTGACTTGCCCGCCCGCCCGGCGCACCCGTGCTTCGTGCAAGGGTTCGGTGTAGTAGCCTTCGGGCACCGGGCCTTTCATCTTGTAGAGCAGTTTGTGCTCGAAGAACATCACGGGGTCCGGATCCTCGATGGCGGCAAGCAGCATGCCCTTGGCGTCGTGGGGCGTCGATGGTTGCACCACTTTCAGGCCGGGAACATGGGCCAGCCAGGCTTCCAGGCTCTGGCTGTGCTGGGCCGCAGCGCCAGTGCCGGAGCCGCCGGGCAAGCGCATGACCAACGGCACGGAGACCTTGCCGCCAAGCATGAAGCGGAGCTTGGCCGCTTGATTGACGATTTGCTCCATCGCCAGCGTCGCGAAGTCGGAGAACTGGAACTCGAACACCGGACGCCGGCCTAGCAGGGCCGCACCGACGGCCACGCCGGCGCCACCCAATTCGGAGATGGGCGTGTCGATGACGCGCGACTCGCCGAAGCGCTGCACCAGATCCCCGGTGACCTGGAAGGCCCCGCCGTACACGCCGATGTCCTCGCCCATGAGGAATACGCGCTCGTCGCGCTCCATGGCCATTGCCAGGGCTTCCTGAATGGCTTGCGCATAGCTGAGCTCGCGGCTTTCAACGGTCATGGCGGTCATGGCGAGGCCCCCCGGGAGCTTGCGTGTAGACAAAGGATGTGAGGCTGGATAGTTCGGGCGCGGGACTGTTTTTGGCGAACTCGATGCCGGCCGCGATCTCCTGCTCCACGCTGGACACCAGCGCGGCGATCTGCGCCTGGTCGATCGATCCGCGCGCCAACAGCGCATCTTGGAAGCGCCCGATCGGGTCGCGTGCGATCCATGATTCGATCTCTTCCTTGCTGCGATAGCGGTTGCGGTCGCTCTTGGAGTGGCCGCGATGGCGATAGGTCAGGCATTCGAGCAGCGCCGGGCCTTGCCCGCTGCGCGCGCGCTCGACGGCCTGGGCGGCGGCCTCGGCCACGGCGAAAAAGTCGTTTCCATCGACCGTCACGCCAGGCATGTCGTAGGCTTGGGCCCGCTGGGCGATGCGTTGCACGGCAGTCGATCGCTGCGTGGAGGTGGACATGCCGTACTGGTTGTTCTCACACACGAACACCACGGGCAGTTTCCAGAGGGCGGCCATGTTCAGGCTTTCATGGAAAGCGCCTTCATTGTTCGCTCCGTCACCAAAGAAACAGGCCACCACGTTGGGCCGGCGTTCCTGCTGCAGGGCCAAGGCCGCGCCCACCGCGATCGGCAGACCGCCACCCACGATGCCGTTGGCGCCCAGGTTGCCGGTGGCCATATCGGCAATGTGCATCGAGCCGCCACGGCCCCGGCAGTACCCGCTGTCCTTGCCAAAGAACTCGGCGAACATGTATTTGGGCTCGGCGCCCTTGGCAATGCAATGGCCGTGGCCGCGGTGTGTGGAGGTGATGTAGTCCGCGCGCTGCAACACGGCGCAAACGCCCGTGGCGCTTGCTTCCTGGCCGATGGACAGATGCATGGTGCCGTGCACCTGGCCACGCATGTAAGCCTGCTCGGCGCCCTCTTCGAACTGGCGGATCAGGTGCATTTGCCGCAGGAACCCGTGCAGAGCCTGCTGGCTGAAGCGCTCAGAAATCCGGGGGATGCCTTCACTGCCCACATCGGCGGTCATGCGGCCGCTCCTTGCTTGCCGTGGATCAATTCGTCTTGGCGACGACGCAACTCGACGATGCGTGAGCCAGCGTCGACGGCGCTGTTCGCATATGTCAGCAGTTCCCCCTTGCGGATGGGCTGCAACACGGTGCCTTGCTCCAACAGGCCGCAGGGCACGGCCCGTTGACGCCGGGCATCCGCCACGGTCATGGCCCATGCGCGGTAGGTGTACTCGCCGATCGCATCCAGACGGCCGCCCGGGTACAAGTCGCGTTTGGCCACGGCGCATACCTCCGCCGTCGGCTTGGCGATGGGCGCCATGTCGGCGCGTCCGTACAGCACGGCGCGTGCACAGGTCAGCGGCACTTCCAGGCTGCACAGGTGGTAGGGGCGGTAGAAGGTGTAGTAGGGGCCGGTGCCGAGCTGGAGGTAGTCCATGCGCTCGCGCAGGCGCGGATGGGCCATTTCGGCCACCACGAACACCCCCGGCGCCACGCCCTTGCCAATGGTGTAATCGACCACCCCTTTGCGCTGGAGCAGGCCGCCATCCGCCACCGGGCACAGAACCTTGTGGAGATCGTCCAGGCTGGCCGCAGGGCCGTGCATGCCGGGAATGTCCGGCACCAGTCCGGTGGCGTTCGCAATGGCAGACATTTCAACCGCCGTCTTGGAGCCATCGACAAATTCCACCAGCAAGCGCGGGTTCAGGTGCTTGCGTCGCGCTTGTGCGGCGTAGTCGTCGGGCGTTGCGTCGAAGTTCAGCGGATTGTTCTTGCCCTTGCCGGCAGCGATGACCGGATAGCCCAAGGCGGAGACAAACCCGATCAGTTCGATGGTGGCACTGGGCTCGTCGCCGGCGCCCAGCGAGTAGACGACGCCCAGACGGTCGGCCTCGCGTTTGAGGTAGGCGCCAATGGTGACGTCCGCTTCGACGTTCATCATCACCAGGTGCTTGCCGTGCTCCATGGCCAGCAGCCCGATCTCGGCGCCCACCGCCGGTTTGCCCGTGGCATCCACCACCACGTCGATCAGACCGCTGCGACACACCAACTGCGCATCCTGTGTCACGGCGATGCGGCCGTCGTGCACGGCCTGGTCGAACGCGCCCTGCGTCTGCACGATGCGGTGGCTGTCCAAGGCGCCCCCCGCTGCCTTCAAAGCCGCCACTGCGGCAGGCAGGTGGATGTCCGCGATCGCCGCCACCACGATGCCGCGCATTTGCAGCACCTGGGTGACGATGTCGCCACCCATCATTCCGGAGCCGATCAGGCCGATCCGGATGGGTTTTCCTGACAGACCGCGCGCTTGTAAATCGGCCGCAAGGCCACTGGGAATGAATCCGTCCAAGGGGATCTCCGAAAGGTAGCGGCCCGAAGCAAAGCAGCGGACCTTGTTTGCACATTTGCATTTTTATTTTGCATAATGTTCATACAAAGCGCAAGCTATTCATAGAAGGCGCAAGCTGTTCATACGAAGCGCAAGCCTTCGGCCGCCATGGAATCCCAGGGGGAGCCGAATCTGGAGGCGCCATCCACAGGAGCCAATCTGAAATGGAAGACCCAAGCGACCAACGGGTGCCGGGGCCGGTGCCAGGGCCGCGCACGGCCCGGGTCTGTGCGCTGCTACGACTTCGAGCGCGCCCCGGTGCCGCGATCCAACTCGATGATGCGTGTGGCGGCGGCTTCGTCCGTGATCAGGACGGTCGGCTTTACCAGGCGAAGCGCGCCCAGCATCGCCTCTGCCTTGTGCAGTCCGCCAGAGGCGACGATGCGCTGGGGCACACGCTGCAGGGTGCTGACAGGCGCCGCCATCACGCAATCGTGAATGGGATGCTCGACGAGTCGTCCTTGCGCGTCGAAGTAATGAAACAGGACTTCGCCGACAGCGCCTTGCCCGATCATCGAACGGCGCAGGTGATCCGCAACGAAGCCGTCGCGATAGGCCGTGCCACTGGGCTCGAGATGGCCGACGCTCAGCAGCACCGCATCGAGGGATTTGGCGCGCTCGAACCCTTCTCCCAGCCCGCAATGCTCGATCAAGGACTGGCGCGTTTGCGGCGTATCCACGATCGCCGGCGCCGGCATGAGATAGCACTCGGCCTGAAACAGGTTCGAGAACCGCCAGGAAAACTCGGACGGATTGAAATGCTTGACCCTGGTGATGCCGCCGAGCAGCGACACCACCGACATGTCGGACATCGGGGACTCCTGGATGTAGCGCAGCGACTCCCACAGCGTCCTGCCCCAACCGACGCCGATCTTCATGCCGGAACGCACGAAATTGGAAAGGTACAGCCCTGTGGACGCACCGATCGACTTGGTGGCATCGGCTTCGGTGGCGACCAGCGGAACCACCACGGCCTCGCTCAGCCCGAAACGCTGCTCCAGTTCCCGCTCCAGGCCCACACATTCGGGCAGCCCGCTTTCGATGCTGAACTTGATTTCGCGTCGTTCACGCGCGTCGGAAAGCAAACGCACGACCGTCACGCGCCCGACGCCAAGATGCTGGGCGATCTCGTTTTGCGTCATCTCTTCGATGAAGTACATCCAGGCGGCACGCAAGCGCATGCGCCGGTTGCGCGCGTTGCCCAGGTTGCGCTCCGCCGCCGGCGCCCCGTTCCCGATCGCCGTGTCCTCGCCCATCGCGGGCTTCGTCTTCTTGCTCAAGGGGGTATCCTTACTTTGACGAACCGATGCCTGTCGCGGGCCGGTTTGACTACGCCAACCGATGCCAGTGTCGCGTCACCGATCATCTGTCGGTCTGCGCTGGCCATCGAAGCGCATCGCGGCGTTGCATCGCTTGCCAATACAGCTCGGTATGGGCAAGCGATGCGCCTTGCGCTGCGCTCCGATGGCTGCGCGCAGCCTACGACATCTGATCGGTGACGCGACACCAGCCTGATCCACAGGAGTCGATGATGCCGGAAAAACACCCTCCGCCCCCATCCATCCCGCCGAGTCCGGGGGATGTTTCGCTGGCTGTCAAGGATGTGGTTCGCGGGGTTCGATTCAACCTGCGCCGCAGCGCTGAAAATCTGGCCAACAGTGTGGAAGCGGCGATGCAGCATCGCGAGGGCGCGGACGCAAGCGGGCCATTGTCCATTCTTGCCGAGCCGATCGGCAAGGCAGTGAGCGCCACGACACGCATGTTGCTGACGGCGGACCGCGCGGCCGTTCATCTTTTCGCGCCAGACAAGTCGTTTCGGGATATGTTGGTGCCGCTGTGCTCGTCTGCTGCCTATTTCAGCGGGGCATCGACGCCCGATGAGCTTCGCCTTTTTACCCAGGACCACTTTTGGCGCTACAGGCATTGGTTGCGGGCAAAGGGTTGGTCGGACCTGTTTGTGCATCAGCAAGGCTTCCAGCGCGCCGGCCAACGACTGGGCGCCTTGCGCGCCGCAGACCATGGATCGGTCGCGCCCGGCGCCGAGGGCGACGCGCATCGGCGGCGTCTCGCCGATGCAATCCTTGCCCTGGGATCTGCCGAAATCTTCGCATCGACGGCCTGCATGGCGAAAGAGGAGGCAAGTGCTCCTGCCGAGCTTGCATGGCGCGCCGCCATATGCGCCGTATTGGCGGGGGAGATCGCCGCGACTTTGACGCATCCCGATCACAGGCACCAGACGGAAGCCGCATTGGCGTTGGCCGACGAGATCGCCGTGGCGCAGCGCCCGGATTGGGCGCAGAGTCTGCGCGGTGCCGCGCCCGCCGCCGCCATCGCCCAATGGCTCGCTTTCGTGCTGCGGCATCTGTAAGCAGCACCAGCGGCCTCCATCTGGTGAACACCGGCCCACCCCGACCAGCATCCGTACCCAAGGCAAAGACAATGACTCCGACCCCATCCCCCTGCCTTCGCGCCGCGCTGGCGCGCCGCGTTGCCACATGGGCCTGCGTGCTGGCCTGCGTGCCGTTGGCGCTGATGGCCATCGGCAGCGCGACGGTCGCCATGGCCGCCGACGAGACGCCAGGCTATCACGACTATTTTTACTTCCTCGGCGAGATGAACAAGGCCTCGACCGTGGTGGTGATCGAGAACGGGATCGTGCCGCCCGACCTGGGCAAGAAGATTGCACCGGCCGTCGATCGGGTCATCAAGAACGGCGACCAGCCGGGCGCCAAGCGGCCGTCCGATGACCTGCAATACGAGCCGCTGATCCTTGCCATCACCGGCCCCGACGGCTCGCGCGTGCACTCCGGCCGCAGTCGCCAGGACATCTTCGAGCGCACGCAGTTCCCGCTGACGCAGGAGCAATACCAGAACTCGCTGACGGCGCAAAACATGCTGGCGTCGAGCAAAGGCTTGGGCGGCCCGCAGCGCGCCGAAGTCGTGCGCATGCCGGGCGTGGAAAAGGCAAAGCTGGCCAAGGATGCGGCGTGGTTGCAGCAGCAACGTCAGAAACTGGCGCAGGCCTTTGCCAATCTGGATCGGATTTTCTACGCGCTGGGCCAGTAGACGCGCTGCAAGCCGGAACCCGGGCAGAAAAAGGAGCGGCGCGCCGGCGCAGCGATGGGCAGAAAAATCACAGGCGACGGAGCCTCCCGCCAAGGCCGGCCCGATGCCCGCGCGCTACCGGCTGCGCGCCGCCGGACCGGCCCCGCCGCGCATTCACCACCTGGCCGATGGTCGATGGCGCTGGCGCCCGCGCAGCGCTTCGATCGCGCGCAGAAGGCCGGCACCGCACCCCTACAATGGCATCGGTCAGCAGCAGGAATCAGGAATGTGCGCCAACGTGTCCTCCGCCCCATCCATACCAGCCCCGGCGACACCCACACCAGCGACACCGGCGCCCGGCACCGGGAAAAGCCTGACCGCCGGACTCGCACTGGCCTTTCTTGGCTCGATCGCTTTCAGCGGCAAGGCCATCATCGTCAAACTGGCGTACCGCCATGGGGTGGATGCAGTCACGCTCATCATGTACCGCATGTTGTTCGCGCTGCCGATCTTTGCCGCGATGGCCTGGTGGGCGGGTCGGGGCCAGCCGGCGCTGACGCGCAAAGACTGGCTCGGGGTGCTGGGCCTGGGGTTTACCGGTTACTACCTGGGCAGTTTTCTGGACTTTGCCGGGCTGGCCTATGTCAGTGCGGGCCTGGAGCGGCTGATCCTGTATCTCAACCCCACGCTGGTCGTGCTGCTCGGCTGGCTGTTGTATCGACGGGGCATCGGCTGGGGGCAGGCGGCGGGCATGCTGCTCAGCTACTGCGGCGTCGTCCTGGTGTTTGGCCATGAGGCCCATTTGCAGGGAGCAAACGCGGCCTGGGGCAGCTTGCTGGTGTTTCTGAGTGCGGTCAGCTACGCCATCTACCTGGTCTACAGCGGCGAGTTGGTGCAGCGCCTGGGGTCACTGCGTCTGGTCGGGCTGGCGACCACGGTGGCCTGCCTGTGCTGCCTGGCGCAGTTTGCGCTGCTGCGCCCCCTGAGTGCGGCGGTGGTGGCGCCCGAGGTGATCTGGCTGTCCCTGCTCAATGCCACGCTGTGCACTGCCGCGCCGGTGCTGATGGTGATGATGGCCGTAGAGCGCATCGGTGCCGGCGTGGCCGCGCAGACGGGCATGGTGGGGCCGCTGTCGACCATTGTCATGGGCGTGTGGATTCTGGACGAACCCTTTACGGTCTGGGTGGCGGCCGGAACCGTCCTGGTGATTGCCGGCATTTTCGTGTTCACCCGCATGGCGCGGCAGCGCCGCTGATCGATTCATGGCAGGATGCCCGGGTCTGTCCCGGATCACACTTCCATCCCCCTTGCTTCCCCTTTATTCCCCTTGCAGGAGCATCTTTTCATGAGCCTCATGAGCCGCACCGTCCAGATTCGCCAGCATGGTGGCCCCGAAGAACTCCAGTGGGTCGATCTGCCCGTGGGCGACCCCGGCCCTGGCGAGATTCGCATCCGCCATCACGCCATCGGTCTGAACTTCATCGATGTGTACCACCGCACCGGCCTGTACCCGTTGAACATGCCCGCCACCATCGGCATGGAGGCCGCAGGCGTGGTCGAGGCCGTGGGGGAGGGCGTCACGCATTTGCAGGTGGGTGACCGCGCCGCGTATGCCAGCCCGCCGCCGGGCAGCTATTGCGAACTGCGCGTGATGCCCGCCAAGTGCGTGTGCAAGCTGCCCGATGCCATCGGTTTTGAAACCGGCGCGGCGATGATGCTCAAGGGCTTGACGGCGCAGTACCTGCTCAAGAAAACCCTGCCGGTGCAAGGCTTGCAGCCCGGTGACCAGGTGCTGTTTCACGCCGCCGCCGGCGGCGTCGGGCTGATTGCCTGCCAATGGGCCAAGGCGCTGGGCCTGCAACTCATAGCCACCGCAGGCACCGATGCCAAGTGCCAACTGGCCCTGGCCAACGGCGCGGCGCATGCCATCAACTACCGCAGCGAAGATTTCGCGCAGCGCGTGCAGCAGATCACCGGCGGCAAGGGCGTGAAGGTGGTGTACGACTCGGTGGGCAAGGACACCTGGGAGCAGTCGCTCGCCTGTCTGCGCCCGCTGGGCCTGATGGCCAGTTTCGGCAATGCCTCGGGCCCGGTGCCGCCGTTTGCGCCGGGCCTGCTGGGAACCAAAGGCTCGCTGTACGTCACGCGCCAGACGCTGTTCACCCACATTGCCACGCGCGCCAGCACACAGGCCATGGCCGACGACCTGTTTGCCGTGGTGGCCGGCGGGCAGGTCAAAATCCGCATCGAGCAACGCTATCGGCTGGCCGATGTGCAGCAGGCGCACCGCGACCTCGAAGCACGCAAGACCATCGGCAGCACCATTTTCACGCTGTGAGCGCCGCCCGGCCGCCCGAAGGCGCTCACACCGCAGCCGAAGGCGAAGGTACTCCAGTGAGCGCCGCCCGGCCGCCCGAAGGCGCTCACACCGCAGCCAAAGGCGGTGGTGCTCCAGTGAGCGCGGCGTTGCCCGGCCCAGCGCAGCCCCACGCGTCGTTCGGGCACTGGCTCGCAGCGGCCCGGCAAAGGGCGCAGCAACCGGCGCTGCGGCCCCGTCAACCGTTGCTGGTGGCGGGGCAGGTGCTCGGTTCGGTGGCCCAGGGTTTCCTGGACCAGATCAGCCCCGGGCGATCGATCCATATGCGCTACAGGCTATCGAAACAGGGGCATTCAGGGGCCTGGGCCTGGCATCTGGACGCGCCCCCCGAGGCCACGACCGAGGCGCTGAACGCATTGGCTGCGGCGCTGCACGAAGAAGGGCTGTGCGGACCGTGGCGCAACGAGCAATTGGCCGTGTGCAACCCGCAGGGGCAGCCGGTGGGCACGGTCGAGCGCGGGGCCGTGCGCGTGCTGGGCGTGGGCACGCGCGCGGTGCATCTGGTGGGCTTGGCGCCCGATGGCCGCATGTGGGTGCAAAAGCGCGCGCTGAGCAAGCCCAACGACCCGGGCCTGTGGGACACGCTGATGGGCGGCATGGTCTGCGCCGCCGACACGCTGGCGCAGGCGCTGGCGCGCGAGACCTGGGAGGAGGCCGGGCTGCGGCTGGACGATCTGGCCGGCATCACCCATGGCGGCCATTTGCAGCTTTGCCGCCCCAGCGCCGAGGGGCATGGCGCAGGCCAGATGGTCGAGCGCATCGACTGGTTCCATGCGCAGTTGCCCGAAGGTCTGCGGCCCTGCAACCGGGACGGCGAGGTCGAGCGGTTTGACCTGCTGACCATGGGCACCTTGCGTCAGCGCCTGGCGCAAGAGTGGTTCACGCTCGAAGCCGGCCTGGTGATTGCGGGGTTTCTCGGGCTGTGACCCCGGTCGTCACGGTGCAGATCGACGGTATGGCCCCGGAGTCGGCGCAGCCCTCTGTCATCGAACTCTGTCATCGAATCTTCATGCCAGCATCTTCACGCCGACATTTTTGGCTCGTACCATGCACGGGTTTCTTCTGGAGTAAACCCATGCCGGATATTTCCTCGGGCAGGCTGATGGCAACCGCCATGGCTTGCATGACGTTGACCACGGCGCTGGCGCAGACGGACAGCCGCCCCGTGCTCAGGATCGCCGTTCAGCAAGTCACCAATACCGGGTCCCTGATCCCTTTGCGGGAACGAAGCAATGTGGGGTCCCGCAGCTTTCCGATGATCTACGCCGGCCTGATCGAAATCGACCGGCAAGGGAATCTGTCGCTCAAACCCGGTCTGGCCACGTCATGGAAACGCATCGATGAGCGCACCGTGGAGCTCAAACTGCGCAAGGGCGTGAAGTTTCACAATGGCGACGAGATGACCGCCGAAGACGTGGCCTTCACGTTCGGCCCCGAGTATATGTTTGCCGCGACCGAGCCGCGGCGCGCCGGGCAGAAAGCGGTCACCATCAAGACCGATGCTTCTGCCGCAGGTGCGCAGACGGCAGGCAAAGCGCTGGCGCTGCCCCCTGAAGTGCCGGCCATCGCCAGACGGCTGTGGCCATCGCTGGAGCAGGTCAAGGTCATCGACAAGCACACCGTGCGCTTCGTCAATGCCGTGCCCGATGTCACGATGGAGGGGCGCATTGCCCGCTCCGGCTCGGAAATCATTTCCAGGCGCGCGTTCCTTGCGGCGAAAGACTGGGCCTCCTGGTCGCGCAGCCCGGTTGCGGCAGGGCCGTTCAAGGTCAAGGAACTCAGGCCGGACAATTTGCTGGTTCTGGTCGCACATGATGCCTACTACGGCGGCAAACCCCCGGTGCGCGAAGTGCGCTATCAGGTGGTTCCCGAGGTATCGGGACGGGTCAATGGCCTGCTCAGCGGCGAATACGACTTCGTGGCCGATGTGCCCCCGGACCAGATCAAGACCATCGAGGCGAATCCGAAGTTCGAAGTGGTCGGCGGCCCCGCGCTGAACCACCGCCTGATCGCGTTTGACAAGCACCATCCGCAACTGGCCGATCCGAGAATCCGCCTGGCGCTGGCCCACGCCATCGACCGCGACGCCATCGTCAGCACGCTGTGGGCCGCCCGGACCAGCGTTCCCGCAGGTCTGCAATGGGAATACTACGGCCCCATGTTCCACAAGGACTGGAGCGTGCCGCGCTACGACCCCCAACTGGCAGCCCGGCTGGTCCGCGAAGCGGGCTACAAAGGCGAGCCCATTCCTTACCGCGTTCTGAACAACTACTACACCAACCAAGTGCAAACCGCCCAGATTCTGGTGGAGATGTGGCGCGCAGTCGGTCTGAACATCCAACTGCAAATGAAGGAAAACTGGCAGCAGATTTTCGATCAGGGTGCGCCGCGCGGGATCCGTGACTGGTCCAACTCCTCGCCGTTCAATGACCCCGTCAGTTCCATCGTCGACCAGCATGGCGCCAACGGTCAGCAGCAACAGATGGGTGAATGGTCGAACAGCGAGTTCAACACGCTGGCGACCTTGCTGGAAAACGCCACGGACATGTCCAACCGCAGCCGGGTTTTCCGGCGCATGCTGGAGATTGCCGAGCGGCAAGACCCGGCCTATACCGTCTTGCACCGCAGTGCGCAGTTCTACGGCAAGCGCAAGGACATTGACTGGAAATGGTCCCCGACATTCGCGATGGACTTCAGCGCCGACAACCTGCGCATGCCCGGAAAATGAACACCCCGCACAACGGCGCCGATGCCTTGGTGTCCATCCGGAACCTGCGCGTCGCATTCGACGATGGCAAGGCCAAAGTGCCGGTGCTGCACGGCATCGACCTGGATATCGACCCGGGCGAAGCGCTGGGCATCGTCGGCGAGTCCGGTTGCGGCAAAAGCGTGACCTGGCTGGCGGTGCTGGGCCTGCTCGGCGCGCGGGCACAGGTCAGTGGAACGGTATACCTGCGCGCAGAGCCGCTGCATACGCTGCGAGGCGATCAACTGGCGCCGATTCGGGGCAAGCGCATCGCGATGATCTTCCAGGACCCGTCCTGCGCACTCAACCCGGTGCAGCGCATTGGCCGCCAATTGACCGAGGCACTGACGCTGCACCGTGCGCTGCGGGGCGCGCCGGCCAGGGCCGAGGCGCTGCGGCTGCTCGACAGGGTGCACATTCCGGACGCCAGGCAGCGGCTGGACGCATATCCCCACGAACTATCGGGCGGCATGAACCAGCGCGTGATGATCGCGATGGCGCTGGCCGGTGAGCCCGAGCTTTTGGTGGCCGACGAACCCACCACGGCCCTGGATACCACGATACAGGCGCAGATTCTGGCGCTGCTGGCCGAAATCCGGCAGGACAGCGCGATGGCGCTGGTCTTGATCTCGCACGACCTGGGGGTGATCGCCGACATGTGCGATCGGGTGCTGGTGATGTACGCCGGCCGGGTGGTCGAGCAGGCCCGGAGCCAGCGCCTGTTTCAGCACCCGCAGCATCCTTACACACAGGGCTTGCTGGGAGCGCTGCCCGACCTGCACCGGGCGCCCGAACGACTGGTTCCGATCGCCGGCAACGTGCCCGAGCCTGCCCACATGCCACGGGGTTGCAGTTTTGGGCCGCGCTGCCGGCAGTTCCAGCCCGGCTGCGAACTGCATGCCCCTGTCCAGCGCCAGATCGGTGTCCAGCACCATGTGGCGTGTCATCGGGCGGGCGCATGAGCGCCGCCCGGCCGCCCGAAGGCACTCATACCGCAGCCGAAGGCGAAGGTGTTCCAGTGAGTGCCGCCCGGCCGCCCGAAGGCGCTCATACCGCAGCCGAAGGCGGAGGTGTTCCAGTGAATGCCGCACGGTCGCCCGAAGGCGCTCATACCGCAGCCGAAGGCGAAGGTGCTCCAGTGAGTGCCGCCCGGCCGCCCGAAGGCGCTCATACCGCAGCCGAAGGCGGAGGCGAAGGTACTCCCGTGAGCGCCTTGCTCGACATCCGGGAACTCTCGCGCCACTACCCGGTGCGCAACTCCCCATGGCCCTGGGGCAAATCGGTCAGCCTGCGCGCGGTCGACGGTGTTTCCCTGCGTTTGCCTGCGGGCAAAACCCTGGGTCTGGTGGGCGAATCGGGTTGCGGAAAATCCACCACTGCCCGCATGGTGCTCGGGCTCTTGCCGGCCAGCGGCGGACAGGTGCTTTTCGAGGGGCAACCGGTGCCATCGGTGCGCGGCCCCCGCTGGCGGGCTTTGCGCCAGCGGATGCAAATGGTCTACCAGAACCCGCTGGATGCACTCGACCGCCGGCTGCGCGTGCAAGACCAGGTGGCCGAGCCGCTGACGATTTTCCGGCAGGGTTCGATGGCCGAGCGCAACGAGCGCGCACGCGCAATGATGGCATCGGTGGGGCTGACGCCGCACCTGATGACCCGCTATCCGCATGAGCTTTCAGGCGGCCAGCGCCAGCGCGTGGTGCTGGCACGGGCATTGATCCTCGGGCCGTCCTTGCTGGTCTGCGATGAGCCTGTCTCGGCGCTGGACATGTCGATACAGGCGCAGGTGATCAATCTGCTGCAAGACATTCAGGAACGGCGGCAGGTGGCCTACCTGTTCATCAGCCACGACCTCAAGGTGGTGCGCCAGGTAAGCCATGAAGTGGCCGTGATGTACCTGGGCCGCATCGTCGAGCAAGGCGCCGCCGAAGATTTGTTCCGCCGCCCGGCGCACCCTTACACGCAGGCCCTGGTGTCGGCCGTCCCGTCGCCATGGCGCAGCGCGGGCTTGCCCCGCATCGTGCTGCAAGGTGATCCGCCCCGCCCCGGCGCGCTGTCTGCGGGATGCGCCTTCCACAGCCGGTGCGCGCAGGCCATGCCATCGTGCCGGGTCGTGCGGCCCGAACTGCAACCCATCGCACCCGGCCGCACAGCCGCGTGCCACCTCCTTGCGCGGGCTTGATCGGGTATGTCGTCCTACATCGTTGCGCGTCTGCTGCGGGCCCTGGTGACGGTTTTTCTCGTCCTCAGCTTTGCTTTCGTGATCCTGCGGCTGTCGGGGGATCCGGCCCTGCTGATCATGTCGCCCGATGTGCCGCCCGAAGCGATCGAAGCGTTTCGCCGCAGTTGGGGACTGGATGCTTCCTTGTGGCAGCAGTACCTGGGGTTTTTCCGCAACCTGCTGCAAGGCCAATTCGGTTACTCGATGCGCGACCGCAGCCCCGCGATGGCGCTGGTCATGCAGCATCTGCCCGCCACATTGGCCATCACGCTGCCGGCTTTTGCGCTCAAGCTGGCGCTCGGCATTCCCGCCGGCATGTTCGCTGCCTTGCACCGCAATTCGGCCATCGATCGGTGCGTGATGGGCTTGGCCGTCGCCGGCCACACCATCCCCGGCTTCGTTCTCGGACTGGTGCTGGTGCTGGTCTTTGCCGTCGGCCTGGGCTGGTTGCCCAGCGGCGGCAATGCCGGTTGGCAACACGCCATCTTGCCGGTGCTGACCCTGAGCCTGGGGGGCGCTGCCGTGCTGGCCCGCTTCACCCGCTCGGCGATGCTGGAGGTGATGGGCCAGGCTTACATCCGGACCGCATTGGCCAAGGGCTTGCTCTGGCGCGCGGTCGTGCTCCGGCACGCCTTGCCCAATGCCGCCATTGCGACCGTGACGATCGTTGGCTTCATGGTCGGCAGTCTGGTCGCTGGCGCGGTGGTGGTCGAGAGCGTTTTCTCCTGGCCCGGCGTCGGGCGGCTGCTGGTCACGGCTGTCGCCAACCGCGATCTGGCGGTGGTTCAGAGCCTGCTATTGCTCGTGGCCGCCACCATGGTGACGGCCAATCTCATCGTCGACGCCCTGTACGGGTGGATCGATCCCCGGTTGCGCCGCAGCTCGGCGGCAAAGGCTTGAGACATGAAAGTCATCCCCTTTTCGGCCCAAGCCCAGGCCCAGGCCCAGGCCCGGACGCCGGGCAGCGCGCCCTCGTCCCGGCCCGAGCGTCTGCGCCGCCTGCTGCGGTCTTATCCGCCGCTGGTGCTGCTGTGCGGCCTGTGGACGCTGGCCATACTCGGCGTCGCACTGCTGGCCGGCGAACTGGCCCCTTATGCCCACAGCCAGATCGACCTGCAGGCCAGGCTGTCCCCGCCGATCTTCATGGGCGGATCGGCCAGCCACTGGCTGGGCACGGATGAACTGGGCCGGGATGTTCTGTCGCGTTTGCTGGCCTCCATCCGCATCAGCTTGCTGGTGGCCTTCATCAGCACCATCTTGTCGGCCACGCTGGGGGTCTTTCTGGGATTCCTGGCGGCCCACTTCAGGGGCTGGGTGGAGCAACTCATCCTGATCCTGGTCGATTTTCAGGCGTCGATGCCGTTCATGATCATTGCCCTGGCCGTGCTGGCCTTTCTGGGCAACACGCTCCCGTTGTTCATCGCCCTGATGGGGCTGTACGGATGGGAGCGCGCCACCCGCATCACCCGGGGGCTGACCATCGCCGCCAATGAGCAGGGGTATGCCGCTGCGGTTGCCGACATCGGCGCCTCGCCGATGCGGGTGTACCTGGTGCATGTGCTGCCCAACATCGCCAGCACCCTCATCGTCAGTGTCACGCTGACGTTTCCCGAAGTGATCTTGCTGGAGTCGGGCCTGTCGTTCCTGGGCCTTGGCGTGCAACCCCCGATGACCAGTCTGGGCAACATGGTCGGTTATGGCCGTGAATACCTGCAGACGGCGCCCTGGTTGTTGCTGATTCCCAGCGCCGTGATCGTGCTGACCTCCTTTTCGGTGAGCACATTGGGCGACTGGTTGCGCGATCGGCTGGACCCCACCTTGCGCTGACCGAAAGCGCGTCGGCATTGCCATCGATTGCCATCGATTTCCATTTTCCCGAGCGGAGACCATCATGAGAAAAAAGAACGTGCTGCTGATCGTCGTGGACCAGTGGCGGGGGGACACCCTGCCGATGCTCGGGCACCCGGTGGTCAAGACGCCCCATATCGCGGCCCTGGCCGATGAAGGCGTCACCTTCAGGCGCCACTACACCCAGGCGGTGCCTTGCGGCCCGGGCCGTGCCAGTTTGCTCACCGGGCTGTACATGATGAACCACCGGGCGGTTCAGAACACCATACCGCTGGATGCGCGCCACACCAACATCGCGTTCGAAGTGCGCAAAGCCGGCTACGATCCGGCCCTGGTCGGGTACACCACCACCACCCCCGACCCGCGCGTGAACGCGCATTCAGACCCGCGCTTTACCGTGCTCGGCGCCGACATGGAGGGCTGGCGGCCCGTCGGCTCCTGGGGCCTGAAGATGGAGGCTTACTTCGCGTGGCTCGCTGCACAGGGCTACGCCTTGCCCGAGAACCCCTGGGACATCTGGCTGCCCCAAGACATGGGCCCCGGTGAAATCGGCGCGAGCCGGCAAGCCAGCCGCGTTCCTGCGCATCTGTCCGATACGGTCTGGTTCACCGACCGGGGGCTGGATTACCTGCACGGCGCCCGGCGCAAGCCCTGGTTTCTGCACCTGGGCTACTGGCGGCCGCACCCGCCATTCATTGCCCCGGCGCCGTACCATGAGATGTACGACCCCGCGCAATGCCCTGCGCCCGTGCGCGCGGCCAGTGCGCAGGCCGAAGCGCAGCAGCACCCTTTGCTGCGTTATTACCTGGAAAACATCCAGCGCAGCAGCTTCTTTCAAAATGGCAAGGGTCTGGGCAGCCAGATGGACGACGCCGAAGTGCGCCAGATGCGCGCGACCTACTATGGACTGATGACCGAAATCGATGCCCAGCTCGGGCGTGTCTTTGCTTACCTCAAGGAGACGGGGCAGTGGGACGACACCCTGATTGTCCTGACCAGCGACCATGGCGAGCAACTGGGCGATCACCATCTGCTGGGCAAGATCGGGTACTTCGACCAGAGCTACCACATTCCGATGCTGATACGGGACCCGTCCCGCGCCGCCGATGGCACGCGCGGCACGCAGGTCGATCACTTCACCGAGACCATCGACACCATGCCGACATTGCTCGACTGGCTCGGACAGCCCGCACCCCGGGCCTGCGACGGCCGCTCGCTGCTGCCCTTCGTTCATGCCGGCGCAGCCCCTGCGGACTGGCGCACCGAAGTCCACTACGAATACGACTTTCGCGACATCTTCTACTCCCGCCCCGAGACCGCACTGGGCCTGAAAATGGACGAATGCGCGCTGGCGGTGGTGCAGGACGAAAACTGGAAATATGTGCACTTCGCAGCCTCGGCGCCCCTGTTCTTCGATCTGCGGCGTGACCCGTCGCAACTCGACAGCGTCGCGGGTCAGCCGGAATACGCCGCGCAGCAACTGGTCTATGCACAAAAAATGCTCAATTGGCGCTTGCAGCACGCGGAGCGGACATTGACCGGCTACGCCGCATCGCCGCAAGGGCTGCGCTGCCGGCGGTGAGCCGCGCTGGCGCTCGCGGCAGTGGCGCGGGTGAGTCCGTGAGTCCGTGAATCCGCGGCACGCGCGCCCGGCCCGCAGCCCGCAGCCAGGTCACTGAGGTTTGGCCACCACTCCGCGCCGCTGGTCAGATCAGGCCCGAAGGTGCTGCAAGCCGGGCCGGGCGAAAAGTATTGGAAACGCTCAGGGATTCGCTATTGGCGCCACGGGTCGATGCGTCGATAGGCAGTCATTCCATTTGTCTTTTCCCTGGGGTCGACGAAGAACAGCCGCCTTGGCGCCTGCCTTGGCTGCGGGCGAATCTGCGCCCATTCCTGGCGCTTCGCTTTTGGCGCGCACATCAGGGGGGCCGGGCATTTCCGACGGGAGCATCTGCCGCCATGCGCAGTGCCTGTCGCTTTTGCAACAAACAACGACGATCCCATGTTAAGGGGCGGGCTCGATCCCGGACTATCCTGCAACCCCAGAAACGGCAGTTGACCGCTCCCCGGCATCCCGGAGACCGCATGTGCTTGGAATTTCTCCTCTTCGCGGGCTTGCACCGATCAGGTAAGAGCGCCATGCACCCGATGGCATCGCCGCAGGTAGCGCCATGCTGCGTTGCTCCTTCTTGCGCCCGGCAGGGCGCAGCGTCGCCGCATCGTGCCTGGATCGCCGATGACGGCGCACGCGGGCGCATTCGACTGCCGTTTCCAGGGTAACCAGATCACACCAGATCACGCATGGTCACATCAGAGAAGATACAAGGAGACACAGTGGAGACATTTGATTTCATATGGTCCGATCTGGCGAGCATTGCCGCCATGACCGTTCAGCACATCGAGATTGTCGGTGTCGGCATCGGCCTGGCCATCTTGACCGGCGTGCCGCTCGGCATTCTGATCACCGGCAACGCGGGCCTGGCGAAAGTCGTGCTGTACACGGCGGCCATGATCATGACGATTCCATCCGTGGCGCTGTTTGGCCTCATGATTCCGGTGCTCTCCGTCATCGGCCAGGGCATCGGCTTTTTGCCCACCGTGATCGCGCTGTTTCTCTACGCGCAGTTGCCCATCGTGCGCAACACCTACACCGCGATTACCAATATCGACCCGGCGCTGCGCGAAGCCGCCAAGGCCATGGGCATGAAGACCGGCGAGCGGCTGCGCAAGGTGGAGCTGCCGATTGCCTTGCCCATCATCATGGCCGGGGTGCGCATGGCGGTGGTGATCAATGTGGGCGTTGCCGCGATTGCGGCCTACATCGGCGCCGGCGGCCTTGGCAAGCTCATCAGCCGCGGCATCTCCCAATCCGACCCGCGCCAGTTGATCGCCGGCGCCATCCTGATCAGCGTGCTGGCCATCGCAGCCGATTTTGCTCTGGGCTGCTTGCAGCGGCTGCTGACGCCCAAAGGGTTGCGCTCCGCACCATGGCTGGCAGGTTTTCGCAAATATCGGCCATCATGATCAGGCTCTCTGAACTCACCAAGCGCTATGGCGGGGCCTGCGTGGTGGACCGCATCGACATGGAAGTGGGCGCGGGCGAAATCTGCGTGCTGCTGGGGCCATCGGGGTGCGGCAAGACGACCACGCTCAAGATGATCAACCGTCTGGTGCAACCGACTTCCGGCAAGATTTTTCTCGAAGGCAGGGACACCGACGACTTCGACGTGGTGGAGTTGCGCCGTCGCATCGGTTACGTGATTCAGCAGATCGGCCTGTTTCCAAACATGACGGTCGAGGAAAACATCTGCGTGGTGCCGCACCTGCTGGGGTGGGACAAGGCCCGGGCGCGGCGGCGGGCGGCGCAGTTGCTCGACATCGTGGCGCTCGATCCGGCCATCTACCTCGCGCGCTACCCGAAGGACCTGTCGGGCGGCCAGGCGCAGCGCGTCGGCGTGGCGCGGGCGCTGGCCGCCGATCCCCCGCTCATGCTGATGGATGAGCCGTTCGGCGCCATCGATCCGATCAACCGGGAGTTGATTCAGGACGAATTTCTCCAGATTCAGCGGCAGGTCAAAAAGACCATCCTCTTTGTCAGCCACGACATCGACGAGGCGGTGAAGATGGCCGACAAGATTGCCATTTTCCGTGGCGGCCGGCTCGAGCAGTTCGATACGCCCGACCACATCCTGGCGCGACCGGCCAGCCCGTTCATTGCCGACTTCGTTGGCGCCGACCGCGCACTCAAGCGCTTGCGCCTGCTGCGCGCCCGCGATGCGCTGACGGCCTGCCATTGCGCGCTGCGCATCGGCCAGAGCAGCGCGCGCGCAAAGGCGCTGATGGCCGAATTCGCATCGCTGCTTGGCAGCGACCAGATCGTGCTTCTCGACGAAGACGACAAGCCCCTGGGTTGCCTGACGCGCGCCGGGTTGCCCGATGGCGCCCTGAGCGCTGCGTACGCCATCCCGATGCAGGAAATGGCGCATTCCGGCGACGATCTGCGTTCCGTGGTGTCGTCCATGTTCGCCAGCGGCACTGCGTGCTTGCCCACGGTGGACGACGATGGCCGGTTTGTCGGCTATGTCAGTCAGGCGCGCGTCGTCGAGTTGCTGCGCATCAGAGGGCAGACATGAAACTGGCGCAGTATTCTTGGCGCCCTTGCCTGGCCACTGCGCTGGCGGTGTGCACGCCGGCCCATGCGGCGGGCCGGGACATCGTTGACGGATTGATGCAATTTCGCAGCGACATCGCGTACCAGTCCATCCAGCTCATGACGATGGTTGCCATCGCCGGCGCGCTTGCCATCGTGGCGGCAGTGCCGCTCGGCATCTGCATGAGTCGGCCAGCGCAGCGCCGCGCAGCCGTCATCATGCAGGTGCTCAATGTCGGGCAGGCCATTCCCAAGCTGGCACTGCTGGCGCTGGCGATGAGCGTGCTGGGCATCGGCACGGTGCCGGCGATTTTTGGCCTGTGGGTGGCCACCCTGTTGCCGATCGCGCAAAACACCTATGAAGGCTTGCGGGCGGTGCCGCGCGCACTGATCGAGGCGGCCACCGGAATGGGCATGACGCCGCTGCAGATTCTCTGGCGCGTCGAGTTGCCCAATGCGCTGTACGTCATCTTTGCCGGCATTCGGACGGCGCTGGCCATTACCGTCGGGACGGCGCCGCTCGCCTTTCTGATCGGTGGCGGCGGACTTGGCGAGTTGATCTTTACCGGCATCGATCTCAACGATTTCACCATGTTGCTGGCAGGCGCAATACCCATTGCCCTGTTGGCAATCCTTACCGATGCAGTCCTTGGACTGGTGCAACGCAAGCTGGTCTCGCGTGGTGTCACCCCCTGCGACGGAAAAAACTGAAAGTTGAGGAAACCATGAAAAATCCATTGCTTGCACGCGCCTTCGCCTTGACCTGCGTGCTGCTGACGGCGTTCTGGAGCACCCCCTCGTCAGCAGCGCCGATCGTGGTCGGCGGCAAGAATTTCACCGAGCAGCAATTGATGACGGAGATAACCACGCAATTGCTGGAGGCCAAGGGCTTTGAGATTGTCAAGAAGGATGGCATGGGCAGCGCAGTGCTGCGGCAGGCGCAGGAGAACGGCCAGATCGATCTGTACTGGGAATACACCGGCACCTCGCTCATCACCTACAACAAAGTGAGCGAACGCTTCAGCCCGGAGGACACCTACCGGAAGGTCAAGGAACTCGATGCGGCCAAGGGCCTGGTGTGGCTGAACCCGTCGCGCGCCAATAACACCTACTCGCTCGCCATGAATGCAGACGAGGCGAACAAGCAGGGGATTGTCAGCATCAGCGATCTGGCACAGGCCATCCGCAGCGGCAAGGCGCTCCGTTTCGCCTGCAATTCCGAGTTCTATGCCCGCCCGGATGGCTTGCGTCCGCTGGAAAAGAGCTATGGCTTCGACTTCGCGCGCGCCAAGCTCAAGCGCATGGACACCGGCCTGACCTATCAGGCCCTGAAAGACCGCCAGGTGGATATTGCGCTGGTCTTTGCCACCGATGGCCGTGTGCCTGCCTTCAACTTTGTGATATTGAAGGACGACAAGGGCTTTTTCCCGGCCTATGCATTGACGCCGGTGGTCAGAAAGGTCGTGCTCGACGCCAATCCCTCGCTGGCCCCCATTCTGAATGCACTGTCCGAAAAACTCGATGCCCCCACCATGGCGCGCCTGAACGCGAGTGTCGATGTCTCCCGCAAATCATTGCGCGAGGTCGCCCGCGACTTCCTGAAACAGTCGGGCCTGATCGGATGAAGACCCTGCAACGCAAATCATCATGAACCAGAACCTGATCAAGGTCGCCGCAGCGCAGATCGACGGCGCCTATGGCGATATCGGCGCAAACCTGAGCCGCCACCTCGGCCTCATTGCGCAGGCCCGCGCCGGCGCTGTGGGCTTGCTGGTCTTTCCTGAGCTGTCGCTGTGCGGGCACAGCGCCGGCAAGGATGCCTTGAGGCTGGCCATGACCCGCGACGACCCGGTGATTGCCGCGCTTGCAGAGGCGAGCACGGATTTGCACACCGTGTTCGGCTTCATCGAGGAAGCCCCCGCCGGCCAGTTTTACAACAGCCAGGCGACGGTCGCCCATGGCAAGCTCATCCATGTGCACCGCAAGGTGCAACTGGCAACCTACGGCAAGTTGAGGGATGGGCTGTACTACGCTGCCGGCACGGTGTGCGGGAGTTTTCCGCTCGATGCGCGCTGGCAGATGGCCACGCCCATCTGCGCGGATTTGTGGAACCCGGCGCTGGTGCACGCGCTCGCCTGCGATGGCGCCACCTTGCTCGCAGCGCCGGTCAGTTCCGCCCGCGAAGCGGTGGGAGCCGGCTTCGACAATCCCTCCGCCTGGGACATCAACCTGCGCTTTTACGCGCTCACCTATGGCGTAGCCATCGTCATGGCCAACCGCGTAGGCAGCGAGGGAATGATGAGCTTCTGGGGCGGCTCGCGCATCCTCGACCCCTTCGGCCAGACGGTCGCGCTTGGCAGCGCCAGTGAAGAGGGCTTGATCATCGGTGAGATCGACTATGAGTCGGTGCGCCAGGCGCGCTTTTTGTTGCCCACCGTGCGGGATGCGCGCGCCTTGCGCCAGCGGGCCGCAAAACACGCCCTGGCCCAGGACTGAGAGACAGCGATGCAGGATTTTCTTCTCGATGATGCCGACCGGATGTTCCGCGCCGAAGTCCGCGCCTTTTTGCAGCGCGAACTGGCGCCACGAGCGGTCGCCATCGAAGACCGGCAAGACTGGTCTGCCGTGAAGCAAGTGGTGCGCGCACTTGGCGCGGCCGGTTACCTGCGGCTGATGTTTGCCGACCTGTACCAGGGCAGCCTGGCCCAGCCCGGCCTCACCCATGCAACCGTGCTTTCCGAAGAAGCCGCCTACCTCAACTACGCCTTCGAGACCACCATCGCAACGGCGTTGAGTTGCGCCTACCCCCTGCATCGCCATGCCAGCCGCCGCCTGTGCGACACCTATCTGGCGCCGATTCTCGATGGCGCCGCGATTGGCGCCATCTGCGTGACGGAAACCAATGTCGGCAGCGATTCGGCAGGCATGGAAACGCGCATGGTGTTTGACGCCAAGACCAATGAATGGGTCATCGATGGCTTCAAGCGCTATATCTCCAACGCTTCCGTGGCCGATGTGTATATCGTCTATGGCATGGCAAGCGCCGGGATGACGGCCATTGCCGTGCCGGGCCATGCGCCCGGCATCCGGTTTCCGCGCAATTACACCTTCATGGGGCGGCGCGGCTCTCTCGTGGGCGAAGTTGAATTCAAGGACTGCCGCGTATCGGCTGAGCACTTGCTCGGCGAGCCGGGCGGCGGGTCGCGCATCATGCGCGGCATGTTCAATTTCGAGCGCGTCATCCTCGGCGGCTCAGGTCTTGGCGTTGCGCGCAGCGCATTCGATATCGCGGTGGCGCATGCGCAGCAGCGCCAGAGTTTCGGCCAGGCGCTCGGTTGCAAACAACTGATCTGGGACAAGATCGCGCAGATGAGCTGGAGAATCGATGCGGCAGAGCTGCTCACCTATCGGGCCAGCAAAATGTATGACGCCGGCAGCGACGGCAAGGCGCTGATGAAGGAAGCTGCCATGGCAAAACTGGTCGCCACCGAAACGGCAAACTTCTGCGCCAATGAAACCGTGCAGATTCTCGGCGGCGACGGCATCACCAAGGAGTTCGGTCGCGCCGAACAGATTTACCGCGACGCGCGCGCGCTCACCATCGTTGGCGGCACCTCCGAGATGGCCAAGTACCTGATCGCCAGCCGTGATTTGCCCGGTCTGCGGATCACGCTCTGAATACCCGGCTCATCACCCTGCTCATTACTCAGCTTATGCCGTTTTATGCCCACCATCGCCTCCCTCTTTGAAAACACCGTCAGCAAATACCCCGACCGCCCGGCCCTCGCCTGCGGCGCCAGCACACTTTCCTATGCCGCCTGGAATGCGCGTGTCCGACGCTTTGCGCAAGCCCTGTTCAACCTGGGGGTGCGCCAGATGGACCGGGTTGCCATCCTGCAAAAGACCTCCGAGGCAACACCGACCGCGTACATGGCCTGCCAGTTGCTCGGCGCGATTGCCGTGCCGATGAATCATCGGCTCTCGCCCGATGAGGCGGCCTACATCCTGCGCGATGCCGGCGCCCGCGCCGTGATCTACGACGATGCGATGCTGCCGCTCATGGGCAAGATGGTGCTGGCGCTGCCGGACCTGCGCACCTTCATCCGCGTGCGCAGCGCAGCGTCCGATGTGTCCGATGTGTCCGGTGCGTCCGGTGCGTCCGGTGCGTCCGGTGCGCCCGATGCGCCCGGCCTGCCAAAACACCATCATTGCTTCGAGGCGCTGATCGATGGCGCCACACGGCTCGATGCGCCGCTGCCGCAACCGGGCGCGGAGGATATCTCGGCCATCGTCTACACCTCCGGCACGACCGGGCGTCCGAAAGGCGCGATTCACACCCACGGCAATGATGTGGCGATTGCGACCAACTGCGTGATGGAGTACAGCCTGACCTGCACCGACGTGGCGCTGCATATCGCGCCGCTGTATCACGTCGGCGGCATGCAAGCCTATTTCCTGCCGCACATGGTGGTGGGCGCTGCCAACGTGATCTTGCCGCGTTACACAGCGCTGACCACGCTGGAGGCGATTGCGCGCCATCGCGTCACCACCTTGTTCGCAGTGCCCACGCAAATTCAGGACATGCTGTTCCACCCCGACTTCGCCGCCATGGATGTCAGCAGCCTGCGCATGATCACCACAGGCGGCGCCGCCATTGCTGCGGCCACGATGCAGCGCGTCATCCATGAGTTTTGCCCCCGCGTCTTCAACGGCTATGGCATGACCGAAGCCAGTCTGACCCTGCTGCTGCATCCGCGCGATGCCTTGGCGCATCTCGGCTCCTGCGGCAAGCCGACCCTGATCAGCACCTGCCGCGTCATCAGGAACGACCCTGAACGCAGGGTCGCCGCCAGCGAGACCCTGGCTGCCGGCGAGGTCGGACAACTCATCGTGCGAGGCCCGCAACTGGTTGCCCGCTACTGGAACGACCCCGCTGAAACGGAAAAAAAATTCAGGGATGGCTGGCTCTACACAGGCGACCTTTTCAGCGTCGATGACGCCGGATATTTTCACTTTCATGGACGCGCCGACGACATGATCGTGTCCGGCGGCGAAAACATCTATCCGCGCGAAATCGAGGAAGTCCTGTACCACTGCCCCGGCGTGCAAGAGGCCGCCGTGATTGGCCTGCCCGACCCGAAATGGGGGCAGGCCGTCACGGCCTTCGTGGTCAAGAGCGATATCGATCTCCTTGCCGCCGAGGTCATCGCCTTCTGCAAGGCCAGCCTCACGTCGTACAAATGCCCGAAACAAGTGTTCTTCCTCGACCAGTTGCCGCGCAACCCCAGTGGCAAGATATTGCGCAGGGAACTGGCACCGCAACCGGGAGTCTCGGCATGAGCCAAGCTGTGCTGTACGAGCAGGATGCAGCCATCGTCACGCCGACCCTCCACCGGCCAGCCACGCGCAATGCCCTGACCGACATGGAGATGATCGATGCGCTGGCGGCGCGCCTGTCCTGCGCGCAGGCCGATGCCCGCGTGCGCATGATCGTGCCGACCGGCGCCGGGCCAGCCTTCTCGTCGGGCGGCAACATCGAGCACATGCGCGACGCGCTTGGCCTGTTGCAAACGATTGCCGAGAATCCCCCGGCGTCTTGCGCATGTCCAAACGGCCCATGCGGGAAGGGCAGCGGATGGACCTGCCCAGCCTGCTGGAATCGTCAGCCGCATTTCAAGGCATTGCGCACCGCACGGCAGACCACCGTGCGGCGCTCGCCGCGACGTTTCAAAAACGCCCGTCGATGCGTGCCGGAGACTTAGCGCATGGACACGCCCGCGTTCATCCATCGCCTGGCATTCGAGGACCTACCCGCAGCGGTCGTCGAGCAAGGCAGGCTGTGCCTGCTCGATCTCCTGGGCGTGGCGCTGGCGGGCCGGCAGACCGCCTTGTCGCGCATCGCCAGCGACCATGCGGTCGAATTCTTTGGCGCTGGCAAGCTGCGCTCGCGCATTCTCTTCGACGGGCGCAGCGCCAGTCCTGTCGGCGCAGGCATGGCGGGCGCGATGACCATCGATAGCTGCGACGGCCACGATGGCCATGCGCAAACCAAGGGGCATGTCGGCGTGACCGTGCTGCCGGCATTGCTGGCGCTGGCCGATCGGCGCCATGACATGCCTGCCATGCCAGCCATGGGCAGCAGGGAATTTCTCACCGCGCTGGTGCTGGGCTACGAGATCGGCACGCGCGCCGGCATTGCCCTGCATGCCAGCGCCTGCGACTACCACACGTCCGGCGCCTGGAACGCGCTGGCAGCCGCCGCGCTCGCTGCCCGCCTGTTGCCGCTGGACATCCAACAGACCCGCGAGGCGCTCGGCATTGCCGAATACCACGGGCCGCGCAGCCAGATGATGCGCTGCATCGACCACCCGACCATGGTCAAGGATGGCTCAGGCTGGGGCTGCATGGCGGGACTCAGCGCAGGCTTTCTGGCGCAGCGAGGCTTTACCGGCGCACCCGCGCTCACCCTCGAGCAGCCCGCAGCCCAGGTGTATTGGGACGATCTCGGCACCCGCTGGCGCATCCTGGAGCAATACTTCAAGCCGCAGCCGGTCTGTCGCTGGGCGCATCCCGCCATCGATGCGGCACAGGCGCTGCGGCGCCGGCACGGCCTTGCGAGCGAGCAGATCCGCTCGGTGCGCATCGCCACCTTTCACCATGCAACGCGACTGTCCCACCCGCAGCCGGCCACGACCGAACAGGCGCAATACAGCCTGCCCTTCCCGGTGGCAGTGGCGCTGAAATACGGCGCGGTCAGATTCGACGCGCTGACAGGCGAGGCCCTCGAGGATGCCGAAGTCTTGCGCTTGAGCCACGCCATTCGCGCAGAGGAACGCGCCGAATTCAGTGCGCGCTTTCCCGAGCAACGCGTAGCCGACGTGAGGATCGAACTATTCGATGGCCGCCACTTCGACTCCGGGCCGACCCAGGCATCAGGCGACCCGGACTTGCCGCTTGCTGCCAGCGCGATTCGGCAAAAATTCTGGCGCTTTGCCGAAGGCGTGCACAGCAAACCGCAGGAATTGGCAAACCGGGTTGAACGGCTAGGCGCGGATGACACCCCGATCGCGCCCCTGCTCGACCTGGTGCTTGGCGAACTTCAGCGCCATCGATCTTCGCATCGAGGGATGACATAAAAATTCAGCGCAGCCCGTTTCCAAATCTGTGTGAACCTGCGTCATCTGCGGATTGGAAAATCGATTCATCCGCAGATTGATGCAGATGACATGGCGTTGACAGTGGTTCATACGGTTCTCGATATCGAGGCTGTTCTTCGATCGCGACCGGTGTTCGTGATTGCGGAGGGCTTTGTTTTTTGACCTTCGCCCCTTCGCCCCTTCGCCCATTGCGCGGGCGTCTGTGAGAGTCTGCGCCATCTGCAGACGACTTTGTTCCAACACGCGCTCATGAAACCCGACCCAGTCCTGACCCAACGCATGGGTTTCTTTCTGGTGCCGCATTTTTCGATGATGGCCCTCAGTTCCGCCACCGAACCGCTGCGCGCAGCCAACCGGGTGGCAGGCAAGCCGCTCTACAGTTGGCACCTGGTCAGTGCCGACGGCGAGCCGGTACCCTCGAGCTCCGGCTTTGCCCTGCTGCCCGAATTTGCCATGACCCTGGCGCCGGAATTTAGCCATTTCTTTGTCGTGGCAAGCATTGGCGTGGCGGATTATCGCAACCAGCAAGTGTTTCAGTTCTTGAGGCGCTATGCCGCCAGCGGGCGGCCACTCGGCGGCATCAGCCTTGGCTCCATGATCCTGGCGCGGGCCGGGCTGCTCGACCAGCGGCGTTGCACGATACACTGGGAAGCCTTGAGAGCGCTGGCCGACGAGTTCCCGGCAATCGAGGTCTGCCGCGACCTTTACTGCGTCGACGGCAACCGCCTGACCTGCGCCGGCGGCACGGCGGCCATGGACCTGATGCTGGAACTCATCGCCCGCCAGCATAGCCGCCAACTCGCCGTCGAAGTGGCCGACCAGTTCCTGCACACGCGCATACGCAGCGCCGCAGAAAGCCAGAAGATGGCCATCGAATGGCGCTACGGCGTTGCAGACCGGCGCATCGTCAACGCCATCACGCTGATGGAACAAAACATCGAGCGGCCCATTCCGATGAAAACCATCGCCTCTCTGGTCGGCATCTCGCCGCGCCAGTTTGAGCGGATGTGGTGGAAGCACTTCAATATGCGCCCATCGCAGTTCTACATCGAGCTGCGCTTGAAGGCGGCGCAAAAACTGCTGCACGAATCGACCTGGTCGCTGCTCGACATCGCCATGCGCTGCGGCTTTACCGGAGCATCCCATTTTGGCCGCTGCTACCGGAAATTATTTGATCGCACACCGGGCGAAGAACGCAACGCTACGCCCCGTTGAGAGGGCATGCACCGCCTTCGGCGCGCCGATGACGGCGCACTCGGGCGCGTTCGACTGCCGTTTCCAGGATAACCACCTTCCAGTGCCCACGGCCATGTGGCGTGAATTTCTTGCCTTGCACGAATGCACTGAAATGCACCGCATCTCCAGACAAAACGAATGGGCCTGTGAATGGGCCTGTATTTGTGTGGGTAAACCTCGGCTCAGGAGGGCGCCTTGGCAACCGTATCCGGGGCGCCGCCGCCCAGCGCTTTGTACAGCGTCACCTGGTTTTGCAACTGCGCCAGCCGCGTCTGCACCACGGCCTGCTGGGTGCTGAACAGGGAGCGCTGGGCGTCGAGCAGGTCCAGGTGGCTGGCCACGCCATTGAGGTAGCGCAGTTCGGCCAGCCGCAGGCTCGCCGCCTCCGCCTGTGCCTGGTTTTGCCGGGCCTGAACCTGTTCGCCCAGCGTCGCCTGGCCGGCCAGCGCGTCGGACACTTCACGGAAAGCGGTCTGTATGGCTTTCTCGTACTGCGCGACGGCGATGCTGCGGACGGCCTCGGAGACTTCGAGTTGGGCCTGGTTGCGGCCGGCGTCGAACAGTGCCAGCAGCAGCGACGGCGCGATCGAGAATCCCCACGACCCGCCATGGAACAAGCCCGATAGCGCGTCGCTGGCCGTGCCGGCCTGGGCGGTGAGCGTGATGTGCGGGAAGAATGCTGCCCGCGCAGCATCCATGCTGGCCTTGGCCGCGATCAGCTGCTGCTCGGCCTGGCGGATGTCCGGGCGGCGCGTGAGCAGTTCCGACGGCAGGCCCGCTGGCAGTGGCACCAGCGCCGGCGCATCGGCCAGCCGGCTGCGCGCCAGGCTGGCGCGGATGTCGTCCGGCAAGGCCTGGCCCAGCAGCAGGGCGAGGGCGTTTTCGTCGACGGCTCGCTGCCGCTGCTGTTGGGCCAATGTGGCCCGGGCGTCCTGCGTCAGCGACTCGGCCTGGCGCCAGTCGAGTTCCGAGACCACGCCGGCATCCAGACGCATCCGGGTCAGGCGCGCCGAGGACTCGCGCGAGGCCAGCGTCTGGCGCGACAGGCCGAGCAGTTCTTCATCCGCCAGCAGGTTCAGCCAGCCGTTGGCCACGGACGCTACCAGGCTGAGTTGCGCGGCGTTGCGCCCCTCCTGGCTGGCCAGATACTGGGCCAGGGCCTGATCCTTCAGGCGCGCGATGCGGCCAAAGAAGTCGATCTCCCAGGCCGTCACGGCCAGGCCCAGGCCAAACGACGGGTTCGGCTTGCCGTCCGTGGCGCGCGCGCGGCTGGCCTTGGCGTTCAGGTCGACGCCGGGGTACAGGTCTGCGCGGCGCAGTTGGAACTGGGCGCGCGTCTGTTCGACGTTCAGCATCGCCACGCGCAAATCGCGGTTGTTGGTCAGCGCAATGTCCAGCAGTTGGCGCAGCCGCGGGTCGGCAAAGTAGTCCTGCCAAGGCAGCAGGCTGGCAGCGCCTTGCGGGGCGTCTGCCGCTGCCAATGCGTAGCTCGCCGGCACCGGTGCCGCAGGGCGCTCGTAGGCGGTGGTCATGACCGAGCAGCCGGCCTGGGTCATCAGCAGCGCGACGGCGCAGAGGCGAAGCGGCAATGTGCGCGTTGCCGCAATGGCGGCAGTGGCGGCAATGGATTGGCGGCGTTCAATCATGGGTTTCGACTCCTGCGGCTTGCGCGTGGCGGCGGTTCATTTGCTGCTGGCGCGCGCTGCCTTTGAACAGGCCGCGGACCATGACGAAGAACCAGGGTACGAAGAACAGGGCCAGCGCCGTGCCGGTGATCATGCCGCCCAGCACGCCGGTGCCGATGGCGCGCTGGCTGGCCGAGCCGGCACCCGAGGCGATGACCAGCGGCATGACGCCCAAGCCAAAGGCCATCGAGGTCATCACGATGGGGCGAAAGCGCAACCGGGCAGCGGCCCGCGCCGATTCGATCAAGCCCTGACCCTGGGCCTGCAGGTCCTTGGCAAATTCGATGATCAAAATGGCGTTCTTGGCCGACAGGCCGATGATGGTGATCAGCCCCACCTGGAAGTAGATGTCGTTCGCGTAGCCGCGCAGCAAGGTGGCCAGCAGCACGCCCAGCACGCCCAGCGGCACCACCAGGATCACGGCCAGCGGAATCGACCAACTCTCGTACAGCGCGGCCAGGCACAGGAACACCGCCAGGATCGAAAAGCTGTACAGGATCAGCGCTTGCGCGCCGGCCAGCTTTTCTTCACGCGACTGTCCGGTCCACTCGAAGCCGAATCCTGCGGGCAACTGGGCGGCGAGTCTTTCCATCTCGGCCATCGCCGCGCCGGTGCTATAGCCCGGGGCTGCGGACCCGGAGATGCGCATTGCCGCGTAGCCGTTGTAGCGCACGGTCTGCTGCGCGCCGGTCACCCAGCGGGTGCTGGCAAAAGCGGACAGCGGCACCGGTTGGCCCTGGCGGTTGTGGGCGTTGATCTGCAGCAGATCCTCCGGCTGCATGCGGGCCGGGGCATCGGCTTGCACCACCACGCGCTGCAACCGGCCCTGGTTCGGGAAGTCGTTCACATAGTTCGCGCCCAAGGTCGTGGACAGTGCCGAGTTGATGGCATCGAACGACACGCCCAGGGCGTTGGCCCGGTCGCGGTCGATGTCGATCTGCAACTGCGGGGCGTCTTCCAGACCGTCCGGCCGCACCTGGGCCAGCAGCTTGCTTTGCGCGGCCAGGCCCAGCAATTGGTTGCGCGCACGCACCAATGCCTGGTGACCCGCAGCGCCGCGGTCTTGCAGCCGGAAGGTGAAGCCGCTGGCATTGCCCAGTTCGGGAATCGGTGGCGGGCTCAGCGGGAAGATGAATGCGTCCCGCACCCCCATCAGCGCGCCAAACGCGCGGCCTGCCAGGGCCTGGGCCGATTGCTCGGGCTTCGGGCGTTCAGACCAGTCCTTGAGCGTCACGAAGGCCAGCGCCGCGTTTTGCCCCTGGCCGGAAAAGCTGAAACCCAGAACGCCGACCATGCTTTCCACTTCGGGCTGCTGCAGGATGAAGCCCTCGACCTGCTGCACCACGGCCAGCGTGCGCTCCTGGGTGGCCCCCGGGGGCAGTTGCACGTTGACGATGATGCTGCCCTGGTCTTCTGCCGGCAGGAACGCGCCGGGCAGGCGCAGGTACAAAATGGCCACGGCGCCGATGATGGCGGCGTACAGGACCAGGTAACGGACGGCCCGCGTGAGCATGCGTGCCACCAGGCTTTCATATCCTTTGGCGGTGCGCGCGAAGCCGCGGTTCCAGCCCCCGAAAAAGCCGCCTTTTGCATGCTCCGGCCCGGCCGGCACGGGGCGGAGCAAGGTGGCGCACAACGCCGGGGTCAGCGACAGGGCCATGAACGCGGACAAACTGATGGACGCGACCATCACGGTGGCGAACTGGCGGTAGATGTTGCCGGTGGAGCCGGCAAAGAACGCCAGCGGCACGAACACCGAGATCAGCACCACGGTCACCCCGATGATGGCGCCCGAGATCTGGCGCATGGCTTTGCGGGTGGCATCCAGCGGCGACAGCCCCTCGGTGCGCATGATGCGCTCGACGTTTTCCACCACCACGATGGCGTCGTCCACCACGATACCGATCACCAGCACCATGCCGAACATGGTGAGCACGTTGATCGAAAAACCCAGTGCCAGCAGCGTGGCGAAGGTGCCCAGCAGGGCCACCGGGACCACGATGGTCGGGATGATCGTGTAGCGCCAGTTTTGCAGGAACAAAAACATCACCAGAAACACCAGGGCCACGGCCTCCAGCAGGGTCTCGGCGACTTGCCGGATGGACAGGCTGACAAAGCGCGAGCTGTCGTATGGAATGCTCCAGACCATGCCCTGGGGGAAATGGCGCGCGAGTTCATCCATGCGGGCGCGCACGGCCCGGGCCGCTTGCAGCGCGTTGCCGCCGGGGGCGAGTTGAAGACCGACGCCCACGGCGGGCTGGCCGTTCAGGCGGGCGGCGGTGGCGTAGGCCTGGCCGCCCAGTTCCACGCGCGCCACATCCTTGATGCGCACGGTCGAGCCGTCAGGGTTGGCGCGCAGCACCACATTGCCAAACTGCTCGGTGCTGGTGAGTTGGCCGTTGACGACGACGGTGGCCGTCACCTGCTGGTCTGCCTGGCCGGCAATGTGGGGCAGGTCGCCGATCGCGCCGCTGGTCACCTGCGCGTTCTGCGCGCGGATGGCGGCCGTGATCTCGGCGGCCGAGAGCGAAAAGCCGGCCATCTTGGCGGGGTCGATCCAGATGCGCATCGCGCGCTCGGTGCCGAACAGTTGTGCCTGGCCAATGCCGGGCAGGCGTTGCAGTTCGGGCAGCACATTGCGCGAGGCATAGTCACCCAGCGCCACCTGGTCGGTGGCCGGGTTGGTGGACGCGAGCATGGTAAACAGCAGGAAGTTCGAGCGCGCTTTGTCCACGCGCACGCCCTGCTGCGCCACCGCCGCCGGCAAGCGCGGCGTGGCGCGCGAGAGCCGGTTTTGCACGTCCACCTGCGCCAGATCGGGATTGGTGCCGGTCTCGAAACTCAGCGTGATGCTGCCCGAGCCATCGGCCTGCGCCACAGACTCCATGTAAATCAGCCCGGGCGCGCCGTTCATTTCGCGCTCGATCACGGACAGCACCGAGTCTTCCAGCGTCGGTGCCGATGCGCCGGGATAGATGGCGCTGACGACGATGGTCGGTGGCGCCACCGGCGGGTACTGGGAGATCGGTAGCTGCGTCAGCGCCACGCCGCCCAGCACCATGATGAACAGCGCAATCACCCAGGCAAAGATGGGTCGGTCGATGAAGAACTTGGCCATGCCGGAGTACCCCTTACGGCTTGGCCGCGCTCAACACGGGCGCTATCGCTGTCGCTGCAGCGGCAGGGGGCTGCCATGGCACCGGCTTGACTGCTGTGCCGGGCGGCAGCATCTGCAATTTCTGAAAACCATCGACGATGACCTGCTCGCCAGCCTTCAGGCCATCGAGCACCACCCAACGGTTGTTGCGCGCCGCGCTGATCTTGATCGGGCGCACCGAGACCTTGCCATCCGCGTCCACCACACTGACGCTGTCCCCCTGCTGCGTGCGCGTGACGGCCTGCTGCGGCAGCATGATGGCGTTGCTGGCCTGGGCCTGTTCGATGCGCACGCGCAGGTACAGGCCGGGCAACAGCTCGCCCTTGGGGTTGGGCACTTGGGCGCGCAAACTGACCCAGCCCGTGCCCGGGTCCACCGACAAATCGGTGAACAGCAACCGGCCAGTCTGCGCGTATTGCGAACCATCGCTCAGAACCAGCTTGACGCTGGCCGCCTCGCTGCTGCCGGCGCGCTTGAACTGCCCGCTGTCCAGCGCGCGGCGCAACTGGAACAGGTCGCTGGCGGACTGGGTGAAGTTCACGTACACCGGATCGATCTGCTGGATCAGCGCCAGGGCCGTGGCCTCCCCCTGGCCGACCAAGGCGCCTTCGGTGACCAGAGCGCGGCCGATGCGGCCGGAGATCGGCGCTGTCACGCTGGCGTAGCCCAACTGGATCTCGGCGCTGCGCACTGCGGCCTCGGCGACCGCCACATCGGCTTGCGCCAACTGCTCGGCGGCTTCGGCGTTGGTGAAGTCCTGCATGCTGATCGCCTGGGCGCCGATCAGAGGGCGGTAGCGCGCCAGTTGGGCGCTGGCCTGCGCCAGTTGGGCCCGCGCCTTGGCCAGGCTGGCGCGGGCACTTTGCGCGGCAGCGGCGTAAGGGGCGGGATCGATGCGAAACAGTTCCTGCCCCGCTTTGACATCGCTGCCTTCGTTGAACAGACGCTGCTGCAAAATGCCCGCAGCCCGGGCACGCACCTGCGCGACACGGGAAGCCTCGACGCGGCCCGGCAATTCGGTGACCAGGCCCGCATCGCCCGGGGTGGCGGTGACCACCCCCACCTCGACGGGCGGCATCTTCGGGCCGTCCGCCGGGGCCTGTGCTTCACTCTTTACGCAGGCGCCAACCACGATGGCGGCAAGCAATGAGAGCAGCCTGTGGGCCGGAACGGCGCGCAATGTGGGCATGGGAGTCCTTTGGGGATGTTTTCGGGATTGAAGACCGCAACGAGGGCCGCAATGGGGGCGATTGTGATCTGATTTTTCTTTCGGGATCGGCGCGGACTTTGCCGTATGCGACAATCACGGGTTTTCGAACGGGTGCCATGCGCGGCTGTAGCTCAGTGGATAGAGTATTGGCCTCCGAAGCCAAGGGTCGTGGGTTCGATCCCCGCCAGCCGCACCACTGATCTGATGATGAGAGTTGGGCAATCGACCGGTTCCCGAAGAACTGCCCGGAATTTGCTGCTATACTCGCCGATTCCTTGGAGGGGTGCCCGAGTGGCTAAAGGGGGCAGACTGTAAATCTGTTGGCTTGCGCCTACACTGGTTCGAATCCAGTCCCCTCCACCAGTGATGAATGCGGTGACGAGTGCGCAAGGGTCGTTGGTCGATGCGGGAGTAGTTCAGTGGCAGAACCCTAGCCTTCCAAGCTAATGACGCGGGTTCGATTCCCGCCTCCCGCTCCAACGCCGTTTGCCGGTTCGCCGCCGGGGCATCGTCGGTTGCGGCTGGTTGCTTGTCACGTTGGTACGGGTTTGTCGATGGCCCATGTGGCTCAGTGGTAGAGCACTCCCTTGGTAAGGGAGAGGTCGCGGGTCCGATTCCCGCCATGGGCACCACTTTCAGGCGCATCCGGTTCCGGGTGCGCCGAGAACCCTTTCGGGTTGGTATGGATTTTTTTCGGAGTTCGAGAAATGGCAAAAGGAAAGTTCGAGCGCACCAAGCCCCACGTCAACGTGGGCACCATCGGTCACGTCGACCATGGCAAGACAACGCTGACGGCGGCCATCGCCACCGTGCTGTCTACCAAGTTCGGCGGCGAAGCCAAGGCTTATGACCAGATCGATGCAGCGCCCGAAGAAAAGGCCCGTGGCATCACCATCAACACCGCCCATGTGGAATACGAGACGGCCAACCGCCACTACGCCCATGTCGACTGCCCCGGCCACGCCGACTATGTGAAGAACATGATCACCGGCGCCGCCCAGATGGACGGCGCCATCCTGGTGTGCTCGGCCGCCGACGGCCCCATGCCCCAGACCCGCGAACATATCCTGCTGGCCCGCCAGGTGGGCGTGCCCTACATCGTCGTGTTCCTGAACAAATGCGACATGGTCGATGACGAAGAACTGCTCGAACTCGTCGAGATGGAAGTGCGCGAACTGCTCGACAAGTACGACTTCCCCGGCGACGACACCCCGATCATTCGCGGCTCGGCCAAGTTGGCGCTCGAAGGCGACAAGGGCGTGCAAGGCGAACAAGCCATCATGAAGCTCGCGCACGCGCTGGACACCTACATCCCGACGCCCGAGCGCGCGATAGACGGCACCTTCCTGATGCCGGTGGAAGACGTATTCTCGATCTCCGGCCGCGGCACCGTGGTCACCGGCCGCGTCGAGCGCGGCGTCATCAAGGTGGGCGAAGAAATCGAAATCGTCGGCATCCGCGACACGCAAAAAACCATCTGCACCGGCGTGGAGATGTTCCGCAAACTGCTCGACCAGGGCCAGGCCGGCGACAACGTCGGCCTGCTGCTGCGCGGCACCAAGCGCGAAGACGTGGAACGCGGGCAGGTGCTGTGCAAGCCCGGCTCGATCAAGCCGCACACCCACTTCACCGCCGAGGTCTACGTGCTGAGCAAGGACGAAGGAGGGCGGCACACGCCGTTTTTCAACAACTACCGGCCGCAGTTCTACTTTCGCACCACGGACGTGACCGGGGCCATCGAGTTGCCGGCGGACAAGGAAATGGTGATGCCGGGCGACAACGTATCGATCACGGTCAAGCTGATCAACCCGATCGCGATGGAAGAAGGACTGCGCTTTGCGATCCGCGAAGGCGGTCGCACCGTGGGCGCTGGTGTCGTGGCCAAGATCCTGGCCTGATTTTCAAACATGCACAGGGGTATAGCTCAATTGGCAGAGCGTCGGTCTCCAAAACCGAAGGTTGTAGGTTCGATTCCTACTGCCCCTGCCACTTGAGAATGTGGCCCACACAAACCCGCAGGGCTTTTGCCCGGGTCCCGTCCCTGAAGGGTTTGGTTGTCTCGAATGACGCCGTCAATCGGAAGCAGAAATTACTCAAAGATGGCCACTTCACCACAGGTCGAAACTGTCAACACCGGCGCAGACAAGGCCAGACTCGCAGCGGCGGCGGCCTTGGTCGTCGCGTCGGTCGTGGGCTTTTATTTGCTGGGCAAACAAGGCGCGCTGGCGCAGTGGGCAACGCTGATCGCCGGGCTCGTTGCCGCCGCTGGCGTGTTCCTGCTGTCCGGGCCTGGACGCCAATTCCTGGCTTTTGCCCGCGATGCATGGCACGAGGTGGGCAAGGTCGTCTGGCCGACCCGCAAGGAAGCACTGCAAATGACGGCGTATGTGTTTGCCTTCGTGGTGGTCATGGCGCTCTTCCTGTGGCTCACCGACAAGACGCTGGAATGGGTTTTGTACGACTTGATTTTGGGATGGAAAAGGTCATGACCAGCGCTGCAAAAATCACCGAGGCGCAAGCCTCTGCGGGCGCCTTGGCCGGGGGCAGTCCCCATTGGACCGAAGTCGGCTCCAGTGCGGCTGCAACCCATCCCGATCTGCGCTGGTACATCGTCCACGCCTATCTGGGCATGGAAAAGGCGGTGGAGCGCAACATACAGGAGCGCATCCACCGGGCCGGCATGCAGGACAAGTTCGGCCGCATCCTGGTGCCGACCGAGCAGGTCGTGGAGATGAAGAACGGCCAGCGCAAGACGACGGAACGGCGCCTGTTCCCGGGCTATATGCTGGTCGAGATGGTGATGGACGACGATACCTGGCACCTGGTCAAGCACACCAACAAGGTCAAGGGTTTCGTCGGTGGCAGCAAGAACCGGCCGCCCTCCATTTCCGATGCCGAGGTGCAGAGCATCGTCAGCCACATGATCGAAGGCGCCGACAAGCCACGGCACAAGATGGAGCTCATGGTGGGCGAGCAGGTACGCGTCAAGGAGGGGCCATTCACGGACTTCAATGGCATGGTCGAAGAGGTCAATTACGAAAAGAGCCGCGTGCGCGTCTCGGTGATGATTTTTGGGCGTTCCACGCCGGTCGAGTTGGAGTTCGGTCAGGTTGAAAAAGCCTGATCGGCGAACGGGATGCCGCACCTTTCGACTCGGTGCGGACATCTGGTGCAAGGAGTCGTCAACCCCGGGGAGCCGGTTGCCGCAGGTTGCGGCGCAGGCGTCATGACCCGCAAGGAGTAGTCACACATGGCCAAGAAAATCGTCGGCTTCATCAAGCTGCAAGTGCCGGCCGGCAAGGCCAATCCATCCCCCCCGATTGGTCCCGCCCTGGGCCAGCGGGGTCTGAACATCATGGAGTTCTGCAAGGCATTCAACGCGCAGACCCAAGGTGTGGAGCCTGGTTTGCCGCTGCCCGTGGTCATCACGGCATTTGCCGACAAGAGCTTCACTTTCATCATCAAGACGCCGCCGGCGACGACGCTGATCAAGAAGGCCATCAAGCTCGAAAAAGGCTCTGCCAGCGCGCTGAGCACCAAGGTTGGCAAGATCACGCGCGCGCAGCTCGAAGAAATCGCCAAGACCAAGATGAAGGACATGAACGCCGCAAACGTCGACGCTGCCGTCCGGACACTGGCTGGTTCCGCACGCTCGATGGGCGTGACGGTGGAGGGTTTGTAAATGCCGCAGTTGACGAAAAAACAAAAGGCCATGCAGGGCAAGGTCGACAGCACCCGCTTGTACGCCTTCACCGATGCCCTGGTCTTGGTCAAGCAAGCCGCCACCGCCAAATTCGATGAATCGATCGACGTGGCCGTGCAGTTGGGCATCGATGCCAAGAAGTCTGACCAAGTGGTGCGTGGCGCCGTGGTGCTGCCCAACGGCACCGGCAAGATCACCCGCGTGGCCGTGTTTGCCCAAGGTGCCAAGGCCGAAGAAGCCAAGGCCGCTGGCGCCGATGTCGTCGGCATGGACGATCTGGCGGCGATGGTCAAGGCCGGCGACATGCCGTTCGACGTGGTGATTGCAGCCCCTGACGCGATGCGCGTAGTGGGCACGCTCGGTCAGATCCTGGGGCCGCGCGGCCTGATGCCCAATCCCAAGGTGGGCACGGTGACCCCTGACGTGGCCCTGGCGGTAAAGAACGCCAAGGCCGGCCAGGTGCAGTTTCGCGCCAACAAGGCCGGCATCGTGCACAGCACGATCGGCCGCCGTTCGTTCGACGACGCCAAGCTGCAAGGCAACCTGGCGGCGCTGATCGATGCGCTGAACAAGACCAAGCCGGCGTCGAGCAAGGGCCAGTACCTGCGCAAGCTGGCGCTGTCTTCGACGATGGGGGTGGGTGTGCGCGTCGATACGCAGTCCATCACCGTGTGATGGCGCGCCGTCGTCGCAAGACGTGACAAGAAATCTTCGGGTCTACCAAAGGCCCGATGTGGTGGGCTGAAAGTGGTGCGCAAACGCTTTCAGGCCATCGAAGACCGTTGGTGTGCCAGCCGCACTCAAACCCCCGGAGCGAGGGGGGCCAACGCAGATGGCGATCCTGCTGCAGATGGAATTCGTTTTCCGGAAAACAGTTGATCGCTGCAACGTGAGCGCACGAGGGCCCAGGCCCGAATGCGCAGTGGAAGGAGCAGACCTTGAGTCTTCAACGCAGTGAGAAAGAAGCGGTCATCAGCGAAGTCAGCCGCCTGGTCGCCAAAGCCCAAACGCTGGTGCTGGCGGAATACCGTGGCATCACGGTTGCCGACATGACCAAGTTGCGCGTGCAAGCGCGCAGCAATGGCGTGCGCCTGAGTGTTTTGAAGAACACCTTGGCGCGCCGTGCCGTGGCTGGCAGCGCGTTTGACGTGCTGGCCGGGCAGATGACCGGCCCGCTGATCTATGGCTTCTCCGAAGACGCCGTGGCGGCCGCGAAAGTGGTGGCCGAGTTTGCGAAAACCAACGACAAGTTGGTGATTCGCGCTGGCGCTTTCGCTGGCAAAGCCCTGGATGTCAACGGCGTCAAGCAGTTGGCCAGCATTCCTTCCAAGGAGGTGCTGCTGGCCCAACTGTGCGGCTTGCTGATGTCGCCCATATCCCGCACCGCCGTGGTGCTCAGCGCGCTGGCGGCGAAAAAAGGTGAAGGTGAAGGCGTGGGCCAAGCCCAAGCCGTGCCCGCCTGAAGTCCGGCCCGCCTGTCACCCGTTCCGTTATCCGTGAAACACCCATTGAATCGTTAGGAAAGCAAAATGGCATTCGATAAAGACGTATTTCTGACCGCGCTGGACAGCATGACGGTCCTGGAACTCAATGACCTGGTCAAGGCCATTGAGGAGAAGTTCGGCGTGAGCGCTGCCGCAATGGCGGCTCCGGCTGCGGCCAGTGGCCCTGGTGCAGCGGTCGTCGAAGAAAAGACCGAATTCAACGTGCTGCTGACCGAGGCGGGCGCCAACAAGGTGTCGGTCATCAAGGCCGTGCGCGAAATCACCGGTCTGGGCCTGAAGGAAGCCAAGGATTTGGTCGATGGCGCTCCGAAGAACGTCAAAGAGGGTATTGCCAAGGCCGATGCCGAAGCCGCTGTCAAGAAGCTGCTCGACGCCGGTGCCAAGGCCGAGCTCAAGTAATCCGGCCTCGTTTGGCGGGCTGGGGTTGCCCCTCACCGGGCCTCCAGCCCCCGATATGCGTTCAGAGCGCACCCGAAAACCGGCCCGACCAGAGCGCGCGCCGGATTTCGAGTGTCTTCTGATCATTGCGACAGCAGAAGACGCCTTGGTTCGGGTGATGTGCAACGCATCACCGTCCGCCATGGTTGGTAGTGGCCAACCACCAAGCCCGCAGAAACGGCGCGAACAGTGCGTTTTGCGGGTCAGTCGTCGAAGACCCAGGACGCATGTCTTTGTCCGGAGATTTCATGGCCTATTCCTTTACCGAGCGCAAGCGAATCCGCAAAAGTTTCGGCACCCGCGACAGCGTGCTCGAAGTTCCTTATTTGCTGCAAATGCAAAAGGACGCCTATACCGCCTTCCTGCAAGCGGACAAGGAGCCCCGCAAAAGAACCATCGAGGGTCTGCAGGCGGCATTCGATGCCGCCTTTCCGATCGTCTCGCACAACGGTTTCGTCGAGATGAAGTTCATCGAGTACAACCTGGCCAGGCCGGCATTCGATGTGCGCGAGTGCCAGACGCGCGGCCTGACCTTTGCGTCGGCCGTGCGGGCCAAGGTGCAGTTGATCATCTATGACCGCGAGTCCTCGACCTCGCAGTCCAAGGTGGTCAAGGAAGTCAAGGAGCAAGAGGTCTACATGGGCGAAGTGCCGCTGATGACCGACAAGGGCTCGTTCATCATCAACGGCACCGAGCGCGTGATCGTCTCGCAGTTGCACCGCTCGCCGGGTGTGTTCTTCGAGCATGACAAGGGCAAGACCCATGGCTCGGGCAAGCTGCTGTTTTCCGCGCGCATCATTCCTTACCGTGGCTCTTGGCTCGACTTCGAGTTCGACCCCAAGGACATCCTGTACTTTCGCGTCGACCGCCGGCGCAAGATGCCGGTGACGATCTTGCTCAAGGCCATCGGCCTGAACCCGGAATCGATCCTGGCGAACTTCTTCGTCAACGACAATTTCCGGCTGATGGACAGCGGCGCGCAAATGGAATTCGTCCCCGAGCGGCTGCGCGGCGAAGTGGCCCGTTTCGACATCACCGACAAGTCCGGCAAGCTCATCGTTGCCAAGGACAAGCGCGTGACTGCGCGCCACACCCGCGATCTGGAGCAGTCCGGCAGCACGCATATCAGCGTGCCCGAGGATTTCCTGGTCGGCCGGGTCGTGGCGCGCACCATCGTCGATGCCGACAGCGGCGAAATCCTGGCCAAGGCCAATGACGAGTTGACCGAAGCCCTGCTCAAGAAGCTGCGCAGCGCCGCCGTGCGGGAGTTGCAGTGCATCTACACCAACGAACTCGACCAGGGCGCTTACATCTCGCACACCCTGCGCAGCGACGAAACGGTGGACGAGTTTGCCGCCCGCGTGGCCATCTACCGCATGATGCGCCCTGGCGAGCCGCCCACCGAGGACGCGGTGCAGGCCCTGTTCCAGCGCCTGTTCTACAACCCCGATACCTACGATTTGTCGCGTGTCGGCCGGATGAAGTTCAACGCCCGGATCGGGCGCGACGAGTCCACCGGCCCGATGGTGCTGTCCAATGAGGACATCCTGGCCGTGGTCAAGATTTTGGTCGACCTGCGCAACGGCAATGGCGAAGTCGATGACATCGATCACCTGGGCAACCGCCGCGTGCGCTGCGTCGGCGAGTTGGCGGAAAACCAGTACCGCACCGGCCTGGCGCGTATCGAGAAAGCCGTCAAGGAGCGTCTGGGCCAGGCCGAGCAAGAGCCGCTGATGCCGCATGACCTGATCAACTCCAAGCCGATTTCGGCGGCCCTGAAGGAGTTTTTCGGCGCTTCGCAGTTGTCGCAGTTCATGGACCAGACCAACCCGCTGGCAGAGATCACGCACAAGCGCCGCGTCTCCGCGCTGGGCCCGGGGGGGTTGACCCGCGAGCGCGCAGGTTTTGAAGTGCGCGACGTGCATGTGACCCACTATGGCCGCGTGTGCCCGATCGAAACCCCCGAAGGCCCGAACATCGGTTTGATCAACTCGCTGGCACTGTACGCGCGCCTGAACGAGTACGGCTTCATCGAAACCCCGTACCGCCGGGTGGTCGGCGGCATGGTCACCAACGACATCGACTACCTGTCGGCGATCGAAGAAGGCAAGTACGTGATCGCGCAGGCCAACGCCGTGCTCGACAAGGAGGGGCGCCTGACGGGCGACTTGGTCTCGGCCCGTGAAAAAGGCGAGTCGATCCTGTGCGCCGCCGACCGGGTGCGGTACATGGATGTCTCGCCTGCGCAGATCGTGTCGGTGGCCGCTTCGCTGGTGCCGTTCCTGGAGCACGACGATGCCAACCGCGCCTTGATGGGCGCCAACATGTCGCGCCAGGCCGTGCCGGTGCTGCGCCCGGAAAAGCCGCTGGTCGGAACCGGCATCGAGCGCGTGGCGGCCATCGACTCGGGCACCGTGGTCACGGCAACACGCGGCGGCAGCGTGGACTATGTCGATGCCACCCGCATCGTGGTGCGCGTCAATGACGACGAAACGGTGGCTGGCGAAGTCGGGGTGGACATCTACAACCTGATCAAGTACCAGCGCTCCAACCAGAACACCAACATCCACCAGCGCCCCATCGTCAAAAAGGGCGACCGGCTGGTCAAGGGCGATGTGATCGCCGATGGCGCATCGACGGACCTGGGCGAAATCGCCATTGGCCAGAACATGCTGATCGCGTTCATGCCCTGGAACGGCTACAACTTCGAGGACTCGATCCTGATCTCGGAACGGGTGGTGTCCGAAGACCGCTACACCTCGATCCACATCGAGGAACTGGTGGTGATGGCCCGCGATACCAAGCTCGGCGCCGAAGAAATCACGCGCGATATCCCGAACCTGTCGGAGCAGCAACTGAACCGCCTCGACGAGTCCGGCATCATCTACGTGGGCGCCGAAGTGCAGCCCGGCGATACGCTGGTGGGCAAGGTCACGCCCAAGGGCGAGACCACCCTCACACCCGAAGAAAAGCTGCTGCGCGCGATCTTCGGCGAGAAGGCTTCCGATGTGAAGGACACCTCGCTGCGCGTCGAGCAAGGCTCGCAAGGCACGGTGATCGACGTGCAGGTGTTCACCCGTGAAGGAATAGCGCGCGACAAGCGCGCGCAGCAGATCATCGACGATGAGCTCAAGCGCTTTCGGCTGGACTTGAACGATCAACTGCGCATCGTCGAGGCCGACGCCTTCGAGCGCATCGAAAAGCTGCTGCTCGGGCGCGTGGCCAATGGCGGTCCGCACAAACTGCTCAAGGGCGCGAAAATCGACAAGCCCTATCTGTCGTCGGTGGAGAAATTCCATTGGTTCGACATCCGCCCGGCGCAGGACGAGGTCGCCGCGCAGCTCGAATTGATCAAGGATGCGCTGGAGCAGACGCGCCACAGCTTCGACCTGGCTTTCGAGGAAAAAAAGAAAAAACTCACGCAAGGCGATGAGTTGCCCGCCGGCGTGCTGAAGATGGTCAAGGTCTACCTGGCCGTCAAGCGCCGCCTGCAACCTGGCGACAAGATGGCCGGGCGCCATGGCAACAAGGGGGTGGTCTCGAAGATCGTTCCGGTCGAAGACATGCCTTACATGGCCGACGGCACGCCTGCCGACATCGTGCTCAACCCGCTGGGCGTGCCTTCGCGGATGAACATCGGCCAGGTGCTGGAAGTGCACCTGGGCTGGGCCAGCAAGGGCATAGGCCAGCGCATCGGCGACATGTTGCAGCAGCAGGCCAAGGCCGCAGAACTGCGCAAGTTTCTGGACAAGGTGTACAACGCGCGCGGCCGCACCGAGGACCTGGCGCAACTGTGCGACGAGGAACTCGTGGCCATGGCGGCCCATCTCAGGCATGGCATGCCGTATGCCACCCCGGTGTTCGACGGTGCTTCGGAAGAAGAAATCAAGGACATGCTCAAAATCGCTTACCCGGACGAGATCGCGCAGCGCAAGGGTCTGACCGCCACCCGCACCCAAGCCTTCCTGTACGACGGCCGCACCGGCGAGCGCTTCGAGCGGCCCACGACCATAGGCTACATGCACTACCTGAAGCTGCACCACTTGGTCGATGACAAGATGCACGCCCGTTCCACCGGCCCCTACTCGCTGGTCACGCAGCAACCGCTGGGCGGCAAGGCCCAGTTCGGCGGCCAGCGCTTCGGCGAGATGGAAGTCTGGGCGCTCGAAGCCTACGGCGCCGCCTACGTGCTGCAGGAAATGCTCACCGTCAAGTCCGACGATGTGGCCGGCCGCACCAAGGTGTACGAGTCGATCGTCAAGGGCGAACATGCCATCGAAGCCGGCATGCCGGAATCGTTCAACGTGTTGGTCAAGGAAATCCGTTCACTGGGCCTGGACATCGAGCTCGAACGCTCTTGAGCGCAAAAGGAAAGAGTCACCATGAAATCACTCCTGGACCTGTTCAAGCAATTCACGCCGGATGAGCACTTCGATGCCATCCGCATCGGCATGGCTTCGCCCGAGAAGATCCGCTCCTGGTCTTTTGGCGAGGTGAAAAAACCCGAGACCATCAACTACCGCACCTTCAAGCCCGAGCGCGACGGGCTGTTTTGCGCCAAGATTTTTGGTCCCATCAAGGACTACGAATGCCTGTGCGGCAAGTACAAGCGCCTGAAGCACCGTGGCGTGATCTGCGAAAAATGCGGCGTCGAAGTCACACAGACCAAGGTGCGGCGCGAGCGCATGGGCCACATCGACCTGGCAGCACCTTGCGCGCATATCTGGTTCCTCAAGTCGCTGCCGTCGCGCCTGGGCATGGTGCTGGACATGACGCTGCGCGACATCGAGCGCGTGCTGTACTTTGAAGCCTATGTGGTGACCGACCCCGGCATGACGGCGCTCAAGAAGCTCAGCATCATGTCCGAGGAAGACTACGAGGCCAAGCGCAAGGAATACGGCGATGAATTCATCGCCAAGATGGGCGCCGAAGGCATCAAGGATCTGCTCGAATCGATAGACATCGACCTGTCGATCGAAAAGCTGCGCGGCGACCTGACCGGCTCCGAGGTCAAGGTCAAGAAGAACGCCAAGCGGCTGAAGGTGCTCGAAGCGTTCAAGAAATCCGGCATCAAGCCCGAGTGGATGGTGCTGCAAGTGCTGCCGGTGCTGCCGCCGGACCTGCGCCCGCTGGTGCCGCTCGATGGCGGCCGCTTCGCCACCTCCGACCTGAACGACCTGTATCGCCGCGTGATCAACCGCAACAGCCGTCTGCGCCGTCTGCTGGAGCTCAAGGCCCCGGAGATCATCGCCCGCAACGAAAAGCGCATGTTGCAGGAAGCCGTCGATTCGCTGCTGGACAACGGCCGCCGCGGCAAAGCCATGACCGGCGCCAACAAGCGCGCGCTCAAGTCGCTGGCCGACATGATCAAGGGCAAGAGCGGGCGTTTCCGCCAGAACCTGCTGGGCAAGCGCGTCGACTACTCGGGGCGCTCGGTGATTACCGTAGGCCCGACGCTCAAGCTGCACCAATGCGGTCTGCCCAAGCTGATGGCGCTGGAACTGTTCAAGCCCTTCATCTTCTCGCGCCTGGAGGCCATGGGCATCGCCACCACGATCAAGGCCGCCAAGAAGGAGGTCGAATCCGGCACGCCGGTGGTCTGGGACATCCTGGAAGAGGTCATCAAGGAGCATCCGGTGATGCTCAACCGCGCGCCCACGCTGCACCGTCTGGGCATACAGGCGTTCGAGCCGATCCTGATCGAAGGCAAGGCGATACAACTGCACCCGCTGGTCTGCTCGGCGTTCAATGCCGACTTCGACGGCGACCAGATGGCGGTGCATGTCCCGCTGTCGGTGGAAGCGCAGATGGAAGCGCGCACGCTGATGCTGGCCTCGAACAACGTGCTGTTTCCGGCCTCGGGCGAGCCATCCATCGTTCCTTCGCAGGACGTGGTGCTCGGCCTGTACTACGCCACCCGCGACCGCATCAACGGCAAGGGCGAGGGCCTGGTGTTTGCCGATACCGGCGAGGTGCAGCGCGCCTTCGACGCCGGCGAGGTCGAACTGGCTGCCCGCATCACCGTGCGCCTGACCGAGTGGAGCAAACCCAAGGACAGCGACGCGCTGGTGCCCACGACCGCGCTGGTGGAAACCACGGCGGGCCGGGCCTTGCTGTCGGAAATCCTGCCTCCGGGCCTGCCGTTCTCGTATGTCAACAAGGCGCTCAAGAAGAAGGAAATCTCGCGCCTGATCAACGTCTCCTTTCGCAAATGCGGGCTGAAGGCAACGGTGGTGTTTGCCGACAAGCTGCTGCAAAACGGCTTTCGCCTGGCCACGCGCGCCGGCATCTCGATCGCCATCGATGACATGCTGGTGCCACCGCAAAAAGCCGGCATCATCGAGCGCTCGGAACGGGAGGTCAAAGAGTTCGAGCAGCAATATGTCTCCGGTCTGGTCACTGCGGGCGAGCGCTACAACAAGGTGGTCGACATCTGGGGCAAGGCCGGCGACGAAGTGTCCAAGGCGATGATGGCCCAACTGTCCAAGGAGCAGGTCATCGACCGCCATGGCCAGCAGGTCTCGCAAGAGTCCTTCAACTCGATTTACATGATGGCCGACTCCGGCGCCCGCGGCTCTGCCGCCCAGATCCGTCAGGTGGCCGGCATGCGAGGGCTGATGGCCAAGCCGGACGGCTCGATCATCGAAACGCCGATCACCGCGAACTTCCGCGAAGGCCTGAACGTGCTGGAGTACTTCATCTCCACCCACGGCGCCCGCAAGGGCCTGGCCGACACGGCCCTCAAGACCGCCAACTCGGGCTACCTGACCCGGCGTCTGGTCGATGTGACGCAGGACCTGGTGGTGACCGAAGAGGATTGCGAGACCGCCAACGGCTCGCTGATGCGCGCCATCGTCGAAGGCGGCGAAGTGATCGAATCGCTGCGTGACCGGATCCTCGGGCGCACCGCTGCCGAAGAAGTGCTGCACCCGGAAAACCGCATGGTGCTGGTGCCGGTCGGCGTGATGCTCGATGAAGACCTGATCGAAGAACTGGAAGCGGCGGGCGTCGATGAAGTCAAGGTGCGCACCGCGCTGACCTGCGAGACCCGCTACGGCCTGTGCGCCAAATGCTATGGCCGTGACCTGGGCCGTGGCGGACTGATCAACCTCGGCGAAGCCGTGGGGGTGATCGCGGCCCAGTCGATCGGCGAGCCTGGCACGCAGCTGACCATGCGCACCTTCCACATCGGAGGCGCTGCTTCGCGGGCCGTCATCGCCTCCAGGGTCGAGGCCAAGTCCAACGGCGTGATCGGCTTCAGCAGCACGATGCGCTACGTCAGCAACACCAAGGGCGAACTGGTGGTGATTGCGCGCTCGGGCGAGATCGTCATCCACGACGAGTACGGCCGCGAGCGCGAGCGCCACAAGGTGCCCTATGGCGCCACGCTGACCGTCAACGCCGACCAGAACGTCAAGGCCGGCACCGTCCTGGCCAAATGGGAGCCGCTGACGCGCCCCATCATCACCGAGTTCGCCGGCCGGACCAAGTTCGAGAACGTCGAAGAGGGCCTGACGGTGGCCCGGCAACTCGACGAAGTCACCGGCCTGTCCACGCTGGTGGTGATCGATCCCAAGCGCCGTGGCGCCGCCAAGGTGGTGCGCCCCCAGGTCAAACTGATCGATGCTCAGGGCAACGAAGTGAAGATCCCCGGCACCGACCATTCGGTGACCATCGGTTTTCAGGTGGGCGCGCTGATACAGGTGCGCGATGGCCAGGACGTGGGCCCTGGCGAAGTGCTGGCCCGCATCCCGGTCGAAGGTCAGAAGACCCGCGACATCACTGGCGGTCTGCCCCGTGTGGCCGAACTGTTCGAGGCCCGCACGCCCAAGGACAAGGGCACGCTGGCTGAAATGACCGGCACCGTCTCGTTCGGCAAGGAAACCAAGGGCAAGGTGCGCCTGCAGATCACCGACCCTGAAGGCCATGTGTTCGAAGAGCTCGTGCCCAAGGAGAAAAACATCCTGGTGCACGAAGGCCAGGTGGTCAACAAGGGCGAATCGATTGTCGACGGCCCGGCCGATCCGCAAGACATATTGCGCCTGCTGGGCATCGAGGAACTGTCGCGCTACATCGTCGACGAAGTGCAGGACGTGTACCGCTTGCAGGGCGTGAAAATCAACGACAAGCATATCGAGGTGATCGTGCGCCAGATGCTGCGCCGCGTCGTGGTCGAGGATGCCGGCGAGTCCAACTACATCAGCGGCGAGCAGGTCGAGCGCTCGGAGATCCTCAACACCAACGAGGCCCTGCGGGCGGCAGGCAAGATCCCTGCGGTCTACAGCAACCTGTTGCTGGGCATCACCAAGGCATCGCTGTCGACCGACTCGTTCATCTCTGCGGCCTCCTTCCAGGAGACCACCCGCGTGCTGACCGAGGCCGCGATCATGGGCAAGCGCGACGAGCTGCGCGGTCTGAAGGAAAACGTGATCGTGGGGCGCCTGATCCCCGCCGGCACGGGCCTGGCTTACCACCAGGCGCGCAAGGCCAAGGACGCGATGGACGATGCCGAGCGCCGTGCGATTGCCGACGCCGAAGCCGCCGAAATGGCCGCCCAGGCCGAGGTTCCCGAGCTGGACGGCAGCAGCGTCACCGCCAGCGACGCCGCCGCCGACTAAGCCGTGGCCTCGGGCGCCCGGCCCGGCGCTGGGTCCGGCGCCGGCGCTCCCGGTGCCGCCATTGCGCCGATCGTCCCGATCGCGCCGATTGCCCTGTGGCAGCAATTGGGCGCCGTCGCTGTGGCGCTGCAGGCCATCCGCAGCGGGCAGTCGGGCACGGCAGTGCTGGCCGCAGTCGATGCCGACCTGCGCCCGGGCGTGCAGGCCCTGTTGTTCCAGGTGCTGCGCCAGGCCGGACGGGCCGAACTGCTGCGCCGCCAACTGGCCGCCCGGACCCCGCCGCCGGCGGTGGACGCCCTGCTGTGCGTCGCATTGGCGCTGTGCTGGAATCCCGAAGACGCGCCCTATGCGCCCTTCACGCTGGTCAACCAGGCGGTGGAGGCCGCCAAGCACAGCGCAGCGGCGCGCGCGCAGTCCGCGTTCATCAACGCCTGTCTGCGCCGCTTCCTGCGCGAGCGCGAGGCGCTGCTCGCCGCCACCGACGACGATCCGCTGGCGCGCTGGAACCACCCCCGGTGGTGGATCCGGCAACTGCGCCAGGACCATCCCCGGCACTGGCAGCAGATCCTGCAAGCGAACAACCGCCACGCGCCGATGGTGCTGCGGGTCAACCAGAGAAAGTGCAGCCTGGCGCAATACCTGCGCGCGCTCGATGCCATCGATATGCAAGCCACCGTGGTCGCCGACATGGGCCTGGCGCTGCGGCAGCCGGTGCCCGTGCAAGCGCTGCCGGGCTTTGCCCAGGGCTGGGTCTCGGTGCAAGACGCCGCTGCACAGAAGGCGGCCCCGCTGCTGCTCCAGGGGCTGGATCTGCGGCAACCGCTGCGCGTGCTCGACGCCTGCGCCGCCCCGGGAGGCAAGACCGCCCATTTGCTGGAACTGGCCGGCGCCGATGCGCCGCTGCAAGTGACTGCGCTGGAGATCGATGCCACGCGCAGCGCCCGCATCGACGCCAGCTTGCAGCGCCTGGGCCTTGGCGCCCAGGTTCTGGTGGCCGACGCCACCCGGCCGCAGGACTGGTGGCAGCCGCATTGCGGCGGCGCGCCGTTCGATGCCATTTTGCTCGACGCACCCTGCAGCGCATCGGGCATCGTGCGGCGCCATCCGGATGTGCGCTGGCTGCGCCGCGCGACCGACATCGCCCCGTTGGCCGCCCTGCAAGCCCGGTTGCTGCGCGCCCTGTGGCCGCTGCTGCGGCCCGGTGGACGTTTGCTGTACTGCAGTTGCTCGGTATTCCGTGCCGAAGGGGATGCCCCAGTGCAAGCGTTTCTTGCGCACCACACTGATGCACGATTGCTACCTTCGCCGGGCCATTTGCTACCGGGCAATGCGGACAAGGACGGGGCTGTCCCGGACAATGCAGGCGGTGATCACGACGGATTTTTTTACGCACTGTTGCATAAATTGCCGCCATGAGCCCCCGGGGGATTCCTGGGTCGGGCATGGCGCGTGGCACCGATGGCTGATGGGCGCATGTCGATGCTTGCTGGCCTGCTGCTTGCTGCTGCCGCAAGCGCAAGCGCAGGTGGCTGGTGCCGAAACCGGCGAAATGCAACTCGAGCGCGCCGACGACGGCCTGTACCTGAGCGCCAACTTGCAGTTGGACCTGCCGCAACTGGCCGAAGACGCGCTGTACAAAGGCATTCCGATGTTCTTCGTGGCCGAGGCCCAGGTGCTGCGTGCCCGCTGGTACTGGTCCGGCCGCCTGGTCAGCACGGCCAGCCGCCACTTCAGGCTGAGCTACCAGCCGCTGACCCGCCGCTGGCGTTTGAACATCTCTGCCGCGCCATTTCGCAACAGCGGCCTGGGCGTGGTGCTGGGGCAGAGTTTTGACGACTATGCCGATGCGCTGTCCGCCATCGGGCGCTTTTCGCACTGGAAAATTGCGCAACGCAATGAGATAGCGGCAGATGCCGTGCACCTGGTCGACTTCCGGTTCCGGCTCGACATGTCCCAACTTCCCCGCCTGTTCCAGATCGATGCCGTGGGGCGTCCGGGCTGGGATCTGCTGGCCTCCTACAGCCAGCGCCTGGCGCCCGTCCCCGCGCAGCAACAGTCTGCGGAGCCTGTCCGGTGAGCGCCGACGCCACCCGGCCCGAGGATGGGGCATCCGCCCGGCACAGGGTGCGCCAGTCGCGCGCGCTGCGCTGGGCGCTGGGGGTCGGTACGGCCTTCATGACGGCCATTGGCATGGTGCTGCTGTTCTTGCTCACCCTGGCGACGAACAACCGCACGCTGTACGAACGCAACTACGCCTGGCTCTTTGGCGTGAACGTGCTGGTGGCGCTGGTGCTGCTGGCGGTGCTGGTCTGGGTGACCCTGCGTCTGGGCATGCGCTTGCGCAAAGGGCGTTTTGGCAGCCGGCTGTTGGCCAAGCTGGCCGCCATTTTTGCGTTGGTCGGGCTGATGCCCGGTCTGCTGATCTATGTGGTGTCCTACCAGTTCGTCACACGCTCCATCGAAAGCTGGTTCGACGTGAAGGTCGAGGGCGCATTGTCGGCGGGCGTGAGCCTGGCCCATGTGTCGCTGGATTCGCTGGCCGCCGACATGGTCGCCAAAACCCGCAACGCCGCGACCCAACTGGCCCAGGTGCCCGATGCAGCGGCCGGGCTGGCGCTCGAGCGCCTGCGCGACCAGATCGGCGCCACCGACATGGTGCTGTGGAACGCTGCGGGCCAGGCCGTGGCCAGCGCCGGCCAGTCACGCTTCAGCCTGAACCCGGAACGTCCGGGCGTCGCGCTGCTGCGCAGCGTGCGCCAGCAGCGCGCCACGGCACAGATCGAGGGACTCGACGATATTGCCGACCAGGCCGCCGTGCAGAACGCGCGGGTCAAGGTGCTGGCGCTGGTCAGCAACCCCCGCGTAGACCTGTTGCTGGAGCCGCGCTACCTGCAAGCCACGCTCAGCTTGCCGTCAGCGCTGGTCGCCAATGCCATTGCCGTGCAAGAGGCCAACCGCGAGTACCAGGAGCGGGCCTTGGTGCGCGCTGGCCTGCGGCGCATGTATGTGGGCACGCTGACGCTGAGCCTGTTCCTGGCGGTTTTCGGCGCCGTGCTGCTGGCCGTGCTGCTGGGCAAGCAATTGGTCCGGCCACTGCTGGTGCTGGCCGAAGGGGTGCGCGAGGTGGCCGCCGGCAACCTGAGCCCCAAGGCGATGTTGCAAGGCAAGGACGAGCTTGGCGGGTTGACCCGGTCGTTTGCGCTGATGACCGAGCAGTTGGCCGACGCCCGGCAGGCCGTCGAGCAGAGCATGGGCGAGGTCTATGCATCGCGCGCCAACCTGCAAACCATTTTGGACAACCTCACGGCCGGGGTCATCGTGCTCGACGCGCAGGGGCTGATCCGCTCTTCCAACCCTGGCGCCACCCGCATCCTGTGCGCGCCGATGGCCGCCTTCGAGGGCCGGCCTGTGGCCGAGGTGCCGGGGCTGGCCGAGTTTGCGGCAGCGGTTCAGGGCCATTTCGAGGCCTTTTTCGGCGACCACGAACGCCATGGGCTCGACCACTGGCAGCAGCCGTTCGAGCTGCACACCGCAGCCGGCGGAGCGGGCCAGCACACCACCAGCCTCGTCGTGCGCGGTGCCGAGCTGCCCGACGCGACCAGACTGTTGGTTTTTGACGACATTTCGGAAATTGTTTCTGCGCAACGGGCGCAGGCCTGGGGCGAGGTGGCCCGGCGTCTCGCGCACGAGATCAAGAACCCGCTGACGCCGATTCAACTGTCTGCCGAGCGGCTGGCAATGAAGCTCTCGGGCAAACTGCCCGACCCCGAGCAAGCCATTTTGCTGAAGTCCGTCAAGACCATCGTCGATCAGGTCGACGCGATGAAGCGGCTGGTCAATGAGTTCCGCGATTACGCCCGCCTGCCGGCTGCGCATTTGCAGGCGCTGGACCTCAATGCGCTGGTGGCGGATGTGCTGCATTTATATGCAGCGGAAAACGCCACCGTCCCGGTGCAGGCCCAACTGGACCCGCACTGCCCGCTGATTGCCGGTGATGCGCAGCAACTGCGCCAGGTGGTGCACAACCTGCTGCAAAACGCGCAGGACGCGACCGAGCAGGCGCGCGCTGCCAGTCCGCAAGAGGCCATGCCGCCGGTGCGCATCAGCACCCGCTGGAGCGCCTCATCGCGCCGCGTGCGGCTCACGGTGGCCGACAGTGGTGCGGGCTTTGCGGCGCATATCCTGCAGCGCGCCTTCGAGCCCTATGTCACCACCAAGCCCAGGGGCACCGGCCTGGGTTTGGCCGTGGTCAAAAAGATCGCCGATGAGCATGGGGCGCGCATCGAACTATCCAACCGCACCGAAGATGGCATGGTACGCGGCGCCCAAGTGTCGTTATCATTTGCCCCTGGCCCGGCGGCGGCATGACAACACCGCCCCCACAGCATCCCAAGGCGCTTCAACACACATGGCAAATATTCTGGTGGTCGACGATGAGCTCGGCATACGTGACCTGTTGTCGGAAATCCTGAACGACGAAGGTCACAGCGTAGACCTCGCAGAAAACGCAACCCAGGCCCGCGCCGCCCGGGCAGGCACCAGGTATGACTTGGTGCTGCTGGACATCTGGATGCCTGACACCGATGGCGTCTCGCTGCTCAAGGAATGGGCCACGGCCGGCCTGCTGACCATGCCCGTGATCATGATGAGCGGTCACGCCACCATCGACACCGCCGTGGAGGCTACGCGCATTGGCGCTTTCTCGTTCCTTGAAAAGCCGATCACCCTGCAAAAGCTGCTCAAGGCCGTCGAGCAGGGCTTGGCGCGCAATGTCGCCCACCCGGTGGCCGCAGTCCAGCCGCCCGCAGCGGAGCCGGCAACAAATCCGGGCTACGCGCCGCTGCCCGCCATGTCGGCCGTGCTCACGGGCGCCGATGCCGGCCCCCATTCACACCAGGACTTTGACCTGAACCGTCCGCTGCGTGAGGCCCGCGACGATTTCGAGAAAGCCTATTTCGAGTTTCACCTCAAGCGCGAAGGGGGCTCCATGACCCGCGTCGCCGAGAAGACCGGCCTGGAGCGCACCCACCTGTACCGCAAGCTGCGCCAGCTCGGGGTCGATCTCGGACGCAAGCGGGGTTAGCTCCGGACAGGGTGCTGGTACCGCGCCAGCGCACACCTCCTGCCACTGGCGCACCATCGGTCGCTCGACCTGCGGGTGCCATGACCCACGGGTCACGGGCAATGGAACAGTTCTTCCATCTCGGCCCAGTGCTCGCCGCTTTTTCGGCTGCTCAACGGGCGCTGGCATGGCATGCAGACGGCCCACCAGCGCTGGGTCTCGGGGTCATTGGCCATGCGCTCCATGTCCTGTTCAAAATCGCTCCCGTGGTATTCGAAGTGACTGAACAACAGGTTTTCCGGCTCGCGCAGATAGATGGTGTAGTTGCGGATGTTCGAGCGCCGGATCTGCGCCAGCACCGCAGGCCACACGGCGGCATGCAGTGCTTTGTATTCCTCCAGCATCTCCGCCCGGATGCCGATCACCGCGCCATGGCGTTGCATAGGTCGTCTCCCCGTTGTCAGCCTGCAGGATGGACGAAGTGATCGCTGCCAAGGGCTGCTATGGCTTGCCAGTCCCATTCGATTCCCAGACCCGGCAATTCGGGCGGGATGGCATAGCCGGCCTCCATCTTGAGCCTGCTTTTGGCCACGGGGTCGAGCTGCGGGATGTGCTCTACCCAGCGCGCATTGGGCACGGCGCAGGCCAGGCTCACATGCAGTTCCATCAAAAAATGCGGGCATACGCTGATGTTGTGGCATTGGGCAAGATGCGCCACTTTCAACCAGGGCGTGATGCCGCCAATGCGCGCCACATCCACTTGCACGATGTGGCAGGCCTGCGCCTGCAGATAGTCGGCAAACTGGCCCAGGCTGTACAGCGACTCGCCAACCGCAATCGGGATGGCCGAGTGCCTGCACAGGTGCCGATGGGCCATGATGCTGTCCGCCGGCATGGGCTCTTCGAGCCAGGCCAACTGCAAATGCGCCAGGGCCTGGGCCCGGCGCAGCGCTTCGCTCAAGGTCAGCGACTGGTTTGCATCCACCATTAGTTCGTACCCGGGCCCGACGGCGGCGCGGACAGCGCTCAGGCGCGCGACATCTTCGCCCACATGCGGGCGGCCGATTTTTATTTTCGAGCCGGCAAAGCCCTCTTTTTGCGCCTGCACCGCTTGTGCCACCAACTCCTGCGTGGACAGTTGCAGCCAGCCGCCCTCGGTGGTGTACAGCGGGCGTTTTGGTGCGCTGCCGCCGGCCACTTTCCACAGCGGCAACTGCAGCAGCTTGCAGCGCCGATCCCACAGTGCCGTATCGATGGCGGCCAGTGCCAGGCTGGTAATGGCGCCGACATGGGTGGCGTGGGTGTGGAAGAGCAGATCCTGCCAGATGCTTTCGATGCAATCCGGATCCTGGCCCAGCAAGCGCGGCACCAGATGGTCACGCAGCAAGGCCATGATGGACGATCCTCCGGTGCCAATGGTGTAGCTGTAACCCACACCTTCACTCCCATCGCTGCAGCGCAGACGCAATATGGGCGTTTCCTGGCGCACGAAACTCTGGATGGCGTCGCTGCGCAGGGTCTTGGGCTCCAGCGCAATCAGATCGACCCGGACGCTTTCGATGCGGGGCATGGTCAGTGCTTTCTTTGTTGAACGAGATGGATGTGCTCGCATGCCAGAACCACCTCGTCGCGCTGATTGAGCACCTCGGTCAGTTCCCAAACGCGCCCCTGGTCCGGGCGCTTGGGGTCCGGCTCTTTCCTGGCCACGGTCAATCGCGTCCGGATGGTATCACCTATGAACACTGGTTTTATGAATCGAAGTCGATCGTATCCGTAGCTGAAGGCGACCGGGTTGATCCGGGATGCCGTCAGCCCAACGCCCAGCGCAAAAACCATCGTGCCATGCGCAATGCGCTGCCCGAAAGCCTGGGTTTTCATGAACTCGGCATCCATGTGGTGAGGAAAAAAATCCCCCGTGTGGCCGGCGTGGATGACAAAGTCGGTTTCGGTGATGGTTCTGCCGGCAGTGACCCTGCTGCTGCCAATGCAGTAGTCCTCGAAGAATTTTTCTTCATTCATCGCGTTTCCCAGGGTTTGTACTGAGTCGATGGTGCTGCTTCCGTACCGATAATTTCATCAGCAAAAGATGGTTTCATGCATAGGTGTTTATACCGAGTCAGCGACCAAGCCGACGACCCCATCGACCATTGCTCGGGAGCCATGAATTGGATGCATCGGTATTACTCAAAGGTGTGACCTGGGGGCATTCCCGTGGGCTGGTTCCCATGGTGGCAACGGGGCAGCGCTTCTCGGAACTGAACCCCCATGTGCAGTTGCGCTGGGAAGTCCGGTCATTGCAGGCTTTTGCGGATCAGCCCATCGATGTGCTGGCGCGGCAATACGACCTGCTGGTGTTGGACCATCCGTCCATCGGCGAGGCGCAAGCCCATGGTCTGCTGGTTCCGCTCGATGGGTATTTGCCGGCCGATTTTCTTGCCGACCAAGCGCGCAACAGCGTGGGCAGGTCGCACCAGAGCTATCAGTTGGAGGGGCATCAATGGGCATTGGCAACAGACGCCGCCACCCCGGTATCGGCGGCCCGGCCGGATGTCTTGCAGCGGCATGGCATGCAGTTGCCGCAGTCATGGGATGAGATGCTGGAGCTCGCGCGCGCCGGCTTGGTGGCCTTGGCGGGCCTGCCGCTCGATGGCCTGATGCATTTTTATACCCTCTGCATTTCCGAGGGGGATGAGCCTTTTTGCCACGCAGCCCATTTGGTGGAGCAGGAGGCGGGTGTCAATGCGCTGATGGCGCTCAAGGAACTGGTCGACGCCTGCGGTGGCGCGTGCTTGGACAGGAATCCGATTGCCGTTTACGAGTTGCTGACCCGCAGCGAACGCCATGCCTACAGTCCGTTCGCCTACGGTTATTCCAACTACGCCAGAGACAGTTATGTCGACCGCCCATTGCAATTTGGCGGTCTCGTGACGCGCCATGGCAAACGCTTTACTTCCACCCTGGGCGGTGCCGGCTTGGCCGTGTCAGCGCACAGCCAGCAGCGTGAATGGGCGGTGCGTTATGCCGGGTTCGTGGCCAGCGCGCCGGTGCAATCGGGGCTTTATGTCGAAAATGGCGGCCAACCCGGGCACAGGAGCGCTTGGCTGGATGCGCACAACAACCAACTGACGAACGATTTTTTTGTCAACACACTGCCAACATTGGAGCAGGCCTATGTGCGTCCCCGCTATAGCGGATATATCCGATTTCAGGAACAGGCCCCCGATATTCTCAGGCGCTTTCTCGGCGGGGCACAAACTGCGCTGAAAACCATGCAGGAATTGAACGCACTGGATGCGCAATGGCGCCGCGGGCGCATCAATGAACGCCTGCATCTGCATGGGGCCATGGCATGAGTACGCCAGCGGATCATTTGCCGCTGGCAGGGTTGCTGGTTTTGGATTTCAGTCAATTCCTGGCAGGACCGAGTGCGACCCTGCGCATGGCCGACATGGGGGCCACCGTGATCAAGGTGGAGCGGCCCGTCACGGGCGATCTGTGCCGGCAGCTTTATATATCCGATCTGGAAATCGATGGCGACAGCACGCTTTTTCATACCATCAATCGAAACAAGCGTTCTTATGCGGCAGATCTGAAAAATCCCGAAGATTTGGCAAAGGTGCGCCGCCTGATCGGCAAGGCCGACCTGATGATCGAGAATTTTCGCCCCGGCGTGATGGAGCGCATCGGCCTGTCTTACGCGGAAGTGCGCACGCTGAATCCGCGCATCATCTATGGCAGCGTTACCGGCTATGGCCGCACAGGCCCATGGATCGATCTTCCCGGACAGGACTTGCTTGCGCAAAGCCGAAGCGGGGTGGTGTGGCTCAACGGCGATGCGGATCAAGGGCCGGTTCCGGTGGGGTTGGCACTGGCAGACATTCTCACAGGGGCGCATCTGGTGCAAGGACTGCTCGGGGCACTGGTGCGCCGGGGCATTCACGGTCGAGGCGCCCGGGTGGAGGTGAGCCTGCTGGAGTCTGTGCTGGATTTTCAGTTTGAGGTATTGACCACCTATCTCAATGACGGCGCCAGACCACCGAAACGGTCTGCCGTGAACAATGCCCATGCGTACCTGGGTGCGCCATACGGTATTTACGCCACGGCGGATGGCTATTTGTCGCTGGCAATGGGCCCGATTGCAACGCTGGCCAAGGCGCTCGATTGCGCTGCGCTGCAACCGTATCTGGATCGCAATTGCTGGTTCACCCGGCGTGACGCCATCAAGGATATTCTCGGCAAGCACCTCAAGACGCAGGCGACGCAATACTGGCTGGACAGACTGATTCCGGTGGACTACTGGTGTGCGCCGGTCATGACCTGGGCCGAATTGCTCGAGCATGACGGGTTCAAGACCCTGGGCTTTTTGCAGGATGTGGTGCGCGGTAATGGTGCGCGCGTGCGAACCACGAGTTGTCCGATCCGCTTTGACGGTATACGGCCGCAGGCTGCGCGTGCCGCGCCAAAGGTCGCAGAGGATAACGCCTGGGTGGAAGCCAACTACCTTGCCGACTGACGATGAACCGACCACACAACACGCCCCGTGACCTACACCAGCAGATACGGATCTGGAACGCCGAAGACTGGTATTGGGAAGATATCGTTCCCGGTACGAAAATCCGTTCCATCCGGCGGACCATTTCCGAGGGCGAAAGCATGCAATTCAATGCGCTGGTTCTGGACATGCATCCTTATGTGGCAGACGAGCCTTTTGCCAGCAAGGAAGGCATGTTTGGCAAACGGCTGGTGGCAGGGGCATTCGTATTCAGTGCCGGCCTGGGGCTGGTGGCGACGAATTGCAAGAACGCCTTCAGCTATGGCTATGACCGATTGCGCTTCATTGCCCCGGTGTTCATTGGCGACACCATTTACACCATCAAGACGGACATGAGCAAAGCGCCCAAGAACGAAACACTGGGTCTGTACCGCGCAAGCTATGAAGTATTCAAAAACGATGCCGAACTGGTGCTGTATTGCGAGCACCTGCAGACCGTCAAACTGCGCCAACACTCGAATACTTGAATATTTGAGTACGTAGCCGCCGCACCAGGAAAATGCCATGCGCCCATGGATTGACACCCATTTGCATCTGCTTTATCCGCAGCGCCTGGACTACGACTGGACAAAGTCGTTGCCGGTGCTCGATCGCGCCCATGTTCTGGAGGAATATGCCGGCTTGGCACAGCCGTCAGGCATTCGTCTGGCCTTGCATATGGAGGCCGATGTCCGGGCGCAGCAGATGGAAGCGGAAACCGACCTGATCGGCCAACTGGCCCGGCAACCAGACAGCCTCATTGCCGGGGCGATTTCATCGTGCCGACCGGAGCACGATGAGATCGGCGGCTTTCTGGAACGGGCCTTGTCCAATCCGCTGATTCATGGTTTCAGGCGTGTATTGCATGTCGTTCCCGATGAACTATCCACGAGCGCCACCTTTCGCCGCAATGTGCGTGCATTGACTGGCCAGGGCCACCCTTTCGACCTGTGCGTTCTGCCGGGGCAGTTCCACCTGGCGGACGCGCTGGCAAAAGCCTGCCCTGAATCACAAATGGTATTGGATCACTGTGGCGTGCCTGCGGTGGCGAGTCAGGCATTGGATCCCTGGAAAGAGGGTATTGCGCGGTTGGCCGCGAATCCGAACATGGCGTGCAAGATTTCGGGCCTGATTGCTTATGGCGATGCCAGTCGCTGGCCTGACGGGGATGTGGCCAGTGTGGTGCGCGATGTGCGCCCATATTTTGAGCATGTGGTGGATCGTTTCGGTTGGGGCAGATTGGTCTGGGGAAGTGATTACCCGGTATGCAACCTGACCCGCGACCTTCCCACCTGGAAAGCCGTCACCGACCAGCTTGTCGCCGGGTGTAGCGACAGTGAGATAGATGCACTGGCATATGGCAATGCACGCCGCATTTACCGTCTCACCGATACCTGCTGACATCCTGTGAATCCCGCCATGACCGACATTCAGTCCTTGCAGCAAGAATGGCCATTGCCATCGAGGCCCCGTCCCGTCGTAATCATCGGTGCCGGCGGAATCGTCAATGACGCGCATCTGCCGGCTTATAAAAAGGCCGGATTTTTTGTCCAGGGTGTGTATGACCTGGATACTGAGCGGGCCAAGGGCACGGCCGCCCAATGGGGCATAGGCCGGGTCTACGAAACTCTGGAGCAAGCGGTCTCCGAAACCGGCGTGGTGTTTGATCTGGCATTGCCACCGTCAGCCGTGATGGGAGTGCTCGATGCATTGCCTGATGGAGCGGTGGTGCTGATCCAGAAGCCGATGGGCAAAGATCTGGCGCAGGCGCGTGCAATAGTGGCTGTATGTCAGCGCAAAAAATTGCTGGCCGCCATCAACCATCAATTGCGCTTTGCTCCTTATATGCTGGCCGTGCGCGACGCCATCGGGCGCGGTTGCCTGGGCAGCGTCAGTGACGTTGAAATGCAATTGAACGTTGCCGACCCCTGGCATTTGTTCCCATTTCTGGAAACGATGGAGCGGGTGGAAATACAGGTTCACTCCATTCACTATCTGGATCTCATACGCTCTTTGCTTGGCGACCCTGTAGGCGTGTATGCACTGACCATCGCTGATGCACGCTACCCCCGGCTCAAAAGCACCCGGTCGTCGATCATTCTCAATTACGGCAGCAAAACGCGCGTCTGCCTCTCACTCAATCACAACTATGCCCATGGAGAAAAGGGGCAATCGGCGATGTTCAAGTTCGAGGGCACGGATGGTGTGATATGGGTGCAGTTGGGCGTGATGCTGGACTATCCCGAAGGGCGTCCGGATACGGTGCAAGTGAAGCTGCGCGGCCAGGATTGGAAAAACCTGGCGCTCACAGGAAGCTGGTTTCCCGATGCATTCATCGGCCCGATGAGCAATCTGCAGCGATTTTCCTCGGGAGAGGATCCGGCCCTGCTGACGAATGTGCACGATGTTTTGCGCACCATGGTCTTGGTCGAGGCTGCATATGTTTCGAGCGCCTCCGGCGGCACGCCGTTGTGCGCATGAACTTAGGAGACATTCACATGAAGTCAGAAAATCATCGGCAATGGTCTGCCACGGCCCGCACAGCGATTGCGCTGGGTGCATGGCTGCTTGCCGCAGTGGCCGGCACCGGTGTTCAGGCGCAAGAGTTCAAAGGTTATACGCTGAAAGTAAAGCTGATCGGTGGCACACAGTATGAGCCGCTGTACGCCATCATCCCGGAATGGGAAAAGAAAACCGGTGCCAGGGTCGAAATCCTGTCACGCAAAAACCACTTCGAATTGGACAAGGAGATCAAGCAGGACATTGCTGCCCGCAAGATCGACTACTGTGTGGCATCAAACCATACCAGTTTCTCACCACAATATGGTGATATCTATCGTGATCTGCAAAAAGCATTGCCTGCCACCTGGGTGAGTCAATTCGGGAAACTGGTCCTTGAGCATTCCACCGTGGCTGGTTCCCTGGTGCTGTTGCCACGCCATTCCGATGTCAGCGAACTGTATTACAATAAAAAATTCTATGACAACACCGAAAACAAGGCCGCCTACAAAACCAGATTTGGCAAAGAGTTACTGGTTCCCGATACCTGGACAGAATTTGCACGGCAGGCAAAGTTCTTCAGCAAGCCGCCCTCGGTCTATGGCACCCAGTTCCCCGGCAAGGATGAGGCCATTACCGGGCGTTTCTATGAAATGCTCGTCGCAGAAGGCGGTGCGTTGTTCGACAAGGACTGGCGCCCGACATTCAATTCTGCGGTGGGTGAGCGTGCCCTGAATTTCTTTGTCGACCTTTACAAGTCCGGAGCCGTGCCCAAGGGTGTGCCCAACTATATTTGGGACGACCTGGGCCAGGGTTTTGCCAGCGGCAATATCGCGCTGAATCTGGATTGGGGTGGTTGGGCCGGCTTTTTCAACGACCCCAAAAACTCCAGGATCGCCGGCAACGTTGGCATTGCGCGTGCACCCAGGGGTTCTTCGGGAAAACGCACCGGTTGGGCCGGGTCACATGGTTTTTCCATTACCAAGGCTTGTGATAATCCAAAGGCCGCAGCCAGTTTGGTCATGGCCCTGACAAGTCTGGAGGCCCAGATGATCGAGGCGCGCAATGGCATGATGCCAACCCGCATGGATGCACAAAAGCAGGCCGCAGGGGAATTTGCAAAAAAGGGCGACAAGTACATGCTGGAAGTATTTCAGACCTTTGCCAAAGGCATGGCCGAGGATGCATTTACACCACCGCTGATCCCGGAGTGGATCGAAGCCTCCAACGCCATTTGGCCTGAGTTGCAAAAAGCGCTGATCGGCGAGAAAACCGGCAAGCAGGCGCTGGATGACGCAGCCAACAAAGTATTGGCGATCATGCAGGATGCCGGTCGGGTGAGATAGCTGGCCAAACGGTCTTTCATGCGCCGCTCCTGGCCTTACCTGTTGCTGCTGCCGGCATTGCTGATCGTGGCGCTGGTGGTGTTGCTGCCGTTGGTCTTTTCACTGTATTCGAGCTTTACTGCATACCGACTGACGCGGCCGGACTCGATCACCCGTTTCATCGGATTTGCGAATTATGTCCGCCTGTTTCAGGACATGGATTTCTGGTGGGCCTTCGGGCGGACCATCCTGTTTTTGACGATCGTCCTGAATGCGGAGTTGTCGTTGGGCTTGGGGCTGGCATTGCTATTGGAGCAGGTGACGCGCGGGCAACGCCTGCTGCGGACGATCCTGATGTTCCCGATGATGTTTTCGCCCATTTTGGTCGGTTTTCAATTCAAATTCATGTTCAACGACAACATTGGCATCGTCAATTACATTCTGCAGCACGGCTTCGGGATGCAGGAGTCCGTGCCGTGGCTGGTGGATGGCCGGCTGGCTTTGTTTGCGCTGGCCGTGGCTGAAATCTGGAACTCTACTTCCGTTTTTGCCATCCTGTTGTTGGCCGGTTTGATGTCCATGCCCTCGGACCCGATCGAGGCGGCAAAGGTTGACGGGTGTAGCGCATGGCAGGCATTCCGGCATGTCACGCTGCCTTATCTGATGCCTTTTGTCTGGATCGCCATGACGATCCGCTCGCTGGAGGTGGGGCGGGCCTTTGACATTGTAAAAATAATGACCAATGGAGGGCCTGGCGGACGCACGGAGCTGATCTGGACGCTGATGGCCCGCACCGGTTACGTGGATGGAAGAATGGGTCTGGCAAATGCCATGGGATATATCTCGATCATTCTTTCCATGGCGTTTACGGTGCATTTCTTTGCAAAGTTGTCGGCCGCACGCCGGCATGTGTATTGAGCGCAGGGTTCGCGCAGGTTGCCATATGAGAAAAAACGTACGCCAGGCCCTGTTGTGGCTATGCATTTTTCTGGCCATGGGTTTTATTTGCATGCCGGGCCTGTGGGTGGTGCTGAATGCCTTCCGACCGAATGTTGCCATTCTCGGCAATGAAAATCCGTTGAACTTTTCCAGCTATACACTGGACAATTTCCGGAACATTCTGGGCCTTGGCGGGATTCAGCCTCTGCCGGTATTGGCCTATTTTCGTAACTCCATGATCATCTCCATGACGAGCACGGTAATGGCGCTCGTCGTCGGTCTGGCTGGTGGTTACGCATTTGCGCGTTTTCATTTCCGCGGCAAGAATGCGATGTTTGTCGGATTGATGCTGACGCGCGCCATTCCGGGGGTGGCCTTGTCCTTGCCGATATTCATCATATGGTCCTGGCTGGGGTTGCTCGATACCATGCCGGGTGTCATCATGGTGTATTTGGCGATGAATGTCCCGTTTACCATCTGGCTGTTGGATGGATTTTTGCGCCAGGTGCCGCAGGAATTGTCCCAGGCAGCCCGAATCGATGGTTGCACGGCTTGGCAGGCTTTCTGGAAAGTGGAATTTCCGTTGGCGCGCGGGGGAATCGCCGCTGCGGGTATCTTTGCCTTTCTGACCAGTTGGAACGAGTTTGCGCTGGCTTCACAGCTGACCAGGTCGCCGGACACCAAGACCATGCCCGTGGCTTTGATGGATTTCACGGCGCAATTTACCATCGATTGGGCCGGCATGTGCGCCATGGCGGTGCTGATCATCATTCCCGCACTGCTGCTGACGTTTCTGGTGCAAAAGCACCTGATTGCCGGGCTGACGCTGGGCGGCGTCAAAGGCTGACATTGCGGTGCTGCCTCATGAAACCAACGACTGCGGTACCCAAAAAAAGCGCCAAACCCGCTGCACAGAAGGCTGCTGCGCAAAAGGCTGCTGTGCCTCTGGCTGCCAGTGCCAAACGGCCACAGTATGCGGCCCCGGCATTGGAAAAGGGTATCGATATCCTGGAACTGCTCACCGATGCAGAGCATGGTTTGGGCATGGCGGAAATTGCGCAGAAGTTGCACCGCAGCGTTGGCGAGATATTCCGGATGGTGGTTACGCTGCAGCGCCGCAACTGGCTGTATGCGGATCGCGCTGATTGCTATCACTTGACGACGCGGATGTTTGAATTGGCCCACAGGAACCGGCCCATTCGTACTTTGGTGGAGGCAGCATTGCCCAGCATGCAACTGGTTGCCAAGCAGGCATTGCAATCGTGCCATCTTGCCGTGTTTGAAGCGGGCCGGATATTGGTCATTGCGCAGGTTCAAGCGCCGGGGCCGCTGTCTTTCGGGGTGCGCACCGGCTCTGTGGTCGGTATGTTCAATACCGCTTCCGGCCAGGTGATGCTGGCGTTCCGTTCGCCGCAAGAAAGGGAACGTCTGTTGGAGCAAAACGCCATTTTGACCGGTGAGCCCGGTGTTTTGCGTGGAGAGGCATTGGCGGGCGTCGATAAAGTCGCCGCTGACGGGTTTGCCTGCTCTCCCAGCCAGCAATTGCGCGGGGTGACGAATCTTGGCTGTCCTGTATGGGGGAGCGATGGCCAGGTGGTTGCAGCGGTCGTCATCCCCTTCGTAGAGCGGTTGGACGTTTACCGTGGCCCGACTTTGGAGGAAACGCTGCTGATTTTGAAAAATGCCGCTGTGGATATTTCCAAGGCTTTGGGGCAACCCGGGGGGTCGTGACCGGAGCGGCAGGGTGGCAGGGTGGTGCAGCGCTGCTACATGGCCTTGAACAGGTGGGCGTAGAGGCGGCTGACGGGGAGCTTTTCGGGGCGACCGGTCAATTCCAGGTGCAGCTTGCCGGCTTCGTCGCGCGTCACGGTGGTGATGGCGTCGGCACGCACCAGGGTGCTGCGGTGGATCTGCCAGAACACCCGCTGATCGAGCTGGGCGATCAGTTCCTTGAGCGGGGTGCGGATCAGGAATTCGCGCGCCGCCGTGAGCACGCGCACGTACTTGTCTGCGGCCTCGAAATACAGCACCTCGGCCACGGGCACCATATGGACGCGGTTGCCGCTGCTGGCCGGAATCAGCGTCAGCGCTGCGCCGGAAGATGCGCTGCTGCCCGGCACGACACCCGGCGCTGCCAGCAGATGGCGCAGTTGCGCCATGGTGGCCTCCAAATCAATAGCGTAAGGCGCGTGATTGGCGAGCGCCTGCTGTAGTTTTTGCACTGTTTTTTGCAGCCGCGCCGGCTGTATTGGCTTGAGCAGGTAGTCGATGGCCTGCGCTTCAAAAGCCTGCACGGCGTACTGGTCGTAGGCCGTCACGAACACCAGCGCCGGAAACGGGCGCGCGGACGGGCCTGTGCCGGGCCAGTCCTCGGCCAGTTCCACGGCGGCGTCGAGCCCGCTTTGGCCGGGCATGCGGATGTCGAAGAACAGCAACTCGGGTTGCAATGCCAGCGCCTGGCGCACGGCCGACAGCCCATCGCCCACGGTGGCGACGATTTGCAACCCGGGCCAGGCGCGGCTGAGCTCTTGCTGCAACGCGGCGGCCAGCAGGGGCTCGTCTTCGGCAATCAATGCGCGCGGGGCGGGCTGGTTCATGGCGCTGGCCGCAGCGGAAAAGTGACGCAGGCGCAGGTTCCACCTGCGCTGGGGGTTTGCACATCGAGGGTGCCTGCGCTGCCGTGCAGGCTGGCCAGGCGTTCGCGCACCTGGCTCAGGCCAAAGCGTTGGCCGGGGGGCGGGGCGGGGGGCAGGCCGGCGCCGGTGTCATGGACTTCGATGACCAGCAGCGGGCCGTGGGCGCCAGGGCGGGTGCCGGCGCGCACGCTGATGCGGCCACCGGCGACCTGGGGCTCCAGGCCGTGGCGGATGGCATTTTCCACCAGGGGTTGCAGCAGCAGGGTCGGCACGGGCACGGCGCGCAGGGCCTCGGGCAGGGTGAGGGTGTAGGCCATGCGCGGGCCCATGCGCATGGCCATCAGTTCCAGATAGTCGCGCAGGCGCTCGAACTCGGTGGCCAGCGGGTGCTCGGTGCTGCGCGATGCGCTGAGTGTGGCGCGCAGGTAGTCGATCATGCGGTCGATCATCTGCTGCGCGCGCGCCGGGTCGGTGCCGATCAACATGCGCAGGTTGGCCAGCGTGTTGAACAGCATGTGCGGCTCCAGTTGCGTTTGCAGCAGCCGGAGTTGCGCCTCGGCGGCTTGGCCGCGCGCCTCGTCCATTCTGGCGTGCAGCCTGGTGTGTTTGCTGCCGCTGTAGAAGAAATAGATGACGGCAAAGCTTGCCAGCAGCGTGATGCCGATGGAGATGCGCAACTGTGCCCCGCCGCCCGGCGCCCAGGATGAAAATCCGCACCACCAGGCGGCCAGCAAGTTGCCCCCCAGGTAGCCCAGGATGATGCCCAGCGCCGGCAAGACCAATCCGGGGATGCCGGCGGGCCAGCCCGTGTCGGGGTTGGGCCGAAAGAGGTGGCGCCCGAAGTCGATCAGCGCCCAGCACAGCGTGCCGATGGCCAGCGAGTAGCGCAAGGGGATGTCGTAAGGCCAATCGGGCTGGAACGCGCACTGTATGGCCGCGATGACTAGGCAAAAGGCCATGGTCCGCAGCAGGTTGCGCAGTTTGTCGAGCCAGTCGATGGGCGTGGCGCGGCGCCAGGCCCCATCGCGGTCATGCAAAGCAGCGCTCATCGCACTTGGCGCCGCAGGCGCTCGCGCTCCTTTTGCACCATGCGCTCGCGCAGGCCGCTGGCGGGGCCGCACATAAAGACCGCGATGCCGTGCAGCGCCAGACCGAGGCCCCAGCCGAGCAGCGGAAAGACCGTCCAGTGTCGGCTGCCAAAACCGTGGTGCGAGATGGCAAAGAGCGCCAGATTGATCACGACGAACGCTGTCGCATGGATGTACCAGCCCAGTTTTGCGCCAGCACGCCGGCGGGCCAGTCGGTCGATATCTTTGGGTGTCATGGGTTGGGTTTCGGGTGTCATGGGTTGGTCAAGAGGGTGGGGTGTCATGGGTTGTCCAAGAGGGTGGTTTCAGGATGGTGTGGACTGTGCCGGGGTGGCCGGGCCGGCGCCAGCGCCTGGCGACGAAATGCGGCTGCGCCGGTGCGAAATGGGGTTGCGCTGGCGCGAAGTGGAACTGCGCTGAGGCAAAACGGGGCTGCGCTGATGCGCAGGGCAGGCCGGCGGCGCGGGGTCTGCAAGCGGCGGTCGAAGGTCGCATCCGAGGCTGTGGGTCATTCGAGCAACTTGGCTCCGGCCATTGGGGATGGCGCCGTGTCGAATGTCAGAAATGGCAGTTCGGCGTTTTTCCGGGCAAGGGCGATATGCAAGCAATCCGCAAAATCGGCGGCCCCTTCTTCGTATGCCATCAGCGCTTGCTCCAGCGCATTTTCTGCCTCGAATGCCAATTCCACCGTGCTCAGCAAAGCGCAGAAGGCGCCCAGGATGTCCTCCTTGCTGAATTGGTAGCGTGAGCGCAGTACCCACTCGAACTCCAGCGCCACCGTGATCGGCACGAACAGTGACCGCGCCCATTGGCGGTAATGTGACAAGGCCCTGAGTGCAGCCGCGTTCTGTGGCCGGTCGTCATTGACGACGAGGCGCACCAAGACATTGGTATCGATGGATGCCGCCATGTTCAGGGCCGCATCTCGTCGATGGCCACATGCTTTTCTGCGGCAGGAGTGAGCATTCCGGCCACATCGGCGACAGACCTGTTTTTCACCCTGACGAGCAGCCGCCCGTCGGCCAGTGCATGCCATACCAGCCGGGTGCCGGCAGTGCCATGGATATGTTGCCGAATGCTGGCGGGAACGGTGGTTTGCCCTTTCGCGGTAATGGTCGATTCCGCCATCTTCGCTCCTTACAATACGCCCAAACGCAAGGCGCATCATAAAACGACAAAACAATAAAACAACAAAACAATAAAACAAGCCATCCACTGAACCAAAGGGCAGAAACACGCATCAGGAGCGCCATGAACCCGCAAGATGTCAACGCAGCCCCGCCATCGGTCACGCCCTCCGCCACCGGCAAGAAAGCGCGGCGCTCCTTGTGGGGCGGCGGCTTGGTGGCACTGGTTCTGTTGGGCCTGGTCGGTGCTGCGGCCTGGCATCTGGTGCGGCGCGCCCATGATGATCAGGGGCGTGACCGGGGCCCCGGCGGACGGCCCAACGTGATCGTGACCGTGGGGCAGGCCACGGTGCGCAAGGCCGAGTTGCCGGTGATCATCGACGCGCTGGGCACGGTGATTCCTGCCACCACGGTCACGCTGCGGCCCCAGGTGTCGGGCCTGCTCACGCAGGTGCTGTTCACCGAGGGGCAAATGGTCAGCAAGGGGCAGTTGCTGGCCCGGATCGACCCCCGTCCGTTCGAGCAGACGCTGCTGCAGGCCCGGGGCAACCGCCTGCGGGATGAGGCGCAGTTGGAACATGCCCGCGTGATGCTGGAGCGCTACCGCACGCTGCTGGCGCAGGATGCGATCGCCCGCCAGGATGTGGATGCCCAGGCGGCGCTGGTCAAGCAGTTGGAGGGCACGGTGCTGACCGACAGGGCGCAGGAGGACATGGCGCAGTTGAACCTGGACTACACGCGCATCACGGCGCCGGTTGCGGGGCGCATTGGTCTGCGCATGGTGGATGCGGGCAATCTGGTGACATCGGGGGCTTCGGGGGGCTTGGGGGCTTCGGGAGATGCTGCGGGCATTGCGACCATCACCCGGTTGGCGCCCATCGATGTGCAGTTCTCGGTGCCGCAGGACCGCGTGGGCGATATCCGCGCCGCGCAGGGTGATTCGGCTGCGCTGGTGGTGACGGCGCTGGACCGCACGCGCCAGAGCGTGCTTGGCAAGGGACGCTTTGCCACGCTGGACAATCTGGTGGACACCGCCACCGGCACCGTCAAGGCCAAGGCGCGCTTCGATAACGCTGGCGCTGCGCTGTTTCCGAACCAGTTCGTGAACGTGCAATTGCTGCTGCGCCACGTGGCGGCGCTGGTGGTTCCGGTCACCGCCGTGCGCACCGGCCCGAACGGGGACTATGTGTATGTGATCGACCAGGAGCGCAAGGTGTCATTGCGCAAAGTCCGGCGCGGGCAGGCCAGTGTGGAACTGATGGCGATCACCGAGGGGCTTGCCGAAGGCGAGCGGGTGGTCACCGAAGGCGGCGACCGGCTGCAAGACGGCATGGTGGTGCAAGTGCCTGGCGCGAAGGATGGCCCGCGCCCGCATCGTCCGCCGCGCAATCCTTGAGCGCAGGCTGTCGGCATGAGTCCTTCGCGTCCGTTCATCGACCGGCCCGTGGCCACTGCGCTGCTGATGCTGGCGATCGTGCTGGCCGGGTTGCTGGGTTTGCGTTTGTTGCCGTTATCGGCCTTGCCCGAGGTGGATTACCCCACCATCGAGGTGCAGACCCTGTACCCGGGCGCCAGCCCCGAGGTGATGGGCCGCACGGTGACTGCGCCGCTGGAGCGCCAGTTGGGCCAGATGTCGGGGCTTGCGCGCATGGCTTCGAGCAGCGGTGCGGGCCTGTCGATCATCACGCTGCAGTTCGGTCTGGGGCTGGCGCTGGATGTGGCCGAGCAGCAAGTGCAGGCGGCCATCAATGCCGGCAGCGCGTTGCTGCCCGCCGACCTGCCGGCGCCGCCGGTGTACGCCAAGGTCAACCCTGCCGACGCCCCGGTGTTGACGCTGGCCATCAGTTCGGACCGGATGCCGCTGACCGAGGTGCAGAACCTGGTGAACACGCGCCTGGCGCAGAAGATCAGCCAGGTCAGTGGCGTCGGTCGGGTGTCGCTGTCCGGCGGGCAGCGCCCTGCGGTGCGCATACAGGCCGATACCCGGGCGCTGGCCTCGTATGGCATGGGCCTGGATACTCTGCGCACGGCCATCACCTCGGCCCATGCCAACAGTGCCAAGGGCAGTTTCGACGGGCCGCAGCGGGCCTACACCATCGATGCCAATGACCAGTTGCTGACGGTGCGGGATTACCAGGACCTGATCCTGTCCTGGCGCAACGGCGCTGCGGTGCGCCTGCGGGATGTGGCGCGGGTGATCGACGGCGCCGAGAACGACCGCCTGGGCGCCTGGGCCAACGAGACCCCGGCCATCATCCTGGATGTGCAGCGCCAGCCGGGCGCGAACGTGATTGCCACGGTCGATCGCATCCGGCAACTGCTGCCCGAGTTGCAGGCCGGCCTGCCCGCAACGCTCAAAGTCCAGTTGCTGTCGGACCGCACCCGGGGCATCCGGGCATCGGTGACGCATGTGGCCATCGAACTGGCCCTGGCCGTGCTGATGGTGGTGCTGGTGATCTTTTTCTTCCTGCACAGCCTGCGTGCCACGGTGATCGCCAGTCTGGCGGTGCCGATCTCGCTGATCGGCACCTGCGGCGTGATGTATCTGCTCGGTTACAGCCTGAACAACCTGAGCCTGATGGCGCTGACCATTGCCACCGGTTTCGTGGTCGACGATGCCATCGTGATGCTGGAGAACATCACGCGCTATCTGCACGAGGGCGAGACACCGTTGCGGGCGGCGATCAAGGGCGCCACGCAGATCGGTTTTACGATCATCTCGTTGACGCTGTCGCTGATTGCCGTGCTCATCCCGCTGCTGTTCATGCGCGATGTGCTGGGGCGGCTGTTTCGGGAGTTTGCGGTCACGCTGGCCATCACCATCCTGATCTCGGCGGTGGTGTCGCTCACGCTGGTGCCGATGATGGCGGCGCGCTGGTTGCGCCCGGAACCCGAGGGCGGCAGCAAGGGCTGGTTCGAGCGCGGGTTCGGGCGCGTCGTCGCGGGCTATGACCGCTCGCTGCAATGGGTGCTGCGCCACCAGGGCGCCACGCTGCTGGTGGCCCTGCTGACGCTGGCGTTGACGGCCTGGCTGTACCTGGTGGTTCCCAAGGGGCTGTTTCCGACGCAAGACACCGGGCAGTTGCAGGCCCGCATCGAGGCCGCGCAGGATGTGTCCTACGCCCGCTTGAGCCAATTGCAGCAGGCCGCCGCGCGCGCCATCTTGCAGGACCCGGACGTGCAGTCGCTCAGTTCCTTCGTCGGGGTCGATGGCGCCAACAACACCTTGCCCAACACCGGGCGCATGTTGATCAACCTGAAGGCCGAGCGCGATGCGCAGCCGGTCATCATCGGGCGGTTGCGCGAGCGTGTGCAGGCGGTGGCCGGTGTCAAGCTGTATTTGCAGCCCACGCAAGACCTGATCATCGACGCCCAAACCGGGCCTACCGAATACCGTGCATCCATCGGCGGTGTCGATGCACAGCAGGTCAACGGCTGGACCCGCAAACTGGTGCAGCGCCTGGGCAGCGAGCCCATGGTGCGCAACGCCAGCACCGATGCCGGCGCCCAGGGGCTGTCGGCCTTCGTCGACATCGACCGCAACACCGCGTCGCGCCTTTCGGTCAGTGCCAGTGCGGTCGATGACGCGCTCTACAGCGCCCTGGGCCAGCGCATCGTTTCCACCATCTTCACCGAAACCAACCAGTACCGGGTGATCCTGGAGGCGCAGCCCGAGCAACTGGGCAGCACCGAAGCGCTGGGCACGCTGCAACTGCGCACCGGCTCGGGCGGGTCCACGCCGCTGGCCGCCGTGGCCAATATCCGGGAACGATTGGTGCCGCTGCAACTGACCCGTGTGGCCCAGTATCCGGCGGCGACGCTGGGGTTTGACAAGGCGCCGGGCCAGTCCCTGGGCAGCGCGGTCGATGCGATCCGCGCCGCCGCCCGGGAGATCGGCATACCGCAGGGCCTGGACATGGAGTTCCTGGGCGCGGCCGGGGCTTACGAGAAGTCGCTGAGCAGCCAGTTGTGGCTCATCCTGGCGGCCATGGTCTGCGTCTACATCGTGCTCGGGGTGCTGTATGAGAGCTACATCCACCCGGTGACCATCCTCTCGACGCTGCCATCGGCCGGGATCGGGGCCTTGCTGGCGTTGATGCTGGCGGGCCAGGACCTGGGGGTGATCGGGGTCATCGGAATCATCTTGCTGATCGGCATCGTCAAGAAGAACGCCATCATGATGATCGACTTCGCCATCGATGCGCAGCGCAAGCAGAACCTGCCGCCGCAACAGGCCATCCACCAGGCTGCCTTGCTGCGGTTGCGGCCCATCCTGATGACCACGCTGGCGGCATTGTTTGCCGCATTGCCGCTGATATCGAACTGGGGCGATGGCGCCGAACTGCGCCGCCCGCTGGGGCTGGCCATCTTTGGCGGGCTGATCCTGAGCCAGATGCTCACACTGTTCACCGTTCCGGTGATCTATCTGGCGTTTGAGCGCCTGGGTCGCAGTCGGGGCCGGGCCGCAGCGCCGCAGGAGCAGGCCCCGTGAACCTGTCGCGCCCCTTCGTCCAGCGGCCCGTGGCCACGGTGCTGCTGACCGTGGGCGTGGCCTTGGCGGGCATGGCCGCGTTTTTCGTGCTGCCCGTGGCGCCGCTGCCGCAGGTCGATTACCCGGCGATTTCGGTCTCCGCCAGCATGCCCGGCGCCAGCCCCGAGACCATGGCCAGCACGGTGACCACGCCATTGGAGCGCCGCTTGGGGTTGATTGCCGGGGTCAATGAAATGACCTCGGTCAGCGCCAACGGGACGGCCCGTGTGAGCCTGCAGTTCGACCTCGACCGCGATACCGACGCTGCCGCCCGCGCGGTGCAGGCCGCGATCAACGCCGCGCGCGTGGACCTGCCCGCCACGCTGCGCAGCAACCCCGTCTACCGCAAACGCAGTAATGCGGCAACGCCGGCCATCATCCTGGCGCTGACCTCCCGGACCCGCACGCCCGGGCAAATCTACGACGCCGCGTCGAACATCGTGAACCAGCGCCTGTCCCAGGTGGACGGTGTTGGCGAGGTGGAAATCGGCGGTGGCTCGCTGCCCGCCGTGCGGGTGGAACTGCTGCCCTTGGCCCTGAGCCGCTACGGCATCAGCGCAGAAGATGTGCGCGCCGCCATCCAAGCCGCCAATGCCGACCGCCCCAAGGGCGCGATCGAAGGCAGCGGGCGGCGCCTGCAGGTCTACACGCCACAGCCGGCGCGCCAGGCGGCGCAATACGAATCGCTGGTGATCGCCTGGCGCAACGGCGCCGCCGTGCGCCTGGGCGACGTGGCGCGCCTGGAAGACGGGGTGGAAAACAACCGCACGCTGGGCCTGTTCAATGGCCAGCCGGCCATCATCGTGCTGGTCACGCGCCAGCCGCAAGCCAACATCATCGAGATGGTGGATGCGGTGCGTGCGCTGCTGCCCGATCTGCAGGCGCAGTTGCCGCAGGACATCACGCTGGATGTGGTCTCGGACAGCACCCGCTCGATCCGCTCGTCGCTGCATGAGATCGAACTGACGCTGCTGCTGTCGCTGGTCCTGGTGGTGCTGGTGGTGGGACTGTTTTTGCGCCAACTGCGCGCCGCGCTGATTCCGGCAGTGGCCACGGTGGTGTCCCTGCTGGGCACCCTGGGCCTGATGTATCTGCTGGGCTTTGGCCTGGACAACCTGAGCCTGATGGCGTTGACCGTGGCCACGGGCTTTGTGATCGACGATGCCATCGTGGTGCTGGAGAACACCACGCGGCATATCGAAGCGGGCATCGACCGCATGCAGGCCGCCTTGCAGGGCGCGCGCGAGGTGGGCTTTACCGTGCTGTCGATCAGCCTGTCGCTGGTGGCGGTGTTCATTCCGCTGCTGTTCATGGACGGCCAGGTGGGGCGGCTGTTTCGCGAGTTCGCCATCACGCTGTCTGCGGCGGTGATGATCTCGCTGCTGGTCTCGCTGACCACCACGCCCATGATGTGCGCCTGGCTGCTGCCGAATCGGGCCCATGACCCGACCCGAGACCCGCCGCCCTCGCGCCTGGCGCGCTGGGCCGAGCGCGGCTACCAGTGGGTGCTGCGCGGCTATGCGCACAGTCTGGACTGGGCGCTGGCCAGCAAGGCGCTGGTGCTGCTGATTCTGCTGGCGGTGATCGGGCTGAACGTCTACCTGTTTTCCAGGATTCCCAAGGGCTACTTTCCGGAGCAGGACAACGGCCAGATCAACGCCGGTCTGCGGGCCGACCAGAGCATCTCGTCGCAGGCCCTGGGGCGCAAGCTGCGCCAGGCGGTAGACATCATCCGCAAAGACCCGGCGGTGGATGCCGTGGTCGGGTTTTCCGGCGGCAGCCGTGCCGGGGGCGGGTTCATGTTCGTCAACCTCAAGCCCCTCGGGCAGCGCAGCGACAGCACGCCGGTGGTCATCGCGCGCCTGCGCCCGCAACTCAACCAGATCGCCGGCCTGCGCGTGTTTCTCAACCCGGTGCAGGAACTGCGCATGGGCGGGCGTTCGAGCAACTCCACCTACCAGTACACGCTCAAGAGTGACAACCTGGCCGACCTCAAGCACTGGGCGACCCGGCTGGCCGAGCGCCTCAAGACCGAGCCCCGGCTCCAGGATGTGGACACCGACCAGGCCGATAACGGCGTGCAAACCCATGTGGAGGTCGATCGCGACAGCGCCGCGCGGCTGGGCGTGAGTGCTTCCGCCGTCGACAGTGCCTTGTACAACGCCTTTGGACAGCGCTCCGTGGCCACGATTTATGGCGATCTCAACCAGTACGCCGTGATCATGGAATGGGCACCCGAGTACCAGCAGGGGCCGACAGCGCTGGCCGACGTACAGGTGGCGAGCAGCCCCGCAGGGGCAGACGCAGTGCCAGGCACGGCCGCCAACCCGGGTCTGCGCGGCGGCTCCAGGGGCCAGGTGATCAGCACCGCAGCGGTCACCATGGTGCCGCAGCAGGCCATTGCGCGTGTGTTCGAGCAGGCAGCGCCCACCTCCGTCAGCCACCAGGACGGGGAACTGGCAACGACCATCTCGTTTAACCTCGACCCCGGCATATCGCTGGGCCAGGCGCGGGATGCCATTGCGCAGGCCGAGGCCGACATCGCCATGCCGACCAATGTGCGTGGCAGCTTCCAGGGCACCGCGCTCAGCGCCCAGCGCTCGCAAGGGCAATTGCTGCTGCTGATCATCGCGGCCATCGTGGTGATCTACATCGTGCTCGGCATCCTGTACGAGAGCCTGGTCCATCCGATCACGGTGCTCACCACCTTGCCCTCGGCCGGCGTGGGCGCCGTGTTGGCGCTGCTGCTGTTTGACATGCAGTTCACCGTCATTGCGCTGATCGGCGTGTTCCTGCTCATCGGCATCGTCAAAAAGAACGCCATCATGGTCATCGACTTTGCGCTGGAGGCCGAGCGCTCCCGCTCTCTGAGCGCGCAGCAGGCGGTTCGCGAGGCCTGCCTGCTGCGTTTTCGCCCCATCCTGATGACCACGCTGGCAGCGGCGCTGGGGGCCTTGCCATTGGCCATCGGCTTCGGTCAGGGCGCGCCATTGCGCCAGCCGCTGGGCGTGGCCATCATCGGCGGCCTGCTGGCCAGCCAACTGCTGACCCTGCTCACAACCCCGGTGGTGTATGTGCTGCTCGACAAACTGCGCCGCCCCGCACCCGGCGAGCATGGGCGCGGGACGGCGCCCGGGCCTGGGCCAGGCATGGCAGCCGATGGGGCATGGCGTCCCGGGTCGGCGCTACCAGCGCACAACACCTCGCACAGCGGGCGAGGCGGATAATCGGGCCGCCATTTGCAAGAATCCAAGGAGCCAGGGTGGACGTTGTATTGCTGGTCAAGGCCGCCATCATGGGGGTCGTCGAGGGGCTGACCGAATTCTTGCCGATATCTTCCACCGGGCACCTGATTCTGGCGGGGGCGTTGCTGGGCTTCGATGATGCCAAGGCCCAGGTTTTCGATGTCGCCATCCAGACCGGCGCCATCCTGGCGGTGATCCTGGTGTACTGGGCCAAGATCCGCGCCACGCTGCACGCCCTGCCCAGCGAGCGCCAGGCGCAGCGCTTGGCGTTCAACCTGGCCATCGGCTTTTTTCCCGCCGTGCTTCTGGGCCTGCTGTTCGGCAAGGCCATCAAGGCCCATTTGTTCACGCCGGTGGTGGTGGCCAGCACCTTCATCATCGGGGGCCTGGTCATTCTCTGGGCCGAGCGCCGAGCGCCGGCCGCCACCCGCATCCACACGCTGGACGCGATGACAGCGCCCGATGCCCTCAAGGTCGGCTTGGTGCAATGCCTGGCCATGGTGCCCGGCACCAGCCGCAGCGGCGCCACCATCATCGGGGGCATGCTGCTGGGCTTGTCGCGGCAGGCTGCCACCGATTTCTCGTTCTTCCTGGCCATTCCCACGCTCATTGGTGCGGGGGTCTACAGCCTGTACCAGGAGCGCGCGCTGCTGACCGTGGCGGACCTGCCGATGTTCCTCACCGGCCTGGTCTTTTCCTTTCTCAGCGCCTGGCTGTGCGTGCGCTGGCTGCTGCGCTACATTGCCAGCCACAGCTTTGTGCCGTTTGCCTACTACCGCATCGGGTTCGGGCTCATGGTTCTGGTGACCGCCTCGACCGGATGGGTGCCATGGGTGGATTGAGGCCGATGGCTCATTCATCCATCCATCCATCCATCCATCCATCCATTCATCCATTGCACCCATGCACGGCAGCCGTTGCCTTGTCGCCGTCGCAGGGCGGCTCATGGCCCCGTGCCGCTGTTGCCGGGGTCGTCTTGCAAAATGGTCTCGTAGTCTTGGCCGCCGTAGAACACGCCAATGATGGTCACCTGTCCGGCGTTCACATCGAAGGCGATGACGGCCCGCTTCCTGTAGTTGGTGATGCGCAGACCGGGGCGCACATCATCGCGCCTGTTGCCCCGATGCGGGAAGGTGCACAGGCTCTCGCAGTAGCTCACGATCGCCTCGGTATACCGCGCTGCAATCCCGGGCGACGCCGCAGCGGCAATATGGCGGTACAGGGCTGAAAGCTGTTCCTCAGCCTCGGGGGAGAAGACGACGCGGTAGCTCATTCCATTCCTGAATCATCCGCGCACTCGGTCGGCGTCGCTCGCCGCACATTCGTGCGGTCTGCACTCCGCCTTCGCGTTCATGAACGATTTGGCAATGGAATCACGCCTTGGCATGCTCGGCGGCAAGACGCGCACGCACCTGGTCGGCCGTTACGGCGCGCGACGGATCGGCCTTGAGGGCATCGTAGGCCGGGCCCACCTGCTGGTGCAGCCAGCTTTCGACGGCCCGATCGCGCGCCAAGAGCGTGCGCAAGCCGTCGCGGATGACTTCGCTTTCGCTGGCGTACTCGCCAGCGCGCACCTTGGCCTTGATCATGTCCGACATGTCGTTGGGCAGGGTGATGCTCAGTTGTTGTGTGGTTCGCATGGCGTTTTCCGGTCATCAGCACGGGATTGAATCCTACTCCACGGCCCGGCAGCCGTCTAGTGTCGCGTCACCGGTCCCTGCTGCGCCCGTATGCGCCTGGCCAGCCTCGGAGGTGTGACCCGAACCGGTGCCGCCCGACCCAGCCCGGCCTGTGGGCGACGGCGGACGCTGTGCGTCACCCGCGTCGTGCGAAACGGGTATGTGGCACACCAGCGGACGCAGCGGAACCGGCTTGGCCAAGCCGGTGGCGGTGTCCCGTTGCGGGCGATGCGTCGGATGCGACCCGGGGGTGTTGCTCAGGAGCGCGCGCCGCCAGTGCCACGCCGCGCACGACATCGCCCACCACGATCACGGAAGGGCTGGCCAGCCCCTCGCGGGTGATGGTGGCGTGCAATGCGTCCAGCGTGGTGACGGCATGGCGCTGCTGGGGCCAACTCGCGTGCTCGATGATGGCCACCGGGGTATCGGCGGGCAGGCCGGTCAGGAGTTCTTGCTCGATGGTGGCCGCGCTGCTCACGCCCATGTAGATCACCAGCGTGAGCTTGGCATCGCGTGCCGTGGCGGCCAACTGCTGCCAGTGGGTCTGGTGAGGCCGCCCGTGGGCGCCACCATTGCCGTGCTGGGCGTGGCCGGTGACGAACACCACGCCATGCGCATGCTCGCGGTGCGTGAGCGGCGCGCCCAGCGCAGTCAGGCCGGCCAGGCCCGCCGTGATGCCGTTGATGACGGTCACCGCAATGCCCGCAGCGCGCAGATGCTCGACCTCTTCGCCACCGCGACCAAAGATGAACGGGTCGCCGCCCTTCAGGCGCACCACCTGCTCGCCTTCGTTCACTGCTATCAGCATCAGCTTTTCGATGAAAGCCTGCGGTGTGCTCTTGCAGCCGCCACGCTTGCCCACGTAGACGATGCGGGCCGTGGGGCAGGCATGCGCCACGATGGCATCGCTGACCAAGTCATCGACCAGCAGCACGGTGGCCGCCTGAATGGCCTTGAGCGCTTTGAGCGTGAGCAGTTCAGGGTCGCCAGGGCCGGCGCCGACCAGTGTGCAACTGCCGCCGGTATCAACGAGCGGGGTGGATGGGGGCGTGGGGCGGCTCATGGCAAGGTCTGTGTGCTGGCTTGATTGGCGAGCCGCAAGATATGTTCCACCTGCTGCCCAATGGCCGCAGGGACTGGCAATGCACCGGCCAGAACGCGGCGCGTGTAGGTGGCGGTGGCGGCCACGTCGATCTCTGCGGGCAGACCGGGCACTGCGCTGGCGGTGCCGGGCTGCTGCGCTTGCAGCACGCCGTGCACGCCCCGCACAAAACCGTCGTAGCGCGGCGCGCGGCGCGGGTCGGCGGCCACCTCACCTTCCAGACCGCGTGACAGCAGGGCCGTCATGCCGAGCAAGCGGAAGGTGGTTTGCAGCATCTCGAAGTACTCGGGGTGGGTGTAGCTCGTCACCACCACGGCAGGGCCGGCGCAGGGGTTCATGAGCTTGACCGCACTGTGCCCCGGATTGCGCAAACCCACCACCTCGCGCACCGACAACAGCCGCGCCAAGCCGCCGTGCAGGTGCCGGGTGTGGAGATGGCGCAGCGCGCCGTTGGCGATCTTTTCAGGCGCCGTCAGCGCAGGAACATCCAGCGCCAGGAGCACATCGGATGCCAACACCCGGCGTGCTTCGGTGCGCATTCCGTGCAGCAGCACGGGCAACCCCTCACGCGCCAGCAGCAGCGCCAGCAGTGGCGTGAGCACCGGCAGCTTGCGTGCCCCGTTGTAGCTGGGGATCACGATGAGCGGGCGGTCGCTGGCCGGCAGCCTGGCCAGGCGTTGGTGCGTGGCATCCAGAAAGCCGCACATCTCCTCGCTCGTCTCGCCCTTGATGCGCATGGCCAGGCAGAAGGCGCCGATCTCCAGATCGGTGACGGTGCCGTCGAGCACCTGGCCGAACAGGTCTGCCGCCTGCGCGCGCGTGAGCGGCCTGGCGCCGCGCTGGCCGCGACCGATTTCCTTGAGGTATTGGCTGATGCCCATGGGGTGCTGCTGACACTGTTCAATGGTGTGGGGGTCTATTTTCCAGCATCCATTCAGCAACCCGGACAGACTTTGCCCGGAACCTGTGCCGGTGTCAGGCCATTGCGCGCAGTGGCAGATAGCCTGTAGCGCATTGGCGTCAAGCCAGACCGGTTATCGTGTGAAAGGTCTGCCGTATCAGCGAATCGCGCAGCATCTGCACCACTCACGGGTGGTGGCACGGCCCTGGATTTGGTTTGCATGTCTCGATCATACACATCTGTCTGTGCATTTACTTTTAGTCGTAGCCACTTTTTATTGCTCTTGGCGTCACGCTGGCTCCCCGGTGGGTCCGTGGATTATTGCCTGCGGCAAACGGGGATCCGGGCGATTATTGACGACCACCATTCAAAAACTGTCCCGTCCATCGCTGCGTATGTACCAATGATGGCGCTGGTTGCCGCAGGCCGGGACTTGGCAATATACCCCCTGCATGAAGGGCAGGCCACGGCAGCCAATATGGCAACGGTCGCCACAACGGGTATTCGCCCGATCGGCGCACAACCGCGCTGCGCCAGTTTGTGGTTTGTTCATCGTTCGACAATTTCCTGACTGCCATCAACAGCTTTGGTTTTCGTGTCGCAGACAGCCGCGACCACTTGAAGAGCGTCAGCGTGGCGCATTCCATTTTCACGCAGAAATTCAGGGCCTCCTGCGCTGTGTACGCAAGAACGCCGGAACTGCCGACGTTTGGCCACGGCGAAAACCATGCCTTGCTTCAGGTATGCGACATCATTTCTTCCGCGCTGATTGACCCCATCGCGACGCTGGTGTGCTGCACGGGGCATGTTGCCAACGTTCATGTGCAGCCTGGGTGCGGCCCATCTGCGCCAGCGTTTCGCGGCGGTGCCCAAGGATCTGCCTCAGCGCTGTGGCATGTCCCGGGTGGAGTAGCCCAGACTCACCGTGGCATCCTGCGGTATCGCTGGCATGCCGGCATTCCATCGTTCCCACGCGGCGCGCATGGCCGACAGGCGTTCGGGGTCGATGGCGGCCTGGTTGGCGCGCTCGCGTTCGTCTTGCGACAGGTCGAACAGGTAGTCATGGCCGTCCACGCGCAGGTACTTCCACGCGCCCTGGCGCATGGCGCGTTGGCCGCGATGGTTCATGCGCCAAAACAGCGCCGGCCCATACCATGTGGTGGCGTCGCGCAGCAGCGGCATCAGGGATTTGCCGTCGAGCGGGTAGTCGGCATCAGGCGCCACAGTGGCGGCGTCGAGCAGGGTGGCCGACCAGTCCATGGTCATGCAGGTCTGGGCGCTGACACCACCGGGGGCGATCACCGCCGGCCAGTGCGCTATCCAGGGCACGCGGATGCCACCTTCGGTCAGGTCCATCTTGCCACCCACCAGCGGCCAGTTGTCCGAGAAGCGCTCACCGCCGTTGTCGCTGGTAAAGACCAGCAGCGTGTCGCGCGTCAGGCCATGCTGCGCAAGCAACGCCATCAGGCGGCCGATGCCCTCGTCCATGTGGTGGATCATGCGGCGGTAGCTGTGGATGCTGCCGCCGTGCAGATGGAACAGGTGGCGGTGCAGTTGCGGCGCCAGCGCCTGGTCGTCGCGCGTCTCCCAGGGCCAATGCGGCGCCGTGTAGTGCAGGCTCAGAAAAAAGGGCGTCCCGGCCTTGGCGCCGGGTGCCATGCGCGCCACATAGTCGAGCGCGTGCTCGGTGATCAGATCGGTGAGGTAGCCGTCCTGCGGCTGTTCCTGGGCGCCCAAGTACAGATCATGCTGGCCGCTGGAACTGCAGTGGGTGAAATAGTCCACTCCGCCCGACATCGGGCCGAAGAATTCCTCATACCCCGAGCGCAACGGCCCGAAAGCGGGCGGGTAGCCCAGGTGCCACTTGCCCATCAGCGCCGTGCGGTAGCCCGCGCCGCGCAGTAGCGACGGCAGCGTCGGGTGCTCGGGCGGCAGGCCCAGGGTGGTGCTGCCCCGGCTCTGGCTGTTGATCGGCTCTTCGGCCGCCCCGCGCAAACGGTACTGGTAGCGCGCCGTCATCAGCGCAAAGCGTGTGGGCGAGCACACGGGCGAGTTCGAGTAGCCCTGGGTGAGTCTGAGCCCGCCTGCGGCCAGCGCGTCGAGCGTGGGCGAGACCGGGCCGAAGCCGGCCGCGCGGGCGCCGTAGCAGCCCAGGTCGGCATAGCCGAGATCGTCGGCCACGATGAAGATGATGTTCGGTCTGGAGGACATGGGCCGTGCTGGAGTGGGTTCAGTGGGTTCAGGGCTTGAAGCCGGAGCGCTGCACCACCGGCGCCCATTGCGCACGGTAGGCCCGCAGCATGGCCTCGGTCTGCGCCATGCTGGCCGCCACCGGCGTCATTTTGGCGGCCATGAACTGGCGCCGGGTGTCGGGGTCCTGCATCAGTTGATGGATCAGCCCGGCCAGGCGTTCGGCCTGGGTTTTGGGCATGCTCATCGGGGCGAAGAAACTGTTCCAGCCCGTGGCGACCAGATCCATGCCGGCTTCCCGGAAGGTCGGGATGTCCGCTGCCAGCGGGCTGCGCCGGGCACTGGAGACGGCCAGAATGCGGATCTTGCCCGCCTCGTGTTGGGGCAGCAGGCTGTCGAAGCTGTCGAACGCCACCGGCAACTGCCCGCCGATGAGGTCGGTCAGCAGCGGTGCCGAACCCCGGTAGCCCACCGCTTCGGCGCGCACCTGGGCGGCATCGCCCACCATCAGAGCGAAGAAATGCGGCAGGCTGCCGGTAGCGGGCACGCCGAAGTTGGCTTGGTTTGGGTTGGCGCGCAACCAAGCCAGCAGATGGGACAGTTCGCGCACCGGGACGGCGCTGGCCACGGCGACGCCAAACTCATAGTTGTTGACATGGCTCAGGGGGCGAAAGTCGCGCTCGGCGTCGTAACCCGCATCGGCAAAGACCAGGGGTGCCACCAGCATCACGGCCGGGTTGGCCAGCAAGAGCGTGGGCTGTTGGGCCGGCGCGCTTTTGACGTACTGGGCTGACAGCCGACCGCCGGCGCCGGTCTTGTTTTCCACCAGCACGGCAATGCCCAGCTTGGCACCGAGTTTGTCGGCCACGATGCGGGCCACGCGGTCACTCGATCCGCCGGGCGGGTAGCCCACCACGATGCGCAGCGGCGCCTGAGCCTGGGCCAGCGTGGCGGACAGGGCCAGTGCAGCGGTCAGTATCGAGGCAACAGGTTTCCACATGGGCAGGGTCTCCCGGGCAACGAAGAAAAACCGGCACTGGCGGGTGTCGGCGAGTGCCGGTGGGCGGGACGATTGTCCCATGGGTGCAGGCCATGCCACCCGGCGCCGGGCCCGCACCGGCTTGTCATTCGTTCATCCGGATTTCCGCTCGGGTTTATCCGGATGAATTTGAATGATGCATCAGATCGATTCATCCGGCGGATTCAATTGCTTGTGCCTCGGTGATCAATGAATAATAGTAATGTGTTCCATTAGTTATAGTAATGCATTTCATTCTATGACCCTGTGTTCTCTGGTTTGAAATAACTATTTGATTTATGATCGATATCTTGATCTGATGGTGCCCGACTGATTATCTGGTTGGTTCATGAGGGTGCTCCGGCATCTGTGCTCTCAGATGAAAATTTCGGAGACTGCAATTACTTTTGTTTTCGTTTGACAGGCGCAGGAACATCCGGAGTAAATCATGAACAACCTGAAAGTATCGACGCGGCTGATGCTCGGTTTCGGCATGCTCACGGTGATCGGTCTGAGCATTGCCATCCTGAGTGCGCTCAGGATGAAGACGCTGGCCAACCAGCTCGATGAGGTCGCGACCGACCGGATGGTGAAGGTGGCCCAGTTCACGCTGTTGAAAGACGATCTCGGTGCCATCGTCCGACGGACCCAGAGCATCGTCATTGTCGACGACAAGGCATTTCGTGAAGACGAGAAGAAAAAGATTGCCCAATTGCGCGTAGCCAATGACACGGTTTTGCAAAAGCTGGAGGATACCGTCGCTCTTCCGAAGGCCGTTGAATTCCTGAACATCATCCATGCAAGCCGCGACGATTTCAACCAACTGACCGACCGCGTCATCGAACTCGCGGAAAAAGGCGACAAGGCCGCCGCAGGGGCCTTGCTGGTGGGCGAGGCCCGCAGCATCCAGGACAAATACTTCGAAGCGGTGGCTAATTCACGCGATTTGCAAAAGAAGATTGCAGACCAATTGGCCAATGATGCGATGAATCTGTCCAGTAATTCCGTGACATTGATGGGTGGCCTTGCCGCTTTGATGATGGCGATCGGTCTGTTGGTGAATTGGATCATCATCCGCGACCTTGCCAAATCACTGGGCGCCGAACCCTCTGCGCTGTCCGACGTCGCTCAAAACGTGGCCGGCGGTGATTTGAGCGTCCATCTGCAAGTCAGAACCGGCGATACCGGCAGTGTGATGGCGGCCATGGCCCGCATGCAGACAGCCCTGACATCCGTGGTGACGACGGTGCGCAGCGGTTCCGAAGGTGTGGCCACGGCCAGTGCAGAAATCGCGCAGGGCAATACCGACTTGTCCAGTCGCACCGAAGAACAAGCCAGTGCGCTGGAGGAAACGGCGGCTTCGATGGAGCAACTATCGAGCACCGTCAAGCAAAACGCCGACAGCGCCCGCCAGGCCAACCAGTTGGCCGTCAGTGCTTCGGCGGTCGCGGTCCAGGGGGGCGAAGTGGTCGGTCAAGTGGTCGACACGATGAAGGTGATCAACGACAGTTCCAAGAAGATTGCCGACATCATCAGTGTGATCGACGGCATTGCATTCCAAACCAACATCCTGGCGCTCAACGCCGCTGTGGAAGCGGCCCGTGCGGGCGAGCAGGGACGCGGCTTTGCCGTGGTCGCCAGCGAAGTGCGCAACCTCGCGCAAAGAAGCGCCGGCGCTGCCAAGGAAATCAAGACGCTGATCGACAACAGCGTGGCGCAGGTCGCGCATGGCAGCACGCTGGTCGACAAGGCCGGCGTGTCGATGACCGAAGTGGTCGCCGCGATCCGGCGCGTGACCGACATCATCGGGGAGGTCAGCGCTGCCAGCGACGAGCAAAGCCAGGGTGTGGCGCAGGTCGGGGAGGCCATTGCCCAGATGGACCAGGTCACCCAACAAAATGCCGCACTGGTGGAGCAAAGCGCCGCTGCCGCCAACAGTCTCCATGCGCAGGCCCAGCAGTTGCAGCAGGCGGTTTCGGTATTCAAACTGGCGGCGGCCAATGGGGGTTTCAACCAACAACGCCCGCCGGGCGTGGGCGCGAGCCTGCACCCTGTGGGGTGGGCCGTGCCGGCAGCGTCTGCGACGCGCAAGAAAATGACGAAACTGAGCCTCTCGAATGTCCAGCCGAACAGCCAGCCTCAGCCTCAACCTCAGTCCCATGCCGCCAAGGCCAACGGCGCAGGTCATTGGGAAAATTTTTGAACCTGTCCGGTTCCTGCCGGGTTTGCCATCGGCTTGGCTGGCGCGCATTCAGCGCACCGCAGGCCCGGTTGTCAGCGATTCCAGCCAGGCCACCGTGGCAGTCAGTTCCGCCGGGCGGATCTCGTGCGCGCCGGGAAACTCGCGGTAGCTCAGGGTCACGGGCAACGGCGCCATGTGCTGCACGACGGCTTGTGCATGGGCCAGCGGGATGATGTCGTCATGCGTGCCGTGGCTCAGCCACAACTGCTTGCCGCGTAGCGCGTCGGCGGGAGCGGTCAGCGGCACCACCTGTGGCAACAGGCGGCCATGCCAGACCATGCCGGCCTGCATCAGCGCGGGTCGGGTCAGCAGCAGCGACAAGGCCATCATGCCGCCCTGGCTGAAGCCGCCGACCACCACGCGCTCGGGCGCAATGCCCCATTGCCCGGCAGCGGCCTCGATCGATCTGGCCGCCAAGGCGCGGCTTTCGGCCTCTTGCACTGCATCGATGCTGCGTTCGCTGTCCGGTCCTATCGAAAAATCAAACCAGGCATACGCATCCGGCCCGATACGAAACGGCGCGCGCAGGCTGAGCACATGAAATCGATCGGGAATATGCGGGGCCAGGCCGAACAGGTCCTGCTCGTTGCTGCCCACGCCGTGCAGCAGCACCAGCAACCAGGGGCGGGATATGGCCGGGGCAGCAGGGCGCTGCAAAAAACTCAGCGGTAAGTCAAGCATGTTCGTGCTATTCGTGCAAGTCGTCCAGCGCCGGGACTCTAGCACATGGGCTGGCCCTCATTCCATTCCTGAATCATCCGTGCACTTTGTCGGCGTCGCTTGCCGTGCATTCGTGCTGTCTGCGCTTTGCCTTCGCGAACGATTTGGCAACGGAATTACGACCCTGGCAGACCGTCACGCACCGGGCCCCGCAATGCCTTGGTGGCACTGCGTTGCGTTTTGTCTTGCAGCCGCCGCTGCCTGGCGCTGTACGAGGGTTTGGTGGCGCGGCGCACACGCGGGGGCAGGGCCACGCTGTTGACCAGGGTGTTCAGGCGCTCCAGTGCGGCGGCGCAGTTTTGCTCTTGGCTGCGGTATTGCCGGGCCTTGATGACGACCACGCCTTCTTGCGTGATGCGTGTGTCGCGCAGGGCCAGCAGGCGCTGTTTCACATCTTCGGGCAACGAGGAGGCGGCCACGTCAAAGCGCAGATGTATTGCGCTGGACACCTTGTTGACGTTTTGACCGCCCGGGCCTTGTGCGCGCACGGCGGTGATTTCCACCTCTTGCACAGGCACTTGCAGGGGCAGCGGGGCCATGGCGGGTCTGCCTGTCACAGAGGGGGTGGGTGCAGGCCGCTCAGGCGGCAGGCGGCTGCATTTGCGCCAAGCCGTCGATGGCCAGACCGTAGCCCGGCACGCCAAAGCCGCACAGCACGGCCTTGGCCGCCGCTGCCATATGGGAATGGTGGCGAAACGGCTCGCGCGCGTGCACGTTGCTGATGTGCAACTCAATCAACGTGATCCCGGTGCCCTTGGTGGCATCGTGCAGCGCGATGCTGGTGTGGGTGTAAGCGCCGGCGTTGATGACCACGCCCGCAAGCTCGCCGCTCGCGTGCATGCGGCCCGCTTCGTGGATCCAGTCGAGCAGCGCGCCTTCGTGGTTGCTTTGGTGAAAGCGCAGCGCAAAGCCATGGCGCGCGCAGGCGGCGGCGCATAGCTGCTGCACATCGGCCAGCGTGTGCATACCGTACACGGCGGGCTCGCGCTGGCCCAGCAGGTTCAGGTTGGGGCCGTTGAGGACAAAAACGGTTTTCATGGACATGCTCTCCGGGGCCATGCGCCTGCCCCCTTATCGCCACACATATCTCAGGCGCAAACCTCAGGCGCAAACAGAAACGCCCACTGCGGCAGCGGGCGTTTCGGCTGTGGCAGCGACTGCCACTTTTTTTGGTTGCGCGAGGAGGATTTGAACCTCCGACCTTTGGGTTATGAGCCCAACGAGCTACCAGACTGCTCCATCGCGCGGCAAGGGTGGATTGTAGCCTGGTTTGCCTTTATTGTTCAGCGCTTGCCGAATTATTTTCTTCGGTAGCCACGCCGGGACGATCGACCAATTCGACCAAGGCCATGGGGGCGTTGTCACCCACGCGGAAACCCATCTTCAGGATCCGGGTGTAGCCACCGGGACGCAGCCGAAAGTGGGGGCCCAGAACGTTGAACAACTTGGTCACGCTGGCCCGCTCGCGCAGGCGGTTGAAGGCCAGGCGGCGGTTGGCCACCGAGTCTTGCTTGGCCAGCGTGATCATGGGTTCGATCACGCGCCGCAGTTCCTTGGCCTTGGGGAGCGTGGTCTTGATGACTTCGTGCTCGATGAGCGAATTCATCATGTTTTGCAGCATCGCAAGGCGGTGCGAACTGGAGCGGTTGAGTTTGCGAAGGCCGTGTCCGTGGCGCATGGTGCTTTCCTTTTATTGCATCGATCGGGCGGCCGTATCAGGTACTGCCCGAGGCACTGGTTTGAACTTAACGTTTGTCCAGGCCAGCGGGTGGCCAGTTTTCGAGCTTCATGCCCAGCGTGAGGCCACGCGAGGCAAGCACTTCCTTGATCTCATTGAGCGACTTGCGGCCCAGGTTGGGCGTCTTGAGCAGTTCGTTTTCGGTGCGCTGTATCAGGTCACCGATGTAGTAGATGTTTTCGGCCTTCAGGCAGTTGGCCGAGCGCACGGTCAGCTCCAGTTCGTCGACCGGGCGCAGCAGGATCGGATCGAAGCTGGCATTGCCGCGTGGCCCGGTCGGTGCGTCGAACGCAGCCAGCTCGCCACCTTCGAGCTGCGCGAACACCGCCAGTTGTTCCACCAGGATCTTGGCCGATGCCCGCACTGCGTCTTCGGCCGTGATGGCGCCATTGGTTTCGATCTCGACGACCAGCTTGTCCAAGTCGGTGCGCTGTTCGACGCGGGCGCTTTCCACCGTGTAGCTCACGCGCCTGACCGGGGAGAACGATGCATCCAGAACGATGCGGCCAATCGACTTGGTCACCTCGTCTGCATAGCGGCGCAGGTTGCCCGGCATGTAGCCACGGCCTTTTTCGACCTTGATCTGCATGTCCAGCTTGCCGCCTTGCGACAGGTTGGCAATCACATGGTCCGGGTTGACGATTTCCACGTCGTGCGGGGTTTGTATGTCCCGCGCCGTGACCATCCCTTCGCCGTCCTTGCGCAGGCTCAGTGTCACTTCATCACGGTTGTGCAGCTTGAACACCACTCCCTTGAGGTTCAGCAGGATGTTGACCACGTCCTCTTGCACCCCGTCGATCGACGAGTACTCGTGCAAAACGCCTGCGATGGTGACTTCCGTCGCTGCGTAACCCACCATCGACGAGAGCAGCACGCGCCGGATGGCGTTGCCCAGCGTATGACCATAGCCACGCTCGAACGGCTCCAGTGCGACCTTGGCATGGTGGTGACCAAGCTGCTCGACATTGATTGCCTTGGGTTTCAGCAAATTGGTTTGCATTCAGACTTCCTCTCAATACCCCCAGCTCGTTACACCGGTAAGGCTGGTGAAGCGCCCGAATCGTGATGCCTCGCGATGCCTCGCGCTGCCTCGTGGTTCGGGGACGGTTTTCTCGAAATACCTGCCAGGCGATCAGCGCGAGTACAACTCGACGATCAGCGATTCGTTGATGTCGGCGCCAAACTCATCACGGTCAGGCGCCTTCTTGAAGAGGCCCTCGGCCTTTTCGGTGTTGACCTCCACCCAGGCCGGCATGCCCACCTGTGTGGCCAGTTGCAGGGCTTCGGCGATGCGGCCCTGCTTTTTGGACTTTTCGCGCACGGCCACCAAGTCACCCGTCTTCACGAGGTACGAGGGGATGTTCACCGATTGACCGTTCACGGTGATCGCTTTGTGCGAGACCAACTGACGCGCCTCAGCGCGGGTCGAACCGAAACCCATGCGGTACACCACGTTGTCCAGACGCGATTCCAGCAGGAACAGCAGATTGGCGCCGGTGTTGCCCTTGCGGCTTTCAGCGGCCTCGAAGTAACGGCGAAATTGCTTTTCCAGCACACCGTACATGCGCTTGACCTTTTGCTTTTCACGCAGTTGCAGACCATAGTCGGAAGTGCGGGCACCGGAGGTGCGGCCATGCTGGCCGGGCTTGGAGTCGAATTTCGACTTGTCGGCAATCGAGCGGCGTGCGCTTTTGAGGAACAGGTCCGTGCCTTCACGCCGGGAGAGTTTGGCCTTGGGGCCGAGGTAACGTGCCACTTGAGCTTCCTTTATTCATCTTCCGCAAGGCATTGCGGGAGCCGCCCGAGGCGCTGGGTGCGTGCGCGGGCGGCGGTGGGCTTGGGGGATATGCGAGATCAGATCCTGCGCTCAGATCCGCCGGCGCTTTTGCGGGCGGCAGCCGTTGTGCGGCACCGGGGTCACATCGGAGATCGACGTAATGCGGATGCCCAGTGCGCCCAGCGCGCGCACCGAGGATTCACGGCCAGGGCCGGGGCCTCTGATTTCCACATCGAGATTCTTGATGCCCTGGTCGATGGCAGCGCGGCCAGCCACTTCCGATGCCACCTGGGCCGCGAACGGGGTCGACTTGCGCGAGCCCTTGAAACCCTGGCCACCGGACGATGCCCAGGACAAGGCATTGCCTTGTCGATCGGTGATCGTGATGATGGTGTTGTTGAACGAAGCATGCACATGCGCAATACCGTCCGCGACATTTTTGCGGACTTTCTTGCGCACACGCTGGGCTGCGTTATTGACAGGAGACTTGGCCATGATGATCTTTCAATCGCTTTATTTCTTCAGTGCAGCGGCGCCCTTGCGCGGCCCCTTGCGGGTGCGGGCATTGGTACGGGTGCGTTGACCGCGCACGGGCAGACCGCGGCGATGACGAAAACCCCGGTAGCAGCCGATGTCCATCAAGCGCTTGATGTTCATCGTGGTTTCGCGGCGCAGGTCGCCTTCGATGGTGAACTGCTCGATTTGCACACGAATTTTTTCCAGATCGCCATCCGTCAGATCCTTGATCTTCTTGCTGTAAGCGATTCCGGATGCGTCGCAAATCTTGCGCGCGCGGTTGCGACCAATGCCGAAAATGGCGGTCAAACCGATTTCCGCATGCTTGTGCGGCGGGATATTAATGCCTGCGATACGTGCCATATGCGTCCTCTGATTCTCTTTCCAATCAACCCTGGCGCTGCTTGTGGCGCAGATCCGTGCAGATCACGCGCACCACACCTTTGCGGCGGATGATCTTGCAGTTGCGGCAGATTTTTTTCACCGAAGCCGAAACTCTCATTGCATTCTCCTGAAAATTGCCCATCCGTCCCGGCGGTTTGGCACGAAGCACCATGCTTGCGCGCCAGCGATCGCCAGGCAACATTTCGCGCTTTTGCCCATTGCGTCCATCAACCCATCAGCCATCACGCGCCACCTTTGAATCGGGCTTTTTTGAGCAGCGATTCGTACTGCTGCGACATCATGTAGTTCTGCACCTGGGCCATGAAGTCCATGGTCACCACCACGATGATCAGCAGCGATGTCCCGCCAAAGTAGAACGGAACGTTGTACTTCAGGATCAGGAACTCCGGCAGCAGGCAGACAAAAGTGATGTAGACGGCGCCGGCCAGGGTCAGACGCACCAGGATTTTGTCGATGTAACGGGCGGTCTGCTCACCGGGGCGTATGCCGGGAATGAAGGCCCCGCTTTTTTTCAGGTTGTCTGCCGTTTCACGGCTGTTGAACACCAGCGCCGTGTAAAAGAAACAGAAAAAGATGATCGCAGCGGCATAGAACATCACATAAATGGGCTGGCCCGGGGTCAGTGCCCCCGAGATGTCCTTCAGCCAGCGCATGGACTCACCGGCGCTGAACCAATTCACCACCGTTGCCGGCAGCAAGATGATCGACGAGGCAAAGATCGGCGGAATCACGCCGGCCATGTTCAGCTTGAGCGGCAGGTGCGAGGATTGGGCGCCGTAGACCTTGTTGCCTACCTGCCGACGGGCGTGGTTGACCAGAATCTTGCGCAGACCACGCTCGACGAACACCACGAAGTAAGTCACCAGCGCGACGACGATGACGATGAAGATCGCCGCCAGAATGCTCATCGCCCCGGTGCGCACCAATTCCAGCAGCCCGCCGATGGAGCCGGGCAAGCCGGCCGCAATGCCGCTGAAGATCAGGATCGAGATGCCGTTGCCCAGACCCCGCTCGGTAATCTGCTCGCCCAGCCACATCAGGAACATCGTTCCGGCCGTCAGACTCACCACGGCCGTCATGCGAAAACCCAAGCCCGGGCTGAGCACCAGACCGGCGGAGCTCTCCAGTGCCACCGCAATCCCCAGGGACTGAAACAGGGCCAGACCCAAGGTGCCATAGCGCGTGTACTGCGTGATTTTCCTGCGCCCGGCTTCGCCTTCCTTTTTCAACTGCTCGAACTGGGGCAGCACATAGGTCATCAGTTGCATGATGATCGAGGCCGAGATGTACGGCATGATTCCCAGGGCGAAAACCGTAAAGCGCGACAGCGCGCCCCCCGAGAACATGTTGAACAGGTTCAGGATGCCTCCTTGCTGGCCACTGAACAGCCGCTGCAACTGGGCCGGGTCGATACCGGGCACAGGGATATGCGCCCCGATGCGGTACACGACCAGCGCCAGCAACAGAAAAACCAGGCGCCGGCGCAAGTCGCCGAATTTGCCGGTTTTTGCAATTTGAATTGCGCCTGTAGCCACAGATATCTTTCTTCGGTAGCGGCGCTGCTCAGGCGACGCTGCCACCGGCAGCTTCGATGGCCGCCTTGGCACCGGCCGTTACGCCCACACCGCTGAGCTTGACCGCCCGGTTCAGGGCGCCGCTCTTGATGACCTTGACCACTTTGATCAGTTCGCCGACCAGACCGGCCTGCTTCAATGCCAGAACATCGACTTCGGCCAAGCCGAGCCGATCGAGCGTCGTCAGCGTCACTTCGGCGTTGAAGCGCAGCGACTGCGATTTGAAACCGCGCTTGGGCAGACGCCGCTGCAGCGGCATTTGACCGCCCTCGAAACCGACCTTGTGGTAGCCGCCGGCGCGGGACTTCTGACCCTTGTGGCCGCGGCCAGCGGTTTTGCCCAGGCCGGAGCCGATGCCACGGCCGACTCGGCGCTTGGCATGCTTGGCGCCGGCGGCGGGCTTGATGCTATTGAGTTGCATGGACGGATCCCTCAGAGGACTTTGAGCAGATAGCTGATCTTGTTGATCATGCCGCGCACTTCGGGCGTGTCCTGCAACTGGCTCACGCTGTTGAGCTTGCGCAGACCCAGGCCGCGAACGGTGGCGCGGTGCGATTCCTTGGTGCCGATCGGGCTGCGCACCAGTTGAATCTTGACGGTTTGTTGCGTAGTCATATGCGAGTCCGGTCAGGCGAAGATGTCTTCGACCGTTTTGCCACGTTTGGCTGCAACCTGCGAGGCCGTGGTCGAGTGGACCAAGGCATCGAAGGTGGCGCGAACCATGTTGTAGGGGTTGGACGAACCATGGCTCTTGGCCACGATATCGGTCACCCCCAGCACCTCGAAGACTGCGCGCATCGGGCCACCGGCGATGATGCCGGCACCCTTGGGCGCGGGCGCCATCATCACGACAGCGGCGCCATGGTGGCCGGTCACATTGTGGTGGATGGTGCCGTTCTTGAGCGACACCTTGACCATGTTGCGGCGGGCTTCTTCCATCGCTTTTTGCACGGCGGCAGGCACTTCCTTGGACTTGCCCTTGCCCATGCCGACGCGGCCGTCACCGTCGCCCACCACGGTCAGTGCGGCGAAACCGAGAATCCGGCCGCCCTTGACGACCTTGGTCACGCGGTTGACCGCGATCATTTTTTCGCGCAGACCGTCGTCACGGCCTTCGTCTTGCACTTTGGGTTGAAATTTAGCCATTTTTCATTCCGTTCCGCTTAGAACTGCAGGCCGGCCTCACGGGCAGCGTCGGCCAATGCCTTGACGCGGCCGTGGTAGGCAAAGCCTGCGCGATCGAATGCCACCTTCTGGATGCCGGCGGCCTTGGCCTTTTCGGCGATGCGCAGGCCGATGATCCGGGCGGCAGCGGCATTGCCGCCCTTGCCCGCTGCGCCGAGCGACTGGCGCACCTCGGCCTCGGCCGTCGATGCGCTGGCCAGCACCTTGCTGCCGTCGTCGGAAATCACATTGGCGTAGATATGCAGGTTGGTGCGGTTCACGGTCAGGCGCGCCACGCCTTGCTGGGCAATGCGGATGCGGGTCTGGCGCGAACGGCGGAGACGCTGCTCTTTCTTGGTCAACATGTTGCAGTTCCTTATTTCTTCTTGGTCTCTTTGATCGTGATCTTTTCGTCCGCGTAACGGATGCCCTTGCCCTTGTAAGGCTCGGGCGGGCGGACGGCACGAATCTCGGCAGCGATCTGGCCCACGCGCTGGCGATCTGCTCCCTTGACCACCACCTCCGTGGGCGTAGGGGTGGTCACCGTGATGCCGGCGGGCATGTCGATATTGACCGGATGCGAGTAGCCCACCACCAGGTTCAGCTTGGCGCCGGCGGCCGCTGCCTTGTAACCCACGCCTACCAGGCTGAGCTTTTTCTCGAAGCCCTTGCTGACGCCGAGCACCATGTTGTTGACCAACTGGCGCAGCGTGCCGCTCATTGCGTTGGCTTGGCGGGACTCGTTGGCCGGCTCGAAGCGGAGCTTGCCGTCGCTGCTCGTCACCTTGACCAGCACATTTTGGGCAAGCGACAGCGTGCCACCAGCGCCCTTGACGGCGATCTGGTCATCTTTCACGGACACATCCACGCCAGCGGGGATGGTGACGGGCATTTTTGCTACTCGGGACATTGCAGTTTCTCCTCCGTGCTGCGGGTCAGGCCACGTAGCACAGCACTTCGCCACCGACGCCGGTAGCGCGCGCCTTGCGATCGGTCATTACGCCCTTGGGCGTGGTGACAATGGCCACACCCAGACCGTTCATGACCTGCGGAATGGCATCGCGGCCCTTGTAGACCCGCAGGCCAGGGCGGCTGACACGCTCGATGCGCTCGATCACCGGGCGGCCTGCGTAGTACTTCAGCGCAATTTCGAGTTCCGACTTGCCGGCTTCGGTCTTGACCTGGAAGCCGTCGATATAGCCCTCGTCCTTCAGCACCTGGGCGATGGCGACCTTCACTTTGGAAGAAGGCACCATGACCGTGGGCTTGGCGACCATCTGCGCATTGCGGATGCGGGTCAGCAAGTCAGCGATGGGATCACTCATGCTCATGTTCAATCACTCCTGCTTGGCTTACCAACTGGCCTTGGTGATACCGGGGATATCGCCTGCAAAAGCCATTTCGCGGATCTTGGCGCGCGCCAGGCCGAATTGACGGAAAGTGCCACGCGGACGCCCGGTGATGGCGCAGCGGTTGCGCTGGCGTGTCGGGTTCGCGTTGCGCGGGAGCTTTTGCAGACCCAGGCGGGCGGCTTCACGCTCTGCGTCGCTGCGCTTGGCGTCGCCGGCGATGGCCTTGAGCTGCACATATTTCTTTGCGTACTTGGCGACCAGTTTTTCGCGCTTGAGTTCGCGCTGGATCAAAGCTACTTTAGCCATGCTTGGCCTCAATTCTTGAACGGGAAACGGAACCCGGCCAGAAGCGCCTTGGCTTCTTCGTCGGTCCGGGCCGTGGTGGTGATGCTGACATTGAGACCACGCAGTGCATCGACCTTGTCGTACTCGATTTCAGGAAAAATGATCTGCTCCTTGACGCCGACGTTGTAGTTGCCGCGGCCGTCGAAGGAGCGGCCCGAGATGCCCCGAAAGTCACGCACCCGCGGCAGGGCCACGGTCACGAAACGGTCGAGGAACTCATACATCTGCACGCCACGCAGCGTGACCATGCAACCGATGGCCTGGCCTTCGCGGATCTTGAAGCCGGCAATGGCCTTTTTGGCCTTGGTCACCACCGGTTTTTGACCCGCGATCCGGGTCAGGTCGGCGACGGCGCTGTCCATCACCTTCTTGTCCGAGACGGCCTCGCTCACGCCCATGTTCAGGGTGATCTTGCTCAGACGGGGAACCTGCATCGGCGAGCTGTAGCCGAATTGCCGGATCAGTTCGGGGACGAGCTTGTCGCGGTAAATTGCTTGGAGTCGTGCCATGGCTGCCTCTCAGGTCCCCTTGATTTCGGTGCCGCTGGACTTGAACACGCGCACGCGTGTACCGTCGGATTGCACCTTGATGCCCACGCGGTCGGCCTTGCCGGTAGCGGCATTGAATACGGCCACGTTGGACTGATGGATCGGCATGGTCTTTTGGATGATGCCGCCGGTCGTACCCTTCAACGGGTTGGGCTTGGCGTGCTTCTTGACCAGGTTGATGCCCTCGATGAGCAGATACGAATCATCCTTGCGTTGCGACACCGTGCCGCGCTTGCCCTTGTCGCGGCCGGCCAGCACGATGACTTCGTCGCCCTTGCGAATCTTGTTCATGGCGCCTCCTTCAAAGAACTTCAGGAGCCAGCGACACGATCTTCATGAACTTCTCGGTACGCAGTTCGCGTGTCACGGGTCCGAAGATGCGGGTGCCGATGGGCTCCAGTTTGGCGTTGAGCAACACTGCTGCGTTGCCATCGAATTTGACCAGCGAGCCATCACCACGGCGGATGCCCTTGGCCGTGCGCACCACCACCGCGCTGTAGATCTCGCCTTTTTTGACGCGCCCGCGCGGCGCCGCTTCCTTGACGCTGACCTTGATGATGTCGCCAACGCTGGCGTAGCGACGCTTGGAGCCGCCCAGCACCTTGATGCACAGGACGGACTTGGCGCCGGTGTTGTCGGCGACTTCTAACCGGGATTCTGTCTGGATCATTTCAATGTTCCCAACTTGCACCGAAAGACAGCAGCCCCCGAGAACCTCTCAAGGGCGGCAGGTCAGCCAGCCAGTCTTGGGCCCGTCGTCCGCGCCGCAAACCATTTGCAGCACTTCCCGCTGGGCAGAAATTCCGCTCCTTCGAGCGAAGCCGGCTATTGTGGCAAAGGACTTTTGAAAAGTCAAGCGCGAAGTTGGGCGGGGACATGCAGATACCGTTGCGCGGGTGCCAGGAACGCGTCGAACCCCGGATCGGTGCCCAGTTCCTCGCGCAACGACTGCGCCACTGCGGGCGCCAGTTCGATGGCCTGGCGCGCGTCGAGGAACAGCAGCCTGGAACGGCGGGCGAGCATGTCTTCCACCGTGCAGGCATATCCATGGCAGGCGGCAAACCGCAGCATGGCGGCGCTCAGTCCCCGCCCAGATCGATGTCCGCCCCCGGCAGGCCCTGCACCATGGCCGCCTCGCTGCCATACGAGTGCAGCCCCTGCGCCTGGCTGATGCGGTGCTCACCGCCCCCTCGCCCCCTCGGGCGCGCCCACCCGGGGCAGGTGGTTGGTCGCCCCTGCGGGCTTTTCCGACAGCAGCCCCGCAGTGAAGCATTTTTGCAACACATCCTCGGCCATGGCGCGGTAGGTGCTCTACTTGCCCCCGCCACCGCGACGAGGCCGCTGCGGCTGGCCAGCACGGTGTGCTCGCGGCGCAGGCTCTTGGTGTTGTCGCCCTCGTCGTCCTGAGGCTTTACCAGGGGCCTCAGGCCCACCCGGATGCTCCGGATGTCCCCGATTTTCGGCGCACGGGTCAGGTAGCGCGCCGATTCCTCTAGTGTCGAGTCACCGATCAGATGTCGTAGGCTGCGCGCAGCCATCGGAGCGCAGCGCAAGGCGCATCGCGCAGCCCATACCGAGCGTATTGGCAAGCGATGCAACGCCGCGATGCGCTTCGATGGCCAGCGCGGACCGACAGATGATCGGTGACGCGACACGAGGATAAAGGCCACTTCTTCGCTGAACGGCTCGGGTTCGCGCACGATGTCCCGCCGCGGGCTGTCCGTGGTGCCCGGGATCAGTTTGCCCAGCCATGGAACCGTGAACAGCACCCGGCCATCTGCCGTTTTGGGCACCATCAGGGCATGGTCGGAGGCAAGGAAATCGCGCTCCACCACGATGCGCATGCCCTGGCTGGGTGCGACGATGGGCTTGACGGGGCGTCCGATGGTCAGCGCGCCTTGCCGTCCTTCCATGCCTGCAGCAGCAGGCTGTAGGCGATGGTTTCGCCCTTGGGCTTTTCATTGGCCAGTTTGGCCCATGGCGCCTGCTTGTCGCTCAGCCACTTGGAAGGATCGCTCTTGGGGTTCAGCTTGGGCGCGCAGTGGGCCATGCCCGCGCGCTCCAGGCGGGCCATCACCTGGTCCATCTCGTCGGCCAGCGTGTCCATGGCGCCTTGCGGGGTCTTCTCGCCCGTGACGGCCTGGGCCACGTTCTTCCACCAGAGCTGGGCCAGTTTGGGGTAGTCGGGCACGTTGGTGCCGGTGGGCGACCAGGCCACGCGGGCCGGGCTGCGGTAGAACTCGACCAGGCCGCCCAGTTTGGGCGCCAGGTCGGTCATGGCCTTGGACTGGATGTCGCTTTCGCGGATCGGCGTCAGGCCCACGATGGTTTTCCTGAGCGAGGCGGTCTTGGCCGTCACGAACTGCGCGTACAGCCAGGCGGCGGCCGTGCGGTCGGGGTTGTGCTCCTTGAAGAAGGTCCACGAGCCAACGTCCTGGTAGCCGTTTTGCATGCCCTGCTTCCAGTAGGGGCCGTTGGGGCCGGGGGCCATGCGCCACTTGGGCGTGCCGTCCGCGTTCACCACGGGCAGGCCGGGCTTGGTCATGTCGGCGGTGAAGGCGGTGTACCAGAAGATCTGCTGCGCGATCTGGCCCTGGGCGGGCACGGGACCGGATTCACCGAAGGTCATGCCCATGGCTTCTTTGGGCGCGTACTTTTTCATCCAGTCCACGTACTTGGTCAGCGCGTAGACGGCGGCGGGCGAGTTGGTGGCGCCGCCACGGGCCACCGAGGCGCCCACGGGCGTGCACTTGTCGTCGGCCACGCGGATGCCCCATTCGTCGATCGGCAGGCCGTTGGGCGCGCCGATGTCGGCGGTGCCCGCCATCGACAGCCACGCATCGGTGAAGCGCCAGCCCAGCGACGGGTCTTTCTTGCCGTAGTCCATGTGGCCATGGATCGGCTTGCCGTCGATGGTCTTCACGTCGTTGGTGAAGAACTCGGCGATGTCCTCGTAGGCGCTCCAGTTCAGCGGCACGCCCAGGTCGTAGCCGTACCTGGCCTTGAACTTGTCCTTGATGTCCTTGCGCTCGAACAGGTCGGCGCGGAACCAGTACAGGTTGGCGAACTGCTGGTCGGGCAACTGGTAGAGCTTGCCGTCGGGCGCGGTGGTGAACTTGGTGCCGATGTAGTCCTTCAGGTCGATGCCGGGGTTCGTGAATTCCTTGCCCGCGCCGCTCATGTAGTCGGTCAGGTTCATGATCTTGCCGTAGCGGTAGTGGGTGCCGATCAAGTCCGAGTCCGAGATCCAACCGTCGTAGATCGAGCGGCCCGACTGCATCGAGGTCTGCAACTTCTCGACCACGTCGCCTTCCTGGATCAGGTCGTGCTTGACCTTGATGCCCGTGATCTCCTCGAACGCCTTGGCCAGCGTCTTGGACTCGTATTCGTGCGTGGTGATGGTCTCGGACACCACCGAGATTTCTTTCACGCCCTTGGTCTGCAGCTTTTTGGCGGCATCGATGAACCACTTCATCTCGGCCATCTGCCGCTCCTTGCTCAGCGTGGATGGCTGGAACTCGTTGTCGATCCACTTCTTGGCTTCGGCCTCGCCGGCCCAGGCAGCCTGCCCCAAAGCCAGGGTCGTGGCGGCGAGTGCGATCGCCTTGAACTGCACCTTCATTGCTGTCTCCTCAGATGGAACCCCCATGGTGGATGGACACCGGCCCCGGGGGAAATGGAGCCAGCGCTTGCAATATTCAAAAATAATAGCTGTCAGCGCTTTCGATTCAATGGCTTCAAAGACATTTCAATCTGAAACTCACCCATCAGCCCTTGCGCATGACCAGCACCAGCAGCGCCATGGACGCCACGAAACCGAACCACACCGAAGGCTCGCCGGCCAGGCCCAGCCACTGGGCGATGCGGCCGCTCAGCCCGACAAAGATCAGGTTCACGTAGGCGGCCGACAGCAGGCCGATGAAGAGCCGGTCGCCGCGCGTGGTCGCGATCGGCAGGAACCCCTTGCGCAGCGTGGTGGGGGAGCGGATCTCCCAGACCGTCATGCCGATCAGCATGAGCACGATGCAGACGAAGAACACGGCCACCGGGGTGGTCCAGGCCATCCAGTCGAACATTGCGCGGACTCCTCAGACACGGCCCATCGCGAAACCCTTGGCGATGTAGTGGCGCACGAACCAGATCACGATGGCGCCGGGCACGATGGTCAGCACGCCGGCGGCAGCCAGCGTGGCCCAGTCCATGCCCGAGGCGCTCACGGTGCGCGTCATGGTGGCCACGATGGGCTTGGCGTTGACGCTGGTCAGCGTGCGCGCCAGCAGCAGTTCCACCCAACTGAACATGAAGCAGAAGAACGCCGCCACGCCCACGCCGGCCTTGATGAGCGGCAAAAAGATGGTCACGAAAAAGCGCGCGAAGCCGTAGCCGTCGATGTAGGCCGTCTCGTCGATCTCGCGCGGGATGCCGCTCATGAAGCCTTCGAGAATCCACACCGCCAGCGGCACGTTGAACAGCAGGTGCGCCAGCGCCACGGCGATGTGCGTGTCCATGAGCCCCACGGTGGTGTAGAGCTGGAAGAACGGCAGCAGGAACACGGCCGGCGGCGTCATGCGGTTGGTCAGCAGCCAGAAGAACACATGCTTGTCGCCCAGGAACTGGTAGCGCGAGAAGGCATAGGCCGCAGGCAGCGCCACCGTGAGCGAGATCGCCGTGTTGATGGCCACGTAGATCAGGCTGTTGATGTAGCCCGAGTACCAGGACGCATCGCTGAAGATGGTCTCGTAGTTGGCCCAGGTGAAGTGCCGGGGCCAGAGCGAGAAGCTCGACAGGATCTCCTCGTTGGTCTTGAAGCTCATGTTGACCATCCAGTAGATGGGCAGCACGGCGAACACCAGATAGGCGATCAGGAACAGCGTGCGTTTCTGCAGGCGGGGCTCATTCATGGCCTGCGCCCTCCTTGGCGGATGTGCCCACGCGCTGCATCCAGTTGTAGAGGACGAAGCACAGCAGCAAGATGATGAAGAAATAGATCAGCGAGAACGCGGCGGCGGGGCCCAGGTCGAACTGGCCCACGGCTTTTTGCGTCAGGTACTGCGACAGGAAGGTCGTCGCATTGCCCGGCCCGCCGCCCGTGAGCACGAAGGGCTCGGTGTAGATCATGAAACTGTCCATGAAGCGCAGCAGCACCGCGATCATGAGCACGCCACGCATCTTGGGCAGTTGGATGTAGCGGAACACGGCGAACTTGCTCGCGCCGTCGATGCGGGCGGCCTGGTAGTACGCGCCGGGGATCGAGCGCAGCCCCGCGAACGCCAGCAGCGCGACGAGCGGCGTCCAGTGCCACACGTCCATCAGCAGCACCGTGAGCCAGGCCTGCGTGGCGTTGCCCGTGTAGCTGTATTCGATGCCCAGCGCCTGCAACATGCGGCCCATGAGGCCGATGTCCGAGCGGCCAAAGATCTGCCAGATCGTGCCCACCACGTTCCACGGGATCAGCAGCGACAGGGCCACCACCACGAGCACGGCGGAAGACTTCCACCCCTGCGTGGGCATCGACAGCGCGAGCAGGATGCCCAGCGGGATCTCCACCGCGAGCACGGCCAGCGAGAAGCTGAGCTGGCGCCACAGCGCGGCGTGCAGTTCCTCGTCGCGCATCACGGCGGCGAACCACTCGGTGCCCACGAACACGCGGCGCTCGGGGCTGATGATGTCCTGCACCGAGTAGTTGACCACCGTCATCAGCGGCAGGATGGCCGAGAAGGCCACGCAGACAATGACCGGAAGAATCAGGAACCAGGCCCTCTGGTTCACCGGTTTGGTCGTCGAACTCATTGGCAACCCCCGTGCTTCGCACTGCGGTGCCGAGCGCCTTCGGGCGACCGGGCAGCACTCATGCCAGCAACTCCTCGTTTCGATAAAAGCAGGTGTGTTCGCCCAGCACCTGAAGCCAGACGGTGTCGCCCGCCGAGGGCAGCCGCGTTGCAGGGCTCAAGCGCGCCTTGAGCGTGTGCTCGCCCACCTTGGCGGTCAGCATCAGGCAGGTGCCGATGTCCTGCACCTGCGACACGGTGCAGGGCAGCGCCCCCGGCTGCTGCGCGGGTGCGAGCGCCAGGTACTCGGGCCGCACGCCCACCTGCAGGCCGCCTGCGGGCAGGGCGCGCCCCGCCGGGATCTGCAGGCGGTGGCCGGCCACATCGAGGCGGCCGCCCTCCATGCGGGCGGGCAGGAAGTTCATGCCGGGCGAGCCGATGAAATACCCCACGAACACATGCCGGGGCCGCTCGAACAGCGCATCCGCCGAACCCGTCTGCAGCGCGCGTCCGCGCGTCATCACCACCACCTGGTCGGCGAAGGTGAGCGCCTCTACCTGGTCGTGCGTCACGTAGATCAGCGTGAGCTGGAGCTCATGGTGGATCTGCTTGAGCTTGCGCCGCAACTGCCACTTCAGGCGCGGGTCGATCACCGTGAGCGGCTCGTCGAACAGCACGGCCGCCACGTCCGGGCGCACCAGCCCCCGGCCCAGCGAGATCTTTTGCTTGGCATCGGCCGACAGGCCCGCCGCGCGCTGGTCGAGTTGGCCGCTCAGCTCCAGCATCTCGGCGATTTGCCCCACGCGCCGGCGGATCTGCTGCTCGGGCACCTTGCGGTTCTTGAGCGGAAAGGCGAGGTTCTCGGCCACCGTCATGGTGTCGTAGACCACGGGGAACTGGAACACCTGCGCGATGTTGCGCTCCTGCGGGCTCGCTCGCGTCATGTCGCGGCCATCGAAGAGCACCTTGCCGTGCGAAGGCACGAGCAGGCCCGACATGATGTTGAGCATGGTGCTCTTGCCACAGCCCGAGGGGCCCAGCAGCGCATAGGCGCCGCCATCTTCGAACGCCATCTCGAGCGGCAGCAGCGCGTAGTCGCTGTCTTGCCGGGGGTGGGGCTGGTACGAATGCGCCAGGTCCAGACTGATGCGCGCCATCTCAGCGCCTTCCCTGGCGCGCGGGCGCCCATGCCAGCCGGCCGTCGGCGCCAAACACGTAGGCCTGCGCCGGGTCCAGGTGCAGCGTGATGGCCGTCCCCAGTTCAAAGTAATGCACGCCGGTCAACTGCGCCACCAGACCGCCCCAGGGTGTGCAGGCATGCACGAAGGTGTCGGAGCCGGAGATTTCCGACAGTTCCACCACCCCGGCCACGCCCACATCGCCAGGGCGGGCCTGCACGCGCAGCGCGCTGGCGCGCACGCCCATGGTCAGTTCAGCCGTCGCTGCCATGTCCTGCGGCAGGGGCAGCGCCAGTTCCGCGCCGCCCTGCAGGCGCACGCCCTGCGCGGTGGCCGATGCGGCGACCAGGTTCATGGGCGGATCGCTGAAGGCGCGCGCCACGCGCAGCGAATCGGGCGCGTGGAACACATCGGCCGTGGGGCCGTACTGCAGCAGCCGGCCTTCGTCGAGCACCGCCGTGTAGCCGCCCAGCAGCAGGGCTTCGCCCGGCTCGGTGGTGGCATACACCACGGTGGACTGCCCGGCTGCGAACAGTGGGCTCAGTTCCTCGCGCAGTTCCTCGCGCAACTTGTAGTCCAGATTCACCAGGGGTTCGTCCAGCAGCATCAGCGGCGCGCCCTTGGCCAGTGCGCGCGCCAGCGCCACGCGCTGCTGCTGGCCGCCCGAGAGTTCGGACGGATAGCGCTCCAGGAGCATCTCGATGTGCAGGCGGCTGGCCAGTTCGCGCACGCGGGCCTCGATGTTCTTTTCGCCGCGCAGTTTGAGGGGCGATGCGATGTTCGCCGCCACCTTCATCGAGGGGTAGTTGATGAACTGCTGGTACACCATGGCCACGTTGCGCTCGCGCACCGGCATGCCGGTCACGTCCACGCCGTCCACCGTCACGCGGCCCGCCGTGGGCGGGTCCAGCCCGGCCATGATGCGCATGAGGCTGGTCTTGCCCGCCTGCGTGGCGCCCAGCAGCACCGTGACGGCGCCGCTGTGCAGCGCCAGGCGCATCTCATGGAGCCAAGTCTGCGCCCCCACCTTCTTGCTGATGCTGTCCAATGCCAGCCGCATCACGCATGCCTTTCCTTGTAGCCCCGGGGCCTTGTGAAGATTCCAGCCGCGCTGCATGGCGGCGCAGCAGGCTCTCTTGGTTTTCGATTACGTTCATTTTTGTTCTTTTTTGATCGTATTTAATCAATGCTTACCCTTATTCAGTTCCATTTCGTTCGATTTACAGTAACTGCACTGCCCTATCCGTACACCGCGTGAATACGAATCCCCGCCAACTGCTGCTGCTCGAAGAAGTGCGCGCGCGCAAGTCCGTCACGGTAGAGCAGCTCGCCGCAACCCTGAGCGTGACCTTGCAGACCGTGCGCCGCGACGTGCAGCGGCTGGCCGAATCGGGCCTGCTCACGCGCTTCCACGGTGGCGTGCGGGTGCCCGGTTCCACGGTGGAGAACCTGGCCCACACGCAGCGCGAAACGCTCGATGCCGAAGGCAAGGCGCGCATCGCGCGCGCCGTGGCCAGCCAGGTGCCGCACGACTGCTCGCTGATCCTGAACATTGGCACCACCACCGAGGCCATCGCCAAGGCGCTGCTGCACCACCGGGGCCTGCGCGTGATCACCAACAACCTGAACGTGGCCGCCATCCTGAGCAGCAACCCCGAGTGCGAGGTGATCGTGGCGGGCGGCGTGGTGCGCACGCGCGACCGGGGCATCGTGGGCGAGGCGGCGGTGGACTTCATCCGCCAGTTCAAGGTGGACATCGCGCTCATCGGCATCTCGGGCATCGAGACCGACGGCTCGCTGCGCGACTTCGACTACCGCGAGGTGAAAGTGGCGCAGACCATCATCGAGCACGCGCGCGAGGTCTGGCTGGCCGCCGACCACAGCAAGTTCAACCGCCCGGCCATGGTGCAACTGGCCACGCTCGGCCAGATCGACCGCCTGTTCACCGACGCCCCGCCGCCCGAGCCTTTTCCCGCGCTGCTGCGGGACGCCGAGGTGCTCTGCACCGTTGCCGCCTAGTGTCGCGTCACCGATCATCTGCCGGTCTGCGCTGGCCATCGAAGCGCATCGCGGCGTTGCATCGCTTGCCAATACAGATCGGTATGGGCTGCGCGATGCGCCTTGCGCTGCGCTCCGATGGCTGCGCGCAGCCTATGACATCTGATCCGTGACGCGACACTAGACGACGGCCTTATCCTTGCCCGCCATGACCTACCTGCTCGCCCTCGACCAAGGCACCTCCAGTTCCCGCAGCATCGTCTTCGACGAACACGGCCGCATCGTGGCCCAGGCCCAATTGGAGCTGCCCCAGATCTACCCCCGGCCCGGCTGGGTGGAGCACGACCCGCTGGAGATCTGGCGCAGCCAACTGGCCACCGCGCGCGCGGCGCTCGCCAAGGCGGGCATCGCCGCCAACGCCGTGCGCGCCGTGGGCATCGCCAACCAGCGCGAGACCACGGTGCTCTGGAACCGCAAGACCGGCCAGCCCGTGCACCACGCCATCGTGTGGCAGGACCGCCGCGCCGAGCCCGCCTGCGCCCAACTGCGCGAGCAGGGCCACGCGGGCGCCATACAGGCCAAGACCGGGCTGCTGATCGACGCGTACTTCTCGGGCAGCAAGCTGCAATGGCTGCTGGACCATGTGCCCGGTGCGCGCGAAGCCGCCGAGCGCGGCGAGTTGGCCTTCGGCACGGTGGACAGTTGGCTCATATGGAAGCTCACCCACGGCCAGCGGCATCTGACCGACGTGAGCAACGCAGCGCGCACCATGCTCTTGAACGTGCACACCAACCAGTGGGACGACGATCTGCTGGCCCTGCTGCGCATTCCCCGGGCGCTGATGCCCGAGGTGCTGCCGTCGAGCGCCGATTTTGGCGACACCGCCGCCGATCTGCTCGGCCACGGCATACGCATCGGCGGCGTGGCGGGCGACCAGCAAAGCGCGCTGTTCGGCCAGGCCTGCTTTACCGCCGGCATGGCCAAGAACACCTACGGCACGGGCTGCTTCATGCTGATGCACCTGGGCGCCAGATTCCAGACCTCGGACAACGGCCTGTTGACCACCAGCGCCGCGCAACTGGCGCCCAAGCCTGGCGCTGGCTCCGGGCAGGCCGAGCCGGCGCTTGCGCAGCGGGCCTATGCGATGGAGGGCAGCGTCTTCATCGGCGGTGCCGTGGTGCAGTGGCTGCGCGACGGCCTGCGCGCCATCACCAGCAGCGCCGGGATCGAAGCGCTGGCGCACAGCGTGCCCGACGCCGGCGGCGTGATGATGGTGCCGGCCTTCACCGGCCTGGGCGCACCGTACTGGAAGCCCGAGGCGCGCGGCAGCATTACCGGCCTGACGCGCGGCAGCACGCTGGCCCATATTGCACGCGCCGCGCTGGAGAGCATCGCCTACCAAAGCGCCGCCCTGCTGCAGGCCATGGGCCGTGATGCCGTGGCCGCCGGTGGCGCGCCGGTGAGCGAGTTGCGCGTCGACGGCGGCGCCTGCATCAATGACCTGCTGATGCAGTTCCAGGCCGACCTGCTGGGCATTCCGGTGTTGCGCCCTGCGGTCATAGAAACCACCGCGCTGGGCGCGGCCTACTTGGCCGGACTGTCCAGCGACCTGTACCACAGCACCGACGAGTTGGCGCAACTGTGGCGCGCTGAGCGCCGCTTCGAGCCCCGCCTGGACCGTGCCCGCGCGCAGGAGTTGATGGCGCACTGGGAACATGCGGTGCGCCAAGCCACAGCGCGCTGATCATCTTGCGGTGAAAGACCCGGGGCGGGGGCTGGCCCTCGGGCCGATGGCGGGGGTAACGGCCCCAAATCTCCGCGCCATCCGGCCAAAGCTGGCTGCTGGAGCGGGGGGAGGCCGGTCGGTGGACCGGTGCCAGGGGCGCGCTACCATCGTGGCCCCTGTTCGTCATCCGCCACCGGGCACGCACCATGAGCCAGCACACCGCATCCGCATCTTCCGCACAGGCCCTGCCGGTCATTGCCTTCATTGGCGGCGGCAATATGGCCAGCGCCATCATCGGCGGGCTGATCCGCCAGGGCCATCCTGCCGGGCAGATCGAGGTGGTCGAGCCTTGGAGCCAAGCGCGCGCGGCCTTGCACGAGCGCTACGGCATCGCGGCGCAGCCCGAGGCCGGCAGCGCCCTGCAACGCGCCGGGATCGTGGTCTGGGCCATCAAGCCCCAGACCTTCAAGGACGCTGCGGCACAGGCCAAGGCCCATGTCCGGGCGGCGCTGCAACTGAGCGTGGCGGCCGGCATTCGATCGGACAGCATCGCCCGGTGGCTGGACTGCGAGCGCGTGGTGCGCACCATGCCCAACACGCCCGCGCTGGTGGGCAAGGGCATCAGCGCGCTGTATGCGCGCGCCGCCGTCGGCGCTGCCGAGCGCCAGAGCGTCGAAGCCATCATGGCCTGTACCGGCGAATTCCTGTGGGTGGAGCGCGAGCCACTGCTCGACGCCGTCACCGCCTTGTCGGGTTCGGGCCCGGCCTATGTGTTTTACTTCCTCGAAGCCATGACCCGCGCCGGCAGCGCCATGGGTTTGTCGCAGCCGCAGGCGCACCAGTTGGCCGTGGCTACTTTTGCCGGCGCCGCAGAGCTGGCCCGCCGTTCGGACGAGCCCCCTGCGCTGCTGCGCCAGCGCGTTACCTCCAAAGGCGGCACCACCCATGCCGCGCTGCAATCGATGGATGGCGCTGGCATCGGCGCCAGTTTCGAGGCTGCGATACGCGCCGCCGAGCAGCGCGCGCATGCGCTGGGCGATGAGTTCGGGGGCTGAGCCTGGCGCCCGACGGTTTGGGCGGGAGGCGCGCGCCGATCATGCCCCTGAAGCTAGTAGCCCATAACGTTTAAATAGATAGTAAATTACCTCCTTGGAAGACACGATGAACTTGACCGAAGCCGAAATCGTGGAACTGCGGCAGCAAGCCAATGGAAGGGCCGTTCGAGCGGATTTGGCGCGTCGTGCGCGTCTGATCTTGCTGCTTGCCGAGGGACTGACTTGGAGCGCCATCAGGGCCAAGCTCGATTGCAATGACAGCTACATTGCTCTCTGGAGCAAGCGCTTTGCCGCTGACCGTTTGGCAGGCTTGTTTTCTCGCCATGCCGGTCGCCAGCGCTACAAGGTCACCGACCGCCTTGAGGCGCGTGTGCTGGCGCGCACGACCAAGCACAAGCCCGCCGATGGTTCCACGCACTGGTCCACGCGCAAGCTCGCTGCTGAACTTGGTGGCGACATCTCGCACATGACCGTGGCGCGCATCTGGGCCAAGCACGGACTCAAACCGCATCGGCTCGAAGGCTATCTCGCCTCCAACGATCCGGACTTTGAAACCAAGGCAGCCGATGTCATCGGCTTGTATCTGAACCCGCCGCAGCATGCGGCCGTCTTCAGCGTCGACGAGAAGACGGCGATTCAGGCGCTCGATCGCAAAGACCCGGTGCTGCCGCTCACGCCGGGGCGTGCCGAGCGTCATGGCTTTGAGTACTTCAGGCATGGAACGCTCTCGCTGTACGCCGCCTTCAATACCAAGACCGGCGAAGTGCCGGGCAAGACCGCCACGCGGCATACCTCGTCCGAGTTCGTCGCCTTCCTCGCCGACATCGTGGCCCATCAGCCGCGCGGCAAGGAAATTCACGTCATCGTCGACAACCTCTCGGCACACAAGACCAAGCTGGTTGACGCGTTCCTCCGTGAGCATCCGAACCTGCGTATGCACTTCACGCCGACCTACTCGTCATGGCTCAACCAGGTTGAGCTGTGGTTCGCCAAGATCGAACGCGATGTGATCGCTCGCGGCGTATTCACCTCGGTACCCGATCTCAAGAGAAAGCTCATGCGCTACATCCGCAAGTACAACGAGCAACCCAAGTCCGTGCAGTGGAAGTACTTCGACCCAACTCGGAGAATTACTACTGATTCAATCATTACAGTCCACTAGTCTGGACGTGATTGTCTCACGATTCAGGCGGTCCGTGCACCCTGAAGAAGGGCATCCCAGCGGGGGGCATGCCGGGCCACCAGAGAGGGCGGCGGCGAACCCCGGCAAGCGCCCTGGCGGGTGTCTGCGCCCCCCAGAGGCGGAGGTTGCGTGGTCCTCCCCGAGGCGCTATCATTGGTGCATCAGCGTATGAACGGAGCAGCGAAAGCTGTGCGTTGATCCCACCCCGCAAGGGGCCCCCACCCAAGCGTAGGGATAGCCAAGAGGTCCGATTTTTCCAACGCCCTCCCCTGTGGAGGGCGTTTTCATTTCGGAGCCTTGATCGGCCGGCCGTTCAGCGTGTTGTGCAGGATCACGAAGAATCCGATCTTCTTGCGCGACGGCCTGTTGGTATGCAGCCTGTCGCGCACGTAGGCGCTCTGCACGAACAGGTTCAACGGGACAGCCTTCGAGCTGGACCGCGAGGCGGTGAAGTACACCTCGTAGGTGTCCTCCTGGCCAGTCGCCGCGTTGAGCAGCCTCACTGTGAAGAAGTTGCCGTGGTCCGTGTGGAAACACGGCGACGTGGGCAAGGCGCGCACGATCTCGGGTAACTGCTGGGACTGTGCGTAGCGCCCGAGATCAAAGACGCGCGTCTCGCGCGAATCCGCGTACCCCAGTGGCCCCTTCGGGTCCTCGATCCCGTCCGCGCCGCGCGTGAAGCAATGCAGGCTGAAAATCACCTGGACCGGATAAACGTGCGCCGGTTTGCCGGCCTGTGCGGCCTGCTCGAACGTATGCACGAAGGGGTGCAGGTGGGACAGGTCGTAGTTCGTGCCCTCATGGACGAATGGCCTCCATGCGATCATGGTTTGACCACGGGCACGAGGCCCCGTCCCTTCTTGACCGCACGCGCCTTTCGGTAAGTCTTGCCCTCGGCGCGCTTGGCGATTTCCTCCTTCGCAAGCGGCACCGCCCCAGCAATCAGGCCAGTCAGTCGATACTCGTTGGAGTTGTGGCGCCCGCCCGGCTGCGGCCGCAGGATGCGCTCGATCATTCCGTCCTTTTCCAACTTTGCCAGCCGCCGGCGCACCGTGGTCGGGTCTTTGCCGATCGTGTCGGCGATCAGCTTCTTGGACGGAAATGCGAGCTGATTGGCTTTCCACCAGTGCGCCGCGATCACCAGCACGATATTCATGTCAACCGGGTCCAGGCCCAGCGCCTGCTGACGCAGGATGATGGTGCTGGGAATGCAGGTCCAGCCGGCATCCATCAGGGGCTTGCCCCACTTCTTTTCGTTTTCTCGCACCGCGGCCTTCGGATCGGATTCCAGCTCGGGTACAGGTACGACTGCTGCAACGCTCATGACAATCTCCAGTTCGTTCGATGGCTCTCAGCATAAGCAAGCCAAGGCCACGATCCCGGAGATCAGGCCGTACCACAGGGAGGCACCTACACCCCACCCGTTTATCTATGTTCCGTGTGCTACCGCTCGATGTGCTTGCCTTGCATCCTTCTGTGGGGAGCGCGCACATCGCCCAGGTGGGAGGCGGTGACACCTTCCACTGGGGGGTATCATCACCTCCCATAGGCGCAATTCTAGATGGTGGCCAGCGCCAGAAAACAACAAGCCAACTCACGCCGCAGGCGTCTGAGCCTTGGTCGATGGGCTTTTGCCATTCAGCCTCGACTTGTTCCACGCACTGGTCCACGCGCAAGCTCGCTGCCGAACTTGGTGGCGACATCTCGCACATGACCGTGGCGCGCATCTGGGCCAAACACGGGCTCAAACCGCATCGGCTCGAAGGCTATCTCGCCTCCAACGATCCGGACTTTGAAACCAAGGCAGCCGATGTCATCGGCTTGTATCTGAACCCGCCGCAGCATGCGGCCGTCTTCAGCGTCGACGAGAAGACGGCGATTCAGGCGCTCGATCGCAAAAACCCGGTGCTGCCGCTCACGCCGGGACGTGCCGAGCGTCATGGCTTTGAGTACTTCAGGCATGGAACGCTCTCGCTGTACGCCGCCTTCAATACCAAGACTGGTGAAGTGCTGGGCAAGACCGCCACGCGGCATACCTCGTCCGAGTTCGTCGCCTTCCTCGCCGACATCGTGGCCCATCAGCCGCGCGGCAAGGAAATTCACGTCATCGTCGACAACCTCTCGGCACACAAGACCAAGCCGGTTGACGCGTTCCTCAGTGAGCATCCGAACCTGCGTATGCACTTCACGCCGACCTACTCGTCATGGCTCAACCAGGTTGAGCTGTGGTTCGCCAAGATCGAGCGCGACGTGATCGCTCGCGGCGTATTCACCTCGGTGCCCGATCTCAAGAGAAAGCCCATGCGCTACATCCGAAAGTACAACGAGCAAGCCAAGTCCGTGAAGTGGAAGTACTTCGACACAACTCGGAGAATTACTCCTGATTCAATCATTACAGTCCACTAGCCATTCGATTGCAAATGCCGCACCAGATAACTTCCGGCAATGCCCGCAAATACCGTGCACCCGAGCCAGTGGTTGACGCGGAAAGCGGCAAAGCAACCCGCGCGCGTGCGCTGGCGGATCAGGCGCCAATGCCAGAGCGCCTGGGCCAGCGCGGCGGCAATGGCGATGTAAAAGAGGGCGCCCAGCGCGCGGGAATGCAGCGCCCACACCCAGAGGGACAGGAACAGCAGGTAGCACAGCATGATCGCTGCCACGTCCAGGCGGCCCAGCGTGATGGCCGAGGTCTTGATGCCGATTTTCAGGTCGTCGTCCCGGTCGACCATCGCGTACTCGGTGTCGTAGGCCAGCACCCAGAACATGGTGCCCAGCCATAGCCACCAGGCCACGGCGGGCACCCGGCCCTGCACGGCAGCGAACGCCAGCACGATGCCGAAGTTGAAGGCAATGCCCAGCACGGTCTGCGGCATGGAAACCAGGCGCTTGGCATACGGGTAGGCAATGGCCACCAGCAAGGCCGGCACCGACCAGGCAATGGTCGCGGCATTGGTGCTGAGCACCAGGCCGAAGGCCAGCAGCGCCAGCACTGCGCCCACGGCCAGCGCCTCTTTCACGCCCACGGCACCGGTGGTGACCGGGCGCTGCGCGGTGCGCTTGACATGCCGGTCGAAGTCGCGGTCGGCCACATCGTTCACGCAGCAACCGGCGCTGCGCATGATGCAGGTGCCCAGCACGAACACCAGCAACAGATGCCAGCCCGGAAACCCGTCGGCCGCCACCCACAGCGCGCTGAGCGTGGGCCACAGGCAGACCAGCCAACCCGCAGGGCGGTTCCAGCGGATCAGGTCCAGGTACAGCGACAGGCGGCTGCGCGGCGTGCCGGACATGGCTGCAGTCAGCCGCCGGTGGCGGCGCCAGGCGCGGCCAGGCGGGCCGCCACCAGGGGCGTGAGCGCCTGTGCCAGCAGCGCATGCTGGTCGGCGTCCAGATGCACGCCATCTACGCTGCTGGTCGTGACCACCCCGGCCGTATCCAGAAACTGGCAGCCCAGCGCGCGCGCCAGTGCTTCGCAGGCTGCGGCCAAGCCCGCGCAGCGCGCCTGCGCGCCCTCGAACTTGGGCGCCATCAGGCCCCGGGGGCGGGTGATGGGCGGCGGCGCCAGCACCAGAATCGGCGGCACCGGCAGGCCCGGTTCGATCGGCGCCTGCCGGATGGTGTCGATCACGGCCGCCAGTCCTTGCGCGCTATGCCAGGCGGTGTTCTGGTGGCTGGACTGAAAATCGTTGGTGCCCAGCATCAGCAGCACCAGTGCCAGCGGCGAGTGGATTTCGATGCGCTGGGCCAGGCCCTGCAGGCCATTGCGGCCGGGCTTGAAGGGGTCGTCCCAGACGGTGCGGCGGCCATTCAGGCAGTCTTCGATCACCCGCACCGCCAAGCCTTGGCGCAACAGCGCCAGTTCCAACGCGCCCGGCCAGCGCTGCGCAAAAGCCAGCCGCTGGCGTGTGCCGGGGACGATGCCCCAGGACAGTGAGTCGGCATAGACCAGGATATGTTGCATGCAGGTGCTCCAGGAATGGCAGATGGCTGATGGATGGCAGGGCCGGCGGTCGGCGGTCAGCGCTGTGCGCGGCCGACGAGCACGCCGCGCAAAAACGCCACCAGCTCCGGCGCCGCACCCAGCCGGTCGGCCAGCGACACGGCCTGCGCCACATCACGCGCGGCGCCCAGATTGTCTTGCCAGGACAGGGCATGGGCGCGGCGCTGGCGTTCGGGCAGCAGCGGTGCCAGCGCCTGGCTGCCGTAGCGCAGGCGCTTGGCCAGAATGCGCGCCCGGTGCTGCGCGTCGAGGCTGCCGTCGGCGGCTTGGTCCAGCGCGGCGTCGAGGCGCTCGGCCAGGCGCCGGATGCGGCGGCGCAACCAGCGCCGGGTCGGCTTGGGCGGCCATGCTGCGGGCGCATCAGGCGGGGGCGACGCAGCGTCGATGCCGGCAAGCCATTGCACCCAGGCCAGCAGCAACTGCCCCACGGCCGGGTTCTGCAATGCCTGGTGCAGCGCTTGCTGCGCATCGGCGGCGGCTTGCTCCAGCACCCGTTGCAAGTCCTGCCAGGCGCGCTGCCGCTCAGGGGCATCGGCGGCGAAGGCCCGCGCCAGCGGTGGCAGCGTGTGCCTGCGCGCCACATCCAGGTCGCGCAGCGCGCCCAGCGCGTCGAGCATTGGTTTCAGCGCTGCCCAGCAGGGCAGGGCCGGTGCCGGCAGACCCGGCCGCAGCAGACGGTACAGGCTGTGAAAGCGCCGCCAGCCGACCCGCGCCTGGTGCACGAATTCAGGCTCCTGCGCGGCCAATTCGGGCCTCTGCTGCAGCGCATGCAGATTGGCGCTCAATTGCAGGAACATCTCGCCCAAGGTCCGGCGGGCGATGGCCGGCAAACACAGCGCGGGCGACAGCGCCACGGGCCGTGCCGGCACGGCCTGCGGGCGACCCGGCCCCTGTCCCGCCGAGCGCAGTGCAAAGCCGCGCTCGGCCTTGCTGGCCGCCAGCGGCAGCAGCGGCACGCTGCGGGCAATGCGCCGGGCCAGCACGAACAGCGCCTCGGCGGGGCCTTCGAGGAGTTCGAGTTCCAGCTCGGCAATCGGCGCCCGGCATTCCCCCGCCGTGATGCTGCCGATGTCCAGTGCCACGGCCACCCGGCTGCCTCCGGGCAGGCGCACGCTCCAGCAGCGGCGCTCGAAGTCAGTGACGAAGCAGGGTTGCAGCGCCGCAGCCAGAACGCCGTCGGGGTCCAGCGCCGGCCAGGGGGAATGGGCCAATCGCCCCAGTTCCAGCGCCGGGCCGGCCACCGGCATCTCCCACTCGCCGCGCTGGCTCAACGCCGAGTCGCCGCCGCCGTCGGTCTTGAGTGTCTGCAACCATTGCGCCTGGCCCGCTGCGCCCACCCGGCGCAGGCGCAACGCGGCCCGCTGCTGCCACAGCGCCTGCGCCGGGCTGTCGTAGTAGATGCTGTAGACCGCCTGCTGCGTCAGCTTGCGCCGCGCCAGCGCCGGGACTGCGGCGATCCGCGCCGCCAGGGCCGCAGGGTCGGCTGCCAGCGACGCGGGCAGCGCCAGCTTGAGCTCGACTTCGACGGCCGTGGCGTCAGCGGGGCGGGCCATGCTCAGGGCCTCGGCGCGGCGCGGTGCAGGGGCGCGAAAGGCATCGCCCTGGCCTCACTCTTCCAGCAAGGAGCGCAGCATCCACGCCGTTTGCTCATGCACCGTCAGGCGCTGGGTCAGCAGGTCGGCCGTGGGCTGGTCATTGGCTTTGTCGGCCAGCGGGAACAGGTTGCGGGCGGTGCGGGCCACGGTTTCATGGCCCTGGACCAGCAGGCGCACCATGTCCAGCGCCTTGGGCGGCTTGGCCGGCGCATCGGGCACCGTGGCCAGTTGGCCGAATTCGGCGTATGAACCCGGGGCCACATGGCCCAGTGCGCGGATGCGCTCGGCGATCGGGTCGACCGCGTTCCATAGTTCGGTGTACTGCAGCATGAACATGGCGTGCAGTTGGTTGAACATCGGCCCGGTCACGTTCCAGTGGAAGTTGTGGGTGCTCAGGTACAGCGTGTACGTGTCGGCCAGCAGGCGCGACAAGCCCTGTGCGATCGCAGCGCGGTCTTTCTCGCCGATGCCGATGTCAATGTCGATGCCGGTGGTCTTGGATGCCTTGGCCATGGGGAAGCTCCTTTGGTTGGAAAAGCAGTGGTCGACTGCCGCACCAGTATCGCTGCATGTTTGCAGCGCCGACGGTCACTTTAGCGCAAGCCCCGGATGCCGATGGCCGGGATCGGTTCAAGCCAGCCGCGTCACCCCGGGCAGTTCGCAGGCCAGGATGGCTTGGTGCAAGGCGGTCGTGGCTGCATGGCGCGTGAAACTGCGGCGCCAGGTCAGCACTACCCGGCGCATCGGCGGCGGGCCTGCGTCCCCCTCGTTGATGGGCAGATAGCGGATATGGGTCTCGTCGCTCTTGCGCCGGCGCCGCTGCGTGGTCAGCAACGCATCGCGCGGCACCGACAGGCGTGGCACCAGCGTCACGCCCATGCCTGCGGCCACCATGTGCTTGATCGTCTCCAGCGACGAGCCTTCGAACGACTTGCGTATGCCTTCGGCGTCGCTGGCAAAGCGCGCGAACTCGGGGCAGACCGCCAGCACATGGTCGCGAAAGCAATGGCCTGTGCCCAGCAGCAGCATGGTCTCGTTCTTCAGCTCGGCCACCGTTACCGACTTCTTGCTCGCCAGCGCATGCGTGCTCGGCACGGCCGCCATGAAAGGCTCGTCATACAGCGGCGCGATCGCCAGGCCGGTATCCGGGAAGGACTCGGCCAGGATGGCGCAATCGATCTCGCCGGTGCGCAGCATCTCCAGCAGCCGGACGGTGAAGTTCTCTTGCAGCATCAGCGGCATCTGCGGGGTGTGCGCGATCGAGTGGCGCACCAGTTCGGGCAGCAGGTAAGGGCCGATGGTGTAGATCACCCCCAGCGTCAGCGGCCCGGCCAGCGGGTCTTTGCCGCGCTTGGCGATTTCCTTGATGGCTGCGGCCTGCTCCAGCACGCTTTGCGCCTGGCGCACGATCAGTGCGCCCAGCGGCGTGACCGTGACCTCGCTCGCGCTGCGCTCGAACAGTTTCAGGTCGAGCTCTTCCTCCAGTTTCTTGATCGCCACCGACAGCGTGGGTTGCGACACATGGCAGGCATCGGCGGCATGGCCGAAGTGTTTCTCCCGGGCCACGGCAACGATGTATTTGAGTTCGGTAAGGGTCATGGCCAGCCGCCTTGCTGCGCTGTGCGCGCTTTGACGGCAAAGGCGCGCGGCGCGGCCATCGGCACCCTGTCCAGGCGGATGCCGTGGCCGCCGGACTCGCCGTGCAGACTGATTGGAATGGGCTGCGCGTCCATCCGGCGATTCTAGGCAATTGGGCTTCAGGAAGATATTTTCATTGACCCTGCCAGGCATCGGGAACGCCATGCCTGGCCCCAAGCAAGCCCCCGGGCATCGAGTCAGGCTTTGAGATAGTCGGATTTGCTCCCCAGCCAGCGCGCCACATGCTGCGCGGCCAACTGCGGGTGGCGATCGAGCATCACCGGGGCCAGCTCGCGCGCCCATTCCAGCAGATGGCCGTCGGTGGCCAAGTCGGCAAAGCGCAACAAGGCATCGCCCGATTGGCGCGCACCGAGGAATTCGCCCGGGCCGCGTATCTCCAGGTCGCGCCGGGCGATTTCGAAGCCGTCGCTGGTCTCGACCATGGCGCGCAGGCGCTCCTTGGCGCTCTGGCCCACGCGGCCGCTGTCGTTGGTGGCATACAGCAGCACGCAGGCCGAGGCGGCAGCGCCGCGCCCGACCCGCCCGCGCAACTGGTGCAACTGGCTCAGGCCAAAGCGCTCGGCGTGCTCGATGACCATCAGCGAGGCGTTGGGCACGTCGACGCCCACTTCGATCACGGTGGTACTGACCAGCACCCCCATCCGAGCGTCGCTGAACTGCGCCATGACGGCCTTCTTCTCGGCGCTGCCCATGCGCGAGTGCAGCAGGCCGACCATGACGCCGGGCAGCGCGGCGCTCAGGTCGGCATGGGTGGCGGTGGCGTTGGACAAATCCAGCGCCTCGCTTTCTTCGATCAGCGGGCAGACCCAGTACACCTGCCGCCCGGCCTGCACCTGGGCGCCGATGCGGGCAATCACTTCGTCCCTGCGGCTGTCGGCGATCAGCTTGGTGACGATGGGGGTGCGGCCCGGGGGCAACTGGTCGATCACCGAGATGTCCAGATCGGCGTAGTAGCTCATCGCCAGCGTGCGCGGAATGGGCGTGGCGCTCATCATCAGCAGATGGGGCTCCATGCCGTGCGCGGCCAGCTTTTGCCGCAGCGCCAGGCGCTGGGCCACGCCAAAGCGGTGCTGCTCGTCGATGATGGCCAGTGCCAGGTTCTTGAACTGCACCTGCTCCTGGATCACCGCATGCGTGCCCACCACCAAGGCGGCGGCGCCACTTTCGACCAGCGCGCGCATGGCCAGGCGCTCCTTTTTCTTTTGCCCGCCCACCAGCCAGGCCACGCAGCGCCCGCGCGCGGCCAGCAGCGGTTCGAGCCAGCCGATCATCTTGGCAAAGTGCTGCCCGGCCAGGATTTCGGTGGGCGCCATCAGCGCGCATTGCCAACCCGCGTCGATCGCCTGGCAGGCGGCCAGGGCCGCGACCACCGTCTTGCCCGAACCCACATCGCCTTGCAGCAAGCGGTGCATGGGCCGCTCGCGCGCCAGATCGGCGGCGATTTCCGCGCCCACGCGGCGCTGGGCAGCGGTCAGATCGAACGGCAGCACGGCCAGCAACTGCCGTTGCAGGGGCGCGCTGCCGTCGGCCGCCGGTTGCTCATGCAGCACCGCGGCGCGCAGCCGGGCACGCTCGCGCCGCGACTGCTGCTGCGACAACTGCTGCGCCAGCAACTCCTCGGCCTTCAGGCGCTGCCAGGCCGGGTGGCTGTGGTCTTGCAGCGTGGACAGCGCCACATCGGGACGCGGGTGGTGCAAAAAAGTGAGCGCCTCGCGCAGGCTGAACAAGCGCTGCTGGCCATCCTCATCGGTGTAATGCGCGCAGGGCGGCTGGGCGCCGGGCGGCAGCGTGTCGGACAGATCCGCCCGGCCCAGCGCACTGACCACGGCGCGGCGCAGATAGGGCTGCGGCAGGCCGGCCGTGCTCGGGTAGACGGGCGTCAGCGCCGCCGGCAACTCGCCGCCAGCGACCCGGAACGCCGGGTGCAGCATCTGTCGCCCCCAGAACCCGCCCTTGACCTCGCCCCGGATGCGCAGGCGCGTGCCCACGGCCAGGGTTTTCTGGTGCGAGGGGTAGAAGCTGAAGAAGCGCAACTGGCACGCGCCGGTGGCGTCCTCCACCTGCACCAGCAGTTGCCGGCGCGGGCGCAACTGCACCTCGCAGGCAAGCACCGTGGCCTCGATCTGCACCACCTGCCCGTTGCGCGCGCTGGCCAGCGCTGTGATGCGGGTCTCGTCCTCGTAGCGCAGCGGCAGGTGCAGCGCCAGGTCGATGTCGCGCACCAGCCCGAGCTTTTGCAGCGCCTTGTGCGCCACGCCGGCCCCGCCTTGGGCGGGGCTTGCAGCGGTGGCGGCTGGGGCCAGGGAGGGGGCTTTGGCGGCGGCAGGCATTGGAGAACGAACGCTCGGATCGGTCAGATGGATCGATGGGCCAGGGACGATGCAAAGTCGGGGCAGGGCAAAAAGGCTACCATGCCGCGCCTTGCGCATTCTTTCCCGCATTCCTTTCCTGGCACGGGCCTGTCCGGCCCTGATGCACGATGACCGACCTGCCCCGCAGCGGCGCCGCGCGCGCCCACACCCTGAGCGATTTCGACTTCACGCTGCCGCCCGAACTGATCGCCCAGCACCCCGCCCCCGAGCGCAGCGCCGCACGCCTGCTCGATGGCCGCACGGCGCCGCCCGTGGACCGCATTTTCCGCGAACTGCCCGGGCTGCTGCGCGCCGGGGACCTGCTGGTCTCGAACGACACGCGCGTGCTCAACGCGCGCCTGTTTGGCGCCAAGGCCAGCGGCGGCAAACTGGAACTGCTGATCGAGCGCGTGCTGCCCGCTGCGGCTGGCAGCGCGGGCAACGAGGTCGCGGCCCACATGAAGGTCGGCAAAAAGCCGCAGCCCGGCAGCACGGTGCAGATCGCCGGGGGGCGCCAGGCCGGCGGTTTCGACGCCACCCTGCTCGGCCGCTGGCCCACGGCAGACGGGCCGCTGTATCGCTTTGCGCTGCACGGCCCGGCCAACGAATCACCCTGGGAACTGATGCAGCGCCACGGCCACCTGCCGCTGCCGCCCTACATCGTGCGCCGGCAAAACACGGGCCACGACCCCCACGGGGCCGAGGACAGCCAGCGCTACCAGACCCTGTTCGCCCGCCACCCCGGCGCCGTGGCCGCCCCCACGGCCGCACTGCACTTCGACCAGTCCGTGCTGAGCGCGCTGGCGGCGCGCGGCATCGAGCACGCCAGCATCACGCTGCATGTGGGCGCAGGCACCTTCTTGCCCGTCAAGACCGAGAACCTGGAGCAGCACCGGATGCACAGCGAGTGGTACCGACTGCCCCCGTCGACGCTGACCGCGCTGGAGCGCTGCCGCCAGCGCGGCGCGCGCGTGGTGGCCGTGGGCACGACCACGGTGCGCACCCTGGAGTCCTGGGCACGCTCGGGCCTGGCCACCGGCGAGACCAGCATCTTCATCACGCCGGGCTTTCCGTTCCAGGTGGTGGACCTGCTGATCACCAACTTCCACCTGCCCAAAAGCACGCTGATGATGCTGGTCAGCGCGTTTGCCGGACACGCCCATGTGATGGCGCTGTACCGCCACGCGATGGCGCAGCGATACCGCTTTTTCAGCTACGGCGACGCCATGCTGCTCGCGCGCCAGCACGACGGGCCAAACCGTCCGGCACTGGATGCGATATGAAATGGATGGCTGCGAGCGAAGGTAAAACATGGGCCATGGCCGATATTTGATGATCTCGACCGAGGCCGGGCAGGCGGCCGGACCGGCGTCGCCCCGTAAACCGCCGGCGCCGCAGGCCGCCGGGGAGGCAGCGCATTTTTTGGCCATTGGGCAGCGCGCAAGCAAAGCGGGGCCAGGCACGACGGTTCGGGTAAAACGCCATCGATCGGCCATCGATCGGCCCTCCATCGGCTTACGATACAGTCGATCGTTCCCAGCAACCTTGCAAAGCCCCTGCCATGAAGCGTCGAATCATCCCCGCCACCGCACTCGGCCTGGCCCTGTCCATCGCCTCGGCCTGGTCCCAGACCAAATGGGATTTGGCGGCTGCCTACCCGGCGACCAACTTCCACAGCGAGAACATGGCGCAGTTGGCCAGCGATGTCGACAAGGCCACGGGCGGCAAACTCAAGATCACCGTGCATGCCAACGCAACGCTGTTCAAGGCCCCGGAAATCAAGCGCGCCGTGCAAGGCGGCCAGGTGCAGATGGGCGAGATCCTGCTGGCCAACTTCCAGAACGAATGGCCGCTGTTTGGCGTCGATAGCCTGCCTTTCCTGGCCAGCGACTACGAGGCCGCGAAAAAACTCCACGCCGCGCAAAAGCCCTTCCTGGAAAAGAAACTGGCCGAGCAAGGCATGCTGCTGCTGTATGCCGTGGCTTGGCCTCCCCAGGGCATAGGCACGAAAAAGCCCCTGGCCAGCGCAGCGGATCTGAAAGGCATCAAGTGGCGCACCTACAGCCCCGCCACGGCGCGGCTGGCGCAGTTGCTGGGCGCGCAGCCGGTCACCGTGCAGGCCGCAGAACTGTCCCAGGCGCTGGCCACGGGGGTTGTCGAAGCGACCGTGACCTCGGGCTCCACGGGCGTGGACAGCAAGCTGTACGAGCACCTCAAGTACTACCACGACACGCAGGCCTGGCTGCCCAAGAATGCCGTACTGGTGAACAAACAGGCTTTTGACGCGCTCGACTCGACGCTGCAGCAGGCCCTGCTCAAAGCCGGCGCCGACGCCCAAGCGCGCGGCTGGGCCGGCAGCATCGAGGTCAACACCGACAGTGTGGCCAAACTCAAGGCCCATGGCATGGAGATAGTGGCACCGCCGCCGGCAGCGCTGATGGCCGACCTGACCCGGGCGGGCCAGACCATGCTCAAGGAATGGCTGGACAAGGCCGGCCCCGAGGGCAAGGCATTGATCGAGGCTTACCGCCGGTAGGCCAGCGTACCGTGCGCCGTCTGCTCAATGGTCTGTACGACGGCGCCGCCGCGCTGGCGGCGCTTTTCATGGTGTGCCTGCTGGGCATGGTGCTGCTGTCCATCATCAGCCGCCAGTTGCAATTCCATGTGCCGGGCACCGACGCCTATGCCGGCTACCTGATGGCCGCAACCGGCTTTCTGGCGCTGGCGCACACGCTCAAGCGCGGCGAGCATATCCGCGTCACGCTGCTGCTCCACGCGCTGCCGGGGCGCATGCAAAGGGCATTCGAGCTCTGGGCGCTGGCCATTGCCACGCTGCTGGCGTTGCTGTTCGCGCTGTACAGTTGCAAACTGGCTTGGCAATCGCATGTGTTCGCCGACATCTCCACCGGCAACGATGCCACGCCGCTGTGGATTCCCCATATGTCGATGGCCCTGGGCAGCGTGATTTTGGCCATCGCGTTTCTTGACGAATTGGTGCTGGAAGTGATGGGCAAGCGCGCGCCGGCGCATCGCGATGCCGCACTGCACAGCGAATGAGCCGGCCACGGCCAGCAACGACTCGACCTTGCGTGAGTGACCTTGCATGAGTGACCTTGCCATCACCGGCCTGCTGATACTGTCGCTGTTCCTGATCCTGGGCAGCGGCGTATGGATAGGGCTGACCCTCTCGGGCGTGGCCTGGATCGGCATGCAACTGTTCTCGTCGCGCCCCGCAGGCGACGCCATGGCCGTGACGATCTGGGGCTCGGCATCGAGCTGGACCCTCACCGCCTTGCCCCTGTTCATCTGGATGGGTGAAATCCTGTTCCGCACCCGGCTGTCGCAAGACATGTTCAAGGGGCTTGCGCCCTGGGTGCAGGCGCTGCCGGGTCGGCTGCTGCACACCAACGTGGTCGGCTGCACCATCTTTGCCGCCGTATCGGGCTCGAGCGCCGCCACCTGCGCAACGATAGGCAAGATGACATTGCCCGAACTGGCCCGCCGCGGCTACCCGGAACACATGGTGGTCGGCACCCTGGCCGGGGCCAGCACGCTGGGCCTGCTGATTCCGCCGTCGATCACGATGATCGTCTACGGCGTGGCGGCCGAGGTCTCGATCTCGCAGTTGTTCATTGCCGGCGTGCTGCCCGGCATCTTGCTGGCCAGCCTGTTCTCGGGCTACATCATGCTCTGGTCGCTGCGGCATCCGCAGCAGGTGCCGGCGGCCGACATGCGCATGAGCTTCATGCAAAAGCTGTCCGCATCGCGCAGCCTGATCCCGGTGGTGCTGCTGATCACCAGCGTGCTCGGCTCCATCTACACCGGCCTGGTCACGGCCACCGAAGCGGCCGCCGTCGGGGTGGTGGGCGCGCTCGTGCTGTCGAGCGTGCAGGGCTCGATGAACTGGGGCACCTTCAAGCAATCGCTGATGGGCGCCACGCGCCTGTACTGCATGATCGCGCTGATCATGGCGGGCGCGGCCTTCCTCACGCTGTCCATGGGCTACATCGGGCTGCCCCGCCACCTGGCGCAATGGATTGCGTCGCTGGGCATGAACCAGGCCCAACTCATTGCCGCGCTGGCGCTCTTTTTCATCGTGCTCGGCTGCTTTCTGGATGGCATCTCGATGGTGGTGCTGACCATGGGCGTGCTCATGCCCACGGTGCAAAGCGCAGGCATCGACCCGATCTGGTTCGGCATCTTTATCGTGCTGGTGGTGGAGATGGCGCAAATCACGCCGCCGATTGGTTTCAACCTGTTCGTGCTGCAAGGCATGACGGGTCGCGAACTGCCCTGGATCGCCCGGGTGGCCCTGCCGATGTTTCTGCTGATGTGCGTTGCCGTGGTGCTGATCTATCTGTTCCCCGGCATCGTGACCTGGCTGCCGCAGCAGATGTCGGCCCGCTGAGGCCCTTCATCGCCCTCACCCTTTTTCATCCGTGTCGTTTCTCCGACAGGCATCGGGCGGGCGCTGGCCCGGCGCGCGCGCTGGCGCTGACAAGCTCGGCGACAATCGGGCGATGCCGAACGTTCTTGCCATCTGCCTCGGCGCCTGCCTGGGCGCATTGGCGCGTTGGCGCCTGGGCCTGTGGCTCAGCCCCGGCGGCCTGATCCCCTGGGGCACGTTGGCCGCGAACCTGATCGGCGGCTATCTGATCGGCGTCTGCGTCGCCGTCTTTCAGGCCATGCCCGAACTCGACCCCGTCTGGCGGCTGGCGCTGGTCACCGGATTTCTGGGCGCCCTGACCACGTTCTCCAGTTTCTCGGCCGAAGTGGTCGAGCAGTTGCAGCAGCAGCGCTATCTGCTGGCACTGGGCAGCACGGCGCTGCACCTGTTCGGCTCTCTGGGCCTGACCCTGCTCGGCATTCGACATGCATCGTATTTGATAGCGGCAAACGCTTGATATAAAAGACCCGCAGAGCACCTCATCGACCACCAACAGCCATTTCATGGAAGCCAACCCACCTTTGACCGAACGCCACCTGGCCGATGCCTGGGCCGCACTGCACCAGCGCGACGACCCCTTGCAGCCCGACGCCAACCGCATGGCATTTGCCGACCCCCAATTCATGTCCCGCCGCGAGACCCGGGGCATACGCTTTCAACTGGAAATGCTCAAGCCCGACCTGGGGCAGGCCGAGCAAGGCATCGAAAGCACCGTGGTGGTGTACGGCAGCGCGCGCTTCGTCGCGCCCGAGCAAGCCGCAACCGAACTGGCGCAGGCCCTGTCCAGCGGCGACGACCGCCGCGTGCAACGCGCGCACCTGGCCGTGCGCAACGCCGGCTACTACGAGCATGCGCGCCAGTTCGCCCGGCTGGTGGCCGACTACAGCGAAAGCCGGTGCCCGGCCGAGCGCCTGTACATCTGCACCGGCGGCGGCCCCGGCATCATGGAAGCGGCCAACCGCGGAGCCCATGAGGCCGGCGCGCTGAACGTGGGCCTGAACATCGCACTGCCCCACGAGCAAAGCGGCAACCGCTTCATCTCGCCATCGCTGAGCTTCAAGTTCCACTACTTTGCGCTGCGCAAAATGCACTTCATGATGCGGGCCAAGGCCCTGGTGGCCTTCCCCGGCGGCTTTGGCACGCTCGACGAACTATTCGAGGTGCTCACGCTGGTGCAGACGCAAAAAGCCAAGCCCGTTCCGATCGTGCTGTTCGGCTCCGGCTACTGGAAGCGCCTGATCGACTTCGATGTGCTGGTCGAAGAAGGCACGATCTCGGCGCAGGATCTGGCGCTGTTCCACTACGCCGATGAGCCAGGGCAAGCCTGGGATTTGATACGGGGCTTTTATCGGCTGTGATGGCATTTCGATCATCGGCAGAAGCGGTCGCGCCGTTCAGATTGGCGCGACCGCTGCGCGCCACGAACATGGCGCAAACCATCGATCCCCTGAAAACCGCGTCCACCCCTGCCACCACCCGGCAAGCCAGGGCCGGTGCGGACCGGGGTGATGTGAGAGACTCGCCCGGGTGGATGCGCCCAACCGGCCCCAATCAGCCCCAACCGACCCGCGCCCAGTGTCGCGTCACCGATCAGATGTCGTAGGCTGCGCGCAGCCATCGGAGCGTAGCGCAAGGCGCATCGCGCAGCCAATACCGAGCGTATTGGCAAGCGATGCAACGCCGCGATGCGCTTCGATGGCCAGCGCAGACCGACAGATGATCGGTGACGCGACACCAGGCTCTATCCACACAAGGTCACAGAATGCGAACTGCGGTTTTCAGGATGATTTTTCCCCCTGCCGCGGGCTTTTTGGCGCGCGCGTTGGATCGTCCGGTTTGGGCACAGGCTTGACGTGGTATGGCTGCCGCCAAGCGCATTGCCGATGAACCCGCTTTCGTGCTGCACAGCTACGACTGGAGCGAGTCGAGTCTGATCCTGGAAGTCTTTTGCCGCCACCAGGGGCGCGTGGCGCTGGTGGCCAAGGGCGCGAAAAAGCCCAGTTCCAACTTTCGCCCGGTGCTGCTGCCGCTGCAACCGCTGTGGCTGAGCTATGCGCTGGCCGCAGACGGCAACGCCGACATACACACCCTCAAGGGCGCAGAGTGGGTGGGCGGCCATGTGATGCCCACCGGCGATGCCTTGCTGTCGGGCCTGTACCTGAACGAACTGCTGCTGCGCCTGCTGGCACGCTCGGACCCGCACGCAGCGCTGTTCGACGCCTACACAGGCGTGGTGCGGGTGCTGGCCAGCGAACATGGCGATGCGCTCGAGCCCGTGCTGCGCAGCTTCGAACTGCTGCTGTTGCGCGCCATCGGCCTGCTGCCCAGTCTTGCCGCCCAGACCATGACGCTGGCGCCGCTACAGGCCGACACGCGCTACACGCTGGTGCCCGAGGGCGGCCTGCGCGCCGCCGCTGCGGCCGAACGCGCCGCGCTGCCCGGCCACCAGTGGCAGGTCTTGCAGCACGCGCTCGATGACGCGGCCAGCCACCAGGCGACGGTGCGCGCCTGCGCCCCGGTGTGCGCCGAACTCAAACCGCAGCTACGGACCTTGTTGCAATACCATTGCGGCAGCCCGATGCTGCGCACCCGCCAACTGATGATCGATCTGCAGGCCCTATGAACCCGTCCCGACACCCGACACCGCCCGCTTCCCCTGCGACCGCCCTTTCGGTCAACGTCAACAAGGTGGCCCTGCTGCGCAACACGCGCCACCTGGCCATTCCCTGCGTCACCAAGGCGGCCCGGCTGTGCCTGCAGGCCGGCGCGCAGGGCATCACGGTGCACCCCCGGCCCGATGAACGGCATATCCGCCGCCAGGATGTGTTCGAGCTGGCCGATCTGATGCAAGCCTGGCCCGACCGCGAGTACAACATCGAAGGCAACCCGGCGCAGAACCTGATGGACTTCATCCGCACGCTGCGCCCCCGGCAAGCGACCTTCGTTCCGGACGGCGCAGACCAGTTCACCAGCGACCATGGCTGGAGCCTGCCGCAGGACGCCGAGCGTCTGGCGCCCTGGATCGCCGAATGCAAGGCGCTGGCGGTGCGCGTGAGCCTGTTCATGGACCCGGACCCGGCGCAGATGGCCGCCGCCAAGGCGCTGGGCGCCGACCGCGTCGAACTCTATACCGAGCCCTATGCCGCCGCGTGGGGCCAGCCGCAGCAGGCCGCCGTGCTGGCGCGTTACCGCGCCGCAGCCCAGGCTGCGCTGGACGCGGGCCTGGGGGTGAACGCTGGGCATGACTTGAACCGCGACAACCTCGCGACCTTCGTGCGCGAAGTCCCTGGCCTGCTGGAAGTCTCGATCGGTCATGCGCTGATTGCCGACGCGCTGGAACTGGGCTACGGCGCCACGGTGCGGGCCTATCTGGACTGCATCCGGGCGGGGATGGCAGCCGCTGCATGACAAGAAAATCGCCACGAGCCATCCCCATTACATGATCCACGGCACCGGCATCGGCATCGGCATCTGCGCCGTGCACCGCATCCAGGCCGGCCTGGCCCGCCACGGCGAGCGTTTGGCACGCAGGCCGTTGGCCGATGGCGAACGGCCCGCTTGGCGCAAGCGCAGCGTCCGCTGGTCCGGCCGGGGTCTGCGCGGCTTGGCGCAGCGCAAAGCCGCCTTCGGCCAATCGATCCGGCCTGTGCTTGCGCGGCTCCATGGGCCCGCGCCTGTGGCTGAAGTGGTGCTGCAACGGCCCGCTGGCCAAGCCGCGATCACGCTGCACGGTGCGCCCAGGCAATGCGGCGAGGCCCGGGGCTTGCAGGGCCGCATGGGCGATGCAAGCGACTGTGCCAGCAACTTCTGCATGGCCGGAAAAATCCAAACCCCGCCACGCGCCGGCGCATGATTTCGATGCGCCGCAAGCTATCTTTTCAATGGCAAATCACGGAATCCCGATGACTGGACATGCACCCCTGATCCTCGACCTGGAGGGCAAAGAACTCGGCGCCGCCGAGCGGCGCCGCCTGGCCCACCCGCTGACCGGCGGGGTGATCCTGTTTGCCCGCAACTGGGAAAACCGCGCGCAACTGCTGCAATTGACCCGCGCCATCGAGGCCGTGCGCGCCGATCTGTTGATCTGCGTGGACCATGAAGGCGGGCGTGTGCAGCGCTTTTGCGGCGATGGCTTTACCCGGTTGCCGGCGATGCGCACCCTGGGGGCGATGTGGATGGATGACGGCCGGGGCGCCCCCGGCAGCGGCGCGCTGCGTGCCACCAATGCCGCGACGGCCATCGGCCATGTGCTGGGTGCCGAACTGCGCGCCTGCGGCGTGGACTTGAGTTTCACGCCGGTGCTCGATCTGGCCTGGGGCCGCAGCAGCGTGATCGGCGACCGCGCCTTGCACCGCGACCCGCGCGTTGTCGCGCTGCTGGCCAAGAGCCTGATGCACGGACTGCTGCAGGTCGGCATGGCCCATTGCGGCAAGCATTTTCCGGGGCATGGTTTTGCCCGGGCCGACTCGCACACCGGGCTGCCGGTAGACCGGCGCAGCCTGCGGGCCATCCTGGCCGACGATGCCGCGCCGTACCAGTGGCTGAGCAGCACGCTCGCCAGCGTGATGCCCGCGCATGTGCTCTACCCCCGGGTCGACAGCCGCCCCGCCGGTTTTTCGCAGCGCTGGCTGCAAGACATTTTGCGCCGCCAACTGCGCTTTGCCGGCGCGATCTTCAGCGACGACCTGGGCATGGAAGGCGCGCGCTGCATCGACGGTCGACGGGTCAGCCATACCGACGCCGCCATCGCTGCGTTGGACGCGGGCTGTGACCTGGTGCTGCTGTGCAATCAGGGCCAGGGCCTGGCCGTGGATGAATTGATCGCCGGCCTGGAGCAGGCCCAGGCCCGAGGCCGCTGGCAGCCCAGCCTGGTCAGCGAGTCGCGCCGCCTGGCCCTGCGGCCCGCCACCCGGGCGCCAGACTGGGACGCGCTGATGCATCAGCGCGCGTACCGGCAGGCACGGTCTGCGCTGGAGGTGCATGATTGATATCGATCCCGGCAACAGGAGGGCTTGGCGCCCGGCCCGTCGGGCATTGACAACACCGTCGTGGCCTCGATCGTGGAGCCTCGATCGGTGGGCATTGGCGCGGTGCGCACTGGCGGCATGTCGGCATGGCGGCAAAGGGCGGCTCGTGGGCCACGACGACACGGCGCGGCGCGGCGCAAAAGCCGGCAGGTTGCCACGCAAAACCCCGCCAGCGGGGTTGTGTCCATCAACCCATATGCAGGCCGCCGTTGACCGAGAAATCGGCGCCCGTTGCATAGCCGCCTTCTTCCGACGCCAGCCAGGCAATGATCGAAGCGATTTCGCTGGGCTCGCCCAGGCGCTTGACCGGAACCGTGGCCACGATCTTTTCCAACACATCGGGACGGATGGCCTTGACCATGTCGGTGCCGATATAGCCCGGGCTGACCGTATTCACGGTCACGCCCTTGGTGGCCAGTTCCTGCGCCAGGGCCATCGAAAAGCCATGCATGCCGGCCTTGGCCGCCGAGTAGTTGGTCTGGCCGGCCTGGCCCTTTTCGCCGTTGACCGAACTGATGTTGATGATGCGGCCCCAGCCTTTTTCCACCATGTCCGACACCACCTGCTTGGTGACGTTGAACATGCTGTTGAGGTTGGTTTCGATGACCGCGTCCCAGTCTTCGCGCGACATCTTCAGGAACATGCGGTCGCGCGTGATGCCGGCGTTGTTGACCAGCACATCGATGCTGCCATGCTCGGCCTTGGTCTTGCCGAACGCCTGCGCCGTCGAATCCCAGTCCCCGACATTGCCCACCGAGGCATGGAAGTCAAAGCCCTGCGCCTGCTGCTCTGCCAGCCACTTGGCATGGTCACGGGTAGGGCCGCAACCGGCGATGACCTTGAAACCCTCCTTGTGCAGGCGCTGGCAAATGGCAGTGCCGATACCGCCCATGCCGCCGGTGACATACGCGACTTTCTTCATGTTCTCGACTCCTTGTCGGTGATTGGTTCAGACGCCCACTCTACCGGAGAAATCAGGCCGCGCCGTGAAGGAAAACACGCAGTTCCCGCTTTGTTTTTCATAGGCCACTCGGGCAGGCTGCTATCATGGTTTACCTCATCTTGACGAGGTTCACGTTTATGGTGCGACGCCCCGACCCCGGGCTTGGCACGGACTGGCGCTGACCCTCGGGGGCAGCACATCGAAACCCGGATCGACACCATCGGCATGGGTTGCGCGCGGCCTTCTTGCCATTTCCGTTCATTCCCGTGCATTCCGATTTCTTGGCCCTTCTTTGCGTCCCTGTCCCGACCTGACCATGAAACGCTCTATTGTCCTGGTGGCTGCGGCCATCGTCGTCGTGCTGCTCGGCGGCGGGGTCTGGCATGTCATCGCCGACCGGCGGGCGCAGCAAGAGGAACTGCAACGGGCCGCAGCGCAGCGCGTCCCGGCGCCGTTGCAGTTTGGCGCCGACGAAGTGCTGCTCGTGCAGCGGCACAGCCTGTCATTGGGCGTGCCGGTGTCGGGCGCGTTGCGGGCGCTCAATTCGGCGATGGTCAAGGCGCGTGTCGGGGGCGAGTTGCAGGGCCTGACCGTGCGCGAGGGCGACAGCGTCGAGGCGGGCCAGGAAGTGGCGCGCATCGACCCCAGCGAGTCCCGCTTTCGCTTGCACCAGGCGCAGCAGCAGGCCGAGGCGGCCAAATCCCAGGTCGATATCCAGCAGCGCCAGCACAGCAACAACCGGGCGCTGGTCGATCAGGGGTTCATCTCGGCCACAGCCTTGGCGACTTCGCAGGCCAGCCTGGAAGCGGCCCGGTCGAGTTACCAGGCGGCCGTTGCGGCGGCCGATGTGGCGCGCAAGGCGCTCGACGACACGGTGCTGCGCAGCCCCATCAGCGGGCTGGTGGCGCAGCGGCTGGCGCAGCCGGGCGAGCGGGTGTCGATCGATGCCCGCATCATCGAGGTGGTCGACCTCTCGCTGCTGGAGCTCGAGGCACTGATCAGTGCGGCCGACTCCGTGGCCGTGCGCGTGGGGCAAAAGGCCCGGCTCGACATTGCCGGCACGCCCGGGCCGGTGTCCGCCATCGTGGTGCGCATCAACCCCAGCGCCCAGGCCGGCAGCCGCGCCGTGCCGGTCTATCTGCGCGTGGACCAGGCCGCCGGCGCGCCGCTGCGTCAGGGCATCTTCGTGCAGGGCATGCTCGATACGGGGCGCGCCGAGCGGCTGGCCGTGCCGCTGGACGCGGTGCGTACCGACAAGCCCGTGCCCTATCTGCAAACGATCAGGAACGGCCAGGTGGTCCATGTGCCGGTACAGACTGCAACCCGTGCCGTGGTCGACGGGCAGACGCTGGTGGCGGTGGCAGGTGTGGCCGAAGGCACGCCGGTGATTGCCGGGCGGATCGGCCTGCTGCGTGAAGGCACGGCGGCCGTGTCCGCAGCATTGGCACCGGCATCCCGCGCAGCACGCTGACCGGCCATGTGGTTCACCAAAGTCAGCCTGAAAAACCCGGTGTTCGCCACGATGGTGATGCTCGCCATCGTGGTGCTCGGCCTGTTCTCCTACCAGCGGCTCAAGATCGATCAGTTTCCCAATATCGAATTCCCGGTGGTCGTGGTCACCGTGAGCTACCCTGGCGCCGCGCCCGAGATTGTCGAAAGTGAGGTCACCAAAAAGATCGAAGAGAGCGTGAATTCGATCGCCGGCATCGATGCCCTGACCTCGCGCAGCTACGAAGGCATGGCGGTGGTCATCATCGAGTTCCAGTTGCATGTCGATGGCACCAAGGCGGCCGAAGATGTGCGCGAAAGGGTGGCCATGGTGCGCCCGGCGTTGCGCGCCGAGGTCAAGGAGCCGCGCGTGCAGCGCTTTGACCCGGCCAGCCGCGCCGTGTGGTACCTGGCCGTGCTGCCCGAGGAGCAGGCCGATGGCAGCGTCGCCCGCCATGCGGCCGATGGCAACAGGCGCAGCGCGGTCGAGTTGACCACCTGGGCCGAGCAGGTTCTCAAGAAGCGGCTGGAAAACGTGCGCGGCGTGGGCGCGGTGCACTTGGTCGGACCCACCCGGCGCGAGATCAACATCTACCTGAACCCGCAGGCGCTCGAAGCCTTTGCCATCACGCCCGAGCAGGTGGTCGAGGCGGTGCGCAACGAGAACCAGAACCTGCCCGTGGGCGCGATCCGCTCGCTGACGCAGGACCGCGCGGTGCAGATCGACGCGCGCATGCAGCGCCCCGAAGACTTCGGCCAGATCATCGTCGCGCGCCGCAATGGCGCGCCGGTGCGCCTGAGCCAGGTAGCGCGCGTGCACGATGGCGCCCAGGAGCTCGAAAGCCTGGCGCTGTACAACGACCAGCGCACCTTGCTGCTGGCGGTGCAAAAGTCGCAGGGCGAGAACACCATCGAGGTGGTTGACGGCCTTCATGCCGCCGTGGCCGAGTTGCGCCAGCAACTGCCGCCCGGTGTGCGCCTGCAAACCATTGGCGACAGTGCCCGCCCGATCCGCGTGGCGGTGAACAACGTGCGCCAGACGCTGATCGAAGGCGCGCTCCTGACGGTGCTGATCGTGTTCCTGTTCCTGAACTCGTGGCGCTCGACGGTCATCACCGGCCTGACCTTGCCGATTGCGCTGATCGGCACCTTCCTGTGCATGAACCTGTTCGGCTTCACGATCAACATGATCACGCTGATGGCGCTGAGCCTGTGCGTGGGGTTGCTGATCGACGATGCGATCGTGGTGCGCGAGAACATCGTGCGCCATGTGCAAATGGGCAAGAGGGCTTATGACGCGGCGCTCGACGGCACGCAGGAGATCGGCCTGGCGGTGCTGGCCACCACGCTGTCCATCGTGGCGGTGTTCCTGCCGATCGGCTTCATGGGCGGCATCATCGGCAAGTTCTTCCACGAATTCGGCATCACCATCGTCGCGGCCGTGCTGATCTCGATGTTCGTCAGCTTCACGCTCGACCCGATGCTGTCGAGCGTCTGGCATGACCCGAGCATCCACGCCCCTGGCCAGCGCACCGCACCCGTGTCCTGGTACGACCGCAGCATAGGCCGCGTGACGGGCTGCTTCGATCGCGCCACCGATGCGCTGGCCCAAGGCTACCAGCATATCCTGCGCTGGGCGCTGGGGCACCGGTTGACCACGCTGGCGCTGGCGCTGGGCATCTTTGTGCTGAGCATCTTCATGGTGCCGCTGCTCGGCACCGAATTCGTTCCCAAGGCCGATTACTCGGAGACCCGCGTACAGTTTCACACCCCCGTAGGCTCGTCGCTGGAGACCACCGAGGCCAAGGCGCGGCAGGTGCAGCAGATACTGCGCGAATTTCCCGAGGTGCGCTACACGCTGGCCACGATCAACACCGGCCTCGCCGAGGGCAAGAACAACGCCGACATCTATGTGCGCCTGGTCGACCGCAAGGACCGTCGCCGCAGCGCGCAGCAAATGTCGGACACACTGCGCGAGCGCCTCCAGCAGGTGCCGGGCATAACCGTCACCCATGCCGGCCTGCTGGACCCGGTGAGCGGACAAAAGCTGATCGAGTTCTCGCTCAAAGGCCCCGATCTGCGGGAACTGGAGCGCCTGGCCCGGCAGGTCGGCGACAAAATCCGCGACATCCCCGGTCTGGTCGATCTGGACTCCAGCGCCAAACCCGACAAACCCGTGATCGCGCTGGAGCCCCGGCGCGAGGCGGCCTCCGATCTGGGCCTGAATGTGGCCCGGATGGCCGAAACGCTGCGCACCCTGGTGGCCGGCACCACGGTGGGCAACTGGCGCGCGCCCGACGACCAAACCTACGATGTCAACGTGCGCCTGGCCCCCGAAGCGCGCAGCAGCGCGCAAAACCTGGCGCACCTGCCCTTTGCGCTGACGGCCGCCGACGGCAGCACACGCATCGTGCGCCTGAACCAGGTGGCCAGCGTGACCGAAACCACCGGCGCCAACCAGATCAACCGGCGCGACCTGACCCGCGAGGTGGCCGTCAATGCCAATGTGACGCAGCGCGCCGCAGGCGATGTCTCGGCCGACATCCGCAAAGTGCTCGACGGCATGGTCTTCCCGCCCGGCTACCGCTACCAGTTTGGCGGCTCCACGAAGAACATGGCCGAGGCATTCGGCTACGCCAGTTCGGCCCTGATCCTGGCCATCATCTTCATCTACATGATCCTGGCCAGCCAGTTCAAGAGCTTTGTGCAGCCGCTGGCGCTGATGACCTCGCTGCCGCTGACACTCATCGGCGTGGTGCTGGCGCTGCTGACGTTCCGCTCCACGCTGTCGATGTTCTCCGTCATCGGCGTCGTGATGCTGATGGGCCTGGTGACGAAGAACGCCATCTTGCTGGTGGATTTTGCGATTCGCGCGCGCCAGGAGCATGTCGACGACCAAGGCCGCAGCGTGCCCGGCCTGCCCCGGGCCGAGGCCCTGCTGCTGGCTGCGCGCGTGCGGCTGCGCCCGATCCTGATGACCACGCTGGCCATGATCTTCGGCATGATGCCGCTGGCCTTTGCGCTGTCCGAAGGCTCCGAGCAGCGCGCCCCCATGGGCCAGGCGGTGATCGGCGGGGTGCTGACCTCATCGCTGCTGACGCTGGTGGTGGTGCCCGTGGCGTATTGCTACATGGACGACCTGGCGCGCTGGGCGCTGCGCAAGCTCGGGCGCGACCAGGGCGCGCGCAGCGCAAATGCGTAACGGCATGTGGCATTTCACGACCTTGGGGCCGGCACTAAAATCACCGGCCTTTCCTGACCCGCCCTGCACCGGATATTCCGGAGAAGATCTGCCCGAGTCCGCGCCATGAACCTGCCCCTGAACACATCCGCCAACCCCAGCGACCCGGTGGCCCAGGCCCGCTACAACATGATCGAGCAGCAGATCCGCCCCTGGAACGTGCTCGACGCCAGCGTCCTGGAACTGCTGGCCGTGGTGCGCCGCGAGCACTTCGTGCCTGCCGCCTACCGCAGCCTGGCATTCATGGACATTGAAATCCCGCTGCTGGGCAGCAACGCCGAGCAAGCCCTGCGCCTGGGCCACAGCATGTTGGCGCCCCGCGTCGAGGCGCGCATGTTGCAGGACCTGCAAATTGCGCCCACCGACCGCGTGCTCGAAATCGGTGCCGGCTCCGGCTACATGGCCGCCTTGCTGGCCCGGCGCGCAGCGCATGTGCTGGCGCTGGAAATCGTTCCGGCACTGGCCGACATGGCCCGCACCAATCTGCGCCAGGCCGGCATCGGCAACGCCGATGTGCGCCAGGCCGACGGCGCCAGCGACGCGCTGGCCGAGGGCCCGTTCGACGTGATCGTGCTCAGCGGCTCGGTGGCCGAACTGCCCGGCGCGCTGCTGTCTGCGCTGCGCGAGGGCGGCCGCTTGGGCGCCATCGTCGGGATGGAGCCGATGATGCGTTTCACCGTGGCCCGGCGCCAGGGCGAGCGCCTGGACACCCGCTCGCCTTGGGACGCCAACGCGCCGCGCCTGGTCAACTTTCCCGAGCCTTCCGGCTTCACCTTCTGATCACCGGGCTGGTGCCCCCTGCGCAGCCTTCGACGCACTGCATGATCGACCACATCCGCCCCGCCCAGCTACCGGCCTGGTTCGCCGCCGCAGGCCCCCGGCCCCTGGTGCTGGATGTGCGCGAACCCTGGGAACGGCAAACCGCCAGCGTGCATGCCCAGGGCTTTGAACTGCTCGCCATCCCCATGGGCGCGCTGCCCGCAAGCCTGGCCACGTTGGACCCGGCGCGCGCCATCGCCTGCCTGTGCCACCACGGCACACGCAGCCTGCGCGTGGCCGAATTCCTGGCCCAGCACGGCTTCGATCGGGTGGCCAACATCACCGGCGGCATCGATGCCTGGTCGCAAGAGATCGACCCCGCCGTGCCCCGCTACTGATTCCATTGCCCAATCGTTCGTGAACGCGAAGGCGAAGCGCAGACAGTACAAATGTGCGGCAAGCGAAGCCGACAAATCGCACGGATGATTCAGGAATGCAATGAGATAGCGCCCACAGACCCTTGCCTTGACCCTTGCCTTTGCGAAAGCCCCTTCCATGACACCGCTACGGCCCTTCTTCCTTGCGTCCCTGGCCTTGGGCGCAGCACTGTGCGCCCCGGCCCGGGCGCAGAGCCTGCTGGAACTGCTGGAATCGGCCCGCAGCTACGACACGGCCTGGCAATCGGCCCAGGCCCAGTTCGACGCAGCGGCACGCCGCGCCGACCAGGCCCGCGCCGGCCTGCTGCCCAATGCCGCGCTGACCGGTGGCCTGAGCCGCGCGAACGTGCAATCGAGTCGCCCGCAGTCGGAAAACACCGGCACGACCCAGACCATGGGCATCGAAGCCTCCCAACCGCTGTACCGCCCGGCCAACGGCATCAGCCTGGAGCAAAGCCAGCGCGCCGTCGACATGGCGCAGGCGCAGTTGGACGCGGCCACACAAGAACTGCTGCTGCGCGTCAGCCAAGCCTACTTTGACATGCTGGCCGCGCAAGACACACTCGGCTTCGTGCAGGCCCAAAAAGCCGCAGTATCGGAACAACTGGCGGCCGCCAAGCGCAACTTCGAGATCGGCGCCAGCACCGTGACCGACTCCCGCGAAGCCCAGGCCCGGTACGACCTGGTGCTTGCGCAGCAGATCGCCGCCGAGAACGACCTGCGCGTCAAACACCTGGCGCTGGACCAACTCGTGGGCATCACCGGCACCCGACCCAAGCCGCTGGCATGGCCCGCGCAACCTGCGCAGCTACCCGGCGTGCAGTCCGATGACCTGAGCCCTTGGGTGGACAGCGCCCGCCAGCAGCCGCCCGCCGTGCGCCAGGCCGCGATCACCCTGGACATCGCACGCCTGGAGACCCGCAAAGCCGAAGCCGGCCACCTGCCGACGCTGGACCTGCAAGCGGGCTACAGCGTCACGCGCAACGCGCACGGCACGATCACCGCCCCCGGCATCACCAGCCGCACCAACGGTTTCAGCGTGGGCCTGGCCCTGAAACTGCCGCTGTTCGCCGGCTTTGCCGTGCAAAACCGCGTCAAGGAAACCCTGGCGCTGGAAGAAAAAGCCAGCGCCGACCTGGAAACCACGCGCCGCAACGCCGCCCAGGCCACCCGCGCCGCCTTCTACGGCGTGCAGTCCGGCCAAGGCCAGATCCAGGCCCTGGAGGCTGCCGAAGCCTCCAGCCAGAGTGCACTGGACGCCAACCAGCTCGGTTACCGGGTGGGTGTGCGCATCAACATCGACGTGCTCAATGCCCAAAGCCAGCTATTCCAGACCAAGCGCGACCTGGCCCATGCGCGCTACAACCTGCTGCTGGGCACACTCAAACTGCGCCAGGCAGCCGGCACGCTGGCGCAGCAGGATGTCGCAGCCATCGATGCGCTGCTGGTCCGACCCTGATGCGATCCCGTCGGCAATCCGACCCGCATGAAACGACAGCGGGCCGCACTGGCCCGTCAAATCCGGGAAGAGGCCAGGCTACGGCCTGTAGCGCCTGACTTTGCGCAACCAGCTCCTGCATGTCCTGCGCGAGCGCGCCCTGGAATTGCAGGGCTTGTTCGACGCTGATGTCGTTTGCCGCTATCTTGTCCCGAACCGGGCAGTGGGCTGGATGTGATTCAGCAGACTACCTGTGGCTGGGTGTCGGTGCACCGTCGTTGTAAGTCATATCGTGAAAATACATCTTCCGGACGGCGCCGATCGAGATGGCCAAGAAGGCATGGGTGCGCCGCAGGCGCCAGGCGGCGCTGCGGGGCGGGGTCGCGCGATGCCGGTGCGACAATGCCTGCCGCGTTGCGCCGCACGATTTTGCCGATGGCTGGACCAGGCGTGGCGCGTATATGTTTGGCCGTTCCGGCATGACGACAAACACCCTCACCGCCCAAGGAGACAAGATGACCCGCACCATCCAACAATTGTTTGATCTGACTGGCAAGACCGCTTTGGTCACCGGTGGCTCGCGCGGCCTGGGCCTGCAACTGGCCCATGCTTTGGGCGAGGCCGGCGCCAAGATCATGCTCAGTTCGCGCAAGGCGCCTGACTTGGAAGAGGCTGTCGCCGAGTTGCAGGCCGCCGGTATCGATGCCCGCTGGATCGTTGCCGACTGTGCCCGGGAGGAAGACATCCGCCGCTTGGCCGATGAAACGCTGGAGCGCGTGGGCGCGGTGGACATCCTGGTCAATAATGCCGGTGCTGCCTGGGGCGCTCCCGCCGAAGACCATCCGGTGCAGGCCTGGGACAAGGTGATGGACCTGAATGTGCGCGGCTATTTCATCTTGAGCCAGCACATGGCCAAGCACTGCATGATCGGCCGGCGCAGCGGCAGCATCATCAATGTGGCGTCGATCGCCGGCCTGGGGGGCAATTCCAAGGGCATGCACACCATTGCCTACAACACGTCCAAGGGCGCGGTGATCAATTTCACCCGCGCGTTGGCGGCCGAATGGGGCCGGTACAACATTCGCGTCAATGCCATCTGCCCGGGCTTTTTCCCCAGCAAAATGACGGCGGGAACGTTCAAGGCCATCGGCGAAGAGGCGCTGGCAGCGCGTGCGCCCCTGGGCCGCCTGGGCGACGCCGAGGATTTGAAGGGCCTGTGCGCGCTGTATGCGTCCGATGCCGGCAAGCACATCACCGGGCAGTGGCTGGCGGTGGATGGCGGTGTGAGCGTCATCAAGGGGTAATGAATGGCCCGCCGGGGGCCGCGTTTTGCCTTCGATCGGCCCGGCGGCCCCGCGCTCCGGCGGCGCTTTGGCTGCCGCGAGTCCATCGAGGACACCCAAGCGTATGCTTTTGCCTCTTGCAAAATCCTGGAGTTGCCTGTGCTGAAATTTGGCGCCGAAATCCCCTTTGTCCACCACCTCGGCTTTACGCTGCACCGCATGGACGGTGGCGCGTCGGAAGTGCGTTACGAGGCCCGGCCCGAGCATATGAACTCGTTCGACGTGACCCATGGCGGCGCGTCGATGACCCTGCTGGATGTGAGCATGGCCACGGCCGCGCGCAGCGTGACGACGGACATGGGCGTGGTCACCATCGAGATGAAGGCCAGTTTCATGCAGCCGGCCCGGGGCCCGCTGGTGGCCAAGGGGCGGTTGATCCATCGCACTGCCACCCTGGCGTTCACCGAAAGCACCGTGCTCGACGCCCAGGGCCGCGTGTGCAGCCATGCCACGGGCACGTTCAAATATGTGCGGCGCCTGCCGGCGGACGAACGCAGCGCCCACCGGCGCAAGGCAATTGCCACCGATTGAGCGCCTCATTCAAACCGAAGTGGCTCGATGCGTTGCTCCCATATATGTCGATGGCTATTGGAATGGTAGCCCACTGATTGTCCCGAGGAATTTCCGATGCCACACAACCAACAAATCGTTCTCGACAACCGCCCCCAGGGCGAGGCCGTGGCCAGCAACTTCAGGCTGGTGCTGACGGACACCCCGGCGCTGGAGGATGGCCAAGTGCTGGTGCGCCACCACTACCTGAGCCTGGACCCCTACATGCGCGGGCGCATGAACGAGGGCCGCAGCTACGCCGCAGCGCAGCGCCTGGGCGAGGTGATGATGGGCGGCACCGTGGGCGAGGTGGTCGAAAGCCGCCACCCCCGGTACGCCGTGGGCGACAAGGTGCTGGGCATGGGGGGCTGGCAGGAGTACAGCGTGGTCGACGGCGCTGCCGTGGGCGCGTTGCGCCCAGTGGATACCAGCCATGTGCCGCTGTCGTACTACCTGGGCGCTGTCGGCATGCCCGGCGTGACGGCCTGGTATGGCCTGGTCAGGATCATTGCCCCCAAGGAGGGCGAGACCGTGGTGGTCAGCGCCGCCACGGGCGCCGTCGGCAGCGCGTTCGCGGCCCTGGCCAAGGCCCGTGGCTGCCGCGTCGTGGGCCTTGCGGGCGGCGCCGACAAATGCCGCTATGCGCTGCAGGAACTGGGCTTTGACGCCTGCATCGATTACCGGCAGTACGCTGGCGACGTGAAGGCCCTGTCCCAGGCCCTCAAGCCGGCTTGTCCCAACGGCATCGACGGTTACTTCGAGAACGTGGGCGGCCCGATCATGGACGCCGTCATGTTGCGCATGAATGCCTTCAGCCGCATCGCGCTGTGCGGAATGATCGCCGGCTACGACGGCGCGCCGCTGCCCATGCGCAACCCTGCGCTGCTGCTGATCAACCGCACCAGGCTCGAAGGCTTCATCGTCAGCGAGCATATGCAAGTCTGGCCGGAGGCGTTGACGGAGTTGGCCACGCTGGTCGGCGCCGGCAAGCTGCGCCCACGCGAGACCGTGGCCCAGGGCATTGCCGCCGCGCCGCAAGCCTTTTTGGGTCTGCTCAAGGGCAAGAACTTGGGCAAGCAGTTGGTGAAACTGATTTGAACGGCGAGCGCGACCGGCGCCGTCCCGAGGCCGCAGGCCGGGTCGCCAGCGAGCCGTCGAAGCCTTTGAGGGGTGCCGCCGGCAGTATCAGTCGTTGCCGCGAATGCCTGCAAGTGACGGGAAATGCGGATTCATGACGGCCGCCGCCGCAGCAGCCAAGCCGATCAGGCACTGCCGGCCGGGCGCCGGGAATTTCGCCCGCGCAGCAGATCAGCGAGGATCAGCGAAAGTCCGGCTGCGGCAGCGTGTGCAGTTTGCTGTCGAGGCTGCCCACATACTGGGCCAAGGCTTTGAGTTCAGCGTTGCTGAACTGCTTGGCGAAGCCGGCCATGATGGCGTTGCCGCGACCGAGCCGGGTGTTGTTTTCGATCTTGTAGGACTTCAGGGCCACGAACAGGTAGTCGGCATGTTGGCCCGCGATCGAGGGGTAGGACGGGTCGGTGGACTGGGCGAAATTCTCGCCGTGGCAGGAAGCGCAAGTCCCTTTTTTCAGCAGTTCGGCCACTTGCGCGCTGGGTTCGCGGCGCGGCTTGGCGGGCGGTTCGGCGCCGGTTTTGCCGTGCTGCTCGTAGTAGGCCGACAGATCGGCGATGTCTTTGTCGGTCAGCGATTCGGCAATGCCGCGCATCGTCGGGTGCTTGCGTTCGCCCTTTTGGTAGGCGAGCAGCGCAGCGCTGATGTACTTGGCGCTCTGGCCCGAAATCATCGGCACCTTGTGCACTTCGGGGAAACTGGCCTGGTAGCCGGGAATGCCGTGGCAGCCAATGCACATGGCGATTTTCTGTTTGCCGGCTTGCGCGTCGCCCGGGACTTGCTGGGCCTGAACCGGGGGCAGGGCGGCCATGCAGACGACAGCCAGGGCAGATAGCGTGGACAACGGTTGGTTCATTTTGCGCGCACAATCTCGTAGGAGTTCGGCTCCGGGCTCTGATCAGCCGCCAATTATAGCCAAGCGCCTGCTGCGTTTTCTCATCAACGATACGGTGATTCGTTCCATGAAATTCCAAGGTTCCCAGAACTATGTCGCAACCCAGGACCTGATGCTGGCCGTGAACGCGGCCGTCACGCTGCAACGCCCGCTGCTCATCAAGGGCGAGCCCGGCACCGGCAAGACGATGCTGGCCGAGGAGGTGGCCCAGGCCCTTGGCATGCCGCTGTTGCAGTGGCATATCAAGTCCACCACCAAGGCCCAGCAGGGTCTGTATGAGTACGACGCCGTGAGTCGGCTGCGCGACAGCCAACTCGGTGACGAAGGCAGCGCGCAGCGCGTGCGCGACATCCGCAACTACATCACGCAGGGCGTGCTGTGGCAGGCGTTCACGGCCGAGCGCCCGGTGGTGCTGCTGATCGACGAGATCGACAAGGCCGACATCGAATTCCCGAACGATCTGTTGCGCGAGATCGACCGCATGGAGTTCTATTGCTATGAAACGCGCGAGTTGATCAAGGCCAGGCACCGCCCGCTGGTGTTCATCACCTCGAACAACGAAAAGGAACTGCCCGACGCCTTTTTGCGCCGCTGCTTTTTTCATTTCATCAAGTTCCCCGACGGCGATACCATGCGCCGGATCATCCATGTGCATTTCCCCAAACTCAGGAGCGAACTGCTCGGCGCGGCGATGAAGACCTTCTACGATGTGCGCAGCCTGCCGGGCCTGAAAAAGAAACCCTCGACCAGCGAGTTGCTCGACTGGCTCAAACTGCTGGTGGCCGAAGACATTCCGCTGGCGGCCCTGCAAAGCGCCGACGACAAGGTGGTCGTGCCGCCGCTGGTCGGTGCCCTGCTCAAGAACGAGCAGGATGTGAGCCTGTTCGAGAAGCTGGTTTTCATGAACCAGAGAAACCGTTGAGAACACCATGTTCGTTCAACCCGTCATTTTGCGCGACCGCGGCCTGCGTCTGGAACCGCTGGCGCTCAGCCATGAACAGGGGCTGCGTGCCGCCGCTGCCGATGGCCAACTGTGGAAGTTGCGCGTCACCTCGGTGCCCGAGCCGCAAGACACCCGCGCCTACATCGAGACCGCGTTGCAGATGCGCGCCGACGGCAACCGGTTCGCCTTTGCCGTGGTCGACGATGCCACGGACCAGGTGCTGGGCGCGACCAGCTACCACGACATCATTGCCGCCGTCAAACGTGTGGAGATCGGCTGGACCTGGTACCGCAAGAGCGTGCAGCGCTCCCATGTCAACACCACCGCCAAGCTGTTGATGATGGGCCATGCCTTCGACACCCTGGGCTGCCATGTGGTGGGCTGGCGCACCGACAACTACAACTTTGCCTCGCAAAAAGCCATCGAGCGCCTGGGCGCCAGGAAGGACGGCGTGCTGCGCGGCCACGCGCTGCGCCGCGACGGCACCATCCGCGACACCGTGATGTACAGCATGCGTGCCGGGGAATGGCCCGAGGCCAAGGCCCAGTTGCTATATCTTTTAGAGCAACATGCGAAGGATTGACAGGCGCACAGGGCTGCAACCATGTTGATCGATTTCTTCTACACGCTGCGCTCGGCGAAGTTGCCGGTGTCGGTCAAGGAGTACCTCACGCTGCTGCAGGCCCTGCAGGCCGGCGTGGTCGGCCCCAGGTCGGATGACGCCTGGAGCCTGGACGATTTCTACAGCCTGGCGCGCCTGACGCTGGTCAAGGACGAGCGGCATTACGACCGCTTCGACCGGGCCTTTGGCGCTTATTTCAAGGGGGTGGAACTGGTGGCCGACTTCAGCCGGGAGATCCCGGCCGACTGGCTGCGCAAGATACTGGACAACGAGCTCACGCCCGAACAAAAAGCCGCCATCGGCAAGATGGACTGGGACGAACTGATGCAGACGCTGAAAAAGCGCCTCGAAGAGCAAAAGGAACGCCACGAGGGCGGCAGCAAGTGGATCGGCACCGGCGGCACCAGCCCCTTTGGCCATGGCGGCTACAACCCACAGGGCGTGCGCATCGGCGGCGTGGGCAAGAACCGCAGCGCCGTGAAGGTCTGGGAGCAGCGCGTCTACAAGGACTACGACGACCAGCAGGAACTGGGCACGCGCAACATCAAGGTGGCGCTGCGCCGCTTGCGCAAGTTCGCGCGCGAAGGCCATGAGTTGGAGCTCGACCTGCCCGACACCATACGCAGCACGGCGGCCAATGCGGGCTACCTCGACATCAAGATGGTGCCCGAGCGGCACAACAACGTGAAGGTGTTGCTGCTGATGGATGTGGGCGGCACGATGGACGAGCACATACAGCGCGTGCAAGAGCTGTTCTCGGCCGTGAAGACCGAGTTCAAGCACCTGGAGTTCTATTACTTCCACAACTGCGTCTACGACTTCATGTGGAAGAACAACCGCCGCCGCTTTGCCGAGAAGTTTCCGACCTGGGACATCATCCGCAAGTACAACAAGGACTACAAACTGATCTTCGTCGGCGACGCCACGATGAGCCCCTACGAAATCCTGCAACCCGGCGGCAGCGTGGAATACAACAACGAAGAGCCGGGCGCCGAGTGGCTACAGCGCCTGACGCACGCCTTTCCCCGTCATGCGTGGATCAACCCCGAGCCCCAGGGCGTGTGGCAGTACCGCCAGAGCATCGGCATCATCCAGCAGATCATCAGCGGCCGCATGCACCCTTTGTCGCTCAAGGGGCTGGAAGAAACCATGCGGCTGCTGTCCAAATAGCAGGGGCCAAGCGCCCGACCCCCGGGTGCGGCGGTGCGTACCGGCGGCGCACGGTGCGCCGCGTGCGCTTACGATGCGCGCCTGCATCGTGCGCCTTTGTCCGACACGGGGCCCGTGCTTTTGCGGGCATAGTGGCGCGGCTGGCGCTGCACGAGTTCAGAGCATGGGCCGCGCCCTTTCATTCATCCAAAGTTCATCGTGAGTTTTTGCATACTGCGCTCCACAACCATCATCCCGGCGCCAGCCCGATGGGCGGCGTTATTGCTGTTCAATGCGCTGAGCCTGCAAGCCTGCAGCCTGCTGCCGCGCGCGGACAAGCCGGACCCGGCGCATGCCGACCTTGCCGCAACGGCCGCCCCCGCCTTTGCCGTGGAACTGCGGGCGCCGGACGATGTGCGCGAGGTGCTCGAGCGCCACCTGGAACTGCTGCGTTTTCGCCATCTGAGCGACCTGCAGCGCAACGAATTGCAGCGCCTGCTGGGGGCGGTCGACGCCAACGCCCGCGAGTTGCTGGGCACCATGGGTTACTTTGCCCCCGAGATCACGGTCGAATCGAGCCAGACGCCGGACAGCCAGGAAGCACCGCGCACCGTGGTCATCAGCGTGCAGACAGGCGCGCAAACCCGCATTGCCAGCGCAGACATCGCTTTTGCCCACGGCGCACGCGCTGTGGACGACGCCGAAAGCCGCGCCCAACAGCGGGTGCGGCGTAATTGGTCGCTGGCACCGGGCCAGCCCTTTACCCAATCGGCCTGGGAGGCGGCCAAGAACGACGGACTGCGCCAGTTGCAGGCCCGGCGCTACCCCACGGCGCGCATTGTCGACAGCCAGGCGGAGATCGACGCCGACCAGCACCAGGCCCGGCTCAACGTGACCTACGACACCGGCCCGGCCTACCGCTTCGGGCCCTTGCGTCTGGAAGGCAGCCAGCGCTACGCGCCCGACGGCGCGCGCCGCCTGGCGCGCCTGCCCACCGGCGCCGACTATGACGAGGCCCGGATGCTCGACGCGCAGCAGCGCCTGGCCAGCAGCGGCTATTACGACTCCGTGTTCCTGACCCTGGACACCGAAGGCAGCGACCCGCAGGCCGCCCCCGTGGTGGCGCAACTGCGTGAAGCCCGGCTGCAAAAACTGGTCTTCGGCCCCGGCTTTTCCACCGACGGCGGCGCGCGCCTGTCGCTGGAGCACATGCACAACCGGCTGCCCGGCCTGGGCTGGCGCGCCGTGAGCAAACTCGCGCTCGAGCGCCAGGCGCAAAGCGCCGGCACCGAATGGACCGCCCTGCCCGAGGACGACGGCTGGCGCTGGTTTGCCGGCGCCCGGTTGCAGCGCGAAGTCAACGGCGACTACGACGTCGACAGCGCGCGGCTGCGCACCGGCCGCAGCCAAAGCACGCAGAACATAGACCGCAACTACTTCCTGCAATACGACGCGGCGAACAGCAAAAGCCACAACCGCCAGGGGCTGGCCGCAATCCCGGACAGCACCGCAGTGAGCGCCAATTACGGCTGGACCGGCCGCTACTTCAACAACCCGACGGCCCCCACGAGCGGCCATGGCGTGGCGCTGGAACTGGGCCTGGGCAGCACGCTGCGGCCCAAGCGCGACCTGTTCCTGCGCACCCTGGCGCGCTGGCAATCCTTCATTCCGGCCGGACGGGTGCAGGACGCGGCCGGCAAAGGCCGCAATGCCCGCGTGGCGCTGCGCGCCGAGGCCGGCGCCGTGCTGGCCCGCGCGGACGCGCCAATCCCCGAGACCGAGCTTTTTCTGACCGGCGGCGACACCACCGTGCGCGGCTATGGCTACCACAGCATCGGCGCCCGCACCGGGGATGGCCAACTGCACGGCGGCCGTTATCTGGCCGCAGGCAGCCTCGAATGGCAGCGCCCCATCGTCTATCGCGGCGCGCTCAGCGACTGGGAGAGCACCCTGTTCATCGACGCCGGCGCGGTGGCCGACCGCTGGGGCCGGGGCGCACTCAGGCCGCTGGTCGGACTCGGCGCCGGCCTGCGCTGGCGCAGCCCCGTCGGCCCGCTGCAGACCGACCTGGCCTATGGCCTGAGAGCCAGAAAACTGCGCCTGCACCTGCGCCTGGGGTTCAGTTTCTGATGCGCAGCGCGACGCCCACACCCCGCGCCCGGGCTGCGGACTCCGGCGCCGCAGCACCCCGGCGCCCGCTGCGTGCGCCCCCGGTGCTGCGGGCATTGGGCGGGCTGCTGCGGGCCGGGCTGGCACTGCTGCTGGCGGCCGGCGTGCTGCTGTGGCACTGGGCCGGCAGCGACACATCGCTGGCCAGCGCGCTCAGCCAGGCCGCGCATTACCTGCCCGCCGGGCAGCGGCTGGAAAGCCGCGCGGTCAGCGGCTCGCTGCGCAGCGGCGGGCGCATTGGCTGGCTGCGCTGGAGCAGCCCGGACCTGGCGCTGGAAGTGACCGAACTGCGCCTGGGCTGGCGCCTGGCCCCCTTGCTGCAACGCCGGCTGGAACTGAGCGAACTGCATGCCGCGCGCGTGCAGATCACGCCCGTGGCCACAGGCGCCGAGCCTGCGCCGCTGGCTCCCCCCACGCAGTGGCTGCTGCCGCTGCAGATCGACCTGCCATTTCGCATCGACCAACTGCACTGGGCCGGAGCGCCCGCCGTGGCCGCCCGGGGTCTGGAGGGCGACTACCGGTTCGATGGGCGCGAGCACCGCCTGAACATTGGCGCCGTGGAGCTTGCCCAGGGCCGCTACAGCGCCCGCGCCACCTTGCAGGCCCAGGCCCCGATGGCCCTCGATGTCACGCTGGACGGTCATGTGTCCGGCGCGGCCCGCGCTCTCGCGCCCGACGGCGCGGGCCTCGATCTACCGCCCGGCGGCACTCCTGCCGTTCCTGGCAGCGCGCCCACCCTGTCGCTGGGCGCGCAGGCCACGCTGCAAGGCACGCTGGCCACGGCCGCAGCGCAGTTGCAACTGCGCGCCCGCTTGCGCCCATTGGCCAGCGCCGAAGCCAGGCCCGCCCGCCCGGCGCCACCCGGCGCCAAGCCGCAGCGCCAGACCACAACCCCTGCCACGCCAGCGCAGGCCGAGATACAAGCCACGCTGGCGCCCTGGGCGCCGCAGCCGCTGCGTTCGGCCAGCGCCGCGCTGCGTGCGGTGAATCTGGCGGCGCTATGGCCGCAGGCCCCGGCCACGCAGTTGCATGGCCGGCTGACGGCGGGGCCTGTGCCGGGCCAGGCGGCGCGCTGGTCGATCCAGGCGCAACTGCGCAACACCCTGGCCGGCCCATGGGACCGGGGCCGCCTGCCCGTCAGCGCGCTGCAAGCCAGCGTCAGTTACGACGGCAGCCGCTGGAGCATGCCCGGCGCCACCATCGAGTTTGGCGCCGGCAGCGCCACGGCCCAGGGCCAGTACCTGCCCGCCACCGGCGCGCTGCAGGGCCAGGCCATATTGCGCGCGCTGCGCCCCGACGCCTTGCACAGCCTGCTGGCCGCTGCGCCGCTGTCTGGCCATGTCGATGCGCAGATGCAGGGGCCGACGCTGCGCTTCGACGCGGATATCCGCGCAGCGCCTGCGGCCTCGACCGATGACAGCACCCCGCTGCGCATCAACCGCTTGAGCGCGCGCGGCAGTTGGCAGACACCGTCGGCTGCGCCCACAGGCGCCGGCCTGCGGCTCGATGGCGCCGGCCTGCGGTCCGGTGGCGCCAGCCTGCGGCTGGAGCACCTGCTGCTCGACGCGCTGCAAGCACGCATCGAGGCCACCGACTTGCGCGTGGCGCCGGGTGCGCAGTCCGCCGAAGGCCAGTTCACGCTGACCATGCCCGGCGCCAGCGTGCAGGCGCAAGGACAGATCGCGCCGCGCAACGGCGCCGGCGAACTGCAACTGCACTGGAGCGACACCGAGCGCCATCAGCGCTGGCTGACCAGCCTGCCCTGGGTCGGCGCCGGACTGCAACGCGCGCTGCAAGACACGGCACAGATCAAAGGCGCAGCGCAGGTCAGCGCGCGCTGGAAGGGCGGTTGGCAGACCCTGGCGCAGCAACTGCAGGCCGCCAGCGCCGGCACGGCATTGCCCGGCAGCCAGCCGACGTTCGAGTTGCAGGCCACGCTGAGCAGCGCGCAGCTCGATCTGGCCTGGCCGTCCCCGGTGGGCACCGGCAGCGCAGCGGCTGCCGGCCAGGCCATGCCGATGCAGTCATTGCAATTGCGCGCCGTGCAGGCCGAACTCTCCGGCAGCTTGGCCCAAGCCCGGCTCGCCCTCGCCGCACAAATGCGCACCCCGGGGGTGCAGGCGCCCCTGCAAACTGGCTTGCAGGCACATCCACAAGCGGACTTGCAGGCACCCCTCCAGGCGAGCTTGCAAACACAGCTTTCCGCCGGGCTGGTGGCCGCCGGGCAATGGCAGTTGCAGATCGGCGAACTGCGCTTGCAGGCGCAAGACAGCCGGCGCCCCGGGCCTTGGACGCTGCAACTGTCAGCGCCTTTGGGCATGACCGTGCGCAGCACGGCCAGAGCGCACGGACTGGCCGTCGAGACATCGGCCGGCCAGGCCCGTCTGACCGGCCCGCTGCCCGGCGCAGTGGCGCTGCGCTGGCAGCCCTTGCACTGGTCCATGGCGGCAGACTCGGCGCTGCGGTTGCAGACCCGGGGCACGTTGCAGGGCCTGCCCCTGGCCTGGGTCGATGCGCTGGGGCCGGGCCAGACGGCGGCCGCCACCGGCCCGTCCGTGCTCGCGCGCATGGGGCTGGACAGCGACATGCTGCTGGACGGGCAATGGAGCGTGGACAGCGGCGACACCCTGCGCGCCCGCGCCAGCCTGCGCCGCGCCAGCGGCGATCTGCGCATTCAGTGGGGCGATGCCCTGGACGCCATCGGGACGCCGGCAAAAACCGCCACGGCCAGCACGGCAACCAACGGCAGCGCAGCCGGCGTGCGCCAGGCAGAGATCAGCATCGAGGCCAACGGCGACCGGCTGCGCGCCGACCTGCTCTGGGACAGCGAGCGCGCCGGTGCCATCGATGCCAGCCTCAGCACCCGCTTCACGCCGGCCCGCCCCGGCGCGGCCAGCGGCTTTGGCTGGGCGGCAGATGCGCCGCTGGCCGGCAGCCTGCGCGCGCGGCTGCCCGACATCGGGCTGTGGTCGATCCTGGCGCCGCCCGGCTGGCGCGTGCGCGGCACACTCGACGCCAGCGCCACCCTGTCGGGCACGCGCAATGCGCCGCGCTGGGTGGGCACGCTGGGGGCCGATGAACTGGCGCTGCGATCGGTGCTCGATGGCGTCGACCTGCAAGGCGGGCGCCTGCGCGCCACGCTGCGCGGCAATCGACTGGACATCACCGAACTGCGTTTGCAGGGCGGGCGCGGCAGCAGCGCGCGCATCGCGGGCATGAGCGGCAACCGCACGGCAGCACCGCAGGACGGCGGCACACTCACCGGCACCGGCCGCATCAGCTGGGGTGACAGCCAGGCGGCAACCGATGGCCTGTCGGGCATTGCCATGTCGTTGCAGGCCGAGGCCAAGGGCTTGCAGGTGCAGGTGCGGGCCGACCGCCAAATCAGTGTGTCGGGCCGGTTGCAGGCCCTGCTGCAGCAGGGGCAGATCAGCCTGCGCGGCCAACTGCGCACCGACCGCGCCACCATCATCCTGCCCGACGAATCGGCACCCCGCCTGGGCGCGGACGTGGTTCTGCGCTCTGCCGCCAAAGGGCGCCAGGACCAGGCCAGCGCCGCCACCCGGGCTGGCCAGCCCGCCGCCCGGGCGCAAACCGCCAAGCCGCCCGAGATCGCCATCAGCCTCGATCTGGGGCGCGACTTTGCGCTGCAAGGCCAGGGCATCACCACCCGGCTGACGGGGGCGCTGAACATCCACAGCAGCACCGAGCCGGGCGCTGCGCCGCGCGTGACCGGCGAACTGCGCACCGAACAAGGCCGCTACCGCGCCTGGGGCCAGGTGCTGGATGTCGAGGTCGGCCTGATCCGCTTCAACGGCCCCTACGACAACCCATCGCTCGACATCCTGGCGCTGCGCCCGAACATCAGCGTGCGCGCGGGCGTGCAAATCACCGGCAGCGCCCAGGCGCCGCGCGTCAAGCTCTACGCCGACCCCGAGTTGCCCGACGCAGAGACGCTGTCCTGGGTGCTGCTGGGCCGCGACCCATCCGCTGGCGGCGCCGAAGCCGCGATGCTGCAACAAGCCGCCCTGGCCCTGCTGGGCCGCAAGGGCAACGGCAGCACCGTCGCCGACGCCGCCAGCCGCCTGGGTCTGGACGAAATCGGTTTTCGCGGCCCGGCCGCAGGTGAAGACGCCAGCGCGGCAGCCCTGACCTTCGGCAAGCGGCTGAGCCGGGATTTGTATGTGACCTACGAGCACAGCCTGTCGGGCACACTGGGCACGCTGTACATCTTCTACGACCTCTCGCGCCGCCTCACACTGCGCGGGCAGACCGGCGCGAAGAGCGCGCTGGACATCATCTACACCATCCGGTACGACTAATGTCGCGTCACGGATCAGATGTCGTAGGCTGTGCGCAGCCATCGGAGCGCAGCGCAAGGCGCAGCGCGCAGCCCATACCGAGCTGTATTGGCAAGCGATGCAACGCCGCGATGCGCTTCGATGGCCAGCGCAGACCGACAGATGATCGGTGACGCGACGCTAGTGTCGTGTCACCGATCAGATGTCGTAGGCTGCGCGCAGCCATCGGAGCGCAGCGCAAGGCGCATCGCGCAGCCAATACCGAGCGTATTGGCAAGCGATGCAACGCCGCGATGCGCTTCGATGGCCAGCGCAGACCGACAGATGATCGGTGACGCGACACTAGCCCGGTGCAATCGCCAACCGGCCCCCTGGCAGCGCACAATATGCGCCTTTGCCGGCAGTTGGCCTGCGCTGCGCCCGGCCCACCCCATCTCAGCCCACTCCACTCACGGCCTGGTATGAAACCGACATGCAGCGCTTGATTCATACGCGCCGTTTGCTATCAAAAAGAGAGTTATCAAGTTGTCCGCCGCGCATTCCGTTTTGCACGATGTTTTTGGCTATGAGCAATTTCGCGGCCCCCAGCAGGCCATCGTCGAACATGTGATTGCCGGTGGCGACGCGCTGGTGCTGATGCCCACCGGGGGCGGCAAGTCGCTGTGCTACCAGGTGCCGGCCATCGTGCGCCAGCAGCAGGGGCGCGGGGTGGGCATCGTGGTCTCGCCGCTGATTGCGTTGATGCACGACCAGGTCGGTGCGCTGCACGAGGCGGGCGTCGATGCGGCCTTCCTGAACTCCACGCAGAGCTTCGAGCAGACGCTGGAGGTGGAGCGGCAGTTGCAAACCGGCGCCATCACGCTGCTGTATGCCGCGCCCGAACGGCTGAACACGCCGCGCTTTCTGGGCCTGCTCGACGGGCTGTACCAGCAGCGCCAACTGAGCCTGTTTGCGATCGATGAGGCGCATTGCGTGAGCCAGTGGGGCCATGACTTTCGCCCCGAATACCGCGCACTGACGGTGCTGCACCAGCGTTATCCGGGCGTGCCGCGCATTGCGCTGACGGCCACGGCCGATGCGCTCACGCGGGCCGACATCATCGAGCGGCTGCAACTCGAACAAGCGCGCCTGTTCATCAGCAGCTTCGACCGGCCCAACATCCGCTACACCATCGTCGAGAAGAAGGACGCCACCGCGCAGTTGCTGCGCTTCATCGCGCGCGAGCATGCGGGCGAAGCGGGTGTGGTGTACTGCCAGTCGCGCAAGCGGGTGGAGGAGTTGGCCGCCACGCTCAGCGCTGCGGGCCACCAGGCCTTGCCCTACCACGCGGGCCTGGACACCCGGCTGCGCCAGTTCAACCAGGACCGCTTCCTGCGCGAGGAAGGCATCATCATGGTGGCCACCATCGCCTTCGGCATGGGCATCGACAAGCCCGACGTGCGCTTTGTGGCCCATGTCGACATGCCCAAGAACATCGAAGGCTACTACCAGGAAACCGGCCGCGCGGGCCGCGACGGGCTGAACGCCGACGCCTGGATGGCCTATGGCCTGAACGATGTGGTCAACCAGCGCCGCATGATCGATGAAAGCCCTGCCGGCGAAGAGTTCAAGCAGGTGCTGCGCGGCAAGCTCGATGCGCTGCTGGCCCTGGCCGAGGCCACCGATTGCCGCCGGGTGCGGCTGCTGGCCTACTTCGGCGATGCTTCGACGCCCTGCGGCAACTGCGACAACTGCCTGCACCCGGCCGCAGTGTGGGATGCGACCGACGCCGCCCGCAAACTGCTGTCGACCATCTACCGCGTGCACAAGGCCAGCGGCCTCCACTTTGGCGCCGGCCACATCATGGACATACTGCGCGGCAAGCAGACCGAGAAGGTGGCGCAGTTCCGGCACGAGACCCTCTCGACCTTCGGCATCGGCGCCGACCTGAGCGAGGCGCAACTGCGCAGCGTGCTGCGCCAACTGGTCGCCTCCGGCGCCCTGGGGCTGCACAAGGTGTTGCTCGACAGCGGCCACAGCTTTGACACCCTGTGCCTGACCGAAGGCTCACGCGCCGTGCTCCGGGGCGAGGTGCCGGTGCATCTGCGGGCGTCGGTCTCGACCGCTGCCGCTCAGCGCACGCGCAAGAGCGGCAGGGCCAACGCCCCGCCGGCCGCAGCCGCCAACCTGGGGTCGGACGCCCAGGTGCGCTTCATCAACCTCAAGGCCTGGCGCGCCGAGGTGGCGCGCGAGCACAACCTGCCGGCCTACGTGATCTTCCACGACGCCACGCTGGCCGCGATCGCCGAGCGCAAACCGGGCACGCTGCAAGAGTTGCAGGGCATCAGCGGCATGGGGGCCAAGAAGCTGCAAGCCTATGGCGCCGATGTGCTGAGGGTCTGCCAGCAGGGCTGAGCCTCGGGGCCGACAGCGTGCGCCGTCACCACGCCCACCGGCATGGTGTGCCCCGCACCGGACTGGACCGCCGCGTCGGCCGCCAGGGCATTGGAGGCCCCGGGGCGGCGCTCCACCGCCGCTCTCGGCCACCGCTTGCCTGAGTGACGAAGCCAGGCGCTCGGCCGCGGCGCGCTATCGCGGCGCCGCTGCCATCCGGGGCGCAACCCATCCGCAGACACAAACCAAGGGCAGGGGGCCTGTGGACGAGGGCTGGTCGGCCCCGTCGGCCCCGTCGGCCCAGTCGGCCCCGTCGGCGTGTTGCGCCCGTGCGCCGCAGGCCCGATGGGCTGCGGCCAGGGCATGTCGTCTTTGCCCGGTGGTCTTTTGCATGGGTTTGGTCAGGCAACGGATGGCAGGCGCGGCGGGGGCTTTCCGTGGTGCCGAGACCTTTGTGTGCGATTGGAAAAATAATCGATATGCAATCAATGAAGATTGTTGAAAGAACAATGTCAATTTCATGACGATCAATATACAATCCGTTCCTCGTTCACGAAAGCGGATCGATCGATGTCCTTGGTCGCGCAGCTCCAAACAGCGCTTGGCGCACAGGCGGTTCTGGTTTCCGAAGCCGAGGTCGCTGGCTACCTGCAAGACTGGCGCGGCCGGTACGGTGGGCCTGCGGCCTGTGTCGTGCTGCCGTCTTGCACGCAGCAGGTTGCCGCAGCCGTGCGCATCGCTGGCCGGTTGCGGGTTCCGGTGCTGGCACAAGGCGGCAATACCAGCCTGTCTGGCGGCTCGGTGCCATGGCCGGACGGTGCGGCGCCGATGCTCATCAACCTGGCGCGCATGCGTGCCGTGCGCGCCATCGACACGGCCAACGATTCGATGGTGGTGGAAGCCGGCTGCGTGCTGGCGGCGGTGCAGCAGGCGGCCAGCGAACGACGGCGGTTGTACCCGGTCAGTCTGGGGGCCGAGGGGTCTTGCCAGATCGGCGGCAATATCGCCACCAACGCCGGGGGCACCGGGGTGTTGCGCTACGGCAATACGCGCGAGAACGTCCTGGGGCTGGAGGTGGTGTTGCCTGACGGGCAGATCTGGGATGGCCTGTACCGGCTGCGCAAGAACAATACCGGCCTGGACCTCAAGCATCTGTTCATAGGCTCCGAGGGCACCTTGGGCGTCATCACGGCGGCCTGCCTGAAGTTGCACCCATTGCCGACGGCGCAGGCGGTGGCATGGATGGCCGTGCCCAATCCGGCGGCTGCGCTCGACATGCTGGCGCTTTTTCAAAGGCGCTGCGGCGCCAGCCTGTCGGCGTTCGAGATGATGAACGGGCCGCAGCTCGACTATGTGCTCGAACATGTGCCGGGCCGGCGCGCGCCACTGCCTGCCAGCTACGCCTGGCATGTGTTGGTCGAGTTGGCGGACTCTGGCGCAGAGCCGGCATTGACCGGCGCGCTGCAAGAAACGCTGCAGCAAGGTCTGGCCCAAGGCTGGGTGCTGGACGCAAGCCTGGCCGCCAGCGGCCCGCAGCGCGCGGCGCTCTGGGCCTTGCGGCACAGCGTGTCGCAAGCCAACAAGCAGGCCGGCATCGGCCTGAGCACCGATTGCGCGCTGCCGGTGTCCGCCGTTCCTGAATTCATCGAGCGCGCCACCTTGGCCGTGCACCGGGTCATGCCCGGGCTGCCGATCATCATCGTGGCCCACCTGGGGGATGGCAATGTCCACTTCATTCCTTTGATCCCCTTTGCCGGCTTCGGGCCATGGAGCGCCGTTGCCGACCGGCAGGCCACGGCATCTGCCGCATCTGCCGTCAGGCAGGCGGTCCACGCGGTGGCCCATGCGCTGAGCGGCAGTTTCAGCGCCGAGCACGGCATAGGCCAGTTGCTCACGCAAGAGATGGCGCGCTTCAAGCCTGCGGTTGAGCTCGCGATGATGCGTGGCATCAAAGGGCTGCTCGACCCGCAGCAACTGTTCAACCCGGGCCGGCTCTTTCCGGCCGTTGCCACTACCCGGACCAGCGCCGGAACTGACGTCGAGGGGACTTCAGATGAATGACCAGGCCCGCAACAACCCTTCCCGCCGGCGCGCGCTCAAGGTCGCGGCAACCGGCGTTGGCACGTGCGCCGCTGCGGCATGGCTGCGATACGCGCGCGCCCAGTCCAGGCGCATCGTCATACGCGACGATGGCGGCGTCTACAACAGGGCGTACAACGCCGTGTTCTATAAGCCGTTCACGGAAAAGACCGGCATCGAATGCCTGGGCGCACAGGCCAACGCCGAGCCGATCGCCCAGATCCGCAGCATGGTCGAGACGAAGAACTACACCTGGGACATGGCCAAGATCAGCCAGCCCGCGATCTTGCTGCTCACGCAAGGGGGCAAGGTGTATCTGGACAAGCACCAACTGGAAAACGACCCCGCAGTGCGCAGCATCCCCGCGCATTTCATGTCGCCCTATGGCGTCGGCGCCAATGTCTATAGCACCGTGCTGGCGTACCGGACCGATGCCTTCAAGGGCCGCAAGGCGCCCAACTCCTGGGCCGACTTCTGGAACCTGAAGGATTTTCCCGGCCGCCGGGCCTTGCGCAAGCACCCGTTCGACACGCTCGAGGAGGCATCGATGGCCGCAGGCGTGCCGGCCGCATCGCTGTATCCGCTGGACATCGATCGAGCGCTGGCCCATTTGGACAAGATCAAACCCGGCATCGATGTCTGGTGGAATTCCGGCGCGCAGGTCGAGCAGATGCTCAAGTCGGGCGAGGTCGACATGCTCGCCACCTGGGTCTCGCGTCCGCAAAGCGCGATCGCCGACGGCGCGCCGGTGGCGATCGTCTGGAACCAGAACCTGTGGGGTCTGGACAGTTGGGCCATCCTGGCGGGAACGCCCCAGGCCCAGGCCTGCCGCGAGTTCATCAAGTTCAGTTCCGACCCGAAACGCATGGCCGCGCTGACCGGGTATTTGCCGGCCGGCGTGACCCAGCCCGAGGCTTTCAGGTACATCAGGGCCGATGTCGCCAGGAACTGCCCGAGCCACGCCGACAACATCGGCAATGGGGTGCAGATCAACGCCAGATACTGGCTCGACAACCAGGCGGCGGTGACCGAGCGGTTCAACGCCTGGATCTTGCAGTGACGGCCGCAGCGGGCAGCAGGACGTTGGCATGGCAGACAAGCTCGTGATCACCGGCCTGACCAAGCAGTACGGCCAGTTCGTCGCGCTTGCGCCCACCGACTTGCGCGTTGCGCAGGGCGAGTTCCTGAGCTTGCTCGGGCCCTCTGGCTCGGGCAAGACCACCTTGCTCAGCCTGATCGCCGGGCTGTCGGTGCCCGATGGCGGGCAACTGCTGATCAACGGGGTGGATGTGACCCATGGCGCGCCCTATGAGCGTGACATTGGCATGGTGTTCCAGAACTACGCGCTGTTTCCGCATATGACGGTCGAGGACAACATCTGCTTTCCACTGAAGATGCGCAAGCTCGGCGAGTCCAGCGCGCGCCGGCAGGCGGCGCAGGCGCTGGAGATGGTGCGCCTGCCCCAACTGGCACGACGCTTTCCGAAGGAGCTGTCGGGGGGCCAGCAGCAGCGCATCGCGCTGGCGCGTTGCCTGGTGTACCGCCCGTCGATCATCCTGATGGATGAGCCGCTGGGCGCGCTCGACAAGAAACTGCGCGACCAGATGCAGTGGGAGATCAAGCGCATCCATCGCGAGCTTGGAACCACCATCGTCTATGTCACGCATGACCAGGAAGAGGCGATGACGATGTCCGACAGAATCTGTCTGATGAACGGCGGCAAGATCGAGCAGTCGGGCAGTCCCCGCGAACTGTATTTGCGCCCCCGCACGCTGTTCGTCGCCGACTTTCTGGGCGAGTCCAATCTGTTTGCCGGCGTCGTCACCGAAGTGCAAGGCGACGAGGTGCGGGTGGAATTGGCGCATGCCGGCTCCCGCGTCCGGGCCAGGTGCAGCGCCGCCCTGTGCGTTGGCCGCAAGGTGCGGGTGATGGTGCGGCCGCAGAACCTGTGCCTGCAAGCGGGCCCGACGGATCCGACGAACCCGGCAGACATGCTGGCCGGCCAGGCCATGCGCGGCCAGGTGCTCGACAGCATGATCACCGGCAGCCTCACCAAGGTCTATGTGCAGACAGCGGCCGACACGCCGGTGGTGGTGTCCTATCCGACGGCCTGGCCAGCGCAGCGCCATGCGCCCGGTCAGGAACTGATCCTGCATTGGAACGCCGCCGACGCCGTCGCGGTGCCCGAGTAAGCGATGCGCCGCACCGCCTTGCGCCGCCCCCCGTGGCTCCGCCCGCTGCTGCTGGGCGGACCGTTGGCATTGCTGTTTTTGCTGCTGCTGGTCTACCCGGTCGGCCAGTTGCTGCTGCTGAGCGTCTACAGCGACGGCGCTTTCACGTTGGCCCCATACCGGCAACTGTTTGCCTCGTCGGTGTACGTCAACGTGATGCTGATCACGCTGAAGATATCGGTCTGCACCACCGTGCTCAGCGTCATCGCCGGCTATCCGGTGGCCTACCTGATCGCCTCGCTGCCGCGGCAGCACAAGAGCGCCTGGCTGTTCTGGGTGCTGCTGTCTTTCTGGACCAGCTTTCTGGTGCGGGCTTTCGCATGGATCGTGATGCTCGGGCGCAACGGCGTCATCAACCAGTGGCTGACGGCCACGGGCCTGCAAGACGCTCCTGCCAACCTGTTGTACAGCCTCGGGGCGGTGCTGGTGAGCATGGTGCATGCGCTGATGCCGCTGGCGGTGCTGACGATGCTGTCGGTGATGGAGAACATCGACCGCAACCTGCCCCGTGCCGCGCTGACGCTCGGCGCCCGTCCCGGCACGGCGTTCTGGCGCGTGTACTTTCCGCTCTCGATGCCCGGCGTTGCGGCGGGCGCCATCATGGTGTTCGTCACGGCGATCGGCTTTTTCATCGTCCCGGCCCTGCTCGGCGGCCGCAAGGAAATCATGATCACCCAATTGATCATCGAGCAGGTTCAGCAGACCATGAACTGGGGCTTTGCCGGCGCGATTTCGGTGCTGATGCTGATCGTCGTGCTGGCTGTGTTCGCGGTGTACGACAAGCTGTTGGGCCTGTCGACGATGGCCGGCACGAGTCCGGAGCATGGCCGGCCCGGCAGCCGCAGCGCGATGCTGCACCGCAAGGCCCAAGCGCTGCTGGCCGCGCTGGGCAGCGCCAGCGACAGGTTGCTGGCGCTGTTTTCCAGGGCCGGGCGCAACACCGGGCGCAATATCGGGCGCAATATCGGGCGCAACACCGAACCAGGCCGCTCGCTGCCGATGCGCGCCTTCGTGGTGCTGGCGCTGCTGTTCCTGAGCGTGCCCGCGTTGCTGATGATCCCGCTGTCCGTGGCCGGCAGGTCGGGGTTGAACTGGCCGCCCAGCGGGTTTTCGCTGCAGTATTACCAGGAACTGCTGGCCGCGCCGCTGTGGCTGCAGGCCGGGCTGCGCTCGCTGATCGTCGGCCTGGGAGCGTCTGCCCTGGCGCTGCTGATCGGCACGCCGGCGGCCTTGCTGCTGGCGCGCTCGACCATGCGCGGCAAGTCGCTGTTGCTGGCCTTTGTGCTGTCTCCGATCATCGTGCCGCGCATGATCATCGCGGTGGGCCTGTTTTATTTCTTCGCCAAGGTCGGTCTGGTCGGTAGTTCCTTCGGTCTGATGCTTGGCCACACGGTGATTGCGGTTCCGTATGTGGTGCTGACCATGATGGCCGTGCTGCGCAACTACGACATGCGGCTGGACCTGGCTGCGCAAAGCCTGGGCGCGCGGCCCTGGCAGACGCTGCGCCATGTGACCTTCCCGATCCTGGCTGCGGGGCTGATGTCCTCCTTCCTGTTCGCCTTCGCCACCTCGTTCGACGAACTGACGATCTCGCTGTTTGCCTCCGGCGGGATGAGCGCCACCTTGCCCAAGCAGTTCTGGGACCAGGTCACGCTGCAGATCTCGCCGGTGATCGCTGCGGTATCGACCTGCCTGCTGGCGTTCATTGCGGTGCTGCTTCAGGTTGCCGACAGGCTGCGGCGCCGCAGCCTGCAATGAAACATCCCCGGCGCGCCCGCGGCAGCTTTGCCCGACGGGGCGGCGCCAGCGGCCTGGCAAAGCCAGTGGCGCAGCGTCCCTGGCGGGCCGTACCCGGCGGGCCATCCATCACCATAACCAGGAATCCTCGTCCATGAAAGCATCCCGGCTGCGCGGCATCTTCCCCGCCATTCCGACCCCCGTGAACGCCGACGACACCATCGACGAGCAGGCCACCCGGGCCTTGGTGGCCTATCTGATGCAGCGCGGCATCGACGGCCTGGTGCCGTTGGGCGGCACCGGGGAATACGGGGCGCTGCCGCGCCAGCAGCGGGTGAAGATGGTCGGTCTTTGCGCCGAGGCCGCAGGCGGCACGATGGCAGTGATTCCCGGCGTTCTCGACCCGGGCTTTCACGATGCGCTACAGGCCGGCCGGGCCTTTGCCGACGCTGGCGCCGATGCGCTGATGCTGCTCACCCCGTACTACACCAGCCCCACCCAGGCCGGCATCCGGGACTATTTTCTGCGCTATGCCGACGCTGCGCCGGTGCCGATCCTGATCTACGAGATTCCCTACCGCACCCGCATCGCCATTGCGCCGGAAGTTCTGCACGAACTCTCGCGCCATGAGCGGATCATCGGCATGAAAGCCTGCAACACCGACATGTACCATTTCCTGCGGCTCATGGCCGGCGTGTCGGACCGCTTCGCGGTGCTCGGTGGCGAGGATTCGCTGCTGCCGTTGCAGATGGCGGCCGGCGCCCGGGGCGGTATCGTCGTCACGGCCACGATGCTGCCGCGCACTTGGCGCGCCATCCATGACCTGGCGGCCGCAGGCCGGATCGCCCAGGCCCTGGAACTGCACCGGCGCCTGATCCCGCTGCTGGAGCTGGTTTTTGCCGAAACCAACCCGGGCCCGATGAAGTCGGTGCTGGACCTGATCGGTGTCGATGCGCCGCTGCTGCTCGCCCCCCTGGTGGCCCCGGCCGCCGGGTTGCAGGCGCGGCTGCGTTGCGAGATGGCGCGCTGCCTGGCGGCCGAAGCGCTGGCAGGTGGCTGAAAACGCCTGCGGCGTGCCGTGGCCGAGGGCTTGGGCCATGGATAATTTCGCCGCTCTGTCCGGAGGCATCTTGAGGAACATCGTGGCAACGAAATCGAGCGCAGAAAACCCCCCATCCGCCAAGCCCCCGGCCAAACCGCAAGCACGCTCATCACTGTTCGTCGGCTCGACCGAAAAGGCCTTTCAGGTGTTGGAGGCGTTCAATGGCCAGCACCGCCATATGTCGATGGCCGAAATAGCGCGCAATGCCGAACTCGACCGCAGCGCAACGCAGCGACTCGTCTACACGCTGGAAAAGCTCGGCTACCTGCGGCGCATCCCGGATTCACTGCGGTACGGCCTGAGCTCGAAGGTCTTGCGTCTGTCCTACCACTATTTGCGCTCCAGCGACTTGATCGAGAGGGCGTCCCCGTATTTGTTGGACATCAGCCGCAGTCTCGGTGAAACGGCCAACTTGCACGAGTTGGACGGGCACGAGGTGGTCTTCCTGGCGCGCTTTCCGGGCCGGCATCTGGTCAACATCGATTTCGCCGTGGGTTACCGGCTGCCTGCGGTCTTTACGGCATCGGGCCGGGCGATCTTGTCGAAACTCGACGATGCGCAGCGGCGTGCGGTGATTGCCGCCACGCCACTGCGTCCGGTCACCGCAGACACCGAAACCGATCCGCAAGTCCTTTTGTCCCTGGTGCAGGAGGCGGCGCACAAGGGCTACTCATTGGCCATGAACCAGACCATGGCCGGCGACATAGCGGTGGCGGCTGCGATCACCGATGACCAGGGGTTGCCGGTGGGGGCCATCAATGTGTCGGTTCCGACCACGCGCTGGACGGTGGAGAAAGCGCAGGACCAGTTGGTGGCCCATGTCCTACTCGCGGCGACCTCGATCTCCAAATCGCGATGAGGCAGATGATTCCATGGCTGAATCACCCGCGCGCTTTGCCGGCGCCGCTTGCCGCGCATCGGTACTGCCTGCGCTCGGCCTTCGCGTTCGCGAACGATGCAGAAATGGAATGGGGTTTCAACCGCCTTCGAGCACCTGCGCAATGGCCTGGCAGACATGGGCCAGGTTTTGCGGGTTGAGCGCAGCCACGCACATGCGGCCGGTGTCGGTGCCGTACACGCCGAACTCGTTGCGCAGGCGCAGCATCTGCGCGCGGCTCAGGCCCGAGTAGCTGAACATGCCGATTTGCCGGTTGATGAAGTCCATGTCCTGCCGCACGCCGGCGGCCTTCAGGCCCGCCACCAGTTGCTGGCGCATGGCTTTGATGCGCAGGCGCATTTGTGCCAGTTCCCGTTCCCACAGGGCGCGCAGTTCGGGGTCGTTCAGCACGGCTGCGACCACGGCGGCGCCGTGGGTCGGCGGGTTGGAGTAGTTGGTGCGGATCACGACCTTGAGCTGGCTCAGCACCCGGCTGGCCTGCTCTTTGTCAGTGCACAGCACCGACAGGCCGCCCACGCGCTCGCCGTACAGGCTGAAGCTCTTGGAGAACGAGGTCGAGACCAGCAGGTTCAGGCCCGCCGCGACGAATTTGCCGATCACGGCGCCGTCTTCGGCGATGCCGTGGCCGAAGCCCTGGTAGGCCATGTCGAGAAAGGGCGTGAGGCCACGGGCCTCGATCACGGCGATGACCTGGTCCCACTGCCCGGGGCTGATGTCGTAGCCGGTGGGGTTGTGGCAGCAGGCGTGCAGCACGACGATGCTGCCGGCAGCGGCGGCGTTCAGGCTGGCCAGCATGGCGTCAAAGTTCAGGTCGCGCTTTTCGGCGTCGTAGTAGGCGTAGCTGTCGACCGTGAAGCCGGCGCCGCTGAACAGCGCGCGGTGGTTTTCCCAGCTTGGGTCGGAGATCAGCACCTTGGCGTCGGGGCTGAGTTTTTTCAGGAAGTCGGCGCCGATCTTCAGACCGCCGGTGCCGCCGATGGCCTGCACCGTGGCCACGCGGGCGGATTGCACGGGTTCGCTGTCGGCGCCGAACACCAGGGCCTTGACGGCGTTGTCGTAGGCCGCGATGCCGTCTATCGGCAGATAGCCGCGTGTGCTGGGGGCGGACAACATGGCCTTTTCAGCCGCCTGCACGCAGGCCAGCAGCGGCAGCCGGCCGGCGTCGTCGAAATAAACGCCAACCCCCAGATTGGCCTTGACGGGGCGGGTGTCGAGGTTGAATTGCTCGCTCTGGCCCAGGATCGGGTCGCGCGGGGCCATTTCGACGGTGCTGAACACGGACATGAAAATCCTTCACGGTGGGTCTTTGTAGCGCGGAATCCGGCCGTGGTGTACTGTGCCGGGTGGTGCCGATTTTAACGGCCCGCCCCGCACGATTCATCACGATGGTTGACCGCCCCATGCCGGATATCACAGAAGTCATCACGGAAAAACTCGACAGGCAAGACGGCCAGGATGGTCATGGCGCCCAAGGCGCCCAGGAGGGCCAGGAGGGCCGATTCGTCCGATTCCCCGATTCTCCCTTTGCGTTGTTCCAACCGTATCTGCCTGCGGGCGATCAGCCCGAGGCCATCGCCAAACTGGTCGAGGGGCTGAACGACGGCGAGGTGTTTCAGACGCTGTTGGGTGTGACCGGCTCGGGCAAGACTTTCACCATGGCCAACGTCATTGCCCGCATGGGGCGCCCGGCCATCGTGTTTGCGCCCAACAAGACGCTGGCCGCGCAGCTCTACAGCGAGTTTCGCGAGTTCTTTCCGAAGAACGCGGTCGAATATTTCGTCAGCTACTACGACTACTACCAGCCCGAGGCCTATGTGCCGCAGCGCGACCTGTTCATCGAAAAGGACAGCGCGATCAACGAGCATATCGAGCAGATGCGTTTGAGCTGCACCAAGAGCCTGATGGAGCGGCGCGATGTGGTGATCGTGGCCACTGTGTCGGCGATCTATGGCATTGGCGAGCCCGAGAGCTACCACCGCATGGTGATGATCTTGCGCGGGGGCGACAAACTGGGCCAGCGCGATGTGATCGCGCAACTGATCCGCATGCAATACCAGCGCAACGATGCGGATTTCTCGCGCGGCAAGTTCCGCGTGCGGGGCGAGACCATCGATGTCTTTCCTGCCGAGCATTCCGAACTGGCGCTGCGCATCGAGCTGTTCGATGACGAAGTGGCCAGCCTGCAACTGTTCGACCCGCTCACCGGGCGCGTCAAGCAGAAGATCCTGCGCTTTACGGTCTACCCCAGCAGCCACTATGTGACGCCGCGCGACAAGGTGCTGGCTGCGATCGAGAGCATCAAGGCGGAGCTTGCCGAGCGCTTGCAGCAGTTGCAGGCGCTCGGCAAATTGCTGGAGGCCCAGCGCCTGGAGCAGCGCACGCGGTTCGATCTGGAGATGCTCAGCGAAGTCGGGCATTGCAAGGGCATAGAGAACTACACGCGCCACCTGTCGGGGGCGGCGCCGGGCGATCCGCCGAGCACGCTGACCGATTACCTGCCCAAGGACGCACTGATGTTCCTCGACGAGAGCCATCAGATGATTGGCCAGCTCAACGCCATGTACAGCGGCGACCGCTCGCGCAAGACCACGCTCGTGGACTATGGCTTTCGCCTGCCGTCGGCGCTGGACAACCGGCCGCTGAAGTTCGAGGAGTTCGAGCAGCGCATGCGCCAGGTGATCTTCGTCTCGGCCACGCCGGCCGACTATGAAAGGATCCACTCCGGCCAGATCGTCGATCAGGTGGTGCGGCCCACCGGCCTGGTCGACCCCGAGGTGCAGGTGCGCCCGGCGACACACCAGGTCGACGATGTGTTGCAGGAAATACGCATCCACGCGCAGCGGCATGAGCGCGTGCTCATCACCACGCTGACCAAGCGCATGGCCGAGCAACTGACCGACTACCTGGCGGACAACGGTGTCAAGGTGCGCTACCTGCACAGCGACATAGACACGGTCGAGCGCGTGGAGATCATCCGCGACCTGCGCCTGGGCGTGTTCGACGTGCTGGTGGGGATCAACCTGCTGCGCGAGGGGCTGGACATCCCCGAGGTGTCCCTGGTGGCCATCCTCGATGCCGACAAGGAGGGCTTTTTGCGGGCCGAGCGCAGCCTGGTCCAGACCATAGGCCGCGCAGCGCGCAACATCAATGGCCGGGCCATCCTGTACGCCGACCGGATGACCGAATCCATGAAAAAAGCCATCGGCGAGACCGAGCGCCGCCGCATCAGGCAACTGGCGCACAACCAGCGCCACGCCATCACGCCGCGCAGCATCGTCAAGCGGGTCAGAGACCTGATCGATGGCGTCTACAGCGAAAAAGCCGGCAAGGTCGCCGAGCGGCTGGAGCAGGAAGCGATGCAGCGTGCCAAGACGCAGGACATGTCCGAGAAAGACCTGGCGCGCGAGATCAAGCGGCTGGAAAAACGCATGCTCGAACACGCGCGCAATCTGGAATTCGAGCAGGCCGCCAGGATGCGGGACCAGCTTGCCGGCCTCAAAAGCCAAGTCTTTGGCGCGCATGGCAGTGATCCGGTGCTCCCGTAATGCCGTCGAGCGTGTCGGGACGACGGCCGCCGGGTGCGAGGAAAACATGACTGACCAAATAGCGACCGACCGGTTTTTTAATCCGACAAATTTGATAAGGATTGATGCTATACTGGCGCCCGACACCCAAGGAACACCGCCCCGAACGATGAAGGGTTCCGCACCAGGCGCCCAGCAGGCCGTGCGGAGCAGGGCAGGGGGTCGAGACGGCGCCCTCGCTGACCCGTTGGTCATTGCCGATGACCGGTGAAGGCGGCTTCTACAACGAACAAGCCTTGGCACAAGGAGCTTGCGATGCGTCTGACAACCAAAGGCCGTTTTGCGGTCACCGCGATGATTGACTTGGCCTTGCGCCAGAACACAGGGCCTGTCACATTGGCGGCCATCAGCCAGCGCCAGCAAATTTCGCTGTCGTATCTGGAGCAGCTCTTTGGCAAACTGCGGCGCAACGGCATCGTCGAATCCGTCCGTGGCCCCGGTGGCGGCTACACGCTGGCGCGCAGGGCGGACGACACCACGGTGGCAGACATCATCGTGTCGGTGGATGAGCCCATGGATGCCACGCAATGTGGCGGCAAGGAAAACTGCCTGGGCGAAGCCGGCCGTTGCATGACGCACGAGCTGTGGACAGCGCTGAACCAGCACATGAAAGAGTTCCTGGAGGCGGTGACGCTGCAGCAACTGGTGGACGAGCAGTTCGCCAAGGGCTTTCGAATCGAAGACAAGCCGCCGGTGCGCCGCGCGATCTCGACCACCCCGGTGGTCAAACCCATCCGGGTCAACGCCCCCAACTCGGTGTTCGCGTTGGGCAGCAAGGCTTTTGCGAAATCCTGAAAACCTGCCCTCCCGTCCTTCCCGCCCCTGCCGATTTGCCAGCCAGCAACCGCCTCAGAAACCACTTGTGCCGAGCGAGCCAGCCATGGACATGACCCCGCATTTCCCCATTTACCTCGACTACGGTGCCACGACCCCGGTAGACCCCCGCGTGGTCGACGCCATGGTTCCCTGGTTGCGCGAGCATTTCGGCAACCCGGCGTCGCGCAGTCATGCCTGGGGCTGGGAGGCGGAGGAGGCGGTCGAGCGCGCGCGTGCGCAGGTGGCCGACCTGATCGGCGCGGACCCGCGCGAGATCGTCTGGACCAGCGGCGCCACCGAGTCGATCAATCTGGCGCTCAAAGGCGCCGCCCAGTTCTACCAAGGCAAGGGCCGGCATCTGATCACACTCAAGACCGAGCACAAGGCCGTGCTCGACACCCTGCGCGAGCTCGAACGCCAGGGCTTTGAAGCCACGTACCTGGATGTCCGGGAGGATGGCCTGGTCGACATCGACGCCCTGAAGGCCGCGATCCGCCCCGACACGGTGCTGGCCAGCATCTTGTTCGTGAACAACGAGATCGGCGTGATCCAGGACATCCCGGCCATTGGCGCGCTGTGCCGTGACAAGGGCATCTTGCTGCATGTCGATGCGGCCCAGGCCACCGGCCGGGTCGAGATCGACATGCAGCGGCTGCCCATCGACCTGATGAGCATGACCGCGCACAAGACCTATGGCCCCAAGGGCGTGGGCGCGCTGTACGTGCGGCGCAAACCCCGGGTGCGCCTGCAAGCGCAGATGCACGGCGGCGGCCATGAGCGCGGCATGCGTTCGGGCACCTTGCCGACGCACCAGATCGTCGGCATGGGCGAAGCCTTTCGCATTGCCAAGGCCGAAATGCAGGCGGGCAATGCCAAAGCCCGGGCGCTGCAGCAGCGCCTGCTCGATGGTCTCAAGGACATCGAGCAGGTCTACATCAACGGCAGCCTGGAGCGCCGTGTGCCGCAGAACCTGAACATGAGCTTCAACTTCGTCGAAGGTGAATCGCTCATCATGGGGATCAAGGGCCTGGCCGTTTCCTCGGGCTCGGCCTGCACCTCCGCCAGCCTGGAGCCCAGCTATGTGCTGCGCGCCCTGGGCCGCAGCGACGAGTTGGCGCACAGCAGCCTGCGCATGACCATAGGCCGTTTCACCACCGAGGAGGAGATCGATTACGCCATCTGCGCAATCCGCGAGAACGTGGCCCGTCTGCGTGAGCTCAGCCCCTTGTGGGAGATGTACAAGGACGGCGTGGATCTGAGCACCATCCAATGGGCTGCGCACTGAGCTCCTGAAATTTCCGGGAATTTGAAGAGGTACATATCATGGCTTATTCCGAAAAAGTGGTTGACCATTACGAAAACCCCCGCAATGTCGGTTCGTTCGACAAGGGCGACGACTCGGTGGGCACCGGCATGGTGGGCGCGCCGGCTTGCGGCGACGTGATGAAGTTGCAGATCAAGGTGAACCCGCAGACCGGCGTGATCGAAGATGCGCGCTTCAAGACCTATGGCTGCGGCTCGGCGATCGCGTCGTCGTCGCTGGTGACCGAATGGGTCAAGGGCAAGACGCTCGATGAAGCGGCGGCCGTCAAGAACAGCGAGATTGCCCAGGAACTGGCCCTGCCGCCGGTCAAGATCCACTGCTCGATCCTGGCCGAAGACGCAATCAAGGCCGCCGTGCTCGACTACAAGACCAAGCGCATGGCCGCAGCCGCGGTGGCTTGATTGAGCGCCATGGCCATCACGCTGACACAAGCCGCGGCCCGGCATGTAAGCCGCTACCTTGCCCGGCGCGGCAAAGGGCTGGGGGTGCGCCTGGGGGTCAGAACCACCGGGTGTTCGGGGCTGGCTTACAAACTGGAGTATGTCGATGACGCCGCACCTGAAGACATCGTGTTCGAACACCATGGCGTCAAGGTGTTGATCGATCCCAAGAGCCTGGCTTACATCGACGGCACCGAACTGGACTTCGTGCGCGAGGGCCTCAATGAAGGCTTCAAATTCAACAATCCCAACGAGCGTGACCGCTGTGGTTGTGGCGAGAGCTTTCGCGTTTGAGTGCCCGGGTCACGCCCCAAGTCTTGCTGGTGTAGCTTGCCGTCGCGGCGCCAGGCGTTCGTCGACCCGCCAATGCGCTGCGCGCTGGCGGTTTTTTTGTGCAGCAGCGCCAACGGATCCGGTGTGCATGAACCTGCTATCTGACGACTTCGAACTCTTTGGCCTGGAGCGCCGGTTTGCGCAGCAGCGCAGCGCCATCGATGCGCGCTGGAAAGCGCTGCAGCGCCAGGCGCATCCGGACCAATTCGCGGCCCAGGGAACTGCGGCGCAGCGCGTGGCGTTGCAGTGGTCGGTGCGTATCAACGAAGCCTACCAGCGCCTGAAGGACCCGCTGCGCCGTGCCGCCTATCTGTGCCAACTGCATGGCGCGCCCATCGGCGCCGAGGACGATACGGCCATGCCGGTGGCGTTCCTGATGCAGCAAATGGACTGGCGTGAGGCGCTCGAACAGGCGCAGGCCGCTGATGCGCCGGCGGCACTGACTGCGCTCGATGCGCTGGACGAAGAAGTGGGCCAGGCCCGTCATGCGGCGCTGGCCGAGTGCGAGCGCTTGATCGACCAGCAGCAGGACTACGCAGGCGCAGCCCGCCAGGTCAGAGCCCTGATGTTCATTGCGCGCATGGCGGACAGCATCGGGCAGCAGCGCGAGCAAGCGGGACAATAGCGCGCACCGCCTCACCGACACCCGCCGAATGATCGGGACCGGTCTGCGACGGCCGAGACCTCACCACGCCGAACTCCCCCTATCTCCATGGCCCTTTTGCAGATCTCCGAACCCGGGCAATCGCCCCATCCGCACCAGCGGCGCATCGCCGTCGGCATCGACCTGGGCACCACCCATTCCCTGGTGGCCGCCGTGCGCAACGGCGTGTCCGAATGCCTGCCGGACGCGCAAGGCAGGGTGCTGCTGCCCTCGGTGGTGCGCTACCTTGACCAAGGCGGGCGCCAGATCGGCCATGAGGCCGTGGCCGCACAGGTTTGGGACGCGCGCAACACCATTGCGTCGGTCAAACGCTTCATGGGGCGCAGCCTGAAAGATGTGGCGCGGGCGGGCCAACTGCCTTATGACTTTGTGCCCGACGCCGCAGCGCAGGGCATGCTCAGCCTGGCCACGGTGGCGGGCAACAAGTCGCCGGTCGAGGTCAGCGCCGAGATTCTGGCCGCCCTGCGCCAGCGTGCCGAAGACAGCTTCAACGCCGATTTGTACGGCGCAGTCATCACCGTGCCGGCCTACTTTGACGATGCCCAGCGCCAAGCCACCAAAGATGCCGCCAGACTCGCCGGCATCCCCCTGCTGCGCCTGATCAACGAGCCTACGGCTGCGGCCATCGCTTACGGGCTGGACAACGCCAGCGAGGGCATTTATGCCGTCTACGACCTGGGCGGCGGAACCTTCGACATCTCCATCCTGCGCCTGGCGCAAGGCGTGTTCGAGGTGATTGCCACCGGCGGTGACTCAGCCCTGGGCGGCGACGACTACGACGCTGCGCTGGTCGATTGGGTGCTGCAGCAGGCGCGCCGACAGGCCAGCACGCCAGCCGACAGGGCCGCGCTGCGCATCGCGGCACGGGCCTGCAAGCAAGCCTTGAGCGCTACTGATATCGCAGCATTCAGCGCCGACATATCCTGCGCCAACGTGCATGTCGATGTCAGACGCGCGGATTTCGAGGCGATCACGGCCGATTTGACCGCCCGCTCCATGGCGGCTGTGCGCCGGGCCTTGCGCGACGCGCAACTGACGCGCGACCAAGTGCAGGGCGTGGTGCTGGTCGGGGGTGCCACCCGCATGCCCCAGGTGCAGCGCGCGGTGGCGCAGTTCTTTGGCCAGCCGCCGCTGACCAACCTGAACCCGGATGAAGTGGTGGCCCTGGGCGCGGCCATACAGGCCCATCAGCTGGCGGGCAATGGCGGCAACGCCGCCGAACTGTTGCTGCTCGACGTGATTCCATTGTCGCTGGGCGTGGAAACCATGGGCGGACTGGTCGAGCGCATCGTCGCGCGCAACGAGCCGATTCCGACCGCGAAGGCGCAAGACTTCACCACCTACAAGGACGGGCAGACGGCCTTGGCGATCCATGTCGTCCAGGGTGAACGCGACCTGGTGCAAGACTGCCGCAGCCTGGCGCGCTTCGAACTGCGCGGCATCCCCCCGATGGTCGCCGGCGCGGCCCGCATCCGCGTGACCTTTGCGATCGACGCCGATGGCCTGCTGAGCGTGAGCGCCAAGGAGCAAGGCAGTGGTGCACAGGCGCATATCGACGTGAAACCCTCCTACGGCCTCTCGGACGAGCAAATCGCGCGCATGTTGCAAGACAGCTTTGCCACGGCCGCACAAGACATGAAAACCCGCGCCCTGGTGGAAGCCCGCGTCGATGCCGAGCGCATGTTGAGCGCCACGCAAAGCGCATTGGCCGCCGACGGCGAAATGCTCAGCGCCCGGGAACGCGCCGCCATCGAGGCCCTGATGGCGACGCTGAGCGCGCAGCGCGAGGCCGATGATGCCGCCGTCATCGAGGCCGCCACCGAAGCCCTGGCCCAGGGCACGCAGGCCTTTGCCGCCCGGCGCATGAACCGTGGCATACGGCAAGCGCTGGCGGGCAGGAACGTGCAAACCCTTTGAGCGCCCCATCCAAGCAGCCAGCCCATCCCCATGCCCGTCATCAAGATACTTGCCCATCCCGACTACTGCCCCGCCGGAGCTGAAATCACCGCGCCCGCAGGCACATCGATCTGCGAAGCCCTGCTCGACAACCGGATCCGGATCGAGCATGCCTGCGAGATGAGTTGCGCCTGCACCACCTGCCATGTGATCGTGCGCCAGGGGCTCGACTCGCTCAATCGGGCCGAAGAAGAGGAAGAAGACCTGCTCGACCGCGCCTGGGGCCTGGAGCCCCAATCGCGCCTGTCCTGCCAAGCGATCGTCGCGCAGCAGGACCTGGTGCTGGAGATTCCCCGCTACAGCATCAACCACGCAAAGGAAAACCACTGATGCCGCGTCAAATCGTTCTGGACACCGAAACCACGGGCCTGTCGGCCGACAGTGGCGACCGCATCATCGAACTCGGCTGCGTCGAATTGCTCAACCGCAAGCTCACCGGCAACAACCTGCACCTGTACTTCAACCCGGGCCGGGACAGCCACGAAGATGCGCTGAAGGTCCATGGCATCAGCAATGAGTTCCTGAAAGACAAACCCCGGTTTGCCGAACTGGTCGACGACATCCTGCAATACCTGCAAGGGGCCGAACTGATCATCCACAACGCCGCCTTCGATGTCGGCTTTTTGAACAAGGAACTGGAACTGGCGGGGCACCCGGCGCTTGCCCACTGCGTCGAGCGCGTCACCGACACGCTGGCCATGGCCAAAGAACTGTACCCGGGCAAGCGCAACTCGCTCGACGCGCTGTGCGACCGCCTGGGCGTGGACAACTCCGGCCGCACGCTGCACGGCGCCTTGCTCGATGCCGAACTGCTGGCCGATGTGTACATCCACCTCACGCGCGGGCAAAAGGCCTTGCTGATCGCCGACGAGGCGCAGCCAAGCGCCACTGACCTGCCGCTGCTACCCATCGACTTGCATGCCTTGGTGCTGCCGGTGCTGCACGCCAATGCGCAGGAGCAGCAAGCGCATGCCGAGGTGCTGGCGCAGATCGACAAGGCCAGCGGGGGCAAAACCATTTGGCGCACGCTGCCATCGATCTGAAAAGGCCGAAAAAGCTGTGCGATAATGCGCCGCTGTCACGGCGAGCGCCGGTGCACAGAGGGTGATTAGCTCAGCGGTAGAGCACTGCCTTCACACGGCAGGGGTCACATGTTCGATCCATGTATCACCCACCATTTCAGCCTGCATGCCACGGAAACTGACGACCAGACTACGCACGCCAGGCCCGCCGCGAAATCTTTGTGCCCATGGCCGACCTGCCGAAAATCTACGCCGACAAGGCGCCTGCATTCGTGGCCCGGCCGTGCCCCACGCCACGCCACGCGGGGTGTTCGTACTTGCAACCCGGCCGGCGCGCATCGCGATCTGCGCGAGTGCCCGGCGGAGCAACTGCGCGTCAGACTTGGCACTTACTCCAGCGAGCCACCACTGGCGTGATGGCGGAAGGCTTTTCGCGCCGCATGGAACTGCGCCAAGTCAGGCCCATCATCGTCATCGGTCTCAGGCACTACAACGTCGACGGGGTCAGGGAAACAATTCCCCCACAGCCAAAATGATGCTTTTGAGCGATGCCATCGAATGGAAGGCGTCAACGAAGCGCAGGTTCACTGGGGGCCGGGATTGCAAGTTCGGCGGCAGTTCCGCTACCTTGTCACAGTCTCAATCAAGGCGCGGTGCTCAAGCACTGCTGCCAACACAATAGGCTTGATGTCTTCGTGGGGAGTGCCATCCACATAAGCCAAAAACGCTTTGCGCATGCGGGGATCCCAAAATTTCTTGATGTGTTTGGCAATGCCCGCCAACGCTTCAGCACGGTCGGGCATGCTCTCAAAAAAGGCGCCAATCTGGTTAGCCATTCGAACCAATGAATCGTCGTGTGTCATGAGGCATCCAGTGATAGTCGGTGCGGGACGCTGTAAATCGAGAAATCCGTGCCACGGGCAAAACCCAACAGCGTCAAGCCCGCGCTTTGCGCAACATCCACGGCCAGACCCGTTACGCCAGAGACGGCGACCAGCAAGGCGATGCCTGCAGTGGCGGTTTTTTGCACCATCTCGTAGCTTGCACGGCTGGTGATGATGACAAAACCGCTACCGGCATCCAGGCTGGAGCGCAGTAGCGCACCCACCAATTTGTCCAATGCGTTATGGCGGCCCACATCTTCCCTGATCAATTCGATATTTCCGTCCGCCGTACACCACGCCGCAGCATGGGTTGCTCCGGTCACGGTCAACAACAATTGATGAGCACGCAGATTTGCTGCAGCCCGCAACACTGCCTTTGTGTCGAAACAAAGGGTGCTCGTCAACGGCTCGAGTGGTCGAATGACCTGTGCCAGACTCTCGGTTCCGCATAATCCGCAACCGGTGCGACCAGTCAGGTTGCGGCGCTTCTCTTTGAGTCGGGCAAAGCATGGTCCGGCAATGGTGAGGCTCACCGTGCAGCCCTGTGCATTTGAAGTCCATTCACAGTCATGTATCTCTGAGGCTGTGTTCACGATACATTCGGTGATGGCAAACCCGTATGCAAAATCCTCCAGATCGGCCGGCGTGGCCATCATCACGGCATGCGCGATGCCGTTGAACTCCAGCGCCACCGGCACCTCTTCTGCCACACAGTCTTGCACGATGGAGCGGATCTCGGAATGAACCCTGCTGATTTCCAACTCCCTATAGGCTCTGGATTCCGGCAGGCGTGTCACCGACATGTCCATGGCGTCCGTAACCCCCATCGCGCTACTGTGCTCAGCGTTCGAGATCCGACAAGACCGGCTCCAGAGGCAACACGGCTTGCGCCAGCGCCAATTGCTCGGCGTTGAAGCGGTAATATGATTTCTGCCATTCGGACGGCTGCGCCACGGGTGTTACCTGTACGGCAGTTACCTTGTACTCGGGGCAATTGGTGGCCCAGTCAGAGTTGTCTGTGGTAATCACGTTGGCACCCGACTCGGGAAAGTGGAAGGTGGTGTATACCACGCCCGGTTGAATGCGCTCGGTCACCACGGCGCGCAGCACGGTCTGTCCGGCCCGGCTGCTGATACCGACCCAGTCGTCCTGCCCGATGCCGCGTTCTTGCGCGTCATGCGGATGAATCTCCAGTTTGTCTTCGCTGTGCCACTGATCGTTGTGGGTGCGCCGGGTTTGCGCGCCCACGTTGTATTGCGACAGGATGCGGCCGGTGGTAAGGATCAAAGGATATTTACGGGTGATTTTTTCCTCAGACGCCACATATTGGGTATTGAAGAACTTGCCTTTGCCGCGAACGAATTTATCGATGTGCATCAGCGAAGTACCGGCTTCGGCCGTAGTTTCATTACATGGCCATTGCACGCTGCCCAGGCGGTCGATCTTTTCATAAGTCACCCCGCGAAATGAAGGCGTGAGCGCGGCAATCTCTTGCATGATTTGTTCCGGATGCGTGTAAGCCATGGGGTAGCCCAAGGCGTTGGAAAGTTTCATCGTTGCTTCCCAGTCGCCCACGCCAGACAGAGGTGGCATCACTTTGCGAACGCGGCTGATGCGCCGTTCGGCATTGGTGAAGGTGCCGTCTTTTTCCAGGAACGAACTGCCGGGCAGCAGCACATGGGCGTATTTCGCTGTTTCGTTCAGGAAAATGTCCTGCACGACAAGGCATTCCATTTTCTCCAGCGCCGACACGACATGCTGTGTGTTCGGGTCAGACTGCACGATGTCCTCGCCCACGCAGTACAAGCCCTTGAAAGTTCCATCCAGCGCCGCTGCAAACATGTTCGGAATGCGCAGGCCGGGTTCGGGGTTGAGCTTGACACCCCAGGCAGCGTTGAACTCTTCGCGTACCTCCGGGTTGCTGATGTGGCGATATCCTGGCAGATCATGCGGGAAGCTGCCCATATCGCAACTGCCCTGCACGTTGTTCTGGCCACGCAGCGGGTTCACCCCCACACCTTCGCGCCCGATCATGCCGCAGGCCATGGCCAGGTTGCAGATGCCAATGACTGCTGTGGAGCCTTGGGCATGTTCAGAGACGCCCAAGCCGTAGTAAATGGCCGAGTTGGGCCCCAGCGCAAACAGCCGCGCTGCGCCGCGAATCTCGGACGCCGGGACACCGGTGACCGACTCGAAGGTTTCAGGCGAGTTTTCCGGCCTGGCCACAAATGCACGCCATTCATCAAAGCTCTTGGTGTCGCAACGCGCAGCCACAAAAGATTCGTCGACCAGGCCTTCGGTTACCACCACATGCGCCAAGGCAGTGAGCACGGCCACATTGGTGCCGGGTTTGAGCGCCAGGTGGTGCTCGGCGCGGATGTGCGGCGCGCTCACCAATTCGATTTCACGCGGATCGACCACAATCAGTTTGGCCCCCGCGCGCAGGCGCTTTTTCAGGCGCGAGGCAAACACGGGGTGCGCTGCTGTCGGGTTGGCCCCCATGACCAGCACCACGTCGGATTGTTCTACCGATTTGAAGGTTTGCGTACCTGCGGACGTTCCAAAAGTCTCGCCCATGCCATAGCCGGTCGGTGAATGGCAGACGCGGGCGCAGGTGTCCACATTGTTGTTGCCAAACGCTGCGCGAACCAGCTTTTGCACCAGGTAAACCTCTTCGTTGGTGCAACGCGATGAAGTAATCCCCCCAATGGCATCTTTTCCGTCTTTTGCCTGAATACGGCGAAACTCACTGGCTGCATAGGCGATCGCTTCATCCCAACTGACTTCCTGCCAGGCATGGCGGATGCTTTTGCGAATCATTGGCTTGGTGACACGGTCTTTGTGCCGGGCATAACCCCAGGCGAAGCGTCCTTTGACACAGGCATGCCCGGCGTTGGCTTTGCCGTTTTTCCACGGCACCATCCGCACCACCGTGTTGCCTTTCATCTCGGCCTTGAAACCGCAGCCGACACCGCAGTAAGCGCAGGTGGTGATGGCGCTGTGCTCGGACTGGCCGAGCTCGATCACCGTTTTTTCCTGCAGGCTTGCGGTCGGGCAGACGTTGACACAGGCCCCACAGCTGACACATTCACTCTCCATGAAGGGCTGGTCTTGTCCGGCGGACACGCGCGCTGCAAATCCGCGTCCGCTGATCGTCAAGGCAAAGGTGCCTTGAGTTTCTTCACAGGCGCGCACACAGCGATTGCACACGATGCACTTCGATGCGTCGTAGGAGAAATAAGGGTTGGATTCATCCTTCAGGCTCTGGCAGTGATTGGCGCCTTCTTGGCCATAACGCACCTCGCGCAAACCTGTCACGCTGGCCATCTCTTGCAACTCACAATCGCCACTGGCGGCACAGGTCAGACAGTCCAGCGGATGGTCTGATATATAGAGCTCCATCACGCCCTTGCGCAACTGCTGCAATTTTGGCGTTTGGGTGTGCACCTTCATGCCGTTTTCTGCGGGCGTAGTGCATGATGCCGGAAATCCCCGGCGACCCTCGATTTCAACCAGGCACAAGCGACATGAACCAAAGGGTTCCAAGCTGTCCGTGGCGCACAGTTTGGGTATTTTGATGCCGGCATCGACCGCTGCACGCATCAGCGAGGTTCCTGCTGTCACGGTGACCATTTCACCGTCGATTTCCAGTGTCACTTCCTGCGCCGATTCCCGCCGTGGTGTGCCGTGATCGGTTTCTTTCAGATGGTCAAGCATCATGTTTCTCCTGGTGGCAAACGTTCAAGCGATCTCGGCAACCGGCACAGCCAAGCCGAAATCTTGCGGGTAATGGTTCAGTGCAGACAGCACCGGGTTGGGGGTCATGCTACCCAATGCGCATAACGAACCGTGCAGCATGGTGTCACACAAGTCACGCAGCAGTTCGACCTGTTTGGCGTTGTTGTTGCCGGCCGCGATACGGTCCAACACTTCAACACCTCGGGTCGAACCAATCCGGCAAGGCGTGCATTTGCCACACGACTCGATGGCACAAAATTCCATGGCATAGCGTGCCAACCTGGACAAATCAGCCGTGTCGTCATGCACCACGATACCGCCATGGCCCACGGTGACTCCGACGGCCGCATAGGCTTCGTAATCCATGGGAACATCCCAATAGCGCTCGGGCACGTAGGCACCCAGTGGCCCCCCCACCTGCACCGCTTTGATGGGGCGTCCTGACGCGCTGCCTCCACCGAAATCGAACAAAAGTTGGCGCAGAGTGATGCCAAAGGCTTTTTCGATCAGACCCCCATGCTTGATATTGCCAGTCAGTTGAAATGGCAAAGTGCCACTGGAACGGCCTACGCCGTAGTCTGTGTAGTAGGCAGCACCGCGCGCAAGAATGATTGGCACTGAAGCAAAGGTAATCACGTTATTGATGACCGAAGGCTGACCAAACAGTCCTTTCAAGGCCGGAATCGGTGGTTTGGCACGCACCACACCGCGTTTTCCCTCGATACTCTCCAGCATGGCGGTTTCCTCGCCACAGACATAGGCACCAGCGGCCTTGCGTACTTCCAGATGAAAGGTTTTTCCGGATTTCAGGATGTTCGATCCTGAAAATCCTGCTGCACTTGCCTTGGCAATCGCCTCCCGCATGGTCGCAATGGCGTGAGGGTATTCGGAGCGGATGTAGATGTAGCCCTGCGTCGCACCAGTGGCCACTGCGGCAATGGTCATGCCCTCGATGAGCATGAATGGGTCACCCTCCATCGCCATGCGGTCGGAGTAGGTGCCGGAGTCGCCTTCATCAGCGTTACAGACAATATATTTTTGCGCACTGCTGGCCGCAGCCACCGTCTTCCATTTGATGCCTGCCGGAAAGGCAGCGCCGCCACGCCCGCGCAAGCCAGAGTCGAGCACTTGCTGCACAATCTCGGACGGACTCAAAGCCAGGGCCCTGCGCAAACCGGCAAAGCCTTCATGTGCCTGATAATCCGCCAAGGACAGCGGGTCGGTCACACCCATGCGTGCAAAGGTAAGACGCTCTTGCTGACGCAGGTAAGTCAATGCCTGCGTCAAACCCAAACACAACCGATGGGCCGCTCCCGTCTGAAACTGTGCATCCAGTAAGTCTTGCACATCCCCGGGCGCTACCGGACCATACGCGACGCGACCGGCCGGAGTCTGCACCTCCACCAGAGGTTCGAGCCAGAACATGCCGCGTGAGCCATTGCGCACCAGTTCAATGTCCAGGCCGCGCTGCCGGGCTTGCACATCGAGGGCAGCGGCCACTTGATCTGCGCCAAGGGCCAGCGCAGCCGAATCGCGTGGCACGAAAATCCTGATGCTCATGCCACGCTCCCGGTAGCCGCTACCAATCGATCAAATTTCACGGTATCGACCCGTGCATGCAATTGCTCGTCCACGACCATGGCGGGCGATGATGAACACAGGCCCAAGCAATACACCGGCTCCAGTGTGACCGCGCCATCGGCGGTGGTGCCGCCTTGGGTATTCAATCGGCTGCAAGCGTGCTCCCACAGTTTGTCGGCCCCCATGGACTGGCATGCTTCGGCACGGCAAATTTGGACCACCTGTTTGCCCGCAGGTTCATGCCGAAAGAAATGATAAAAGGTCACTACACCATGCACTTCAGCGCGCGACAAATTGAGTTCTTGGGCAATCAATCCAAGAGCCGGCGCTGGTATATGACCCAACGCATCCTGAATGTCGTGAAGCATGGGAAGCAGTCCACCCGGCAGGTGCTTTTTGCCATCGACGATCGTTTGGATGATTTGCTGTTGCGATTCTGTCAACATGGTGATTGCCTGAATGAATGCATGAGGCCGTCTTGGCAATGGGTTGCGATGTATCCGGGAATATTACCGAAGGTTGGGCGGGCACATCGTGTCAGCGGTCTTTGGCTTGTCGAGGCGAGACAACTCGAATCTCAGAAAAATTTGGCCACTGTGATGGAGGTGCGGTAAATGCCCCAGGCCAGTGGCAGACCAACCGCCAGCCATGCCAACACGACGAGGACAGGATGGCTTGGTTTGTCATGGGCGTGTGTGCCATCACCGTATGACTCCGATGACCTGACTTTTTCATGCGCCAGCCGCTTTTCCGTTGCCAACTCTTCCGGTGTCATGAACCATTTGGGATTCAAGGGGCGCACCAGTAAATTGCAAATCAAGCCCACCACGAGAAATCCGGCGAGAATATACATGGTCTGGTTGTAGACCTGTTCACGCGGCAAGCCTAAACCAAGCTGGTATTCACGCATATAGTTCACGACTGTCGGGCCCACGATGCCAGCCGTGGCCCACGCCGTCAGCAGCCGGCCATGGATCGCGCCCACCATCTGCGAGCCGAAGATGTCAGCCAAATAGGCCGGTACCGTCGCAAAACCGCCTCCGTACATGCTCAGGATGATGCAGCACGCGGCTACGAACAAGAGCTTGGAACCAGCGGCTGCACTCCCGGGAATACTGAAATAAAGGATGCCGCCCAGCACGAAAAATATGGCGTATGTCAGACGCCGCCCCAGCATGTCGGAGATGGAGGCCCAGAAAAATCTCCCGCCAATATTGAACAGACTCAACAATGCCGTGAAGCCCGCAGCCACGCCAGCAATGGCAGCCAATTGCGCTTTGTCCAATTCAACAAACTTCAGGGGCATGCCGATGAGCGAGCCCCCGAAGACCTCTTGCAGCATGGGCGAGGCCATGCCGATGACGCCGATGCCGGCGCTCACATTCATGCACAGCACCATCCAGAGCAACCAGAATTGGGGGATTCCCCAGACTTTGCTGACATGCACATGGTGCTGGGTGATCATGGTGTTGTTGACTTGGGATGGTTTGGGTGTCCAGCCCTTTGGTTTCCAGCCTGGTTCGGGGATACGATAGCCAAAGGCGCCTGCCATCATGAACACGAAATAGATCAGCGCCATCACGACAAAGGTCTGTATCACACCGACATCCGTCGGAGTGGCAAAGTATTTCATCAAGTCGGCAGCCAAAGGCGAGCCAATCATTGCCCCGCCACCAAACCCCATGATGGCCATGCCGGCAGCCATGCCCCGGCGGTCGGGAAACCACTTGATCAGTGTCGATACTGGCGAGATATAGCCCAGACCGAGTCCAATTCCACCAATCACGCCCGAGCCCAAAACCATCATCCAGAACTGGTGCAAATACACTCCCAGGGCCGAGAACAACATGCCGCCACACCAGCACAGGGCAGACACCACGCCTACTTTGCGTGGTCCAACACGTTCGAGCCACCCGCCCCAGAGCGAAGCGGATGATCCCAGCAAAACGAAAAACAGGATGTACATCCAACCCAGGGTGGAGACTTTCCACTCGCAGGTCGTAGTGAAAAGTTGCGTCAAAAGATCTTGTTTATCACATGCGTCAGAGTTTTTGATTCCAAGCGCCTTGGACAATGGCAGCCAAAACACCGAAAAGCCATAGGCCATGCCTATGCACAGGTGGATGGCCAAGGCCGCCGGGGGGACCAACCAACGGTTGAAGCCCGGACCTGCCACGATGTGTTCTTTGTCAAGAAGGCCGGGTCTTTCCTTGGGGAAGGACTGCTCCCCCATCATGCTCGATGCCATGCTGTCTCCTGGATGCAATCAATGTATAAGCTCGGGGCAGTGTCCCTGATATCCTGGTGGCGAGGCTAATTTTTTTTGAACATAGCCCGATTCAAGCTGTGAATGTGTGCAACATGTTGCACAGCAAACGTACTCACCTTTGTTGGAACAAGCGGGTGCGAAAACTCATTGTCGTGGTTCCAACAAACCCACATGTGCCATTGCCTGCGTCAACCATTCAGGATCATTGGCCAGCGCCAGGGTGGCACGCATCGCATTGGAGGGTCTGTCGGATTTGGCGAACATGAAGCCAATGGGTGTCAGAACGTCCGGGTCCACCAGAGGCACTGCTTCCAATTCAGAGTAACCACGCAAGACCGAAACCAGCGCACCTGGCAGGATGCTGTACATCTCACCTGCCAACACCGTCAGGCCCAAGGTGAGGATGGAATTGGTTTGAATGGCCGGTTGAACGCAGATTCCAATTTTCTTGAAACTTGCATCCACGATTGTCCGGTTGTGCATCTCCGGTGTCAGCAAACACAGAGGCAATCTCGACGCGATGCTCCAGGAAGTTGGTCGATCCGCAATTCGCAGGCCGGATTTGGCCGGATTGGACGCCCTGCGCAGCAAGAAATACCGTTCGGTGTATTGATTCATGACAGCCAGCTTCGATGGTCGTGATTTGATCCGATCAGAATAGCCGAGTCCAATGTCTACCGAAAGCTCCTCGAGGCCGGCTTCGATTTCTGGCGAACTCATCGAGCGAACCGTCAATTTCAGTCCCGGGTAGAGTGCATGCAAATGTCCGGCAAACCGGGCTGCAATCGGTTCTGCGGAAGGCACTGCACCCAGCGTCAACGCTCCGACAGGTTGTTCTGAATGGCCCTTGAGGGTTTGCTGCAAAAGCTCCTGTTCATGCAACATGCGCTGTGCACTGATAAAGATCAGTTCGCCTTCCGGCGTAAAACTCTCAAACGCGCGCCCGCGCTTGACGATGGCCGTACCGAACTCTTCTTCCAGTGCCCGTATGGCGTTTGACAAAGCAGGCTGTGTGATATGGCAGGCATCTGCCGCCCGACCAAAGTGTTTTTCCCGATGCAGCGCAACGAGATAGCGAAATGACGTGAACAAACTCATGATGGGCGATCATATCTATTGCGGTCATGCCCGACGGTTGGCTGCGACCCTATATATTCAGAAGCACGAGCAGTCGATAACTGGTGCCGTGCAGCCGCAGATACCACTCGTATTTGCCGCCACCGTGCGCAGGCACGGCGAGAGGCATTGACGAGTAACTTCAGCCGCAGATTGAAGGGGTTTGGCTTGGCTTTTGACGCGCAAGCATTCGATCTTGAAGACAGTGTAGATCGGCATGATGACGTGATTGCTTCCTTTTCCCGAATGATATCGTCAAAAATCGGTATGCCCTCGGCGTTCCCGACCTGCCTGGCCATGCTCCTGGCTTGCTGCGGCGAGTCCTTGGGCATGCAGTCCCTTCCTGTCCGTGAAGAAAAATGCGGCGCAAAACGCCATGTCGCCTTGGCGTGGGTCTTCCGTTTGCTCAAACCCCCTCTTTGGCAAGGAAGAAATGGCAGGTGCCGAGGCTATGGCATCCTTGCCCCGATCGAGCACGCAAGCGTTGGAGTCGCCTTATGGTTGAAGGAAAAGCAGTGGTCGTCACCGGCGCGGGCGGTGGCATAGGGCGCGCCATCGCGTTGGCAATGGCGCAGCATGGCGCGCGCGTCGTGGTCAACGACATCGGCGCTGCCGTTGACGGCGCAGGTCGCGACGCGGGGCCTGCGCAACAGGTGGTCGATGAGATTCGGGCGCTGGGCGGGCACGCGGTTGCCAACACCGACAATGTGGCTGACGCTGCCAGCGCGACGCGGATCATCGGGTGCGCGCTCGACAGCTTTGGCCGCATCGACGCGGTGGTGAACAACGCCGGCATCCTGCGCGACCGTTTCTTTCACAAGATGTCCGTCGATGAGTGGGACTCGGTGATCAAGGTCCATCTCTATGGCAGCTACCATGTCAGTCGCGCGGCAGCGGTGTTTTTCAAGGAGCAAGGCTCGGGCGCCATGGTGCACATGACCTCGACCTCGGGCCTCATCGGCAACTTCGGGCAGGCCAACTATGCGGCAGCGAAGCTGGGCATTGCGGCGCTGTCCAAGTCGATCGCGCTGGACATGCTCAAGTTCAACGTCCGTTCCAACTGCATTGCCCCCTTCGCATGGAGCCGCATGATAGGTTCCATCCCGACCGACACCGAGGAGCAGCGTGTGCGTGTCGACAAGATCCGGCAGATGACGCCGGCCAAGATCGCGCCGCTGGCCGTCTACCTGATCAGCGATGCGGCCAGGGAGGTCAATGGCCAGATCTTCTCGGTGCGCAACAACGAGATCTCGCTGATCAGCCAGCCGCGCCCGTTGCGTTCCATCCATCGCTCCGAGGGCTGGACGCCGCAGGCCATCGCCGAGCATGCGATGCCGGCGTTGCGCGCCAGTTTCTTTGCGTTGGACCGCTCGGCGGATGTCTTCAGTTGGGATCCGGTCTGAGGTTTGCGGGACAAATTGCAGGACAATCGGGCCTTGTGAGGCCCTTGTGAATCTGCATTTCGACCTGTTTGATTTGAAACTCTTCACCTACGTGGCTGAGGCGAGCAGCCTTACGCGCGGTGCGGACAGGGCCTGCATTTCACTGGCCGCCGCGTCCACGCGCATCAAGCAGATGGAGGAAGCCATCGGCGGCAAGTTGCTCAATCGCACGGCGCAGGGGGTGAATCTGACGGCCGCCGGCTCGGCTGTGCTCTACCACGCCAAGCGGGTGATGCAGCAGATGGAGCATCTGCGCTGCGACATGCAGGATTTCGGCAAGGGCATCAAGGGCCATGTGCGCGTGTTCGCCAACACCAGTTCCATCACCGAGTACCTGCCGGAAAAGCTGGCTGGTTTTTTGACCCGCCATCCGGCGGTGCAGGTCGACCTGCGCGAATACCTCAGCGAGGAGATCGTGCGTCTGGTGGCCGACGGCAGTGCCGACATCGGCATTTTGGCCGGCGATGTGCATACCGGCCAATTCGACGCCTGGTCTTTTGGGCGCAACCAACTGGTGCTGGCGCTTCCGGCCGGGCACCCGCTGGCCGACGCGGGTGCGGCGGCTTTCGTTGACACCCTGGGCGAGCAGCATGTGGGCTTGCACCATGGCAGCGCCATCCACCGCTTCCTGATGCGCAAGGCCGAATTGGCGGGCCAGGGCTACAGCCCGCGCATACAGGTCAGCAGCTTCGAGGCGATTTGTCTGATGATCGAGGCCGGTGTCGGTGTCGGCGTGCTGCCGGCCTCTTCCGCGCGCCGCCTGGCCAAAGCGCTGCGCATCACCATCGTGCCCCTGACCGACCACTGGGCCGAGCGCGAGCTCAAGATCGTCACCCGTAGCCGCGAGTTGCTGCCGGCTTCGGCGCGCGAGTTGCTCGACCACCTGGCGCAGCCGGGTTAGTGCGCCGGGTTTTTCCAAAATCGGTTTCCTCCGGGCAAACCAGAAACTTCCAGAGACCGCAACAGAGACATGGGTATGAGCACCACCACCGATTCGTTGCTGCCCCGGCTACAGTCCTGCTACACCGGCATCCTGCATGACGTGATGCGTGCTGCGGGCCTGCGCGACTTCACGCTGCCGCCGACGCTGCGCCCGCTGATCGCCGGGCGCAAACTCTGCGGCCCGGCCTTCACGGTCAACGGCCGCGTCGATCCCGGCGCCGATCCCCATGAGACGCTGATGGCCTGGACCGGTTTTCTCTCGCGTGCCGAGCCGGGCCACATCGCCGTGATACAGCCCAACGACTCGGTGGTCGCGCACATGGGCGAGCTTTCGGCCGAAACGCTCGGCGGCAAGGGCGTGTTGGGCGTGATTGCCGACGGTGGCCTGCGCGATGCCGAGTTCATCATCGCGCAGGGCTTTCAGGTCTGGCACCGCTACTTCACGCCGCGTGACGTGGTGGGCTACTGGTTGCCGGACGCGCTGCAAGTGCCGGTGCGCATCGGCGCGGTCACGGTCAACCCGGGCGACCTGCTGCTGGCCGACACCGATGGCGTGATCTGCATTCCACTGGCGCAGGCCGAGGCGGTGATCAGCCAGGCCGAGACCATGATGGCGCGCGAAAACCTCGTGCGCAGCGCCATCCTCACCGGCACCGACCCGCAACAGGCCTACCTGAAGTACCGCAAGTTCTGAAGACCGCCAACAACGGTGCGCCCCGTGCAATCCCTGATCCCACCGGCTGGCGAATGACGATGTGGTTTGCATGAATTTCGTTCATTCGCTCATTCGTTCGTCAGTGCGGGTGGTTCAAACCCTCGAAGACTGCGTCGGCATTGGCTTGGTGAGCGGCGGCTGAAGAACCGGACCCTGCCGATCTCAGGTGGCATCAGGTGGCAAACAGCCGCTTCAACACAGCGATCGGCGCTGACCCTTGCCCGACAGACCCCGCAGGCACCATGCCATCGATCACCCACAGGACTGTCGCCGTGCCAACGGGGCCAAACCCGTCGCACAATCCGGCGAACCGGACTCCCTGCGTCTCTATGGAGCGAGCGCCATCGGCGCTCGCTCTGCTCGCGCCGGGCATTCGACCGCCACCATTTTGGCAATGGGTTTTCATGCCCCTCAGGCCGCAGGTGCAGTGGGCCGCTCGGCAAACAGCCAGTTGCGTTGGGCGCCGAGCACGGCGGTCGGGTACGCCGGGCGACCACGGCTGCCGTTATAACGCCCCAGGGCCATGAACAGATCCCCCTGCTCGCGGTCGAGATAGTGGCGCAGGATCACGCAGCCAAAGCGCAGATTGGTTTGCATGTGAAACAGCTTGCCCGGATCCCCGTCACCGATCACGCGCGTCCAGAACGGCATCACCTGCATGTAGCCACGCGCGCCTACGCTGGACACGGCAAACTTGCGAAACCCGCTTTCAACCTGGATCAGCCCGAGCACCAGCGCCGTATCCAGCCCGGCGCGCTTGCACTCATACCACAGCGTTTGCAGGAAATCGCGCCGTACTTCCCATTCGGGCTTGCGGCCGCGCAACCGGGCGCTCTGGGTGCCAAGCCAGCGCAGATAGTGCAGACGGGACTCGGTGCTGAAGAACTCCGGTTCGGGCGGCGCCTGGTTTGCAATCGCCGAGCTCAGGGCCGTGCGCACGGAGTCGATCAGCGGCTCCTCCAATTGCCCCTGCCCCTGTGCCTGCGCCGTCTGCGGCCCGGCCAACCAGGCGGCGGGCGCTGCCAGCGCTGTCAGACAGGCGCGCCGGGACACCGCACCCGGGCCGGCGACGGCAGAGGTTGCTTGCCCCGCTCCCATGTTCACACCGTCATGCGGCCCTTGACATGGGCCAGGATGTCGGCGGCAGCCACCTTGGTGGCGCTCTGGTCGCGGCGGTGCTGGTATTCCAACTGGTCCTCTTTGAGGCCCCGCTCGGAGATCACCACACGGTGCGGCACGCCGATCAGTTCCCAGTCGGCAAACATCGCGCCCGGGCGCTCGCCACGGTCGTCGAGCAGCACGTCGATACCGGCGGCCAGGAAGTCGGCGTACAGCTTGTCCGCTGCGGCCTGCACGGCTGCGCTGCGCTCCATGCCGATGGGGCAGATCACGGCCGTGAAAGGCGCAATCGCGTCCGGCCAGATGATGCCCCGCGCGTCATGGTTTTGCTCGATGGCGGCCGCCGGCAGGCGCGTGATCCCGATGCCGTAGCAGCCCATTTCCAGCGGCTGGGGTTTGCCGTTCTCGTCGAGGAAACTGGCGTTCATCGCGCGGCTGTACTTGGTGCCCAGGTAGAACACATGGCCCACTTCGATGCCACGCTCGATCGCCAACACCCCCTTGCCGTCGGGCGAACGGTCGCCCGCCACCACATTGCGCAGGTCGGCCACCATGTCGGGCTCGGGCAGGTCACGGCCCCAGTTCACGCCGGTCAGGTGCCAGTGCGCTTCGTTGGCGCCGCAGATCCAGTCGGCCATCAGCGCCACGTCGCGGTCGGCCACGATCTTCAGCGGCTTTTGCAGGCCGATCGGCCCCAGGTAGCCGGGCTGGCAGCCAAAGTGCGCTTCGATTTCGTCCAGCGTGGCAAAGCGCAGGCCCTGGCCCAGCCCCGGCAACTTGGCCACCTTGACCTGGTTCATGTCATGGTCGCCGCGCAACAGCAGCAACCAGACCTGGCTCTTGACGGAGCCATCGGCTGCCTGTGCCTCGTCCGTGGCCATGACCAGCGACTTGACCGTGCTCTGCAAGGGTACGCCGAGCCACTGGGCGACTTCGGCACAGGTGCTCTTGTCGGGGGTGGACGTCTTGTTCAGCGCCCGGGTGGCGGCGCCACGGACGCCGGACGGCGCCAGGGCTTCGGCCTTTTCCATGTTCGCTGCGTAATCGCTTTGGGGGCAATAGACGATCGCGTCCTCGCCGGTGGCGGCCACCACCTGGAACTCTTCGCTCAGGTCGCCGCCGATGGCGCCGCTGTCGGCAGCCACCGCGCGGTAGGTCAGCCCAAAGCGGTCGAAGATGCGGCGGTAGGCCTGCTCCATCACCAGGTAGCTGGCCTTGGCCGCCGCCGGGTCCCGGTCGAAGCTGTAGGCGTCTTTCATGATGAATTCGCGTCCGCGCATCAGGCCAAAGCGGGGCCGGCGCTCGTCGCGGAACTTGGTCTGGATCTGGTAGAAGTTTTTCGGCAATTGCTTGTAGCTGCGCAACTCCTGCCTGGCGATGTCGGTGATCACCTCTTCGCTGGTTGGCTGCACGACGAAGTCACGGCCATGGCGATCCTGGATGCGCAGCAGTTCGGGCCCCATTTTGTCAAACCGCCCGGTCTCTTGCCACAGTTCTGCGGGCTGCACTACCGGCATGGTCAACTCCACCGCGCCGGCGCGGTTCATTTCTTCGCGCACGATGGCCTCGATCTTGCGCAGCACCCGCAGCCCCATCGGCATGTAGCTATAGATCCCGGCGCCGAGCTTCTTGATCAGCCCCGCTCGCATCATCAGTTGGTGGCTGACCACTTCGGCGTCGGCCGGAGCGTCCTTGAGGGTGGAAACAAAAAATCGGGAGGCTTTCATCGGGATCAATGGCGAACGAGGCGGGCCGCCCACTTGCCGCAGCGCAGGCGCGGTGCATAATGGGCGCAGTTTAAAAATTTGGGGTTCGATTATGCTTGACCGGGACGGCTTTCGGCCGAACGTCGGCATCGTCTTGCTCAACCAGAAAAACCAGGTGTTCTGGGGCAAACGAATACGCACCCATAGCTGGCAGTTTCCACAGGGGGGCATTGACCGGGGCGAAACCCCCGAGCAAGCCATGTTCCGGGAACTGCACGAAGAGGTGGGGTTGTTGCCCGACCATGTGCGCGTGGTGGCCCGCACCCGGGACTGGCTGCGCTACGAGGTGCCTGACCGGTATGTCCGCCGCGATGCTCGCGGACACTACAAGGGCCAGAAACAAATCTGGTATCTGCTGCAACTGGTCGGACATGACTGGAATTTGAACCTGCGCGCCACCAACCACCCGGAGTTCGACGCCTGGCGCTGGAACGACTACTGGGTTCCGCTGGACGTGGTGATCGAGTTCAAGCGCAGCGTCTATGCGCTGGCGCTCACCGAACTGGCGCGCTATCTGCCACGCCATGAACCGCGCAACCGCTATCTGCGCAGCGGCATGCGCACGCGCGACGGCGAGCATGCGGGCCTGTTCCTCACCAGGGTCATGTCCCCCAAGCCCGGCATACAACTGCCGCCGGGTGCCTGTTTCGACCCGATTCCGCCGACCGGCATGCCGGATGAGCGCGAGGGGTTGCCGTTCACGGCCATGCCACGCTGATGCCCGCCGCGCCCGCAGGGCTTGCCGGCCTCTTTCGGCAGACCGCACACCGATTACGACCCCGCCGATGGCCTGAATGGGCCTGCGGCGAGCGCCACCCATGGCCCGTCTGCCGCGTCTGACCCTGCCGGGTTATTTGCACCATGTGATGCAAAGGGGCAACAACCGGCAGCCCCTGTTCGTGGATGGGGAAGATTTCCGGGCGCTGCTTGCGTTGCTGGCGGACAACGCCCCACGATGTGGGGTCGCCGTCCATGCCTATGTGCTGATGGCCAACCATTTCCACCTGCTGCTCACCCCGGGCACGCAGGACGGCTTGCCGCAGCTGATGCAGGCCCTGGGGCGGCGCTATGTGCAGTATTTCAATCGCCGCCACGCGCGCACCGGCACCTTGTGGGAGGGGCGTTACCGCTCGACCCTGTTGCAGGCCGAGCGCTATCTGCTGCCTTGCATGGTGTACATGGATCTGAACCCCGTCAGGGCCGCGCTGGTGGCGCAGGCCGCCGACTACCCCTGGTCGAGCCATGCCCATTGGCGCGGTTTGCGCAACGACCGGCTGCTCACGCCCCATGCGCTGTACTGGGCGCTGGGCAATACGCCGTTCGCCCGCGAGGCGGCTTATGCGGCCCTGGTGCAGGCGGGTGTCGGAGCGCAGGAGCAGGCGGCGTTGACGGCTTCGGCGCTGAGCGGTTGGGCCTTGGGCGAGGCGGCATTCATCGGCGATTTGCAAAAACGGACACCGCGCCGCGTCGCACCAGGGCGGTCGGGGCGGCCGCGCACAGCGTCAGGCACCTGAGGAATGGCTTCATGTGCTCGAAAGAACGGTGCCTTCTGCCATCTTTTTTGATATGTCCCCGATAAAAAAATAAAAACCAGCGCGCGATTTTTAATGGGTTCTGACCCCGATTAATCTGCTTGCCAAAGCCTGCTGCGATGTACTAGTGTCGCGTCATCGATCATCTGTCGGTCTGCGCTGGCCATCGAAGCGCATCGCGGCGTTGCATCGCTTGCCAATACACTCGGTATGGGCTGCGCGATGCGCCTTGCGCTACGCTCCGATGGCTGCGCGCAGCCTACGACATCTGACCGGTGACGCGACACTAGCCTTGCACCCCCTGCGAAAGAATATATGAGGAGCACGCACCCATGACCACAGTGCCCACGGTAAGCACGGCGACCACGGACGCCGAGATCGAGCATTTGCAGCAATCGGGCCTGTATGCCCCGGCGCACGAGCACGATGCCTGCGGCCTGGGCTTCGTGGCCCATATCAAGGGCGTCAAGCGCCACGACATCGTGACCCAGGCGCTGAAGATTCTGGAAAACATGGACCACCGTGGCGCCGTCGGTGCCGACCCGCTGATGGGCGACGGCACCGGCATCCTGCTGCAGATCCCCGATGCGCTGTACCGTGAGGAGATGGCCCGCCAGGGCGTGGCCTTGCCGGCGGCCGGGGAATATGGCGTGGGCATGATTTTTCTGCCCAAGGAGCATGCCTCGCGGTTGGCCTGCGAGCAGGCGATGGAGCGCGCGATCAAGGCCGAGGGCCAGGTGCTGCTGGGCTGGCGCGATGTGCCGGTCGACCGCGAGATGACGATGTCGCCCGCCGTGCGCAAGAAGGAGCCGATACTGCGCCAGGTGTTCATTGGCCGTGGCAATGACGTGATCGTGCAGGACGCGCTCGAGCGCAAGCTGTATGTGATCCGCAAGACCGCCAGCGCCGCGATACAGGCGCTGCGCCTCAAGCATGGCAAGGAATACTATGTTCCCAGCATGAGCAGCCGCACCGTGGTCTACAAGGGCCTGCTGCTGGCCCGGCAGATCGGCAACTACTACCTGGACTTGCAAGATGTCCGTTGCGTCTCGGCCATTGGCTTGGTGCACCAGCGCTTTTCCACCAACACCTTTCCGGAATGGCCGCTGGCGCACCCGTACCGCTATGTGGCGCACAACGGTGAAATCAACACCGTCAAGGGCAATTACAACTGGATGAAGGCGCGCGAAGGCGTGATGGCCTCGCCGGTGCTGGCGGCCGATCTGAAAAAGCTCTACCCAATCAGTTTCGCCCACCAGTCGGACACGGCCACCTTCGACAACTGCCTGGAACTGCTGACGATGGCCGGCTACCCGATCAGCCAGGCGGTGATGATGATGATCCCCGAGCCTTGGGAACAGCACACCACGATGGACGAGCGCCGCCGCGCCTTCTATGAATACCACGCGGCCATGCTGGAGCCCTGGGACGGCCCGGCCTCGATCGTGTTCACCGACGGTCGCCAGATCGGCGCCACGCTCGACCGCAACGGCCTGCGCCCATCGCGCTACTGCATCACCGACGATGATCTGGTCATCATGGGTTCCGAATCGGGCGTGCTGCCGGTGCCCGAGAACAAGATCGTGCGCAAGTGGCGCTTGCAGCCGGGCAAGATGTTCCTGATCGATCTGGAGCAGGGGCGCATGATCGATGACGACGAGCTCAAGGCCAATATCGTCAACACCAAGCCGTACAAGCAGTGGATCGACAACCTGCGCATCAAGCTCGACAGCATCGACGCCGGCGCGCAGGCGGCTGCGCCGCCGGCAAGCGCGCTGGCGCTGCTGGAGCGCCAGCAAGCCTTTGGCTACACCCAGGAAGACCTCAAGTTCCTGCTCGCGCCAATGGCCAGGAACGGCGAAGAGGGCATTGGCTCGATGGGCAACGACAGCCCGCTGGCCGTGCTCTCGGGCAAGAACAAGCCGCTGTACAGCTACTTCAAGCAGTTGTTCGCCCAGGTGACGAATCCGCCGATCGACCCGATCCGCGAGGCCATCGTGATGTCGCTCAACAGCTTCATCGGCCCCAAGCCCAACCTGCTGGACATCAACCAGGTCAATCCGCCGATGCGCCTGGAAGTGAGCCAGCCGGTGCTGGACTTTGCCGACATGGCCAAACTGCGCGACATCGAGCGCTACACCCACGGCAAGTTCAGGAGCGCCACCATCGACATCACCTACCCGCTGGCCTGGGGCCACGAAGGCGTGGAGGCCAAACTGGCCTCGCTGTGCGCCCAGGCGGTGGATGCGATCCAGGGCGGCGCCAATATCCTGATCATCAGCGACCGCGCGGTCAGCGCCACGCAGTTGGCCATCCCGGCGCTGCTGGCGCTGTCGGCCATCCACCAGCATCTGGTGGGGGAGGGCTTGCGCACCACGGCCGGCCTGGTGGTCGAGACCGGCACGGCGCGCGAAGTGCACCACTTTGCCGTGCTCGGCGGTTACGGCGCCGAGGCCGTGCACCCCTACCTGGCGCTGGAAACCCTGGCCGACATGCACCAGGACCTGGGCGGCGAGCTGTCGGCCGACAAGGCCATGGCCAACTACATCAAGGCGATCGGCAAGGGCCTGTCCAAGATCATGTCCAAGATGGGCGTGAGCACCTACATGAGCTACTGCGGCGCCCAACTGTTCGAGGCCATAGGCCTGAGCACCGACACCGTGCGCAAGTATTTCACCGGCACCGCCAGCCGGATCGAAGGCATAGGCGTGTTCGAGATCGCCGAAGAAGCCATCCGCATGCACAAGGCGGCCTTTGGCGACGCCCCGGTGCTGGCCACGATGCTCGATGCCGGCGGTGAATACGCCTGGCGCATCCGTGGCGAAGAGCATATGTGGACGCCCGACGCGATTGCCAAACTGCAGCACAGCACCCGCGCCAACAACTGGAACACCTACAAGGAGTACGCCCAGATCATCAACGACCAGGGCCGGCGCCACATGACGCTGCGCGGCCTGTTCGAGTTCAGGATCGATCCGGCCAAGGCGATTGCCATCGATGAGGTCGAGCCGGCCCGGGAAATCGTCAAGCGCTTTGCCACCGGCGCGATGTCGCTGGGTTCGATCTCCACCGAGGCCCATGCCACGCTGGCCGTGGCCATGAACCGCATCGGCGGCAAGAGCAACACCGGCGAAGGGGGTGAAGACGCAGCGCGCTACCGCAACGAGCTCAAGGGCATACCGATCAAAAAGGGCGATTCGCTCAAGAGCGTGATCGGCGCCGACAACGTCGAAGTCGACCTGCCGCTGCAAGACGGCGACTCGCTGCGCAGCCGCATCAAGCAGGTGGCTTCGGGCCGCTTTGGCGTGACGGCCGAGTACCTCTCGTCGGCCGACCAGATCCAGATCAAGATGGCCCAGGGCGCCAAGCCCGGCGAAGGCGGCCAACTGCCCGGCGGCAAGGTCTCCGACTACATCGGCAAACTGCGCCACAGCGTGCCCGGTGTGGGCCTGATCTCGCCCCCGCCGCACCATGACATCTACTCGATCGAAGACCTGGCGCAGCTGATCCACGACCTGAAGAACGTGGCCCCGCAGGCCAGCATCAGCGTCAAGCTGGTGTCCGAAGTGGGCGTGGGCACGATTGCGGCCGGCGTGGCCAAGTGCAAGAGCGACCATGTGGTGATTGCCGGGCATGACGGCGGCACGGGCGCATCGCCCTGGTCGTCGATCAAACATGCCGGCAGCCCCTGGGAAATCGGCCTGGCCGAGACCCAGCAGACCCTGGTGCTCAACCGCCTGCGTGGCCGCATCCGGGTGCAGGCCGATGGCCAGATGAAGACTGGCCGCGATGTCGTCATCGGCGCGCTGCTCGGCGCCGACGAGTTCGGTTTCGCCACCGCGCCGCTGGTGGTGCAAGGCTGCATCATGATGCGCAAATGCCATCTGAACACCTGCCCCGTGGGCGTGGCCACGCAAGACCCGGCGCTGCGCAAGAAATTCTCGGGCAAGCCCGAGCATGTGGTGAACTACTTCTTCTTCATTGCCGAAGAAGTGCGCCAGATCATGGCCCAACTGGGCCTGCGCAAATTCGACGAGTTGATCGGCCGCAGCGACCTGCTCGACATGCGCGCCGGCCTGGCGCACTGGAAGGCCCGGGGCCTGGACTTTGGCCGCCTGTTTGCGCAGCCGAACGCGCCGGCTGAAGTGGCGCGCCGGCATGTCGAGGAGCAGGAGCACAACATCGCCCACACGCTCGACCGCAAACTGATCGAGCACAGCCGGCCCGCGCTCGAAAAAGGCGAGCGGGTGCAGTTCATCGAAGTGGCGCACAACGTCGACCGCTCCGTGGGCGCGATGCTCTCGGGCGCGCTGACCCGCCTGCACCCGCAGGGCCTGCCCGACGACACCATCCGCATACAGCTCGAAGGCACGGGCGGCCAATCGTTCGGCGCCTTCCTCGCGCGCGGCATCACGCTGTACCTGATCGGCGACGCCAATGACTACACCGGCAAAGGGCTGTCGGGGGGGCGCGTGATCGTGCGCCCGAGCATCGACTTTCGCGGTGATGCAGTGCGCAACACCATCGTCGGCAACACCGTGATGTACGGCGCCACCACCGGGGAAGCCTTCTTCAGCGGCGTGGCCGGCGAGCGCTTTGCCGTGCGTTTGTCGGGCGCCACGGCGGTGGTCGAAGGCACGGGCGACCATGGCTGCGAATACATGACCGGCGGCACCGTGGTGGTGCTCGGCAAGACCGGCCGCAACTTCGCCGCCGGCATGAGCGGCGGCGTGGCCTATGTGTACGACGAAGACGGCCAGTTCGACAGCCGTTGCAATCTGGCCATGGTCACGCTCGAACGCATCGTGCCGGCCACCGAACAAGAGGCCACGGTGCCGCGCGCGGCATGGCACCAGGGCCAGACCGACGAAGCCCTGCTGAAAAAGCTGCTGCAAGAGCACAACCGCTGGACCGGCAGCAAGCGCGCGCGCGAACTGCTGGACCATTGGAGCGCAGCGCGCAGCCAATTCGTCAAGGTCTTGCCGACCGAGTACCGGCGGGCGCTGGCCCAAATGCATGAACGCCAACTGCGGCAAGAGCGTGCCGCGTCGGCGCCGGATGCGCAGCAGCGGCAAGCAGTCCTGGCGCAATGAGGGCGCGCAACGAAGGCGTGCAGTCAGGGCGCGCGGCACAGGCGCGCGCGCAACCCATCGATCCATCAGTACATCGGCACCAATGCAAGGACATCCCATGGGAAAGACCACCGGCTTCATGGAACACGGGCGCATCGAAGAAGGCCACCAGAGCGTTGCCGAGCGACTCAGGCATTACAAGGAATTCGTCATCGGCCTCGACGAGGACCAGGCCCGGGTGCAGGGCGCGCGCTGCATGGACTGCGGCACGCCGTTTTGCAGCCATGGCTGCCCGGTGAACAACATCATTCCCGACTTCAACGACCTGATCTACCAGGCCGACTGGAAGGGCGCGCTCGAAGTACTGCACAGCACCAACAACTTCCCCGAGTTCACCGGCCGCATTTGCCCCGCGCCCTGCGAGGCCGCCTGCGTGCTGAACGTGAACGACAAGGCCGTGGGCATCAAGTCGATCGAGCACGCGATCATCGACCGCGCCTGGCAACAGGGCTGGGTGCAGCCCCGCCCGGCCCGGCACCCCAGCGGCAAGAAGGTGGCCGTGGTCGGCTCCGGCCCGGCCGGCATGGCCGCAGCGCAGCAACTGGCGCGCGCCGGCCACGGCGTCACGCTGTTCGAGAAGAATGACCGCGTGGGCGGTCTGCTGCGCTACGGCATCCCGGACTTCAAGATGGAAAAATCGCACATCGACCGGCGCATCGCGCAGCTACAGGCCGAAGGCGTGGTCTTGCGCCCGGGGGTGTTCGTGGGCTCGGCCAGCGAGGGCCTGGGCAAAGGCTCCAAGGTCGGCAACGCAGCCAAGGAAACCGTGACGCCCGAGCAGTTGTACGCGCAGTTCGATGCCGTGCTGCTGACCGGCGGCGCCGAGCAGTCACGCGACCTGCCGGTGCCCGGCCGCGGGTTGGACGGCATCCACTTCGCGATGGAATTCCTGCCCCAGCAAAACAAGGTCAATGCCGGCGACAAGCTCAAGGGGCAGTTGCGCGCGGACGGCAAGCATGTGATCGTGATCGGCGGCGGCGACACCGGCAGCGACTGCGTGGGCACCAGCCGCCGCCATGGCGCTGCCAGCGTCACGCAGTTCGAGCTGCTGCCCCGGCCGCCAGAAGAAGAAAACCGCCCGCTGACCTGGCCCTACTGGCCGATCAAGCTGCGCACCAGTTCCAGCCACGAAGAGGGCTGCGCGCGCGAGTTCGCCATCGCCACCCGGGAGTTCGTCGGCGACAAAGGCCGTGTGACGGGCCTGAAAACCGTGCGCGTGCAGTTCAAGGACGGCAAACTGGTCGAAATCGCCGGCTCGGAACAGACCCTCCCGGCCGACCTGGTGCTGCTGGCCATGGGTTTCGTCGGCCCGGTGGCGCCGGTGCTCGACGCCTTTGGGGTGGAGCAGGATGCCCGTGGCAATGCCCGCGCCAGCACCGAACCCGACGGCGGCTACGCCACCAACGTGCCCAAGGTCTTTGCCGCCGGCGACATGCGCCGGGGCCAGTCGCTGGTCGTCTGGGCCATCCGCGAGGGCCGGCAGGCGGCCCATGCGGTCGATCGGTTTCTGATGGGGCATTCCGAATTGCCCCGCTGACCGGGATGGCGGCGGGATTTGTGGGTACCATCGACGGTTTCCTGCCGGCCGACCCCAGGCGGGGCTATCTGGCCGTGGCGGCTCGCCGTCGGCATCAGGGCCGCCCGCCGGATGGCCTGAACCCCTTTACCTTCGCATGTCTCTTGCACCCGTCCCATTGCCCCCGTTGCTTGCCGAACTGCGCCAGGTCACGTTCTCCTACGCTGACCGCGTGATCTTGCGCAACATCACGCTGGCGCTGCCACGGGGCAAGGTCACGGCGCTGATGGGCGCCTCGGGTGGAGGCAAGACCACGGTGCTGCGGCTGCTCGGCGGGCTGCAAAAAGCCGACAGCGGCCAGGTCTTGTTCGATGGCCAGGACATGGGGCGCATGGACGCGCGCGGCCTGTATGCCGCCCGCCGGCGCATGGGCATGTTGTTCCAGTTCGGCGCGCTGTTCACCGACCTGAGCGTTTTCGAGAACGTGGCCTTTGCGCTGCGCGAGCACACCGACCTGTCCGAAGCGCTGATCCGCGACGTGGTGCTGATGAAACTGCACGCCGTGGGCCTGCGGGCGGCCCGCGACCTGATGCCCGCCCAGATATCGGGCGGCATGGCGCGGCGCGTGGCATTGGCCCGGGCGATCGTGCTGGACCCGGAACTGGTCATGTACGACGAGCCATTTGCCGGGCTGGACCCGATCGCGCTGGGCACAGCCGCGCAGTTGATCCGCCAACTCAATGATGCGATGGGCCTGACCAGCATCGTGGTCTCGCACGACCTGGACGAGACCTTCCGGCTGGCCGACCATGTGATCATTTTGGGCGCGGGCGTGGTGGCGGCCCAGGGCAGCCCCGAGCAAGTGCGCGCCAACCCGGACCCGCTGGTGCAGCAATTCGTCAACGCCTTGCCGACCGGGCCGGTGCCGTTCCACTACCCGGGCCCGGGGTTGGCCGAGGATTTCGGCCCCGTCGCAGGGGGCGCGCGATGAACCGGCAGCCCATCGCCGACCTCGGCTTTGCCGTGCGCAGCAAACTGGCCGACATCGGCATGGCCGCGCGCTTGCTGGCGCGCTTGCTGCTGCTGGCCGGAGCGGTTTGCCGGCGGCCCGCGCTGGTGCGCGACCAACTGCATTTCCTGGGCAACTACTCGCTGGCCATCATTGTGGTCTCCGGCCTGTTCGTCGGCTTTGTGCTCGGCCTGCAGGGCTACTACACCTTGCAGCGCTATGGCGCGTCAGAGGCGCTCGGGCTGCTGGTGGCGCTGTCGCTGGTGCGCGAACTCGGGCCGGTGGTCACGGCGCTGCTGTTTGCCGGCCGCGCAGGCACCTCGCTGACGGCCGAGATCGGCCTGATGCGCTCGGGCGAGCAATTGAGCGCCATGGAAATGATGGCCATCGACCCGGTGCGCCGCATCCTGGCGCCCCGATTCTGGGCCGGGGTCATCGCCATGCCGCTGCTGGCAGCGATGTTCAGCGCCGTCGGCGTGATCGGCGGCGCCGTGGTGGGCGTGCTGATGATAGGCATAGACCCGGGGGCCTTCTGGAGCCAGATGCAAGGCGGCGTGGATATCTGGCGCGACCTGGGCAATGGGGTGCTCAAGAGCCTGGTCTTCGGCTTTACCGTAAGCTTTGTGGCGCTGCTGCAAGGCTATGTGGCCAGGCCCACGCCCGAAGGCGTGGCGCGCGCCACCACGCGCACGGTGGTGCTGGCCTCGCTGGCCGTGCTGGCGCTGGACTTCATCCTCACGGCCCTGATGTTCAGTTGGTGAGACACTGGCAAGTGCAGAAAGCAACGACAAATGCAACGCTCGAAAAATGATCTGTGGGTAGGCCTGTTCGTACTTCTGGGGGTGCTGGCGCTGGTATTTCTGGCGCTGCAATCGGCCAATTTGCTGAGCCTGCAATGGCAATCGGGCTACCGCATCACGGCCCGCTTCGACAACATCGGCGGGCTCAAGCCCCAGGCGGCAGTGCGCAGCGCCGGTGTGCTGGTCGGGCGCGTGCAAGACATTGCCTTCGATGACAAAAGCTACCAGGCCCGGGTCACGCTGGAAATGCAAAAGCGCTACATGTTCCCCAAGGACAGCTCGCTGAAAATCCTCACCAGCGGCCTGCTCGGCGAGCAATACATCGGCATCGAAGCCGGGGCGCACGAGCAGAACCTGGCGGCAGGCGACACGGTCACCGCAACCCAGTCCGCCGTGGTGCTGGAAAACCTGATCGGACAATTTCTTTACGGCAAAGCCGCTGGAACGGGCGACAAAAAATGACGCACTCAAACCTCGCGGCACATGGGGGTTGCACAGCACGGCAGACCGCGCTGTCAGATGCCTTGCGGCAGACCGTGCCGTCCGGCGCCCCACGGTGGACGGCGCTGCCCGGCATATCCCGCTGGGTCGTGCTGCTCGGCGCAGCAGTGCTGGCCGGCTGCGCCACCGTTGCCCAGCCGGACCCGCGCGATCCGCTGCAGGGCTACAACCGCAGCATGGCCCAGTTCAACGAGCATCTCGATACGATGGTCCTCAAGCCGGTGGCAACGGCCTACCGCGAGGTCACGCCGGCGCCGGTGCGCACCGGCGTGAGCAACTTCTTTGCAAACATCGGCGACATCTGGTCGTTCGTGAACAACCTGCTGCAACTGCGCGGCGAGGCAGCGGCAGCCAGTTTCATGCGGGTCAATGTGAACACCTTCCTGGGCCTGGGCGGGCTGCTGGACATTGCCAGCGAACTGAACATCGAGCGCCACAAGCAGGACTTTGGCCTGACGCTGGGGCATTGGGGCGTGGGTACGGGGCCGTATCTGGTGCTGCCGCTTCTGGGGCCGTCGACGCTGCGCGACAGCCTGGCGCTGTCGGTGGACATCAGGGGCAATGCGCTGCACCACCTGGAGTCGGCCTCGGCGCGCCAATCGCTGTACCTGCTGCGCACGGTGGAAATGCGCGCCAACCTGTTGCGCGCGGGCGCCGTGCTCGACAGCGCCGCGCTCGACAAGTACAGTTTCACGCGCGATGTGTTCCTGCAGGTGCGCGGCCAAGCCGCCGAGGCCAACGGCATGGATGACGAGGACGCCGACAACCCATCCAGCGAGGGCATGTTGCCCGAAGAGCCTTGAAGGCCAAAACCATGAGACCCGTGACCATGATGAACCGACGTTTCCCGGGGCCTGTGGCTCTTGGCCTGACCCTTTCCTGGGTCTTTTCCTGGGCCCTTTTCTGGGCTCTTTTCCTGCCATTGCCGGCCCGGGCCGCCGATGAAGCGCCCGATGCGTTGATCCGGCGCCTGTCCACCACGGTGCTCGATGCGGTAAAGGCCGACCAGGCGATACGCAGCGGTAATCTGGAGCCGCTGATTGCGCTGGTCAACAAGACCGTGATGCCCCATGTCAACTTCCGCCGCATGACGGCTGCCGCAGTAGGCCCCGGCTGGCGCCAGGCCACGCCCGGGCAGCAAAAGCGGCTGCAGGAAGAATTCAAGCTCTTGCTGGTGCGCACCTACGCGGGCGCGCTGGCGCATATCAGTGAGCAGACCATACAGGTCAAGCCGCTGCGCGCAGCGGCCAGCGACAAAGATGTGCTGGTGCGCACCGAGATCGTTGGCCGGGGCGATCCGATACAGCTGGACTACCGCCTGGAAAAAACCCCTGGCGACGGCGCCGGCTGGAAGGTCTACAACCTGAACGTGCTCGGCGTCTGGCTGGTGGAAACCTACCGGGGCCAGTTCGCGCAGCAGATCAACGCCAAGGGCGTGGACGGTCTGATCGACACGCTGGCCGCGCGCAACAAGGCCAATGCCGCCGCCAAGGGCGAATGATCCCGCGCCATGCTGGCATTGCCCCCCGAACTCACCCAGCGCCAGGCCACGGCCTGCCTGCGCCTGCTGCTGCAAGGGCTGAAGGCGCAGCCAGAGCGCGCCGTGCGGGTCGATGCCAAGGCCCTGACGCGGTTTGACAGCACGGCCCTGGCGGTGCTGCTCGAATGCCGGCGCGCAGCGCTGTCCGAAGGCAGGGGCTTTGCGGTGCAAGACCTGCCGCTGGCGCTGGCGGGCATGGCGCGGCTTTACGGCGTGGATGGGTTGCTCACGGGCGGGTAGTTGCCGCTGCTCCGCCTTGCAGATACGCCAAGCCCCGGCGCGTGCGCCATATGGCGGGAACATGGCGGGACATGGCGGAAACATGACGGGAAAGTGGCCGCGCAAATCCGAACAGCGCGATCGGGTGGCAATCCCGGGCGTGTGGCGGGGCCGAGGAAGGTCTGGCCCCAAGAGTTTTCGATGCCCAACAAGTCAGCGCACCGCACGCGGTGTACCCACAGCCTGGCGTTCAAGACGCAGGCAGACCCTGGCCACCTTGCGCGGCGATCGCACGATGGCCGATGTGTGCAAGGGGTCCGGTCTGCACGCCGGCTAGTGTCGCGTCACCGATCAGATGTCGTAGGCTGCGCGCAGCCATCGGAGCGCAGCGCAAGGCGCATCGCTTGCCAATACCGAGCGTATTGGCAAGCGATGCAACGCCGCGATGCGCTTCGATGGCCAGCGCGGACCGACAGATGATCGGTGACGCGACACTAGGTCATCGAACGCAAACGCCAGTGGCGCCATCGCGGTTTTGGCTCTGCCGGCTCAGGGCTCCCCATGCCCGTTCCCTCGATGGCCGTTCTTGCGGCGTGCGAGTTCGGCCACCTGCACGGCGATCTGCTCGGCTTGCTCTTTCATCTGTGCGACCACCACGGGCACGCGCTCAGCCGGCAGTCGCTCGGTGATGGTCGCGCTGGCCAGCCCGGCGACGGTGCGGCCGTCCGCCATGCGCACCGGCACGGCCACCGCGCGCGAGCCGGGCACCACGCCGACCGGCGCGTAGGCATATCCCTGCGCGCGCGTGCGCAGCGCGCGTTCGAGCAGTTCGGCCGGATCGATGTGCAGCGCCTGCAGCCGACGCGCATTGCGCCGCACCACCTCCGCTGCTTCTTCGGGCTGCAGTGAGGCGAGCAGTACCAGGCCACTCACGCCCACGCCAAGCGGGCGCCGCGCGCCGATCTCGATCGACAACACCTTCACCGAAAAGCTGCCCGGGCGGCGGTCGATGCATACCGAATCGACCCCGTTGCGGATGGTCAGGAAGGTGGTGTCGCCGAGGCTCTCGCTCAGGTGGCGCAGGTGCGGCTCGGCGATGGCGCGGATCGGAAAGCGTGCCGAGCGCGCCAGCCCCAGCAGGGAGACTTCGCCGCCGATCAGGTAGCGGCGCGTGGCCAGGTCCTGCTCGACCGCGCTTTCTTCCACCAGCACGCGCAGGATGCGGTGCACCGTCGGGCGGTTCAGGCCCGTATGGGCCGCGACATCGGTCAGGCGCACGCCGCGCTCCTGGCCGGTGGCGAGCACGCGCAGCACGGCCAGCGCGCGGCGCACGCTTTGCGCGCCGGCGGTGGCGGCGTCCTTATCCGTCGCAGCCATTCATCACCGCCTGGGGCGTTTGCGGCATGCCGCGCAGCGTGACGATCTCGCCCAGCGCCGTGTAGTTCGGCCCGCCGTGCGGCAGACCGGATTCAGCGTGCGCCAGGCCGTCGCGCAAGTGGAAGGCCATGACCGCGCCGACGATGAACTCGGCGCCAGTCTGGCCGAAGGCGCTCACGCGCTCGAGCCTGCATTCCATGCTCAGCGGCGCATCGGCCAGGCGCGGCACGCGCACTGTGCGGCAAGGCCGTGTGCCGAGGCCGAGCAGTTCGGTCTCGCGCACGCCGGACGCATGCCCGGCGCTGCTGTCGTGGATGGCGCGCATCTGCGGGGCATCGCCGATGTTCACGCCCGGCAGCGGTGGTTTGTTCGACACGAAGGTGACGCAGGAGAACGGGGCGAGGTGGATCACACCGTCTGCGGACACCGTGGTGATCCAGGCGATCGGGCGCGGCACGACGCTGCCGCTCGACAGGCGGTAGCTGGCTTCGGGCGACAGGGCGCCGGCATCGAGAAACATGGGAGTGCCTACCGTGGTGGCGGAGCCTCGATTGTCGGCAGCGCTGCGGCGGTGCTGAACGGACACTTCCCGCAATCGTCCACCATATGGAACAGGCGGGATTTATTGCTTTGCAGCATTCGATGCGTGCTCCTTAGAGTGGACGGGTCGCCGATCAAACCGCAGCCCATTTGCGGTGCCGGCGCCGGAGCAGGAGAGTCGCTGTGAGCAATGCCGTCGCCCCTTTTGCCGTCGCTGCGTGCGTGGCGCTTGCCGCATGGCCCGCCATGGCGCAGGACCACTGGCCCGACAAGCCTGTCAAGCTCGTATTGCCCTACCCGCCGGGTGGCAACGTCGATGGCGCTGCGCGCATCATCGCCGAGCAGTTGCAGGCTGTGTTCATGCAGCCTTTCATCATCGACAACCGGCCCGGTGCCGGCGGCATGATCGCCGGCGCGGCGGTTGCCACGTCCGTGCCTGACGGCTACACCTTCTTCATGGGCGCGAACGGGCCGATCCTGTTCGCGCCAACCGTTTTCAAGCGCAACGTCTACGACTGGAAGAAGGACTTCGCGCCGGTCAGTTCCGTGTCATTCACGCCGCTGGTGTTGCAGGTGCATCCGTCCACGCCATACAAAACCGTGGCAGACCTGTTCGCCGAGGGCAAGAAGCCCGGCAACACGCTGACCATGGCCTCGCCCGGCGCCGGCACGCAAAACCACTTGGTCAGCGAGTATCTGCAGCGCGCAAGCGGTGCCCGCTGGACCACGGTGCACTACAAGGGCAACGCGCCCGCCACCACGGACCTGCTGGGCGGCCAGGTGCAGTTCAACTTCGACCAGATATCGGTGGCCGGCCCCTTCATCGCGCAGGGCCGCAGCCGCGCGCTGGCCGTGACATCGCCCAAGCGCCTGCCGCAATGGCCCGATGTGCCGACGCTTCAGGAAGCCGGTTTCAAGGACTTCAGCCCCGAGACTTTCACCGGCATCCTGGCGCCGCGCGCCACACCGCCGGCGATCGTTGAGCGCTTGTCGCAGGCGCTGCAGAAAATCCTCGCCGACAAGGCCGTGCAGGCCAGGTTCGAGACGCTTGGCGCGCAGGCCCGCGGCAGTTCACCCGGGCAGTTCACCGAGTTTCTGACGCAGGAAGACGCGCGGTGGATGCCGGTCATCGAGCAAGCCAACATCCACGCCGAATGAACACCGTCACCACGACCCTCGGGCGCGCCGCGCCCGCCGCGCGCACCAGCGTGTACGTCGCCGGCTTTGGCCACAAGAACCCGATCCCGGCGGGCTGCCGCGTCGGCCCGCTGCTGGAAAGCGGCAGCATCCAGGGCAACGACCCCGCCACCGGCCGGCCGGCCGAGACCATCGAGGCACAGTGCCGCTTCATGCTCGACAACGTGCGCCGCATCGTCGAGGCGGCCGGCGGCGGCACGCAGGACATCGTGAAAATCACCGTCTGGATGAAGGATCGACGCCAGCGCCCGGCGCTCAACGTGCCGTGGCTCGAGATGTTCCCCGATGCCGCAGCGCGGCCCGCGCGCCACGCGATCATCGCGCCCGAGCTCGACATGGGCCGGCTGATCGAGTGCAGCTTCACGGCCTGGATCGCCTGATTCGACGTTTCTCCGACCGCCCCACGACCCCCATGCCCGACTACCTTGCCTTCGACCCCCATCCGCGAGCGCCGGTGCCGCTGCCGCCCGCGCTCGCGTGCGACAGCCAGTTCCATGTGTTCGGCCCGCGCGAGCAGTACCCCGTGCGCCCCGACGCCGCCTACGAAATGCCGAGCGCCACCTGGCAGGTGGCGCAAAAGCTCCACGCCACGCTCGGCATCGGGCGCGGCGTGATCGTCCAGGCCACCACCTATGGCGCCGACCACGCAGTGGTGCTCGATGCGCTGGAGGGCCTGAACGCCGGCGGCCCGCGCCGCTACATGGCCTGCGCCAACGCCGTGGTGCTGACAGAGCGCGACGACGCCTATATCCAGAAACTGCACGACGCCGGCGTGCGCGGCGCGCGCTTGACGCGTGGCAGCCTGGGCATCCGCCTGAGCGCGGCCGGGCAGGAACGCATCTTCGCCCGCGTCAAGGAGCTCGGCTGGTACCTGAAGGTGCAGCCCGAGCCGACCGGCATCGCCGGGCAACTCCCGGCCATCGAGTCCCTGGACATGCCGGTGCTGATCGACCACATGGGCCGCGCCGACCCGGCGCGCGGCGCTGCCGACCCGAGCCTGGCGCGCATCCTGGAACTGTTCGGGCGCGGCAACTTCTGGGTGATGCTGTCGCTGTCCGAGAAGCTCTCGAAGATCGGCGCGCCGTGGGACGACGTGGTGCCGCTCGCGCAGCGCCTGATCGACATCGCGCCCGACCGTTGCGTGTGGGCCAGCGACTGGCCGCACCCGGTATCGGTCCAACAGCCGCCCAACGAGGGCGCATTGCTCGAACTGCTCTATCGCTTCGCCCCCGACGCCGCCACGCGGCAGAAGATCCTTGTCGACAACCCCGCCCGCCTCTTTGGATTCGACAGCGCATGAAACTCATCAGCTACCTCCACGGCGGGGCCTCGCACTGGGGCTGCGTCATCGGCGACGGCGTCGTCGATCTCGGCCGCCGCCTGCCGGCCTGCGCGTGCGTCGCGGCATTGCTCGAAGGCGGCGACGCCGCGCTCGCGCAGGCGCGCCAGGCCGCAGAGGGCGCCGCGCCCGACCATGCGCTGGCCGATGTGCGGTTCCAGACGCCCATCGCGCGGCCACGCCGCGTGTTCTGCATCGGCGTGAACTACGCGCACCGCAACGCCGAATACAAGGACGGCAGCGATTCGCCCAAGTACCCGAGCATCTTCATGCGCGTGGCCGAGTCCTTCGTCGGCCACGGCGAGCCGTTGCAGCAGCCGCTCGAATCGACACAGCTCGACTACGAGGGCGAGATCGCCATCGTCATCGGCCAGCGCGCGCGCCGCGTGCAGGCAGACGACGCGCTGGCCTGCATCGCCGGAATCACCTGCATGAACGAAGGCACCGTCCGCGACTGGACGCACCACGCCAAGTTCAACGTGACGCAGGGCAAGAACTGGAATGCGTCCGGCGCCATCGGCCCGTGGATCGTCACGGCCGACGAATTTCCGCAGGGCTATGGCGCGCTGCGCGTGCGCACGCATGTCAATGGCGAACTGCGGCAGGACGACAGCAGCGCGAACCTGATGTTCGGCTTCGCCTGCCTCGTCAACTACCTCTCGACCTTCACCACGCTGGCGCCGGGCGACATCATCGCCACCGGCACGCCGATCGGCGCGGGCATCCGCTTCGATCCGCCGAAGTTCCTGCGGCCGGGCGATGTGGTCGAGATCGAAGTCAGCGGCGTGGGCGTGCTGCGCAACGTCGTGAAGGCCGAAGAGGTGGCGCCATGAAACGACATCCTGTGTTAGCCCGGTGTTTTTGCTTGCCTGCGGCCTCGACCGGCAGGAGGGTAGTCCGGTGAGCCTGGACCAGAACACCCTCGCCCAGGCCGCCGAGCGGTTGCAGCAGGCGCAGCGCACGCGCCTGGCCTGCCGCCAGTTCTCGCTCGACTACCCGGAGATGACGATCGACGACGCCTACGCGATCCAGCACGCCTGGATGCAGCTCGAGCTGCGCAATGGCCGCACGATAAAAGGCCACAAGATTGGCCTCACGTCGAAGGCGATGCAGCGCGCGGTGAACATCGCCGAGCCGGACTACGGCACGCTGCTGGACGACATGTTCTACCGCGACGGCGCGGTGATCGAGTCGGAGCGCTTCCTGCAGTTGAAGATCGAGGCCGAACTGGCCTTCGTGCTCGCCAAGCCGCTGGCTGGCCCCGACTGCACGCTGTTCGACGTGCTCGACGCCACCGCGTACATCACGCCCGCGCTGGAGATCCTCGACGCGCGCATCGAGCGCATCGACCCGCAAACCAGGCGCATGCGCACCGTGCTCGACACCATCTCCGATAACGCGGCCAACGCCGCCTTGGTGCTGGGGGGACGCCCGTTCAGGCCGGCGGTGTCGGACGCCGACATGCGACGCATCGGCGCCATCGTCAGCCGCAACGGCGAGGTCGAAGAAACCGGCCTGGCCGCCGGGGTGCTCAATCACCCCGGCTATGGCGTGGCGTGGCTCGCCAATCGGCTGCATCGTTTTGGCGTGACCTTGCAGCCCAGGCAGGTCATCCTGGCGGGCTCGTTCATCCGGCCCATCGAGGTTGTCAAGGGCGATACGGTGGTGGCCGACTACGGCGAGTTCGGCACCGTTTCTTGCCACTTCGGATGAACGACGCGCATGTCCTCCCCCCTCATTTCCGGCGCGCACCCGGGCCGGGGGAATCACTTGGCGCGGTGCGGCCAAGAGCACCGGCGCGAGCGCGTTGCGGGTCTCGGGGTGGTTGACGGTGGCGGCCAGGGCAAGGACTTGGTCGACGCACATCGCACACGGCGCGTAGCGCCGACCCTGGTGTCGCGTCACCGATCAGATGTCGTAGGCTGCGCGCAGCCATCGGAGCGCAGCGCAAGGCGCATCGCGCAGCCCATACCGAGCTGTATTGGCAAGCGATGCAACGCCGCGATGCGCTTCGATGGCCAGCGCAGACCGACAGATGATCGGTGACGCGACACTAGGTGTGCAGCCGATTTTCCGCCGTGATCGCCCGCCACGCGGCGCCAGCCCTTGGGGGGCATCGGGGCAGGGCAGGGCCAACGAGTCCATCGGCGTCACCGTCCCCACCGGCACGAAATCGGTGCGCTCATCGTGCAAGAACCGGCATCCCGATCCACGGGCTGATCCATGGGCTGATCTGCTGCGCGCGGCGTGCATGGGTCCACATCGTGGACAAATGCGCACAAACCGATTGCGATGGCCGGGGGTTTCTTCTGAAATCACCCGACTGGTACCGGCAGAACGCTTTTGGAGACATCGATGACGGCATCGTTGCATCGGCTGGAGGTCGTGCTCGACCTGTCCTCCATGGCCATCGTGCACGCCGCAGGCTACGCGGAAGTCGGCGGCGCGGGCTATGCCGAGGGCCTGCGCGACGGCCACGAGTTCATCGGGGCGGCCACGTGCCTGCGACGGGCCGGCAGGCCGCTGATCTTGCCCAAGGCCGGCGAAAGCGACTGCGGTTCCGAGGTGACGCAGTCGCACACCGCAGCGCTTGCGGGCAACCGCGTCATCTGCCGTGCGGCGTTTGCCCAACTTGGCGTGGTGCAGGCGCGGCACACGGTGCGCATGTACCGCCTGATGCAGGGCTTTCGCGGCAAGCCTGCGGCTGACGTGCAAGCGGCGGCGCCAGCCATTGCCTGCGTGCCCAGTGCCGCCATGGCGCTCGGCCCGGCACTCACCGGGCTGGAAATCAATCCCTTGCCGGCCAGGCCGCAGGGCCAAGGCGTGATCGCCCTGGATGCCCTGCTGCGGACCACGGCCGACGAGACCGCGCCATGACACCCATCGAATCCCGAATCGACACCGCACAGGCCGCCTACGCCGAGCAGCGCCAGGGCATGCTGGCCCTGATCGAGCGCCTGCGGCAGTTGGAGCAGCGAACCCGGGACGCCTCGGCCAAGGCCAAGGCAGCCTTCGACAAGCGCGGCGCACTGCTGCCGAGGGAGCGCGTGGCGCGGCTGCTCGATCCTGGCGCCCCCTTCCTGGAGCTCGGCAACATGGCCGGCTACTGCGCCGAAGGAGAAACGCCGGAGACATCGGTGCCCGGCGGTGGGCAGATCACCGGCATCGGTTTCGTGTGCGGCGTGCGCTGCATGGTGGCCGCCTCCGATTCGGCCATCGCTGCCGGCGCTTACGTGGACGCCGGCAGCAAGAAACTGCTGCGCGCGCAGGAGATCGCGCTGGAAAACCGGCTGCCCTTCATTCACCTGGTGGAGTCCGCCGGCGCCAATCTGCGCACCTACCGGGTCGAGCGCTTCATCCGCGGCGGCGGCCTGTTCTACAACCTGGCGCGCCTGTCCGCCGCCGGCCTGCCCGTCATCACCGTCGTGCACGGCCCATCGACCGCCGGCGGCGCCTACATGCCGGGTCTGTCGGACTATGTGGTGATGGTGCGCCGACGCGCACGCGCCTTCCTCGCCGGCCCGCCGCTGCTCCTGGCGGCCACCGGAGAAATCGCCACCGACGAGGAACTCGGCGGTGCCGACATGCATGCCCGGACCAGCGGCCTGGCCGAGTATGTCGGCGAGGACGACGCGCACGCGATTGCCATCGCACGCGACATCGTCGCCGCGCTCGACTGGGCTGCTCCTGCGCCGGCACGGGCGGGCAAGCCGCCGGTGCTGGACCCGGACGAACTGGCCGGCGTGATGCCGTTGGACGTGAAAAAGCCGGTCGACATGCAGCAGGTGATCGCCCGCATCGTCGACGAATCGGCCTGGCTCGCGTTCAAGCCCGATTACGGCGTATCGACGCTGTGCGGGCATGCCCGCATCGAGGGGCATGGGGTCGGCCTCATCAGCAACAACGGCCCCATCGACCCGGCCGGTGCCACCAAGGCGGCGCAGTTCATCCAGTTGTGCAACCAGTCGGCCACGCCGATCGTCTTCATGCAGAACACCACCGGATTCATCGTCGGGCGCATGTCCGAGGAGGCCGGGATGATCAAGCACGGCGCCAAGATGATCCAGGCGCTGTCCAACTCGCGCGTGCCGCATGTCACCTTGTATTGCGGCGCCTCTTTCGGTGCCGGCAACTACGGCATGTGCGGCCAGGCGTTCCGGCCGTGCATGAGCTTTTCCTGGCCCAACGCCAAAACCGCCGTCATGGGCGGCGAGCAGGCCGCCATGACCATGGACATCGTGGCGCGGCAACAGGCCGGGCGCAGCGGCAAACCGGTCGACGAGGAGGCGCTGGCGCGCCAGAGGGCGCAGATCATCGCCAACTTCGAGCGCCAAGCCAGCGCCTTCATCACCAGCGGCCTGATGTTGGACGACGCAATCATCGACCCGCGCAGCACCCGCGCGGTGCTCGGTTTCGTGCTGGCCATGGCGCGAGAGGCCCCATTGCGCCGGGGCCACCCCGTGCAGTTCGGCGTGGCCCGCTTCTGATGCCCCCTTTTCTGGAGCACCACCATGTACACAGCAGAACACCACAGCATCATGCAAAGCATCCGCCGCTTCCTGGCCAGCGAGGTGGACCCGTTCGTCGACGAATGGGAGGCGGCGGAAATCTTCCCGGCCCACGAACTGTTCAAGAAGATGGGCCGCCTCGGCTTTTTGGGCATCACCAAGCCCACCGAGTACGGCGGCCTGGGCCTGGACTTCTCCTACGCGGTTGCTGCCGGCGAGGCGATGGGCTATGTGCGCGCCCAGGGCGTGAGCATGGCAGCGGGCGTGCAAACCGACATGGCCACGCCGGCGCTGGCGGCCTTCGGCTCCGACGAGCTCAAACGCGAGTTTCTGGCCCCGGCCATCGCCGGCGACGTGGTGGTCTGCATTGGCGTGTCGGAGCAGGGCGCGGGCTCGGACGTGGCCTCGCTGCAAACCCATGCGCGCCGCGACGGCGGCGACTACCTGATCTCCGGCGCCAAGATGTGGATCACCAACGGCACCCAGGCCGACTGGATCTGCCTGCTGTGCAACACCTCCGATGGCCCGATGCACAAGAACAAGTCGTTGATCATCGTGCCGCTCAAGGACAAAGGCCAACGCGCCAAGGGCGTGGCGGTGCAAAAGATCAGGAAGTTCGGCATGTGGTGCTCGGACACGGCACAAATCTTCTTCGACGAGGTGCGTGTTCCGGTGCGCCATCGCATCGGCGCAGAAGGCATGGGCTTCATTTACCAGATGAAGCAATTCCAGGAGGAACGCCTGGGCGCGGCGGCGCGCCGCCTGGCCGCCATCCAACTCATCGACGAGACCGCCGACTACCTGCGCCAACGCATCGCCTTCGGCAAACCGCTGCTGGACAACCAGTTCATCCAGTTCAAACTGGCCGAGCTCAAGACGGAACTGGAGGCCCTGCGGGGACTGGTCTACATGGCCACGCAGACCTACGTCAGCGGCGGCGATGTCGTGGAACTGGCCTCGATGGCCAAGCTCAAAGCCGGTCGCCTGTCACGCGAGATCGCCCAATGGTGCATGCAGTTCCAGGGCGGCATGGGCTACACCTGGGACAATCCGGTCTCACGCGCCTACCGCGACTTTCGCCTGTGCTCCATCGGCGGCGGCGCCGACGAAGTCATGATGCAGGTGATCGCCAAGCAGATGGGCCTGACGGGTTCGCGCTGATGTCCAGGGACGCCGCCTCGGGGAGCATCCGGATGACCGGACAGGCCCGCCCCTTCAACACCCTGCTCGTCGCCAACCGGGGCGAGATCGCCATCCGCATCATGCGAACGGCGCGCCGGCTCGGCTTGCGCACCGTGGCCATCTACTCCGAAGCCGATCGCGCCAGCCTGCATGCCGTGCAGGCTGACACGGCGGTTTGCGTGGGGCCGGCCGCGCCGCGTGAATCCTATCTGAACATCGAGGCCATCTTGCAGGCCGCCCGCCGCACCGGCGCGGACGCCATCCACCCCGGCTATGGCTTCCTGGCCGAAAACGGGGACTTTGCCGCCGCCGTCACCGGCGCCGGGCTGGTCTTCGTCGGGCCGCCTGCCGAGGCGATTCGCGCCATGGGCAACAAGGCCGAGGCCAAGCGCCTGATGCGGGCCGCAGGCATGCCCTGTGTGCCGGGCTACCAGGGCCTGGACCAGGGCGACCCGGCCCTGCAGGCGGCTGCGTCCGGCATCGGCTTTCCGGTCATGGTCAAAGCCGCCGCCGGTGGCGGCGGGCGCGGCATGCGGCTGGTGCACGGATCGTCCGACCTGGCCGCCGCGCTCGCCAGCGCACGTTCCGAGGCGTTGGCAGCCTTCGGTTCCGATGAACTGATTCTGGAGCGCGCGCTGCTTGCGCCCCGGCACATCGAGATTCAGGTCTTTGCGGACACCCACGGCCACGTCATTCACCTGGGCGAGCGCGATTGCTCGGTGCAGCGCCGGCACCAAAAGCTCATCGAGGAAGCGCCTTCCCCGGCGGTCGGCCCCGAACTGCGCGCGCGCATGGGCAAGGCCGCCGTCGACGCGGCCAACGCCATCGGCTATGTCGGCGCGGGCACCATGGAGTTTCTGCTCGACCGTTCGGGCGCGTTCTACTTCATGGAGATGAACACGCGGCTGCAGGTCGAGCACGCCGTGACCGAGGCCATCACCGGGCTGGATCTGGTGGAGTGGCAATTGCGTGTGGCCGCAGGCGAGCCGCTGCCTTTGACGCAGGATGAAGTGGCATTCGACGGCCACGCGATCGAGGCGCGCCTGACGGCCGAGGATGTGAGCGCCGGCTTCCTGCCGCAGGGCGGCCCGGTGCTGTGCTGGCGTCCGCCTGCGGACGGACACGATGTGCGCGTGGACCACGGCTTGAGCGAAGGCGCTGTCGTGCCGCCCGACTACGACTCCATGGTGGCCAAACTGGTGGCACATGCGCGAACGCGCGATGAAGCGCGGCGCAAACTGCACCGCGCGCTGCAGGACTGCGTGCTGCTGGGCGTCGCCAGCAACCAGGGCTTCCTGGCCGAATGCCTGGAGCATCCGGCATTTTGCCGTGGCGACGTCGACACCGGATTCATCGCCGAGCACATGGGCGCGGCATTGGCCGGCACCTGCCCCGACAGCACCACGGTGGCCGCCGCCGCGCTTGCTGCTGCCGGCTGGCCGTGGCATGGCGCCACGCGACTGGGCCATGCGGTGGTGCCCGTCGATCTGGAACTGGGCCGCCGGCGCTGGCATGTGCAGTTGCAGGCGGCCGATGACAGCGTGGATGTCACGGTCAGGCAGGAAGCCCAAGTGGACAGCCAAGTGGACAGCGTGCGTCTGGCGCTGGTGCGCAAGCATGGCGACAGCGTCTGGTGGCTCGAAGGCAACGGCCAAATGCAGCGCGTGGTCCAGGCGCGAAACAGCGCCGGCATTCACCTGCACAGCGCGGGCCGCGCCTGGTGCTTCGTGCCCGTCGATCCCCGCCGCGCCCGCGCCCAGGACGGCGGCAGCGGGGCCGTGACCGCGCCGCTGACAGGCCGCATTGCAGCCGTCGGCGTGGCCGTCGGCGACACCGTGCAGGCCGGACAAACGCTGGTCGTGCTCGAAGCCATGAAGATGGAGCACCGCTTGAGCGCGCCATTCGCCGGGCGAATCACCGAGCTCTCGGCCCAGGTGGGCGGCCAGGCCCGCGCGGGCAGCAAGCTGGTCCAGGTGCAGCCCCTCGGCATCGGGGCAGCGGCATGAAGCACCCATGCCACCACTGCCGTGTCCGCATCGGCGGCGCCTGCGGCTTCTGGGGCGACTCGGCGACGGCCACGCCACAGCTGCTGGCCGTGCCAGGCTTGCAATACCTAGTGTCGCGTCACTGATCAGATGTCGTAGGCTGCGCGCAGCCATCGGAGCGCAGCGCAAGGCGCATCGCGCAGCCAATACCGAGCGTATTGGCAAGCGATGCAACGCCGCGATGCGCTTCGATGGCCAGCGCAGACCGACAGATGATCGGTGACGCGACACTAATCTACGACTACCTGGCCGAGACCACCATGTCCATCATGTCGCGGGCACGCAGCAGAAACCCTGCCCTGGGATACGCCACCGACTTCGTCGACGCAGCCATGGCTGCGCATCTGGCCGAAATCCTCCAGCGCGGCATTCGGGTCGTGGCCAACGCCGGCGGACTGAACCCGCAGGCCTGCCGCGACGCATTGCTCGCGGCGGCCGCACGGCAAGGGCTGCGGCCCAAGGTCGCGCTGGTGACGGGCGATGATGTCATGGCCTCGATGCCCGATTGGTGCGCCAAGGGCCTCGATGACATGCACACCGGCGAGCCGGCGTCGCCCCATCTGATGTCGGCCAACGCCTACGTCGGCGCGCAAGGCATCGCCCGCGCGCTGGACTGGGGGGCCGATGTCGTCATCACCGGCCGCTGCGTCGACAGCGCCGTGGTGGTGGGCCCGCTCGTGCACGAATTCGGCTGGTCTTGGGACGACTGGGACCGGCTGGCCAGCGCCACCCTGGCGGGGCATGTGATCGAGTGCGGCGCGCAGGCCACCGGCGGGCTGTTCACTGACTGGCAACTGGTGCAGGGATGGGATTGCATCGGCTATCCGGTGATCGACTGCGCCGACGATGGCAGTTTTGTGCTCTCCAAGCCGCAGGGATCTGGCGGCCTGATCCACCCGGCAGCCGTGGCCGAGCAGATTCTGTACGAAGTGGGCGACCCGGGCGCGTACCTGATGCCTGATGTCACCTGCGATTTCCGGCATGTGCGCACCGAGGCGCTGGACACGGACCATGTATTCGTCAGCGGAGCGCGCGGGCGCCCTCCCGGCATGCACTACAAGTGCAATGGCACATGGCACGACGGCTACCAGATCGCCCTGGCGCTGGCGATTCGCGGCGTGGACGCGCCCCGCAAGGCGCAGCGCACCGCAGACGCATTGCTTGCGCGCACGCGGCGAATGATGTTCGGCAAGGGCTACCCGGACTATGCCGCTACCAGCGTCGAACCCATAGGCTGCGAGGCCCTGTACGGCCCCAACGCCCGCGTGCTTGCCACCCGCGAAGTACTGCTGCGCCTGGCAGCGCGCCACCCCGCAGCCGAGGCTTTGCAGTTTCTGCAGCGGGAATGCGCATCGGCGGGCACCTCGATGGCGGCCGGCACGCGCTCGGCGCTGTTCGGGCGGGCCGATGTGCAGCAGGTGGTGAAAGTCTTTTCCTTCCTTGCGCCCAAGCGCGAGGTGCCGCTGACGGTCAGCATGCAAGGGCGGCAGGAGCGTCTCGATGTCGCGGCGGCGGTGGGCGAAAACCCGCCGGCGCGCGCGTTGGCGCCGCCCCAGCCATGGACTGCCCCTGGCGGCCCGGTGGTCAGCGTGCCGTTGATCACGCTGGCCTGGGCGCGCAGCGGTGACAAGGGCGACGACGAGAACATCGGCGTCATTGCGCGCGAACCCCGCTACCTGCCGCTATTGCGCGCGCAACTCAGCGCCTGCGCGGTGCGCGGCTGGTTCTCGCATCTGCTCGAAGGCGAGGTGGAGCGCTACGAGGTTCCCGGCCTGAACGCGCTGAATTTCGTGCTGCACCAGGCGCTGGGGGCGGTGGTTCTGCCAGCCTGCGCTCTGATCCCCTCGGCAAGAGCTTTGCCCAGATGCTGCTCGACTTCCCGCTGTCGGTGCCCGCAGCCTGGGTGAGCTGAACAGGCCGCGCCCGCTCCCCGGCGGCAACAGCACCACGGGAACCGGCAGCCAGGACAGACCCAGGCATGTCGCATCTTCCAACACGCCATCGTGCCATCCACACCGTGGTCGCCGGCGCACCAGCATTTGGCGCACTTGGTGCCGGTGGCGCAATAGCGCAGACCCCCGCCTTTGCACAAAAGCCGGTCAAGACGCTGGCGCAATTCGTTGCGCGGGCGCGCTTCGCGCAGGCTCGGGGCAACGGTACCAGTCCACGCCATTGGCATCGGTCTCGCGGCGGACTTCGCCCCGGAGCACCAGGTGGTTCAGGCAAGCGATGCTTTCGCCGGTGGCCATGCCGAGCAGGTGCACGTCTGCCTCGCTGATGGAGCGCCCGAACAATGCGCCAAAAACGTCGATGGCCCGCTTGGGCTCGGCCAGCGTCCGCCGCAGGCGCTCGAAGGCGCGGTCCTGGCCTTGCTTGAGCGCATCGATCCTGGCGTGCAGACCGCGGAAGCATTCGTTGTGGGACGGCAGCACCAGCACGTCGTCGGGCACTTCCTGCTTGACTTTCGCCAGCGACGCATACCAGTCGGCCATCGGGTCGGCGTCCGGCTCGGTGGGGTAGACCGACACATTCGAGGAGATCCGGGGCAGCACTTGGTCGCCCGAAATCAAGACCTTGAGCGCGGGGCAGTGGAAGCAGGCGTGCTCGGGCGAGTGGCCGTTGCCCACGACGACGCGCCAGGTGTGGGCGCCGATGCGCAGTTCCTCGCCGTCGCGCAGGCGGCGGTAGCTGTCGGGCAGGGTATGGATGTATTTGCCGAAGTTGCCGAAGCGAACGCGGTAACTCTCGATCGACTCGGGGCCCCAGCCGGCGCGCCGGTAGAACCCGATGCCGTCAGCGGGCGCCTCGCGGCCGGTATCGGCGACCATCGTCCGGCAGGTGAGGTACTCCAGCCGCGTCATCCACAGGCGCGCGCCGAACTTGCGGGTGAGCCAGCCGGCCATGCCGATGTGGTCGGGGTGCATGTGCGTGACGAACACGCGGGTCAGCGGGCGCGGGTCCGATGCGTTGGCGAACAACTCGCGCCAGACCCGCATGGTGTCGTCGGAGCGCAGTCCCGTGTCGACCAGGGCCCAGCCATCGTCGTCGGCGATGGCCCACAGGTTGATGTGGTTCAGCGCAAAGGGCAGCGGCAGGCGCAGCCAGTGGATGCCGGGCGCCACCTCCAGCACGCGCCCGCGTTCCGGCGGCGCGTCGAATGGGTACTCCAACTTCGGTCTGACTTCCGCATCGATATCTTCCAAGCCGTCCGACATATGCAACTCCAGGATCAAATGCGCTAGCGTAACGGCGTTTCAAAAGTCGCCGCGCCAATCCGGACGGCGCGATCGGCTGGAAACTCCGGGCCTGCGGCTGGGCCGGGGAAGGGCTGGCCAAGGAGTTGCAACAACTCATCGAACCGGTGCGGGCATTCGCGCCTCCTCGGGTCCGGCAGGTCATCAAAGGCTGTCCGCCCAGCGGTAGTCGCTGATCGGTTTGAAAAAGTCTGATTTGCGGCGCATAACAGCATCATTTTGATGATATAAACTGCCTGGCAATGAACAAACATAAAACCAATTCCGGTCTTACCGTCGTCCGTCGTGGATGAGGATCATCAGTCTATGCACCCCCAACGCGTCGAAAGCCTAAGCCACGGCCAGCGTGAGCGGTTGGCGTACATCGACTTCCGGCTCTACTTCTTCGGCGAGATTGGTCGCCCTGACCTGAGCGGACGTTTCGGAGTGGCTCCAGCAGGTGCAACGCGAGACCTCGCCCTGTACCGCGAGATCGCGCCCCAGAACATCGAGTTTGATGGCAGCAACAAGATCTATCGCATCGGCAGGGACTTCGCCCCTCTGTTTGAGCACGCATCACAGCGTGTGCTGTCTGCGCTCGCTCTGGGGTTCGGGGATGGCGTCAATGGGGAGTCACACGCCCTGCTGCCCTGCGAATCACCAGCCGTCTTGAGCAGTCCCAAGATGGACGTGTTGGCTCCGATTTGTCGCGCCATCCACGCTAAGCGCCCGGTAGCGATCCGCTACCACTCGATGAGCAGCGGCGAGTCCGAGCGGGTCACCGTGCCCTTTGCCTTGGTCGACACCGGGCTGCGCTGGCACGTCCGGGCCTTTGATCGCAAGAGCAGCGAGTTCCGCGACTTCGTCGTCACGCGCATCGAAGCGCCGACCTTGGTTGACGAGGAACCCAAGGCCAACGAGCGCCCTGACAACGACATTCAGTGGACGCGGATCGTGGAGTTGAACTTGGTGCCGCACCCGCGCCTCGCCCGCTCCGAGATCATCAGGATGGACTACGGGATGACCGGCGGCTCGATCCGGATGCGAGTCCGTGCGGCGGTCGCTGGTTACATGCTGCTGCGCTGGAGCGTAGACGCATCGCCCGATCACAGCCTCAAGGAAGAACAGTACCGCCTGTGGCTCAGCGACCCGTTGGCCTTGTATGGGGTGGAGAACGCCAAGCTCGCGCCAGGGTATCGCCCTCCGGCAGCGCACACAAAGAAATGATTGGAAAGACAGAACACGATGGCCAAGACACTTGAAGCGCACGACAAGCTGATCCGGGAGATTTTCGAGGGCAGCTACCAGTTCGAAATCCCGGACTACCAGCGCCCCTACGCCTGGACAACCGAGCAAGCGGAGGAACTGTTCGATAACCTCGTGTCGGCGATGCAGGATGCGCGCACCTCCGGCACAGCCAGCCAGTATTTCTTGGGCAGCATCGTTCTCATCAAGAACGACAGGGAACCGAAGTCATCGCTGCACGTTCGCAAGAACCCGGCCGCCAGCAACTACGACTTCGCCACCAAGAAGAACGTGTACTTCAAGGGCAAAGGCACGGCGTCGCCCTTCATCCTGACGCAGGAAGTCCGGTCGGAGGGTGCCTGGACACCGGCGATGCTGAATGACCGGCAAAAGCGCCTCGTCGGCGTTCTTGAAAGGCACTGGGAACTTGAGGTGCCACCAACCGAATCAGTCAGCAAAGCGCCTGACACAACAACAGCTTCGCAGGGGCAGGCTTAATGAAACCCGTAAAGCAAAAAGATCAAAGTAACTTGGAGGGGAATTGCTCATGAATAACAGCAAAGAAACAGAGCGAGCAGAACTCCACAAAACTATCTGGCGTATCGCCAATGATCTGCGCGGGAGCGTGGACGGCTGGGATTTCAAGACCTATGTGCTCGGCATGTTGTTCTACCGCTTTATCTCGGAGAACCTTACCGCCTACCTGAACGAGCAAGAACGCAACGCGGGAGATCCCGAATTTGAATACGCCGCGCTCAACGATTCTGGTGCCGAATTCGGTCGAGCCGAAACTGTGGCAGAAAAGGGTTTCTACATCCTACCCTCACACCTCTTCGACAACGTGCGCAAGCAGGCCCGACTTGACGCCAACCTCAATGAGACCCTCAGCCGAGTATTTGCCGACATCGAAAGCTCCGCTAACGGTGCGGACAGCGAGGACGACTTCAAGGGTCTCTTCGACGACCTCGACGTCAACAGCAGCAAGCTCGGGCCTACGGTGGCCAAGCGCAACGAAAAGCTGGTGAAGCTGCTCGACGCCATCGGTGACTTGCCCCTGACCAGCGCACCCGGCAAGTTTTCGGACAACACCATCGACCTTTTCGGCGATGCCTACGAATACCTGATGCAGATGTACGCCTCGACCGCTGGAAAATCCGGTGGAGAGTTCTACACCCCGCAAGAGGTCTCCGAACTGCTGGCTCGCATCACCGTGGTTGGCAAAACCGAGATCAACAAGGTATACGACCCGGCCTGCGGCTCCGGCTCGCTGTTGCTCAAGTTCGCCAAGGTACTGGGACACGATGCGGTGCGCCAGGGCTTCTTTGGCCAGGAAATCAACCTCACCACCTTCAACCTGTGCCGGATCAACATGTTCCTGCACGACGTGAATTACGAAAAATTCAACGTCGCCCACGGCGACACCCTCACCGACCCGGCCCACTGGGACGATGAACCCTTCGAGGCCATCGTCTCCAATCCGCCGTACTCGATCAGATGGGACGGCGACGCGAACCCCTTGCTCATCAACGACCCGCGCTTCGCGCCCGCTGGTGTGCTGGCACCCAAGAGCAAGGCCGACCTCGCCTTCACCATGCACATTCTGAGCTGGCTGGCGGTCAACGGCACGGCGGCGATTGTTGAATTCCCCGGCGTGCTTTATCGCGGCGGCGCAGAGCAGAAAATCCGGCAGTACCTGATCGATAACAACTACGTCGATACCGTTATCCAGTTGCCGCCTGATCTTTTCTTTGGCACCACGATCGCGACCTGCATCATCGTGCTGAAAAAATCCAAGCGTGACAATGCCACGCTCTTTGTCGATGCCAGCGCCGAGTTCATGCGCAGCGGCAACAAGAACAAACTGACAGACGCTCACCAGCAGAAGATTCTGGATGCCTACATCGAGCGCAGAAACATAGATCACTTCGCCCGGCTGGTGGAAAACGGCGACATTGCAGAAAACGGCTACAACATCGCCGTCTCATCCTATGTCGCGCAGGCCGATAACAGCGTGGCGGTGGATATCCAGGCGCTCAATGCCAAGATCGCCCGCATCGTGGGGCGGCAGGCGGAGTTGCGAACGCAGATCGATGCCATCGTCGCGGACCTGGAAGGAGAAACGGCATGAGTAAACTGCCCCGCGGTGAAATAATCCTTTATCCGCGCGGCGATGGTTCGCCGTCCATTGAAGTTCATCTTGAAGGAGACACTGTCTGGCTGACCCAAGACCAGATGGCGGATTTATTTGGCAGAGCCAAATCGACGATCAACGAGCACATTAAGAATGTTTTCGCAGAACGTGAGCTGGTTGAAGAACAGGTCATGAGAAAATTCGGAAATTCCGAATTTTCTACCAAACCAACCAATGTCTACAACCTGGATGTCATCATCTCCGTTGGCTACCGGGTGAAATCGCCGCAAGGCACCCAGTTTCGCATCTGGGCAACTGAGCGCTTGCGGGAATACCTTGTCAAGGGTTTCGCGATGGACGATGCCCGGCTAAAGAACCTTGGGGGTGGAAACTATTGGAAAGAGCTGCTTGACCGCGTTCGTGACATCCGCAGCAGTGAGAAGGTGCTCTATCGGCAAGTGCTTGATCTGTATGCCACCAGCGTAGATTACAATGCAAAAAGCGAGGAAAGCACGCTCTTTTTCAAGACAGTGCAAAATAAGTTGCACTATGCAGCCCACGGTCAAACTGCCGCCGAGGTGATCACTGCACGAGCAGATGCGGGAAAACCCTTCATGGGGCTACTCTCGTTCAGTGGCAAGCAACCAACAAAAAACGACATCGGCATTGCGAAAAACTATTTGGATGCGGGCGAGTTGAAACGCTTGAACACCTTGGTTTCAGCTTATTTTGATGCTGCCGAATTCCGTGCACAAAGCCGCACGCCTACCTACATGAAGGACTGGCTCGCACACCTTGATCGGCTGATCGTTGCGTTGGAAGCCAAGACGCTCGAAGGACTTGGCAGCGTCAGCCACCAGCAAGCCACCACCCATGCAGAAAACGAGTATGCAAAATATCGTGCGCAGTTGGTCACCGAACCTTCCGAAGTCGAAGCAACGTATCTGGAAACGGTGAAACGCGCGCAGCGCAAGATTGAGGGTAAGAAAAAATCATGAGCCGAATTGATGAGTTGATTGCCGAGCACTGTCCAAATGGCGTGGAGTTCAAGCCGCTTGGTGAGTGCATATCCAAAAATCTTGGTGGCGGTACCCCCTCGCGTTCTGTTGCGAGCTATTGGGATGGTGATATTCCATGGGCTTCCGTTGGTGATCTCTCCATTCCCGGAAACTTCATTCGCACAACACGATCTTTGATTACCAAAGACGGACTTAAGAACAGTCCAAGCAACGTTATACGTGCTGGCGATGTAATTGTTGCCGTCAAAATTTCCCCAGGAAAAATGAAAATTGCCGCAACGGACATTGCGATCAATCAAGACCTTCGCGGCCTGACGCTTCATGATTTCATCGACAGCAGTTTTCTCGTTTATTACTTTCAGACTTTTTCAATTATTGGAAATGGCACCATCGTCAAAGGCATCACGACCGACACACTTGAAAGAGTGAAAGTTCCTGTACCGCCGCTCGAAGTGCAACGTGAAATTGTGAAAGTGCTGGACACTTTCACTGAACTGGAGGCGGAACTGGAGGCGGAACTGGAGGCGGAACTGGAGGCGCGTCGGCGGCAGTACAAGTACTACCGCGACGCGCTGTTCAGTTTCGATGAGCGCATGAGCGGCGCAAGCAAGCAAGCAAGCAAGCAAGCAAGCAAGCAAGCAAGCAAGCAAGCAATAAGTATAAGGTGGATGACCTTGAGTGAAGTCGGAAAATTCATGCGCGGACGCCGTTTCACCAAGGCTGACTATGTCGAGGACGGTGTGGGCTGCATTCACTACGGCGAGATTTACACCCACTACGGCACATCGGCGAATGAGGTGATTTCACACGTGCGCCCCGAAATGAAATCAGGCTTACGCTTTGCGAAACCGGGCGACGTGGTGGTCGCCGATGTGGGCGAAACCGTTGAGGATGTTGGCAAAGCTGTGGCGTGGATGGGCACTGACGACGTGGCTATTCACGATCACTGCTACGCCTTCCGCCATTCGATGAATCCGAAATTTGTGTCTTACTGCATGCAGACCACTTCGTTCATCTCCGAAAAGGCCAAATATGTGGCGCGCACCAAGGTCAACACATTACTAATCGACGGCTTTTCCAAGATTCGTATTCCCGTTCCGCCGCTCGAAGAACAAGAGCGCATCGTTGCTATCCTCGATAAATTTGACGCGCTGGTAAGCGATATTTCTTTCGGCCTGCCCGCCGAAATCAAGGCGCGTCGTCAGCAGTACGAGCATTACCGCGACCGGCTGCTCACTTTCAAGGAAGCCGCATGAGCGAAGACCGCAAACCTTTCCGCTATGAGCCGATTGCGCTATCCAACGAGAGCACGGTTGTCGCCGAATTTCAGCCCGATGCGCCGAGCGTGCGCGAGGCCACCTATCAAAGCGAAGCCGCGTTGGAAAAGGCCTTCATCCAGCAACTTCAACTGCAGGCGTATGACTACCTGACCATCACCTCGGAAGTCGATCTGCTGGCCAATCTGCGTCGCCAACTGGAAAAGCTCAACAAAATCAGCTTTTCCGATGCCGAGTGGGAGCGATTTTTCACCACCAGCATTGCCGGTGCCAACGACGGCTTCCTCGAAAAAACCGCCCGCATTCAAGAAGATCACATTCAAGTCTTGAAGCGCGACGACGGCACCACCAAGAACGTCTACCTGATCGACAAGGCCAACATCCACAACAACGCCTTGCAGGTGATCAACCAATACGAAACGCCTGTGGGTGAAAACGCGGGGGCGCGTGCGACCTGCTTCGATGTGACCGTGCTGGTCAACGGCCTGCCGATGGTGCAGGTCGAATTGAAGCGCCGAGGCGTGGATATTCGCGAGGCATTCAATCAGATCAACCGCTACCAGCGCGACAGCTTCTGGGCAGGCTCGGGCCTGTTCGAGTATGTGCAGCTCTTCGTCATCAGCAATGGCACGCTGACCAAGTACTACAGCAACACCGTGCGCTACGGGCATTTGAACGAGCAACCCGCCCGGCGTGGAAAAGGCGGCAGCAAGAGCAAGACCTCCAACAGCTTTTCCTTCACCAGCTGGTGGGCCGACGCGAAAAACCAGCCTATCACCGAGCTGATCGGTTTCACCAAGACCTTCTTTGCAAAACATTCGCTGCTGAACGTCCTCACCAAATACTGCGTGTTCGATGTGGATCGCAAGCTGCTGGTGATGCGGCCCTACCAGATCGTGGCCGCCGAGCGCATCCTGCAACGCATTGCCACCGCCACCAATCACAAACAGTTGGGTACCGTAGCGGCGGGCGGCTACATCTGGCACACCACCGGCTCTGGCAAAACGCTGACCAGCTTCAAGGCGGCGCAGCTAGCCCGAGGCTTGCCGAATATCGACAAGGTGCTGTTCGTGGTGGATCGCAAGGATCTGGACTACCAGACCATGCGCGAGTACGAACGCTTCGAGAAAGGCGCGGCCAACTCGAACACGTCCACTGCGGTGCTGCAACGGCAATTGGAAGACCCGAACGCGCGCATCATCATCACCACTATTCAGAAGCTTTCCCGCTTCGTCACCAAGAACAAGAAGCACCCGGTGTATGAGGCGCATGTGGTGGTGATCTTCGACGAATGCCACCGCAGCCAGTTTGGCGACATGCACGCCGAAATCACCCGGGTGTTCCAGCGCTATCACCTGTTTGGCTTTACCGGCACGCCCATCTTTGCCGAGAACTCCGGCACCACCGGCGGCCCGCTGCGGTGTACCACTGCGCAGGTCTTTGGCGACAAACTGCACACCTACACCATCGTCGATGCCATCAACGACAAAAACGTGCTGCCGTTTCGCATCGACTACATCAACACGATCAAGACGCAAGCGACTATCCGCGACAAAAAGGTGTCAGCCATCGACACCGAGCGGGCGCTGTTGGCACCGGAGCGCATCACGCAGATCGTGGACTACATCCGCGAGCACTTCGATCAGAAGACCAAGCGCGCCAGCCGCTACTGTCACGACGGCAAGCGCCTCGCAGGCTTCAATTCGCTGTTCGCCTGCGCCTCCATCGACGCCGCAAAACGCTACTATGCGAAGTTCGCCGAGCAGAAAAAGACGATACCCGAGGCGCAGCGGCTCAAGGTCGGCCTGATATACAGCTTTGCCGCCAACGAGGAGGAATCCGATGGCATCTTGGGCGAGGAGGAGTTTGAAACCGAGGGACTGGATGCCAGCTCCCGCGATTTTCTGGATGCCGCCATCCAGGACTACAACGCGCTGTTCGGCACCAGCTTCGACACCAGCGCCGACAAGTTCCAGAACTACTACAAGGACTTGTCGCAGCGCCTGAAAAAGCGTGAGCTGGATTTGGTGATCGTGGTCAACATGTTCTTGACCGGCTTCGATGCCACCACGCTCAATACCCTGTGGGCGGACAAGAACCTCAAGGCGCACGGCTTGATTCAGGCGTACTCGCGCACCAACCGTATCCTCAACTCGGTCAAGACCTACGGCAACATCGTCTCTTTCCGCAATCTGGAGCAAGAAACCAACGACGCGCTCGCCCTGTTCGGCAACAAGGACGCCAAGGGCATCGTGCTGCTGAAGCCTTACGCCGAGTACTACAAGGAGTACGAGAAGCGGGTCGGGGATCTGGTGGCCGGATTTCCGCTCGGCAAGTCCATCGTCGGCGAGGCGGCACAGAAGGCGTTCATCAAGCTGTTCGGGTCGATCTTGCGGCTGAAGAACATCCTGACGGCCTTCGACGATTTCTCAGGCCATGAAATCCTCTCCGAGCGCGAGTTTCAGGATTACCAGAGCCTGTACCTGAACCTGTACGCCGAATTCCGCAGCACGTCGGAAGCGGAGAAGGAATCGATCAACGACGATGTGGTGTTCGAGATCGAACTCATCAAGCAGGTCGAAATCAACGTCGATTACATCCTGCTGTTGGTCGAACAGTACCTGAAGAAGAAAGGCACGGGCGACGACAAGGAAATCCGAGCCACCATAGAGCGCGCCATCAATTCGAGCCCCAGCCTGCGCAACAAGAAGGACTTGATCGAGTCTTTCGTGGATTCGGTGACTACCAAGACCAAGGTGGACGCGCAATGGCAGTCCTTTGTGGCGACGAAAAAGACCGAGGAGCTGGAACGCATCATCTCGGAAGAAAACCTCAACGCCGAAGCCACGCGCACCTTCATCGACAACGCCTTCCGCGATGGCAGCATCGCAGCCACCGGCACCGCCGTCACCAAAATCCTGCCGCCTGTGTCGAGGTTCTCCAAGAGCAATGGCCATGCGACCAAAAAGCAAACGGTGCTGGACAAACTCGCCGCGTTCTTCGAGCGTTATTTTGGGATGGCCTGAGCGGGGGGATGTGATGATGAGCCAAATCCAAACTATTGATCAGGCCAGGGCTTGTGGGATACAGAAAAAAACCTTTGATTTGCCTGCGCAATTTTCTCCCGTTTTTTCACCTTGAGATTTTCTAATGGAAAATCTCGGTTTATTGGCACATGCCCAGGGACTTATGTTCCGGGCATGTGATCAGACTTCGCCACCGTCAAGGCACGCGGCTGCGAGGGTTTCACGCTGCTGGTGAATGGCACCCGCCGGACGCGCCAAGCGGCCTGGCCGCAGCCCGGCGGCTTGTGGATACGTTCGGTGGAGGGCGGATTTTCTCCAGTTTGCATGCTGGCCGGCGGGGCTGTGCCGTCAGTTCACCGCCGCCCCAACTGTCGCTCAGGCGGCCGGCGCCGTCTCGTTTCGCACCCAGGGCTTGAAGGTCAGCCACAGCAGCAGCCCCGGGATCTGCAGTGCAAGAATGATCCCGAGCGTATATTGGTAGGCCACCTTGGGATAGGCACCGTTGTCGGGCATCCAGTGGTTGAGAATGCTGCCCATGCCCCATTGGACGACAAAGGCGAGCAGGAACACCAGCAGGTTGAATGCGGTGCTCACACGTCCTGTCAGGTGCACCGGAACGCTCTGGGCAACGATGGCATAGTTCATTGTGGTTGCCGTCCCGAAGAAGCTGAATCCGACGGCAACCACAAAAGGATCGATGCCGCTGGCGTAGATCATCAGGAACTGGAACAGGGCAAACGCCCAGATGCCGACGCCACAGACCAGAATTGGTTTGACGCCGAATTTGCGCAGGTAATCGGTGATCCATCCAAAGGCCAGCGAGCCAGCGACCATGGCCACAGTGCCTGCCAGCAGCACGTTCGCCACAGCCGTGCGTTCCAGGTGTGCGACATCACGCAGCCAGGGGCCCATCCACAAGCCTTGCACGGCCATGTAGGTTGCATGGGCAAAGATGGAATACAGGCCCAGTCGCCAGAATGACCAGGAGCTATAGAGCTGCTTGACGGCGGCGGCCATCTCCAGAAACCGGGTTTCCTGCTTCTTGGGATGCTCGGGCACCACCGCAAGAATCAGCAGACTCACCGCCAGGGTGCAGACCCCCAGCCCGATGAAGGCGCCGCGCCAGTCGGTGTGCTGAAGAATGGCATGCATGGGCGCCGTCGACGCCATGGCGCCCATGCCGCCTACCGACAGTAGCACCGCTGTGGAAAGCGGCAGGCGCTCCTGGGGCAGCCACAGCGAGCTGGCCTTGATCGCTGCCATCAATGAGCCGGCAACACCAAAGCCGATCAGGCCCCGGGCGATGATCAGCTCAGTGAGGCTGTGCGCATAGGAAAACAGGGCCGCGCCAACGGTGGCGATCATCAGCATCGGCACCTGCACCTTGCGTGGCCCGAAGCGGTCCAGCGCCACGCCCACCGGCAGTTGGGCAGCAGCGAAGGCAAAGAAATAAGCCCCGGTGAGCAGGCCGATGCTGTCCGCCGCCAGCCCCAGGTCATGCGCCAGATCGGGGTAGACCACGGCATTGACCGTCCGGAAAAAATACGACACGAAGTGCGCCAGCGCAAAGGGCAGGAGCACCCTGGCCAGTATCAGATTCAGGCTGCTGCGCTCCCCCACAGCAGCCTGCACAGGCTCAACGGACGGTGTATTACTCAAAGCCTACTCCTTGTCTTGTTGTGCCTGCCAGGCAGCCGGCTTGCGGTATGGCCGAAGCAGCCGACCAATTTTACCTGCGCAGGAGGTCCGGAACTCGGCGCAGTAGCGCCCTCGGTCGTCCATCAGCCAAAGCTCGTCAGGCGCGGGGCGCATCTCGGAAAAGCGCATCGGCTCCTTCTTCTTGGCCAGCGAGGGTCTCGGGCGAGTCCGCCGCCACCAACTCGACAGCCTCCAGGCTGCGCGCGGCCAGCATGAAGTCGGGTGAGTGCACATCCTTGCACGACACCTGGCACTGCGCGACGCGCGGTTCCAGGCCGTCCAGCCGCTGCAGCAGGCGGCCCAGGTCCGCTGCGGTCAGCGACACCTCGGCAGTGTCCTTGTGCGGCGCGGTGATCTCGGCCCAACTGCGGCGAAGCATGCTGCGGACTTCATCCGTCACCGGCTTCTTGGGATCCTCTCGCATCAGTTGCGACAGGAAGCCCAAGAAATCGACGCCCTGCTCTTGGCATGACACCGACGAACTTCGCGAGGCTCACCGGGAGGCCAAGGAAGCGTCCACGCAACTTGCGTGAGTCAATGGCCCGTTGGACGCCATGAGCGGCCAAGTCGCACCGCAAGTATGCTTAAGGTAATACCCTGAGATACTCGAACGGAGGTTGCCAATGCCAATGCCAATGACTGCTGCTGCCATTCGCCCTGTGTCGATCAAGATCGACGACGACACCAAGGCCCGCGTGAAACGGTTGGCTGTTGCTCGCCAGCGCACGGCTCACTGGCTCATGCACGAGGCGATCACCCAGTACGTCGAGCGCGAGGAAAAGCGCGAGGCATTCCGGCAGGACACACTCAAGGCATGGCAAGAGTACCGCACCACCGGGCTGCATGTGAGCGCCGACGAAGCCGATGCGTGGCTGGCCCAGCTCGAACAGGGCAAGGACATCGAGCCACCTGAATGCCACGTCTGATCTGGTCACAGCCGGCGTTGCTCGATGTGCAACGCCTCTATCGCTTCCTTGCGCCAAAAACATCGACGCCGCCAAACGTGCGGCGAAGGCCATGCGGCAAGGGGTGAAAGTTCTTGGACATCAGCCCGGTATCGGCCGTCCCATCGAGGACATGCCCGACAAGTTCCGGGAATGGCTGGTCGATTTCGGCGACAGCGGCTATGTGGTGCGCTACCGCATCGACATGGGCGCCGCCACGATCCTCGCTGTGCGCCACCAAAAGGAAGTGGGGTTCTGATGGGAACACGGTTTGGCCGCCGTGCAGCGAATGGCGCCTTGGAGTACCGCGACAGCCACCCGAGGTGCGCCTTGTTCAGTGGGCCAGTTTGAACGGGTGAACCTGAATGTCGGCATCGGGAAACGAGGCCACCAGTTTCAACTCCCCGCCAAGCGCCTTGACATACTTGCGCAGTGTGCTGACGTACATATCGTCGCGGTGTTCCAGCTTTGAGACGGCGGCCTGTTCTACGCTCATGGCCTTGGCGACTTCGACCTGCGTCACCTTCCGGGCCTTGCGCAGTTCTTGGAGTTGCATTTGCACGAGCATGGCTTCGGCGCGTGCAGCAGCACGGGCTTGAGCCTCTGGTGACATCTTGGCGCGCAACTCGCTGAATTTCTTGGCCATTGATCTGCCCTTCCTTTCTCAAAGTCTCGATGTGCGTGTCGTACAGCTTGTCGGCCATCGGCACATGCACGTCGTGCCAGCGGTCATCACCGGTCTGGTCGCCGCCGAGCAGAAGAATGGCGCAACGGCGAGGGTCGAACGTTGGGCATTATTCCCCCTAAAGTCTATTCCGTCAATTTCATACTCGGACAAGCACACCAAGCTGCGAGGTGTGCGCCCAGGTCGACGAGGCCCGCGCTGCGCAGATCGGCTGCATGCATCGAGCAAGGACTACGCCCAGGATATCGATAAGGTCAGTCTGCGCCGCAGCAGACAGTCGATACCGCACCATCAGTTCGCCGCCAATACCCGACTGGCGGCCTGCTGCCCCAATTGCCCCACGAAGTCTTCGAGCCGGGTATCGGGGACATCCGTGTAGCGGCCAGCGGCGACATCGGCCTAGTGTCGCGTCACCGATCAGATGTCGTAGGCTGCGCGCAGCCATCGGAGCGCAGCGCAAGGCGCAGCGCTTGCCCATACCGAGCTGTATTGGCAAGCGATGCAACGCCGCGATGCGCTTCGATGGCCAGCGCAGATCGACAGATGATCGGTGACGCGACACTAGCCAGTATGGGCTGCTTCTTGCAGCGCCTTGAGCTTGGCTGCTTCGAGTTGTTCGCGCCGCTCGACCAGACGCAAGCCTTCGCGCAGCACTTCGCTTGCGTTCTGGTAACGCCCGGATAAAGAGTGTGCAGGTTTTCGGAATAGATGCGGTGCGTTGTGCAAACGGAATAGAGCCCGACGACATAGCGGGAATGATCTCACTACAGTTGCGCCATTTCCACGCGCACGACGCTCGGGACATGGCGTCCCAACCAGGGCAACTTCGAGATCGTGGGACCGAGCAGGGCTGGAAAGGTGCGGAAGCGCCGGTAAGGCTCTTCGCTTACTCGGGTAATGCGCGGGCTCCAGCTACGCAACAGTGGTGCGATCTCGTGCCGGTCCAGGCCCCACGGCATCGGCGGCACCTTGTAGTGCGGTGTGCGCCAGAGTCCCTGGACGGTCTTGCGTGAATACCACTTCGGAATCACGTCGAACATCAGCTGTGCCTCGGACAGGCATTCGGCGATGAGCGTCACCAGGCGGCGCACATCTGCTTCCTCGAAATACATGAACAGGCCCTGAGCGGTAATGAAGACCCCACGCGACTGATCGACCGTGTCCAGCCATGCGGGGTCGAGTGCGGACACACCCAGGTGCCGGTAGCGTTCGCTGGCCGGCAGATAGCGCTCACGCACCGCGATGGCCTCCGGCACGTCCACGCCCAGCCAGCGCACCTGACCATCGTCGCAGCGCTGGAACTGGGTTTCCAGTCCGCAGCCAAGTTCAACCACGGTCCCGCCCGGGTGGGCGGTGAGCCACGGCCGGAGTGCCTCGTCGAACATCGCCGAGCGTGTGGCATGCGACCCGTCGGGACGGCCGAAGTCACGGTCGTAGTCGTATGGGATCGACTGGTAGATCCGGGCCGCCTCGGCATCCTGCAGCCAGCCGTCGGGGCGCAAAGCCTCGGTAGCACGGTTGTGGAGCGTCCACAGCATCGTCTGTGGAACGCCGGTCAATACACTCGCATCGGTCATCTGAAGGTCTCTCCAGGCTGGTTGAAAAATGGCCGCCTCTTGGTCTGGCCTCTGCAATGGCATCTCGCTCGGGCATCTGGCGCTCGACGCGCTCCTGATGCACACGGCAATCCTTCTCACTGGGGGGGAGCAGGCGTTCGCAGGCGCAGGTGGCGTGACACCGACTCCAGCTTTTCGCAGGTTTCCGTCCACTCCCTGTCCGGCGTGGAGGAGGGCACCAGTCCGGCGCCGGCCTGTAGCCAGCAGCGGTCGCCGCTGCGAAAGGCCGAGCGGAGCACCAGCGCGGCGTCCATGGCGCCGTTGCTGTCGACCAGCATGACGCAGCCGCTGTAGAGGCCGCGCGGCCCGGGTTCGTGGCGCCGGATGCTGTCCAGGGCCTCGCGCTTGGGGATGCCCGATGCGGTCACTGCCGGGAACAGCTTCTCGAAGGCGCGCCAAGCGTCGCGGCCCGGGGCCAACTGGCCAGCCACGCGGGAGGCGAGGTGCTGGACGCTGCCTCTGCGATAGACATCCATGAACTCGCTCACGCGCAGGGAGTCGGGGGCGCAGACTTCGGCCATTTCTTGCAGGGTTAGCTTCACGGAGACGGCGTGTTCGGCGATTTCCTTGGCGTCCGCGAGCAACTCGCGCCGCAGCCGTTCATCTTTTGCGGTATCTCCGGACAGCGCGCGCGTGCCGGCCAGCGGCTGGGTGGAGACCCGGCCGCTGGCGTCGATCTCCACCACGGTCTCTGGGCTGAAGCCATAGGCCTCGAAGTCGCCATCGCGCAGGAGGAAGGAGCGGGCGGGCGTGTTGAATCGGCGGCCCACAAGGTAGCTCGACACCATGTCGAGAGCGGCCGGCGCCTCGGCGGTCCGCGACAGGATGACCTTCTGGTAGGCATGCGCCTGCATCTCGCCGACGGCGGCGGCGACGCGTTGCTTGTAGGCGTGCTCGGTGCCCGAGTCCCGGGCGATCTCGACGGGCTGGCCGATCTCCGGTCCGGAGGAGGCGTCCTGGGCGGCCACCAGGGTTTCCATCGCTGCCAGATCGGCGGGGTCCAGGGCGCGGATCAGGGCCTCGCCCGATCGCAGGCGGATCTCGCTGCGTGGGATGGACAGTTTGAGGAGCGGCCGCGTGCCCGAGGTGCCGCCGAGGCCGTGGATCAGGTGCGCCAGTTCGAAATCGGCGCGGCCATACGCGCGCCAGCCTTCGAACGGAATGCCGGCAAGGGCCTGTGCGACACCCGCGCAAGGGGGCAGTGCCTTCCAGGCGGCACCGTTGCTGCGGCGGACCGTTCCGTCGGCGTCGATCGTGACGTCGAGGACGGAGTCCAGTCCGATGCTCCATTCGCTGCCGTGTTCGTACAGCGTGTAGTGCTGCGACGAGAGGTTGCGGGCCAGTCGGGCCGCCAGCGCCAGCGGCGCGGTGGCCACGGCCATGCGGCGTTCGGCATAGCGTGCGATCGCCGGGGCCGGGGCCTGGGACGGTGCCGTGGCGCCGGAGGTGCGCCGTTCCTGGGCGATTGCGATCAGCCGATGCTTGTCGATCTTGCCCACCGGGGTCAGGGGCCAGTGGGTGAGGACTTCGGCTTGGTCCGGCAACTTGAATGTGCTCAGGCCGCGCTCGCGCAGGGCCTCCCGCAGGCCGCCCATGTTGATCGGGGTGTCCTGCGGTTGAACGAAGGCGCAGATCCGCTCGCCCAGCAAGGCGTCGGGGACGCCGACGACCGCTGCGGCGCGCACGCCTGGGAGATGGCCGAGCGCAAACTCCACTTCGGCCGCGGAGATCTTCTCGCCGCCCCGCTGGATCTGTTCTTTGATGCGGCCTTCGACGATCAGGTTGCCGGCCGGGTCCCGGCGCACCAGGTCGCCGGTGCGGTAGTAGCCGTCGCGGGTGAAGCTGCCGGCATTGTGCTCGGGTGCGCGGTAGTAGCCGCGAATGGTGTAGGGGCCTCGGGTGAGCAACTGCCCTACCTCGCCAGGGGGCACATCCTGATCGTGCTCGTCCACGATGCGCACCTCGTCCTGCGGCGAGAGCGGGCGTCCCTGGGTGTGGATGATGGCGTCCTCCGGATCGTCGAGCCGGGTGTAGCACAGCAGTCCTTCGGCCATGCCGAACACCTGCTGCAACCGGCAGCCCAGGGCCTGCGGCAGGCGCCGGGCCAGCAGGGGCGCAAGCCGCGAGCCGCCGACCTGCACGAGGCGCAGGCTCGACAGGTCGCTGTCTTCCCATTCGCGGGCCTGCACCCAGAGCTGCGCCAGGGGGGGCACTAGCGCCAGGTGGGTGACGCGCTCGCGCTCGATCAGGGGCATCGCTTCGTCGCAGCTCGCCGTGCGGGACAGCACGACGGTTCCACCCTGCGCCAGCGTGCCGAGCACGCCGGGGCAGGCCAGGGTGAAGTTGTGGGCAACCGGCAGCACGGCGAGGTACACCGTGCTCTCGTCCAGCCCGCACAGATCGGCCGAGGCGGTGAAGTTGTAGGCGTAGTCGGCGTGGGTGCGCGGAATCAGCTTGGGCACGCCGGTCGTCCCGCCCGACAGCAGGAGCAGCGCGGTGTCGCCAGGCGAGGGCTCGGCCCATTCCTGCGGATCGCCGTCCAGGGTCGCGAGCTCGTGCGCGCCGGGGACGTGCGGGCCGGCGCCGCCATCGATGACCACCGCGCGCAGCGAGGGGTGCGCGCGAGCCATCTCCGCAGCCAGTGGTCGGTAGTCGAAGCCGCCAACCTCGTCCGGCACGAAGTAGGCCACGGGCTCGGCGAGGCGGCAGAGTGCGTCGATGTCGTGCGCGCGCTGGGTGGGCATCGCAAGCACCGGAATGGCGCCGAGGCGCAGCAGCGCGAAGCAGACGGTGACGAAGCCGATGCTGTTGGGCAACTGCACCATCGCGCGGTCGCCGCGGCGCAGTCCGAGCGCGTGCAGGCCTGCCGCCAGGCGATCCACGCGGCGGTCCAGTTGGGCGAACGAGATCCGGGTGTCTTCGTCCACCAGTGCGGTGCGGTGCGCATGCCTGCTGGCCCAGCGGCGCAGGCATTCGCCTAGTGTCGCGTCACCGATCATCTGTCGGTCTGCGCTGGCCATCGAAGCGCATCGCGGCGTTGCATCGCTTGCCAATACGCTCGGTATGGGCTGCGCGATGCGCCTTGCGCTACGCTCCGATGGCTGCGCGCAGCCTACGACATCTGATCGGTGACGCGACACCAGCGGGGGAGGGCCTTCGCGATGGCCGGAGGGCCGAGTGGCGTCGGGAGAGATGGTGCGGGTACGTGTGTCCATGGTGTCACCTGGCGTCAATGCCTGTGGAGTGGAATTCGAAGCGGCGCGCGATGTGGCCCAGAAAGGCCCGTGGCCGCCGTGTGGCGTAGAAATGATCTCCTGCGATGGCGACCGGGCCTTGCGCGTCGCGCAGCCAGTGCGTCCATTCCGCCACCTCGCTGCGATCAGCTTCTTCGTCGTTGCTTCCGTGGATGAGCAAGGCCGGGGTGCGCAGGCGTTGCGAGTCTGGTGGGCAGGGTCGGTGGTAGGTTTCGGTGGCGCGCAAGTCGGCGCGCAGCATGGGTAGGAACAGGGCCAGCAGCGCGGGGTCGGACAGCAGCTCGGGGCTGCAGCCACCGATGTCGACGAGCTGCGTGAGGAAGGCAGTGTCGTCCAGAGCGCTGAGCCGCCGGCGCCCCCGCAGGTGGGGCGCGTGGCAGCCGGACAGCACGAGGCCGGCCGGTGATTCGCCCTGCCGCTCCAGGAGCGCGCAGACCTCGAACGCCACCTGGGCGCCCATGCTGTGGCCGGCGAGGAGGGCCTGTTCCGGTGCGATGCCCGCGGCGGCGAGCGCCTCGACCAGTTGCGCGGCGAGGGTGCCGATGTCCGCGGCACAGGCCTCGCGCATGCGATGGTCGCGGCCGGGATAGATGGCCAGGGACACGTTCAGCCCTGGATCCCCGATGCCGTGCCAGCCGCGGAACGCGCCGCCGCTGCCGCCCGCGAACGGGCACATCACCACGTGGAGCGCCGCGTCCGGTGCTTCCACGATCGCGCGCAGCATGCCGCCCGGCATCATTGCGCGGCTTCCCGTTCGAGGCCGAGCGGCGCGGCCAGCTCCTGCAGACCCAGGATGCGCGGCGCAGGCAGGCGGCGTTCATGGGCCGGTCCGGCGCAGCGTAGCGCCTGCTGCCACAGCCGGGCCAGGGCTTGCTGGTAGTCCGGCCGGAAGGCGCAGGGGACGGCAGCGCCGTCCAGGTGCCGGTTCAGCATCTGCAGCACCCGGCCCACGCCGCAGGGCCCATCGACCTCGAAGGCATGGCGCCAGTCTGGAGGCGCAGGATGGACCACGTGCGTGCTGGGGTGCGCGAACGGGTCATTGTCTGCGTCCCCCGCGCTGCGGTAGAGGCTCTGCCCGTTGTCGCGGTGGCGCGGGTCGTACAGCGCCGATGTCCAGAGGACCGGCCCGTGGCTCGCTTCCAGCGACAGGTAGCCGGAAGGCCAGCCCAGCGTGAGCTGGTGCATGGCCAGACTGTGCAGGTCGGGGTCCTCGGGGTCCAGGTAGGTCTGCAAGCGCAGCGCCGCCCGGCATCCCCCCAGGTCCAGCCGCAGCAGGCGGAAGGCCCTGTCCTCGTCGGCCGTGGCCTCCACCGTGGCGTTGCCTGCGGCGCGGTCCGCACCACAGGCCTGCAGCAGCAGATCGAGTGACGAGTAGAGCAATTGCCGGCTTGTGGTCAGGTGCGCGAAATGCGCCGCCTCGCCATCCAGCAACTGCCGCACGCGCAGGGCCCGTTCGATCCAGCACTGCCCGGCCAGGGTGTGCGCGTAGTAGCTGTTGATCCAGTAGGCGCAGTCCCGGTCGCGGGCCAACTCCTGCAGGCGCGCGGCGTCGTCCGGGTGCATGGGGTGTTCTTGCACCACGTGCATCCCGCGCCGCAGGAAGGCCTCGGCCAGTGCAGTGCCGGTGCCGCCCACCACGGTCGAGCGCACCACCACGCAGGCAATGTCGATTCCGTCCGGCACCTGGTCCACGCTGGTGTAGAGCGGAATGCCGAAGGCATGGGCCAGTTGCTGCGCCCGCAGGCTGCCGGTCGCCAGCAGGCCCGCCAGCTCCAGGCCGGGCTGGGCCTGCAGGAAGGCGTTGAGGTACATCTCGCCGAACTTGGCGCCGGCGATCAGGACGCGCCGGGTTTTCGGGGTAGAGGCGTTCATGCGGTCTGCTCTTTCATTCCGTTGTGGCGCTGCTGCCATTGGCGGATCAAGCCCGCGGCAAGCCCGGCCGCCGTTTCATCCATCACCAACTGCCAGTGGTCGGCGTCGAGCGTGTGCCGCTGCGCATCGGGCGCCCAGAGCGACCAGTCGTGCTCGGCAGGCGTCCAGTGCGCGGGACGCTGGTTCGCGCTCAGCCACAGGCACGGAACGGGCAACGGCTCCGGTGCGGGATGGCGGGCCAGCATCTCCAGCAGATGGGCGATGCGGTCGATCCAGCCGCGTGCCTGCGCCGGATCGGGCTCGGAGGCCAGCAGGCCCGCCGCCGCCGCATTGCGCGCGAAGCAGGCGACCTGCTCGTCGGGGCCGAGCTGTTCCAGGTCGTCCGGCAGCGGCACCTGGACCCTGCCGTTGGCGATCAGGCGCAGGAGCGCTGCGCGGTCGGCGAAGGCGAAGTCGGCGCGGCAGACCGGGTCGATCAGCGACAGTTCGACCTGCGCACCGCTGTGGTGGAGCAAGCGCGCCGTTTCGGCGGCGACGAAGGCGCCATAGGACCAGCCGATCAAGGTGTATGGCCCCTGCGGCTGCTGGCGCCGGATGGCTGCCGCATGGTCTGCGGCGAGGTCTTTCAGGCTCCCGACCTTCAGGCAGTCGGGTGCCTGCAGTCCGAAGACTGCGGTGTCCAAGTGACGGGCCAGGGGCAGATAGGCACCGAGTTCGCCGTCCGACGCATGGAACACGAAGGCGCTTCCGGCCTGGCGCCCCTGGGCCAGCGAGATCGGGGTGCTGTGGGCGTTCGCTTTGAGCGGTGGTTCGAGCAGGGCGCAGAACCCCGCCAGGGTCGGATGGTTGAACAGGCCCTGCAGGCTGGCGCCGCGCAGTCCCTGCCGGTGGAGCCGGGCGATCATCCGCGTGGCGATCAGACTGTCCCCGCCGGACTGGAAGAAATCGCCGTCGCGCGGGATCGGCCGTGCGAGCAGCGCTTGCCAGATCGCGGCGACCTGCCGCTCCAGCGCAGCGCGGTCCGGTGCACCGTCGCCCCCTGCCTTTGCGGGCTGCAGGGGCACGGCAGGGGCGCAGGGGCCCGTGGCCTTGCCTGCCGTGGCCGGTGCGTCACCGGTGCCGATCCGCTCGCACTGCCGCACCCGCACGGCGGGCAGGAGATCGCCGAACCGTGCCCGCAGGTCGCGCTCGATGTCGTCGGTGCAGAGGCGGCCCGTGCGCTCCGCGCGGGCGACGATCAGGTGCTGCCGCAGCGGCGTGCGCTCTTCTCCGGGCCAGGCGATTTCCACGCCGAAGCCGGCCTGCTCCAGGGCCGTGCGCCACATCGGGAGGTCGAGCATCGGCTTGTCGTCCAGGGTGCGGACGTCCTGGTAGCCGCCCAGACTCTCGATGAAGCCGACACTGGCCGTTTGTAGGGCGCTGTCGCGCTCGGTGGCCTCGACCATCACCAGCCTGCCGCCGGGTTTGAGCAGCGTGCCGAGGCGGCGCAGCGACCGCACGACATGGCTGCCGTCGTGCATCACCTGCCCGGCGATGATGAGGTCGTAGCCTGCGGCGGGATGGTCGTCGAAGTCCACCGGGCGATCGATGTCGAGCAGGGCGTATTCGATCTGGGGTAGGCCGGCGAACTGCTGGCGTGCGTCGTCGAGGAACAGCGTCGATACGTCCGTGAACCGGTAGCCCGCGAGGCGCCCTTGCAGCGCCGCAAGGATATGCCGGGTGGTCGCGCCGATGCCCGCACCGACCTCCAGCACGCGCAGGTCCGACCGGCCTTCGCTCAAAGCGCCCACGACCTGCGCGGCGTGCCTGTTGAGGCAGCGGGCCGCAGGGTTGTCGCTGTAGAAAGCGCGGGCGATGGCATCGCCGTCGGCGAACATCAGCTCCAGGGGCGAGCAGGTGCCGCCCAGCAGGGCGCCATGCCGGGCCGTGCAGGTTTCCAGATAGCTGGCGATGGTGCGGCACCACGGCGCATCGGGCAGCGACGCTGTCTCGCCGGGAACCTCGGCGAGACAGCGCTCGCACACGAAGACCCCCTCGTCCTCCCGTAGCCAGCCGCGAGCGCACAGCAGCCGCAGCCATTGCCGCACGAGGCGGCGGTACTGCGGGAGCGCCCGCAGCCGGGCGTGGACTGCGTCGAGGCGGTGCCCCTGGCCCCTGTGTTCGAAGAGCGCATGGCTTTGCAGCGTCTCCGCAATGCCGCGCATGGCGCGTGCTTCGAGCCAGCGCCATGCGGCTTCAAGCTCGTTCTGCTGCGCGGCATCGAGCGGTTCCAGGGCGCCCGGATCGCAGGGGGCCTGCCCTGGGGGCACGCATTCCCGGTCGGCGGCCACCACCTTCACTTCCAGCACGCCGCCCTCCGGCGCGGGCGTGGCTTCGGCCTGGCGCAGGTCGGCCCGTTCGCGCAGGGCGTCTTCGATATCTTGAAGATCGATGCCGGCACCATGGGCCTGCGAAGGCCATGGGCGGCGCGCGAAGGCCTCCAGGTCGCCGCTCTCGCGCAGCTTCGCGAGGCCGGCCTGGTCCATCTGTTCCGGCCGGGCCGCCACCGTGTCCAGCACGGCGCGGTAGTCCTCGAACATGGCCCGGGCCGCGCCGCTTTCGAGCACGTCGTCCATGCAATACCAACTGAAGATGAGTTCGCCGTCGATCTCCATGACCTGGTGGTCGAGCCAGACCTGCGGCGTTTGCGTGAACACGTGAATCGGATCGCCGAGCAGGCTCGTCATGGCCTGATCGATGGCGAGGCCGTCGAGGGACATGCCGAGCATGCTGGTGAAGACCACCGGCATCAGGGGTTGGCGCTGCTGTCCGCGGCCCTTGCCGAGCTCGCGCAGCAGTTCAACGCCGTTGATCTGGCTGTGCGCGAGGCGCTGCCACAGGCGCTGCTGCGTCCGCTCGATGGACTCGCGCAGCGGGACGGGGCGGCCGAGATCGAAATCGATCAGCAGCACCGAGGTGAAGTCGCCGATCAGCTGGCGCACCTGGGAATGGACCGGGCGGCGATCAAAGAAGGTGAGGTTGAGCGTGAAGTCCGGCTGCCTGGACCAGCGCTCCAGCGTGTGCGCGAACAGCGTCAGCAGCGCTGCCGACGGCGTCACGCCCCAGGACTGCCATGTCTGCTTGAGGCCGGTCCATGCGGTCCGGTCCAGCCGGGCCTGGTGGGTGGTGAGGCGCGGCTGGGTGCGGGGCTGGTCGGCCGCCAGCGGCAGGCGCGGGGCAGGGGGCAGCTCGGCGAGCCGCTCCTGCCAGTAGTGCCAGGAGCCCTGCCAGGTGTCCTCCTGGCGGCGGGCCTGCTCCGCCAGCACGTAGTCGCGGAACGTGATGGCCAGGGGCTCCAGATCCTCGCCGCGGTAGGCCAGGGCCAGATCGTCCATCATGACCTTGAAGCTCTGGACGTCGAACATGAGCAGGTCCAGGTTCATGTGCAGCCGGTAGCGCTGGCCGTCGAGCTCGCTCGCGACGAGTTCGAACAGGGGCCAGCGGTCGGCGGGCGGCACGCTGTAGGACATCGTCTGGCGCGTGTCTTCCAGGGCCTGCTGCTGCTGGCCGGCAGACAGCGCCCGCAGGTCGCGGCGCGCGATCCGGTAGGCGGGCACCTGCGGGAGGATGCGTTGCTGGCCGTCCGCGTCCACCACCATGCGCAGCATGTCGTGGCGCCGCACCAGCGCGTTCCAGGCGCGCTCGAAGCGCGCGAGGTCGAAGGCGCCGTGCCGCAGATCCCACTCGAACAGCACGTGGCAGGCCACGCCGCCGTATTCGATGAGGTCCGTGCGGCCGAGCCAGTAGGCGTGCTGGATCGGGGTCAGCGGGAAGGCGTGATGGCGGCCGGCCGCGTCGTGCTGCAGCGGCGCCGGGGCCTGCCTCGCCGGCGTGTCGGGCGCGGCTTCGCCGGCCAGATCAACGATCAACTGGCTCAGTCCGGCCACGGTGAGGTCGCGATATGCGCGTTCGGCGTCGAGGCGCACACCGAGCTGGCGCTGGATGTCGCTGCTGAGCTCCAGGAACAGCAGCGAGTCGAGTCCGAGCTGCAGCAGGTCGCGCCGGGGCGAGAGCCGGGCCGGATCATCCAGCCGCAACTGCGCCGCGATGCGCTCCGTCAGCCAGGCGGCCACGGCCTGGGCATCGTGGAGGTCTTCCGGGGCCAGGGTCTGCGCGCTGGGCCGGGCGTGCGAGGCCGGCGCCGCGGGTGCTGAGGCGCCGGTGGCGGGCGCCAGCAGGGCGCGCCGCTCGGCATCGAGCCGCTCGGACAGGACCCGCATGGCCAGCCGGTACGGCGCCCCGCGCATGACGGCCTGCTCCAGGTGCCACAGGCCTTCGGCGCTGGCGAGCAGGCCCATGCCGCCAGCCGCGAGCTGGCTCTGCAGCGCAGCCTCGGCGGCGCGGCCGGTTTCACCCCAGGCGCCCCAGGCGATGGAAACGACCGTGGGCAGCGTGTCTGGGCTTTGCGCGAGTGCGAGGCCGTCCAAGTACGCGCTGGCGAGCGCATGCGCGCCTTGGCCGGCGGCACCCAGTGCCGCAGCGGCCGATGAATAGAGCAGCAGATAGCGGCCATGGTTCAACTGCAGCCAGGCGTGCAGAGTGCGCGCGGCCTGGGCCTTCACCGCGAGCACGGGGGCCATCCGGGACTGGTCGAGGGATGCCAGCGGGGCGTCGTGCAGCAGGCCCGCCGCGTGGATGGCCCCGGCGATGCCGCCGTCGGCCTGTAGATCTTCCAGCGCCCGCGTGAGCTGCACCGGATCGCCGACGTCGCAGGGCACCCAGTGCAGCCGGCAGCCGTACCGTTCGCTCACCGCGCGCTGGAAGTCTGCCCCGTCCGCGTGGGGGCGGGGCGCCAACAGGGCGATGCGGCGTGCGCCATGGTGGGCGAGCCATTGCACGCTGAGACGTCCCAGGCCTGCGAAGGCCCCGGTCACCACGTGCCAGCCGTCGTTTGGCAGGCCCCCTGGTGGCAGAGCGGGCGCGGCGTGGGGCTGGACGGCCAGCCGGGGCAGCAGCGGCTGGCCGTTCCGCACGGCGATCCAGCGCTGGGCGGCACCCACGGCCGTGAGGCCGGGCAGCAGGGCCTCCCAGCCGGCCTGCGCGCCTAGATCCACCACGGCGATCTCACGCCCGGGTTGTTCGGCGGCGGCCACCCGCAGCAGGCCCCAGGCCGCGTGGTGCACGGGATCGACGGCGTCGTCGGCGCGGATCTTCCAGGCGGACCGGGTGACGACCACGAGGGGTTCGTCGCCTGCAAGCGCCGCGAGCAGAGGGTTCACGACCGAGAGTGGCTCCTCGTTGCCGCTCTCCAGCACAAGCAGCGCCCGGGGCGCCTGCGGTGCCAGCCGCAGGCCCGCAGCGCGCAGCGCCTCGGCGGCTTCCGGCGTCGCATCCCGCAGAGCGAATTCCTGCGCTGCGGCACAGGAGGGTGCTGCCGCCGACCAGTGCCACTCGTAGTGGGTTCCGGGGGCCGGCAGCGCAGCCGGGATGCCCGGTGCGGGTTCCGAGGCCGCCAGGTCGAACCGCCATCCGTCCTGAGCGTCGCAGGCCTCGATCGTGACGTGGGGGGCCGTGAACGGCGCCGCCTGCCAGCGCAGCCGCACGAGGGACAACTGCTGGGGCACCGCGGGCGTACAAGCCGGAATGAGCACGTGCCCGCTGCCGTGGCGGCGCGACAGCTCGGCGCACGCGGCGCGAACGCGCTCGTGCCACCGCTCGTCCTGGCCGGCGCAGTCGGACCAGTCCGCCAGATAGCAGCCGTCGTCGGTCAGCGGGTGGCCGAGCAAACCGTCGCCCGCACCGGCCTGCCAGGGCAGGGCGATGGCCGGGGCGTGTCCCGGCGCGGTGGCGAGCATGACGTGTTCGCTGATGTCCGAGGTCGGCGAGCCGTCGTCGGGCAACCAATCGATGCGCTCGAAGCCAGCGGCGAGGCACTGCTCCTTCCAGCGCGCGGTGGTGAGGAACAGCTCGCCGCCCCGGGCTTGCTCGTCGTGAAGCGGTGCGACCAGCGGGCCGAACACGAAGTCGAACAGGCGCATCGGCCGGGTGATCTCGCGCATCAGTAGCTGGCCTCCCGGTTTCAGCAGCGGGGCGAGGTTGGCGAGTGTGCGCCCGACGTGCTGGGTGGCGTGGATCACGTTTGCTGCCACGATCAGGTCGTAGCTGCCGGCCTCCAAGCCCTGCGCCTGCGCGTCCTTTTGCAGATCGAGTTCGCGGTACGCCATGAAGCCGTATTCCGCGAACTTGTGCTCGGCGCGCCGGGTGAACAGGGCCGAGATGTCGGTGAAGTCGTACCGCAGTGCGGGCTGGCCGGCCAGCTCCGGCAGCAGCCAGGCCGTCGTGCCGCCGGTGCCGCCGCCCACTTCGAGGATGCGGTAGGGTGCGTGCTGCCGGCGCTGCGCCTGCCTGTCCTGCATCAGACCCGCTACCGTGCCGGCAGCGATGCGGTTGAGGTAGCGTCCGAAGCTGAAGTCTTGGTAGAGCACTTCGACGCCGCTGGAGGCGCCCTCGGGGAAGATGACTGCGACGGGCTCCACCTGCCCGCGCATCATGGTGTACAGGTTCTCGCCGGCCCGCGCGACGGTCTCGGCGATCACGTCCAGGCCCTCGCAGCAGGCACGCAGTTCCTCCAGGAGATCGGCGCGCGATCCGTGGGGGATGTCTGCCGCAGCGGCATAGCGTTCGCCGTCGCGGCGGTAGTAGCCGTCCTCGGCGCAGGCATTGAGCAGGCGCGTGAGCAACTGGCGATGGCGCGGCAGCAGGCGGCCGCCGCGCAGCACCTCCAGGACGGTCACGCCCTGCGCGATACGCGGGCCGACGCAACGCCGCACCAGCGCATCGACGTCGATGGCATGCAGCTTGGTCACGCAGGCGTAGAGCGCGTGCAGGCGTGGCAGATCGAGTTCCGTGGCGGCCTGCAGGGCCACGCGCCGGCCTGCCTCCAGGGCGCTGGCGGAGTAGGCGGGGGCCGGTGCCGTGGGCAGGGGCTCCGCTTCGCGCCAGTAGCGGTCGGTATCGAACGGGTAGAGCGGTGCCTGGATCCTGCGGCCCGGGGCGGGCAGCAGGGATTTCCAGGGCAGTTCGACCCCGGCCGAGTACAGCTGCAGCAGGGCCTGTTTCAGTGGGGCCGGGGCGGGTTGGTGGCGTCGGGCGCTGGCGATCCAGGTCGCCGTGTCCGGTGCCTCGCGGGTGCCGATGCCGGTCAGCGGGGCGTCGGGGCCCATTTCCAGGAATACATCCGCGCCCTGCGCGATCGCCCTCCTCAGGGCCTGGATGAAGTGCACCGGTTCGCGCAGGTGGCGGCGCCAGTAGTCCGGGGCGTTGAGCGCCTGCGCATCGATGGGCTCGCCCGTCAGCGTGGAGATCAGGGGCAGGCGCGCGGGCGCGGCCCGCAGGGTAGCCGCCTCGCGCTGGAATTCCTCGAGGATGGGGTCGAGCCTTCGGGAGTGGGCCGCGCCCGCGAAGGACAGCCGGTTGCAGCGGATGCCGCGTTCGCCCAGGGCCGTGGCCAGCGCCTCGATGGCGTCGCGCTCGCCGGAGAACACCAGGTGGCGCTCGCCGTTCCAGGCGGCCACGTCGAGGTCGAGCGGCTTCGCGAGCGGCAGGAGGGTGGCTTCGTCGGCGAAGGCGGAGAGCATGGTGCCGCCGCTGCTACAGCGCTCCATCAGTGCGCCGCGCAGGCACACCAGGCGCATCACCTCTTCGGCCCCGTAGTGGCCGGCCACCACCGCGGCGGCGAATTCGCCCACCGAGTGGCCCAGCACCACGTCGGGCCGCAGCCCCAGGGATTCCCAGTGCGCGGCCATGGCGAGTTCGAAGGCGATGATCGCGGGCTGGGCGTATTCCATCCGGTCGAGCAGATCGCCGCGCGCCCCGAGCAATGCGTCGCGCAGGGATGGCGTGAGCGGCCGGCAACTGGCTTCGCAGGCGGCCAGGCACAGGTCCAGCCGGGCCGCGAAGGCGGGCGACTGCCGGTACAGCGCCCGGCCCATGCCGGGCCATTGCGACCCGTAGCCTGTGAACAGCCAGGCCTGCCGGCCGGGCTCTCCGTCGCCCCGGTGCACCAGCACGTCGTCCTCGCCTGCGGCGCAGGCGGCCAGGGCGGCAGTGGTTTCCTCGCACAGCGCAGTGGCCAGCCGGAACGGCAGGTCCAGATGCCGGCCGTGCAGCGCCGTACGGGCCAGATCCGCCGGGTGCGACGTGCGCAGCGCCTGCGCATAGGCCCCGGCCAGGCGCCGCAGGGCACCTTCGCTGGCTGCGCTGAGCAGCAGGGCGCCGGCCGGCGGAGCGGCCTCGCCCGGGGTGACTGCAGTGTCCGCCGCACGCAGTTCCTCGGGCAGGGACGCGACGATCAGGTGGCAGTTGGTGCCCCCGATGCCGAAGGAGGAGACGCCTGCACGGCGGATGGGCGCGGTCCAGGGCTGGGCCTGCGTGGGCACGTGGAAGGGACTGTCGTCCAGCCGCAGCGCGGGATTGGGCTGGCGAAAATGCAGACTCGGCGGGATCGTCGCGCGCTCCACCGCTAGTGTCGCGTCACGGATCAGATGTCGTAGGCTGCGCGCAGCCATCGGAGCGCAGCGCAAGGCGCATCGCGCAGCCAATACCGAGCGTATTGGCAAGCGATGCAACGCCGCGATGCGCTTCGATGGCCAGCGCAGACCGACAGATGATCGGTGACGCGACACTAGGACCGCCTTGAGCAGGCTGGCGATGCCGGCTGCGGTGTCCAGATGGCCCAGGTTGCTCTTGACCGATCCCAGCGCGCACGGTGGCCCGTCGCCACGCCGATGGAAGACGCAGCGCAGCGCCTCCACCTCGATCGGATCGCCGAGCGGGGTGGCGGTGCCGTGGGCCTCGATCAGGCCGATCTGCTGGCTCTCCACGCCCGCGAGCGCCATGGCCTCGCGGATCACCTCGCTCTGGCCGGCGACCGAGGGCGCCGTGTAGCCGATCTTGCGCCCGCCGTCGTTGTTGATGGCGCTGCCGAGCACGACCGCGACGATCGGGTCACCGTCGCGCAGCGCGTCGGCCAGGCGGCGCAGCACCACCGCCCCGACCCCATTGCCGCCGAACGTGCCTTGGGCCTCGGCGTCGAACGGGCGGCACAGGCCGTCCGGGGAGAAGATCATGCCCGGCTGGTGCAGATAGCCGGCCTGCTGGGGGAAGGACACGGCCACACCGCCAGCCAGCGCCATGTCGCATTCGCCGGCACGCAGGCTCTCGCAGGCCATGTGCACCGCAACCAGGGAGCTGGAGCAGGCCGTCTGCACGGAGATCGCCGGGCCGCGCAGGTTCAGCTTGTAGGCCACGCGCGTCGCCACGTAGTCCTTGTCGTTGCCCATCAGCGACTGCAGACCCTTCACCTGGGCCACTTCGGCGATGCGCAGCGGCTCTTTGCCAGGGTAGGTGCTGACCCGGGCGGAGCCAAACACACCGGTCTTGTGGGGAACGCCGCGCGGGGCGTAGCCGGCATGCTCCAGGGCATGCCAGGCGATCTGCAGGAAGAGCCGCTGCTGGGGGTCGATCGATTCCGCTTCCTGGCGCGAATAGCCGAACAGCTCGGCGTCGAAGGCATCGGCATCGCGCACCACGCTGCCGATGCCGACGAAGTTCGGCGCACTGACGGTGGACGGCGGCAGGCCGGCGTCGAGCAGTTCCTGCTGTGAGAACCGGCGGATGAACTGCTGCCCGTTCACGAGGCGGTGCCAGAAGACCTCGTTGTCATCGGATTCGGCGAAGCGGCCGGCGTGGCCGATCACCGCAACCGGATCGCAGTCGGGATAGTGCTGGGCCACGAGGGTCGGGAAGTCGGGTGGCATGCTGGCGGAGGAAGGGGCGTCATCCATGGCGGGGCTTCAGTCGGGATTCGCAAGGGGCCGCAGACTCCGGCAGGACGCGGTGGGATAGGTGGTGGCGCAGCCGGCTGGCGGGCCACAGGCACAGCAGGGCGACCACGGCGAGCAGGGTCAGGGCCGTCTGGTAGTCGGCGTGGTGCGCGATGCGCAGGGTGCCCATGGAGGCCGCCATCGCGACGGCCATGTCCACGGACTGGAAGAGGGCGTAGTCCGAGGCGGGCTGGTGCGGCCGCACCAGCCCCATCAGCACGCTGTAGAGCATCACGAAGCCGATGGCGGCGGCCGTGTTGACCAGCCCGAACACCACCAGCCAGGCCGTCAGTCCGAAGCGGGAGTACCCCAGCGCGATCAGGCAGGCCAGGGCGGCGTGCAGCACCATCGTCGGCAGCAGGCCGCGCGATGCGCCGGCGCGCCGTGCGAACCATCCGCCGAGAAAGACACCGAGGCCGCTGGCGGCCGTGCTGAACAGCGTGATCGCCTGGCCCAGTTCGACCAGGCTCATCCCCTGGTCCACCAGCAGGACGGTCTGCAGGGCCATGAGGCCGCGCATGGCCAGGTAGTAGATGGCCGTGAGCGCCAGGGCCGGCCACAGGGCGCGCACGCTGGAGGGGTCGAACCGGGGCTGCGTGCGGGTCTCGCTGTCCGGGACGGGTTGGCGCACCAGCAGCACCGGAACCGCGAGTAGCAGCGACAGCGCCGCCATGCACAGGAATCCCGCCTGCCAGCCGGCATGCTGCGCCACGGCCAGAAACGCGAAGACCCCCAGAGGAATGCCCAGGTAGCTGCCGCCGACCTGGGCGGCGTTGGCGAAGGGGCGGCTGCGTTCGTCGGTCGAGCAGATGACGATGCCGTTGGCATAGATGCCGTGGCTGGCCGACAGCAGCGTCAGCAGCATGAGCGCGGGCACGAGCAGGTCCGTGGAGCGCGAGGGATCGATGAGCGCGATGCCGGCCAGCAGTGCGGCCATGCCGAACTGCAGGAGCACGAGGCTGCCGAGGAAGCGGTTGCCGGCCAGCGGCAGGGCGTGCCGCTCGCACCAGGGTGCCCACAGGAACTTGCCGACCCACGGCAGCATGGCCAGCGACAGCCAGCTCAATTGCGCGAGGTCCAGCCCCGCGTGGCGGTAGTAGCCGACCACGCCCTGCATCACCAGGGCGGTAAGCATGCCCTGGTGGAGGTAGTAGCACCAGTAGGGGATGTGGCGGTTCATGTCGATCCTGCCCGGCGGCGCTCCGCGCGGGCCTTGCGCTGGTCCAGCAGGGTGCGCCGCTCGGGCTCCGGCGGGTGCTGCGGAGCGGCCGGTGGCCGGGCCAGTGCACCCATGTGCGCCGCCAGCGCATGGGGCGTGGCATGCGCGAAGAGGTCGGTGACCGCGAGGCCGCCGTGCTCGGCCTGCCGCAGGTGGATGTGCAACTGCACGAGCTGCAGCGAGGACGCTCCGGCTTCGAAGAAGGTTTGCCGGGCCGCGATCGGCAGGCCCGTGGTGCGGCGGAAATGGTCGCGCAGCGCATCCACCAGTGCCGCGTCGGCGGGCAGTGGCTCTGCCGCGGCCTGTGCGGCCACGGTGGGAGTCACCCATGGCACGGCAGGGGCGTTCGCCCGCAGCACTAGTGTCGCGTCACCGATCATCTGTCGGTCTGCGCTGGCCATCGAAGCGCATCGCGGCGTTGCATCGCTTGCCAATACGCTCGGTATTGGCTGCGCGATGCGCCTTGCGCTGCGCTCCGATGGCTGCGCGCAGCCTACGACATCTGATCGGTGACGCGGCACGAGGGTATCGAGCGGCAGATCCCAGGCCGCAGGATCGCCGGCCAGACGGCGCAGGAGCGCCGTGTACTGGCTGAACATGGCCGAGAGCTGCGCGGGGTCGAACAGCGCCTCCACCGCGTCCCAGTTGAAGCGCAGCTCGCCTGCGGATTCGTAGACCTGGTGGTCCAGCCAGACCTGGGGCGTCTGAGAGATGCCCCAGCGCGGCTTCAGCGGCGAGTCCTGCGCGAGGAATCGGTCGCTCTCGAAGCCGATCGCGCTGGTGAACACCACGGGCATCGCGGCTGCGGGCTGGCCCCGCCGCAGCGCTAGTGTCGCGTCACCGATCAGATGTCGTAGGCTGCGCGCAGCCATCGGAGCGCAGCGCAAGGCGCATCGCGCAGCCAATACCGAGCGTATTGGCAAGCGATGCAACGCCGCGATGCGCTTCGATGGCCAGCGCAGACCGACAGATGATCGGTGACGCGACACTAGGTCGCGCATGACGCGGATGGCGGAGACGTCACGGTGCGCCAGGTCCTGCCGCAGGCGCTGCTGCAGCCGCTGCGCGCTGGCGCGCCAGTCCGCAGCGGGCTGCCAGGCCAGCAGCAGCAGGCAGGTGAAGTCACCCAGCACGCGTTCGATCTGGGGATGCACCGGACGCCGGTCGAACAGCGTGAGGTTCACGCACAGCTCGCTGTGTGCGCTCCACGCGGACAGGACGGCGGCGTAGGCGGACAGCAGCAGCGCCGAGGGCGTCAGGCCCGCTTCGCTGGCGCGCGCCTGAAGCGCCAGCCAGTCGCGGGTGCCGAGGCTGTCGGACAGGCGCACGAAGCGCGGTACACCGATCTCGGCCGGATCGCGGCGCAGCGGCAGTTGCGGCGCGGCCGGCAGGCTGTCCAGCCGCCGCTGCCAGTACGCCAGCGAGGCCTCGCCGGGGCCCTGGCCGGCGATGTGGGACAGGTAGTCGCGAAAGCCAATCTCCAGCGGCGTCAGGCAGCTGTCGGGGTCAAGGTACAGCTGCTCTAGCTCGGTCAGCAGGAGCCGCATGCTCAGCCCGTCGAGCATGAGGTTGTCGAGACAGACGAACAGGCGGGTGCGGCTGCTGCCGTCCTCGGCCGCCTGCACATCGAACACGGGCCAGCGCGAGGGATCGAGCACCTGCTGGGAGAGCCGCTCGCGCAGTGCGTCGACATCCGGGTGGTCGAGGCGGGGGACGTGGTGGCGTAGCAGCGAGAACGGCGACACCTCGGCCAGCACCTGCTGCCGGCCGTCGCGCACCACGGCACGCAGCATGTCGTGCCGTGCGATCAGCCGGTTCCAGGCGGCCTCGAAGCGGGCGGCGTTCAGGCCCTCCACCTCGAATTCGACGAAGAAGTGGGAGCCCACGCCGCCGAGCGGGAAGCCGGGCTGGCGCCCCACGAGATAGGCCTGCTGCACGTCGGTGAGCGCGAACGGTTCGTGGCGCGATGCCGGTTCATGCCGCAGCACGTCGGCGCCACGGTCGCCGTGCGGGCGCAGCGTGGCCGCGAAGGCCGCGAGCGTGGGGTAGTCGAACAGATCGCCCAGGCGGGCTTCAAAGCCGGACCGGTCCAGCCCGCCAATCAGGCGGGTGGCCAGCAGGCTGTCGCCGCCGAGTTGGAAGAAGTGGCTGTGCCGATGCACGGTCGGCGCGCGCAGCATCTCGCGCCACAGTGCCGCGACGGCAGCCTCGGCATCGCCGCGCGGGGGCTCCTGCTGCGCCTGCGCGGCCGGCGTGCGCTGGCAGAGGGCGCCCAGGGCCTTGTGGTCGATCTTGCCGTTGGCGGTGAGCGGCAGCGCGTCCAGGAACACCAGCCGCTGGGGCACCATGTACGGCGGCAACTGCGTCGCCAGCGCCTCGGAGAGCTTACGCGGGTCGGGTTGCCGGATTTCGTCGGGCGCGCGCAGCACGAAGCGCTGTTGGTCGCCCGCCCCATCGGCCCGTTCGCTGCGCAGGCCGCGCGCCTGGAACGTGGCCTGCCAGCCCTCGGCGTCGCGCAAGTGGGTGCCGAGGTCTTCCCCATCCTGCGATAGCAGGTCGGCGCTGACCAGGGCGAGGCAGGACGCGTTGCGCAGCTCCAGCACGTGGATCAGCGCGGCCGGCGCCGCCAGCGCAGGGAGGGCATCCAGCGCATCGCCGCCGAGCCGGTGCAGGGCATTGCCGGCCCACACCACGTCGGCATGGTGGGCCAGATCCGCCTGCGCGGTTCCGTCCCAGCGCCGCACACTGGCGTGGGGGTATGCGGCAAGGCGGCCAGCGGCCCGCAGCACCATGTCCTGCGAAGTATCCAGCGCGGTGTAGGCGAGTTGGTCCACGCCGAGGCGGCGCAGCAGAAGTTCGGCGGCGAGGCCGCTGCGCGCACCGATCTCGACGGCACGCACGGGCCGGCCCAGCGCGAGCGCGAGCGCGGCCAGCGCATCGGCCAGCGCGTCGATCGCGGCGGCCGTGCCCGGGCTTTGCAGCAGGAGCCGCTCGGGGGCCCAGAACGGATGCTCGAGCAGCGTGAAGGCCGGTCGCCGGTCCTGGAGGATGAGCGCAAGGGCCTCATGGTGCGCGAGCAGGGCGTCCGCCGTGGCGCACAGCGGATCATCGCTGGCGGGCTGCCAGGGCGCGGCGCCGTGGCGCGGCCCGCGGACGAAGCCCCGGCGCTGCGGATCGCGGGCGAGGCGTTTCTGGCGGACCAGCAGGTCCAGCCAGCGCTGCACCAGGCCGCGCCAGCGCGGCGCGGCACCCTGGCGCCGCAGGGCTTCGTCGGCGTCGAAAGGCGTGGCGAAGTCCAGGCCCTGCTGCCGCAGATGGTCAAGCAGGAAGTCGGCGACGAGGCGCTCGGTGTCCGGTTCGCGGTCCGCCGGGGCGGCGATGGGTTCGAACAGAGTGCCGTAATGGGCGGGCAGGGCCGGGTCGGCGTGCCGTGGGCTCCGGAGTGCATCGCCCTGCGCGACGACGAAGGCGGCCAGCGATTGGTCGCGCTCGCCCAGGGCCAGCGCAACGGCGCTCTTCACGCCGTCGATGCGGTGCAGGGCCGTTTCGATTTCACCCAGCTCGATGCGGTGGCCACCGATCTTCACCTGCTTGTCGCGGCGGCCGAGGAACTCCAGGGTGCCGTCGGGCCAGTAGCAGCCCATGTCGCCGGTGCGGTACCAGCGGCCGCCCTGTGCCGTGACGAACTGCCGGGTGCTGCGCTCGGGGTCGTTGAAGTAGCCCAGCGCGACGCCTTCGCCGCCGATCCAGAGTTCGCCGGCCACCCAGTCGGGGCAGTCGCGGCCCTGTTCGTCGACGACGCGGTAGCTCTGGTTGGCGAGCGGGTAGCCGTAGGGGATGGAGCGCCAGTGCGGCGGCACGTCCTGCACGTCGTAGGCGTTCGACCAGATCGAGGCTTCGGTGGCGCCGCCCATCGCGATGAACTGGCCGTCGGGGCGGAAAGCCCGGTAGCGCCGGGGCAGGTCGAGTCCGATCCAGTCGCCGGAGAGCACCGCCATGCGGAGCCGGCCGGGCGCGCGCAGATCGAAGCCCTCGCTGTAGGTGAGCAGCATGTCGAAGAGCGCTGGCACGGTGTTCCAGACCGTGATGCCGTGGGCCTCGATCATGTCGCACCACACCGAGGGGTCCCGGCGCTGGGCCTCGCCCACGAGCACCAGTGCGCCGCCCGCGGCCAGCAGGCCGAAGATGTCGAAGACGGACAGGTCGAAGTGCAGCGCGGACAGCGCCAGCACGCGGTCGCTGGCGCCGAGGCGGTAGCGCTGGTTCAGGTCGGCGCAGGTATTGAGCGCGCCCCGGTGGGAGATGGTGACCCCCTTCGGTGCGCCCGTGGAGCCGGAGGTGTAGATGACGTAGGCGGGGTGTCCTGGGTCCACGGTGGCGGGGGCGTGCAGGCCCGCGTGCAGGATGGCGTCCTGCCAGCAGAGAGCGGGTGGGTCGGTGCCGTCCGAGCCGCCATCGTGCACGGCGCCGGGTTCCGCGTCGTCCCGGCAGGTCATCACCACGGCGACGCCCGCGTCGCGGTGGATCTTGCGGCGGCGCTCCGCGGGCTGGTCGAGCGCAATGGGCACGTAGACCGCGCCGGCATGCAGCACACCCAGCGCCGCGATCACCTGCCCGATGCCCTTGGACATGGCGATCGCGACCGTGTCGCCGGCGTGCACGCCGCGGGCGGCGAGCGCGCCCGCGCAGCGCCGTGCCTGTTCGGCCAGTTCGGCGTAGGTCAGCGAGCGCGTGCCCTGGATGAGGGCGATGGCCTGGGGGGTGCGTTCTGCGGCACTGAAGAAGCCGTGGTGCAGCAACCCTTGCGGCACGGGCTGCGCCGTGTCGTTGATGCGCGAGCGCACGTCGCGCTGCGAGGCGGGCATGGGGTCCGGCAGGCGCGCTTGCCACGCGTGCGTGTCGTCCACGAGCCGGCGGACCTGTGCGATATAGGTGTCGAACAGCGTATCGACCAGGCCGTCCGGGAAGAGCGCGTCGTTGCTGTCCCATTGCAGGCAGACCGACGGGCCGTGCTCGAACGCCAGGTGGTCGATCCAGACCTGGGGCGTCTGGGAGATGCCCCAGCCGGGCTGGCCCAGCACGGCAGCCGTGCCGTGGCCGTATAGCGGACGGCCGAGATTGCTGGTGAACACCACGGGCGCACCGTGGGGATGGGTCTGTGCCTTGCGCAGCTCGCGCAGCAGTTCAACGCCGGACCAGTGGCGGTGTTCGTAGGCGTCGGCGAAGGTGTCCTGATTGCTCCGCGCGAGCGCGTCGAATGCAGCGCCTTCGCAAAAGAGGTCCAGCAGAAGGACGTTGGTGAAGTCCGCGATCATGCGCTCGACGGACGGGTGCAGTGGCTGGCGGTCGAACAGGGTGAGGTTGAGCAGGAGCCGGGGCTGGTTGCTCCAGCGCGCCAGCACTGCGCCGAAGCAGGTGGCGAGCGCCATGGTGGGTGTCACGCCGCTCGCGCCGGCATGGGCCTTGAATCTTTCCCAATCGCCAGCATTCAGCTCGGCGCGGCGCCGGAGCACGCGTACGGGGCCGCTGCGCTCCGGCTCGCATGCCAGCGGCAGGGCCGGCGCGCAGGGGAGATCGTCCAGCCGGCCGAGCCAGTGGCGCTGTGCCCGCTCGCGCGCGTCGCCGGTCTCTTCGCGCAGCTGCACGAGATAGCTGCGGAAGTCGTAGCCTGCACCGGGCGCAGGGGGCGTGTCGCCGCGAAGCAGGGCCGCCAGTTCCTCGAACACCAGGGTGAAGCTGGCGGCGTCGAGCACGAGCAGATCGATGTTGACGTGCAGCCGATGCCTTCCTTCGGGCAGCAGCGAGAGCTGGAAGTCGATGGTTTCGCCGCGCTCGACGGCCAGCACCCGGTGCCCCAGCCGCTCACGCAGGTCCAGCAGCCGGGCCTGCCGCGCGCTGTTGTCCAGCGCCCGCAGATCGTGGAGGGCCAGCCCGGGCCACCGCGTCTGCTCGCCATACTGCTGGAGGCCATCGCTGCGGAAGGCCACGCGCAGCATCGGATGGCGCTTTATCAGCGCCTGGGCCGCCGATTCCAGCGCCGGGACGGAAAGGCCGGTGCCGTCGAATTCCTGGTAGAGGTGGCAGCCGACGCCGCCCAGCGTCTGCTGGGGGGAGCGGCCGACCAAGTAGGCGTGCTGCACCGGCGTCAGTTCGAACGCCTCGCCGTCCCGCATGACCGGCCAGGCGGGCGGCGCGGCAGCGCGCGCGCGGGCGCCGCCCGCCTTCTGCTGCAGCAGGCGGCTCCATCCAGCCAGGGTGGGCTCGCCGTACAGCTGCCGCAGCGTCACCTCGTGGCCGCGCTGGCGCAGCCGGTTCAGCCAGGCCATCAGGTGCATGGAGTCCATGCCTAGCTGGATCAGGCTGGTGTGCTCGTCCAGTTGCGCTACCGGGATGTCCAGGTCTGCCGCGAGTTCGTCGCGCAGGGTTGGTTGGGTCGCCAGACCCGTGCCGGGCTTGGTGGTGGGTGCGAGGTCCTCGCGGGGGAGGTCCAGATCGGTGTCAGGTGTCACAGGGGAGGTCGTGTAGGTTGTTCCAGGCCGGCCCGGCGCGCGGGCGGCCACAGGGGGATGGGGGTGGTTTCCGGCGCGGCGGGGGGCGCCATGCCGTCAACGCGCCTGTGCCGGGGCTGTCGGGACCGTGCGGGCGGGCGGTTCCGCGATCCAGGCGTGGGCCTGCGCGCGTGCCTCATCCCGTGTGGCGACGATGCGGTAGGGGTATGGGGCCTGGCCGGAGGCGTTCCATGCGTTCGCCTTGCGCGCCGTTTCGCGGCGCAGGGCTTCGTCTTCCACGATGCGCACCGCGCCCAGGCAATAGCGTTGTTGCAGGTCGAAGTTCTCCCGGCTCCAGCGGATGTAGGCCGTCATGAAGCGCGCCGACTGGCGTGGCTGCTGCGCGCCGTCCATCAGCAGGACGTGCGGCTCGGCGCGCGCATAGAGGGCTTCGAGCTGGGCCATCAGCGTGTCGGCCTGTTCGTCGGGCACCCGCTCCGGCATATGTAGGCCGACCAGCGGCCAGTCCCGGACATTGATGAAATCATTCATGCATGTGCCTCCTCGGATAGGGTTGCCGGCTATCGGTGGGACGCGGCAGCGGACGCCGGAATCCGCGCGGACAATGGCTCCGGCAAACCCCGTGCGATCACGAACTGCGTCCGCCGCGCGAGAGGAAAACCGGCCACCCACATAGGGCATGGCGTTTTCCCTATAGATTTGCAAATGATAAGTATTCGCGATTGAGACGCCACCCGAATCGGATTTTTCTCAGCCCGTATCCGTATCTGTCCGCATGGGGGGTGCGTGGCGAGGTGGGTTCGGCTTGCGCGGCGGGAGCGAACCGGCAGGGGTGGGTGGACCACCCGCCGTGGGGAGCGAGGGATCAGCGCCGGCGCTTGAAGGCCGAGGGATTTACGCCGAACTGCTTGTTGAAGGCCGCCGTGAAGTGGCTCGCGTTGGTGTAGCCCAGGTCGGCCGCCACGACGATGACCGGCGTGTCGCCGCTGGACAGGCGCTGGCGCGCCGTGTGCATCCGCTCCTGCTGGAACAGCCCGTAGATGCTGTGGTCGAAAAGTTGCCGGAAGCCGCGCTTGAGTCTCACGACGCTCAGGCCGGTCTCCCGGGCCAGCTCGGCGATCGTGGGCGCCTTGCTCAGATCCGTCAGCAGCAGGTCGCGTGCGCGCAGCAGCTTCTTCTGGCTGGCCGGGCAGATCGGAATCTGCTGCGATGGTGTCTCCTCGCGCCGGGCTTGGACGGACAGTCCGACCAGCACCAGAGCCTGGCCCAGCAGCCAGAGCGGGGGCGTAGCCTTGCACGGGTTGCGGTCGGTGGGCATCTCCCGCAGGGCCCGGCTCAAGGCATGGGCCGTGGCGCGCATTTCGGGGCTGCAGCGCTGCATGTCGCAGCAGGGCGCGTAGTCCGATTCCCGCCCCAGAGGGAGGTCCAGGTCCGGTACCCAGTCGGCAAGCAGATCGGGGCGCACGGAGACGGTCACGTATTCGACGCTGCCCGCGTAGGACGACTGGCTACTGCAGTCCCGGGTGTAGCTGATGCAACTGATGCCTTCTTCCAGCACGCGCTCAATTTCTCGCCCGCACCCCCGTATGGCAAAGCCGGAGCGCCCGCGCAGCGAGCAGGTGAAGTGGACCCGGTCCCAGTCGTCGCGCACGCTCATGGTGACGGGTTGGGGGAAGTGCCCCCGCCACAGAAACACATCGACACCCTCCTGCGGCGCCAACTGGATCAGCTCGTAGTCGGCGGCGGGCTCGAGGTCGGGCACCTCCCGCTTGGCGAGCAGGGAGGAGATGGCGACTTCGGATGCGTCGGACGGTGGGGCAGTGGAGGTTTTCATGCGGCCTGATTCATGCAGGGATACCGATTGGGGTGGAGTACGAACCGATTCGGGTAGAAAAATAAATAAGAATCATTAGCATCGAATCTTACAATTTTTGCGATGCCCGCCGTGTCGGTCCGGTTCATCGGCGAGGCGGAGGGCGCGCAGTCCTCGATCGGGAATCTCCGGACTCCTTGCGCGCCTGGCCGCAGATCGGCCCGACACCGCCGCCACATGCGTTACCGCGGCGCGGGCACCCGCAGTTTCTTTTTCATCCATTCCAGGAGTCCATTCCGTGCAGCCACCGTTCATCGCGAAGAAGCCGCAAGGCCGTCGAGACCGTCCCCAGAGGCTCAATCCCCTGTCGCTGGCGCTGCTGGCTGCCCTGGCCTGCGTGCCCGGCGTGTCCGGTGCGCAGGATGCCCGTCCGGACCCTCCGTCCGCCGGCGCGACTGCTGCCCCGGCTGGCGGGGATGCGCCCGAACTCGCAGGTGTCACAGTGACGGCCCGCCGCGCGGAGGAACGCGCCAAGGATGTCCCCTTGGGCATCGGCGTGATCGATGGCGAAGAGATCGAGGCGCGCCGCCAGCCCACGTTGGAGGAGGCGCTGCGCGGCACGCCGGGTGTGAACGTCTGGAGCGATGGCTCGCCCCACAGCGCGAATGTCCTCATCCGCGGCACCGGTTCGATCAATCCGGTGAGCACGGACGATGGCGCGGTGGCGCTGTCGGTCGATGGCGTGCCGATGTCCGTGCGCAACATGTCGCTCGGCACGCTCGATGTCGAGCGAGTCGAGATCCTCAAGGGCCCGCAGGGAACGCTGTTCGGCAGCAATAGCCGGGCGGGCGCGATCAACGTCATCACCAACCAGCCCACCCGCAACCTGGAGGGCTATGTCCGGGGCGAGATCGGCCAGGACGGCCAGCACCTGGAGGAGGCGGTCATCAGCGGCCCGCTGTCGCAATCGCTCAGCGGCCGCTTGGCGATCCGCAACAGCGGCTCGGACCATTGGGTCGACAACGCGCGCACAAGCGAGCCGCTGTCCAAGCCCCGCAGCCTGATGTTCCGCGGCAGCCTGCTGTGGGACGGCGGCCCGGGCACCAACGCGTTGTTCGTGGCCGAGCGCGAGGAAACCAAGCGCAGCCCGGGCCTCGTCGTGCTGCGGCCCTATGGCGACCCGCCGTCCATGGACGTGACGCCGGGCCTGTTCGACCACAACGCGAAGTTGGTGGAGCGCTATTCCGTCACCATCAACCACGACCTGCCCGTGGGGCGGCTCACATCGGTGACGGGCTATACGAAGTTCGACACCGACTTCGTGGGCGGCTACGACGCGCGTGCCATGCAGGCCATGTTCGGCATGCCGGCGGAGAACATGCAGCGCAGCATGATGGGCGGCCACACCACCAGCCAGGACCTGCGCTGGTCGTCCCGGCCGGGCGCGTCTGTGTTCTGGGTGGCGGGCGTGAACCTCTCGCGCGCCGAGCGCAGCTTCGAGCAGCTCTACCTCAGCAGGAACTTCGGAATCGACCGCCGCTACGAGACGGACAGCCAGGCGCTCTACGGCGAGGTAACCTGGCCGCTCACGAATGTGCTCAAACTGACCGGCGGCATGCGCCACACCTGGGACCGCAAGTCCTACGACGCCACCTATGGCGGAACAGTGCCCGACGCCCGCAAGCTGCGCGACGACTACTCCACCGGGCGGGTGGCGCTTTCCTACGCGCTCACGCCTACGACCAACCTCTATGGCGCGTGGTCGCGGGGCTACGAGTCGGGCGGCATCGGCGACCATCCGACGCAGGTGGCCGACAGCGTGCCGTACAAGGCGGCATCGACCAACGCGGTCGAGGTGGGCTTCAAGATGGAGTCCGCCAGCCGCCGCTTCGCGCTGAACGGGGCCCTGTTCGCCACGCGGGTCAAGGACGACCACCTGCTGGGATTCGATGCGGCGACGCTGGCCACCTCCACGGTGAACGCGGACACGCAGAGCCGGGGGGCCGAGCTGCAGGGGGTGTGGAGGCTGGGCAACGGGTTCTCGCTGTCGGGCGGCGTGAGCGTCATCGACGCTGAGATCACCAGCAATGTGTCGGGCGTGTCCGGCGGCGCCATCCGCAAGGGCAACCGATCGCCCGACGTGCCCAAGTGGAGCGGCAGCCTCGGAGTGGCCTACACCCAGCGCCTGTCGGCCTTTATGGGGCTGCCCACCCCGGTGTTGAACGCCCGGCTCGACTACCAGTACGTTGGCACCCGTGCGGCCGACCCGCAGAACCACTTCGACCTGAAGAAGTACCAGAAGGTGGATTTGCGGATCGGTGTGGTCTCCGGCGGCACCGAGGTCTATGTGTTCGGCAGCAACCTGCTTGACGAGCGGTATGACCTCTACGGATTCGCGCCCACCGCGACGGCCTATGTGGGTGCGCCCGCGCGCGGGCGCACGCTGGGCGTCGGCTTCCGGTACGACTTCTAGGATGGCCGGCGGAGAAAGCGGAGAAAGCGTCGAAGGCGGGAACCCCGGGCCGCAGTCCCCGGCCCCGCGTGAGCGGGCGGGCCGTGCCGGGTTGCGGGCCTGGCGCATCATGCAGCCGGTGCGCGGCCAGATCTGGCGTGCGATGGGCCTCGCGGCCATGGCGGCGCTGCTGAACCTGGGAGCCCTGCTGGCGTTGGCGCATGCGGCACGCCAGCTGGCCGGGGCGTCCGGCCAGTGGCCCGTGGCGCCGCTGGCGGCGGCCGCTGCGTGCGTGGCGGGCAGCTATCTGATGCGGCTGGCCGGGTTCAACCAGTCCCACCATGCAGCCTTCCGCCTGGAGGCGGTGCTGCGCCAGCAGTTGGCACGGCACCTCACGCGCGTGCCGCTGGGCGAGATCCAGCGCTGGGGCGCGGGCGCGCTCTCGAAGGTCCTGCAGGACGACGTCAAGGCCCTGCATGTGTTCGTGGCCGACAGCACGCCGCTCTATGCCCGGGCCTTCGTGATGCCCGTGTGCGCGGGCTTCGCGCTGCTCTGGCTCGATGCGCGGCTGGCCCTGGCGGCGGTAGCCCTGCTGGCCGCAGGCTTCGGCGTGCTGACGCTGGCGATGCGGGGCGCGGCCGACATGGGCCGGCGGTACGACGAGGCCCGCGAGCGGGTGAGCGCCGCCGTGATCGAGTTCGTGCAGGCGATGCCCGTGGTACGCAGCTTCGACACCGGCCAATCGACTTTCGGCCGCTACCGGCAGGCGCTGGACGGGTACCTCGAGGTGCTCACCCTCTGGTACCGGCAGGCGGGCTTCTCGGCCCGCTTTTCCTTCGCCGTGCTGAACCCTCTGCCCACTCTGCTCGTGCTCCTTTGGCTTGGTGGATGGCTGGTGGTGGGCGGCGGGCTCGACTTCGGGACCTGGGTGGCCGTGCTGCTGCTTGGCGCCGGGATGGCCGAGGCGATGATGCCGATGATGGTGCTCCGCCAACTGGTCGAGAAGGCCCGGCTGAGCGCCGACCGCATCCAGGAGGTGCTGGCGCTGCCGGTGCAGCCGGTGTCGCAGGATGCCGCGCGCAGCAGCGTGCCGGCGGACGCCGGGGTGGTTTTCGAGAACGTCAGCTTCGGCTATGGCGACGCGGGCGGTGCGGGGGCACGGGGGCTGGCACTGCGCGGCGTGAGCTTTCACGCCGAGCCGGGCACCGTCACTGCGCTGGTCGGCCCCTCGGGCGCGGGCAAGACCACCGTCGCACGGCTGATTCCGCGCTTCTGGGACGTGCTGGACGGCCGCGTGGCGGTCGGCGGCGTCGACGTGCGCGACCTGGCCCCGGAGGTGCTCATGGCCCAGGTCGGGTTCGTGTTTCAGGACACATTCCTTTTTTCTGACACGGTGGCCGACAACATCCGCCTGGGCTTGCCGGACGCGGGCATGGAGGACGTGATCGCCGCCGCCATCGCCGCCCAGGCGCACGGGTTCATCGAGGCGCTGCCCCAGGGGTACGGCACGCCCGTGGGCGAGCGGGGCGCCTTTCTTTCGGGCGGGCAGCGGCAGCGCATCGCCGTCGCCCGCGCGATCCTGCAGAACCGGCCCATCCTGGTGCTCGACGAGCCGACCGCCTTCGCGGACCCGGAGAACGAGCTGGCGCTGCTGACGGCCCTGTGCGCGCTGATGCGCGGAAAAACGGTAATCATCGTGGCGCACCGCCTCGCCACCGTGCGCGACGCGGACCGGATCCTGGTCTTCGAGCGGGGACAACTGGTCGAATCCGGGCGCCACGAAGCGCTGGCCGCCGCCGGGGGCGTCTATGCGCGGCTGTGGGCCCATCACGAGCAGGCGCAGCGCTGGGCCCTGCGCTGCGCGGGCGCGGAGGCGCGGTGCGCAGAGCCCCTTCCGGAAGCGCCGCCGGGGGTGTTGCCATGAGCGCGGTACCGATGGCGACCTCTTCGCGGCTCTCTGCGGCGCTGGCTTGCACCCGCGCGGCCTGGGCTCGGCTGCTGGGGGCCGTAGGGCCGCACGCCCCAGCCCTGCGACGCTGCCTTGCGGGGCTGGCCGCTGCCGCTGCCCTGCAGGGGCTGGCCCTTGCCTGCGTCTTGCCGCTGTTCACGGCGCTTTTCCCCTCGCCCGACGCGGGCGCGGCGCTAGTGTCGCGTCACCGATCAGATGTCGTAGGCTGCGCGCAGCCATCGGAGCGCAGCGCAAGGCGCAGCGCGCAGCCAATACCGAGCGTATTGGCAAGCGATGCAACGCCGCGATGCGCTTCGATGGCCAGCGCAGACCGACAGATGACCGGTGACGCGACACTAGGTTGGCTTGTCGCCATGACGGCACTGGCCGGTCTGGCCACGGCCCTGCGATGGCACGCGCAGGGCTTCGAATACGGCGGCCAGTTGGCCCGGGCCACGCACGATCTGCGCCTGCGGCTGGGCGAGCAATTGCGCCGCATGCCGCTGGAGCGGCTGCGCGAGAAACGGTCCGGGGAGATGAACGCGCTGCTGCTGGGCAATGTGGACGAGCACCTGAATTACACCGTGGCCATCGCCAACCTCATTCTGCTGGCCACCGCCGCGCCGCTGGCGCTCGCGCTGGCCGTGATGGTGTTCGACGCGCGGCTGGGCGCACTGCTGCTGGCGGTTTTCCCCGCGCTCTGGCTGCTCCACCGCTGGCGCCGCCCGGCCCTGGCGCGCGGCATGCGCGAGCTGAACGAGGCGCATCGGCGCTGCCATGCCGACATCGTCGAATACACGCAGGGGCAGACTGCGCTGCGCGCGGCCTGCCAGGAGGGGGGGCGCGCGGCGACGCTGTACGCGGGCTTCGAGCGCCTGCGGGAGATCCAGGCGGCCGCCCACCGTCAGGGCGCCAGGCCATCCGTCGTGACCGCCAGCATCGTCGAGCTGGGCCTGCTGGGGATCGTCGCCGCGGCGACCGGCTGGGTGGTGTCGGGCACGCTCCATCCCGCAGCGGTGGCGGCGCTCATGGTCATCACCGTGCGCCTGTCCGAGCCGATGGCGACACTGGTCGGCTACACCACGGTGCTGGAGATGATGGACGCCGCGCTGGAGCGGATCGAGGCGCTGCTGGCCATTCCCCCGCTGCCTTTGCACACGCCGCAGGCCGTGCCCGGGCACTTCGATGTCCGCTTCGAGGGCGTCGGCTTCCGGTACGCCGGTGCGCAGGAAAGTGCCCTCGCGGACTTTACGGCGACGCTGCCGGCGCGGGCCATGACGGCGCTGGTGGGCTCGTCCGGCTCCGGCAAGACCACCGTGGCCCGGCTGCTCCTGCGCCATGCCGACCCGCAGGCAGGGCACATCGCGATCGGCGGCATCGATATCCGCCACATGGCTCCAGAGGTGCTGAACAGCCTGGTGTCGGTGGTGTTCCAGGACGTGCATCTGTTCGACGACACGGTGCTGGCCAACATCCGCATGGCGCGCCCTGACGCGGACGACGATGCGGTCCGCGCCGCCGCCCGCGCCGCGCAGTGCCTGGACTTCATCGAGCGCCTGCCGCAGGGCTGGAACACCCGGCTGGGCGAGATCGGGGACCTGCTCTCCGGGGGCGAGCGCCAGCGGATCTCGATCGCGCGAGCGCTGCTCAAGAATGCGCCCATCGTGGTCCTGGACGAGCCTACTGCCGCGCTGGACACCGAGAGCGAGCTGGCCGTGCAGCGGGCCATTGACACCCTGGTGCTCGACAAGACCGTGATCGTGATCGCGCACCGCCTGTCCACCATCGCCGGCGCCGACCGCATTCTGGTGGTGGAGGGCGGCCGACTGGTGGAGCAGGGGCGGCACGACGAGTTGCTAGCGTACCGTAATGATTGAATCAGTAGTAATTCTCCGAGTTGGGTCGAAGTACTTCCACTGCACGGACTTGGGTTGCTCGTCGTACTTGCGGATGTAGCGCATGGGCTTTCTCTTGAGATCGGGTACCGAGGTGAATACGCCGCGAGCGATCACGTCGCGCTCGATCTTGGCCAACTACAGTTCAACCTGGTTGAGCCATGACGAGTAGGTCGGCGTGAAGTGCATACGCAGGTTCGGATGCTCACTGAGGAACGCGTCAACCAGCTTGGTCTTGTGTGCCGAGAGGTTGTCGACGATGACGTGAATTTCCTTGCCGCGCGGCTGATGGGCCACGATTCCAGGAACGGGCCGTCTTGCAGCAACACCGGATCCGTGCCGCCCAGCCGCGTGAGCTCACGAACGATCTTTTCGCGCGAGAACGCCGCACGGCTGACGGTGGGGCAAACGGTGCGCGGCGCGCCCCGGCCTGCCAGCACCAGGGCCACCGGCATGCGGCGGCCTTGCCGCTGTCGGCGCAGCGCGAGCTCGAACGCCAGGATCGCGCCCATGCTGAAGCCGAACAGCACATAGGGCCGGTCGGTCAGCTCGCGCAGGCCTTCGTCCATCGCATCGAGCAGCGAAGGCAACTCGGTGAATGGCGCTTCGGACAGACGCCGGCCGCGGCCCGGCAATTGCACTGCGGTGAATTCGAGCCAGTTGAGTGACTGGAACTCTTTCAGCCAGGGCTGGAAGAAGCTCGCGTTGCCGCCCGCGTGATGGAAGGCGATCAGCCGCAGGCGGGCATCGTGCGCTCCCGTCTGGAGCCCGACCCACGGCGAGCGCACGGGCCACGCGCTCACCCTCGGGGCCGGCGCCGGGCTTGTCGCCGACGTGGGTGCCGGTCTTGTCAATGCGTCCAGGTACGACATCTCAGATCCTCCATCCTTGCCATGACCACTGCCGAACGGTGGGCGACGGCCGCGCGCCGTTGCCTCGGGGATCTGCCCAGGCCAACGCCGCAGACCAACCGACGCCGGCCAAGTCCAGCGACCAAAGTTGCAGCCCTTGCATCGCCGAAGGGCCGTCCAGCAGCCGCGGGCGGAACTGCGGGCGAAACTCGACGCAGAACGCGTCGAGCGGAAACCTCAGACCCACGCCGGTGGCCTTCAGGCACGCTTCCTTCAGCGTCCACCAGCGGTGGAAGCCAGGCACGCGCTGCTCATCGGCCAGGCTCCAGAATGCCGCTTTCTCGCTGACGCTGAAGTAGTGCGCGACCATCGCCATCAGGTGCGCAGGCTCGGACCAACGCTCGATGTCGACGCCGACCTCGTGCCGCCACGACACCGCTACGAGCGCCATGCCAGCCGAGTGGCTCAAGTTGAAGCGCAGCGGGCTCGGCACGTCGGCCAGGCAGGGCTTGCCGTTGGCATCAGTGCGCAGCTCGATCGCATCCGGCGAGCGCCCGAGCGAGCAGCCCAGGATCCCACGCAGCGCCGCATGCGCCGCCAGATAGCGCCGGCGCAGCAGCGGGAAAGCGAACCGCTCCGCCCGCGCGCGTTCGTCGGCATCCAGCACTTGCGCGCAATCGTCGGCGTGGGCGTGCGGGTCATCCAGATTGATCTGCCACACGTGCAGGCCGTCTTCGGGATGCGAGCAGGCCACGCGGTTGGCCGCCTCCCGACGTTGGTAAGCAAAATCGATCATGTTGGAGGCTTAAACGGTTTGAGCGTCTCGGCCCAGTTGTCTTCGACCTCGCGCAGGGCGATACTGCTGGCATAGTCGCGCGGACCGCGCGACTGGCGCAGCTCGTTCCAAGCGGCTGCCGCGTCCTTCAGGGTCTTGCCGTGGTTGCGCTCCTTGTCGCGCATATAGTCTCTAACGAAGCGGTTGTACTCCCAGGTGTGCATCAAAGTAGGCTTGTAGTTCTTGTCTTTTCGCCGTTCGTACTCGGCAATCCATTCGGTCGCTAAGTCGCCATAGGTTAGTTGTCGGTGCGTGTTGGCACGGCGAAATCTCTGCAGGTGCGCGGTGAAGTGAAAGTGCGGGCCGATGACTGACTCGAAGAAGGCTCGGGTGTTGGCATCGCACTTGTAGTCGGGACCGATCCGTGTTTCGAACGTGATCGTGTGATCGCCGGTAGCTGCACGAGTCGCTTTGGCACGAGCAGACTCCCGTGGCGCCATGACCAGCCTGCCGCAGAGGTGATCGCGAACCCTCTCTAACACTTCGTGCTTGTGCCCCTGGGTCGACAGACCCAACTCGCGGCAATAAGTCACCAACTCCTGCATGTACCAGTAGTACGCGTCGAGCGCCTCCGGTGCCATGCCAGGTTCCAGCGACGGACGATCGGGATGTACCTTCAGCATGGTGGTTTTCATCTTCGATGACTTGCGCAACAGCCTCACTCCCAGTCACTTCACAGACACATACACGTCGGCGCCCTGTGGGCTAATCAGCTCGAAGTCGCAAGCGTAGCGACGATTCAAATCAGTACGACCCCAAACGTGTTTCCAAATATCACGGATACCATTTGGGTCGGCAGTGTGAAACTTGGCATAACGCCCTTTTTCAATATGGTGCATCACCAACTCCTCGTTCATTGGAGGAACATACGGATGAAGCATTACTGCACCCAGGACAATTGTGTAGGGGCCGTTGGCATCGCTTTCATAATCAAGATATGCCTCGCAGATTTCAGAATCAACTTCAAGCCCAAGCTTGCGTTTGATATCTCGTTTAAAAAATTCTTTCCATAGAAGTTCAATTTTCTTGAAACCAGCATCACTGTTGTCCACTCTAGAAGAGATACCGACAATTGTCATGCCGTCATAATCAACAATTTCATATTCCATTGAAGCCTCAAAATTCAGTTGATTCGATAAGTACCTGGGTAAAATTTCTCGGGCAAGGTAGGCCTTTGCCGCCAGTCAGCATCAATGGATGGAGTACTCATAGGGCTTCCTTGGCTAAGTGTCGCATCCCGGACGATCATATGGCCTGTTGTGAAACAGATGCGGGTGCTGCTGATGCCACTCCTTCATGGCCTGCATAGGCGTCTTGCTGCCCAGCGCTGACTGCGGCAGTTGGTGATTGTACAAGGCCACATAGCGCAGCAAGGTCTGCTCCATGTCCTCGCGGCTGTCGAACCTGTGGGTCTTGAGCACATCGGTTATGCGACCATTGAACCTCTCGACCATGCCGTTGGTTCTCGGCGTCCTGGGCTTGGTCAGCCGATGCTCTATGTCCAGCGCCTGGCACAACTGGTCGAACTCATGGTTGCCACTGACCTGGCGCTCGCCGTTGGCAAACAGTCGGTCGGTGAACTCCTTGCCGTTGTCGGTCAGCAACTTGTTGATCCTGATCGGGCAAGCCTTGTGCAATGTCTTCAGGAAGGCCTGTGCACTGGCGGCCGTCTTGTTGGCCTTGAGCTGCACGAACACCCATCGCGTGGCCCGGTCGATGGCGACGAACAGGTAGCGCCGGCGGCTCTCGTCGCGCATCTGGGGCAGGTATTTCACATCCATGTGCACGTAGCCCGGCTCGTAGCTCTTAAAGGACTTGTAGACCGTCTGTTCAGTGATGCCATAGCGCTGGGCCAAGACACTGGCGGTCTGGCTACTGGCGGCTATCTCGGCACGCACGGCCGGCGTGGTGCGGGCGTTCTTGTGCAGGGCCATCGACATGGTTTGACACTCCCCGGGGTGGATTGCAAGGACTCTATCAGCTCCTGCAGGACTGCTCTGGTCATGAACAGCGGATAGCGTTTGGAGTCTATGCAATCGTCCGGGATGCTACACATAGGTCACCTTGTCGCCATCAATCGCAACGATGCTGCGCTTCTGTAAGTACGACACGGCTTCCGTGAGCGCTTCTTGAGACGCGTCCTTTCCGAGCATGGACGAGAGATGCCGGAGGAATGAGGTTTTCTTCTGTGGTCGCTCCGCTCCCATCTTGCTGAATGCCTTGACGACGCGTCGCAGCGCTGCTGGGGTGTCGAGGTCGTTCGAGGCGTTCGACTTTTTCGGTGCTACGACTATCGCGACCGCAAGCTTCTTTTTAGTCGGCACCTTCTTTTTCGTGGCAGACTTTTTCGCCACTGGCGTCGCCTTTTTTGCCGCCTTCTTCTTGGCGACTGCCTTCTTTGCTGGAGTGCCCTTGTCTGGAGCAGCCTTTTTAGGCGTGGTCTTGTCCGCTGCGTTGTAGCCTTCGCGGCGTACTTCAAAACCGAGCGACACGGCGTGCTCGATCATGGGTTCGTAGCCTTTGTCGTTGGCGACCACAACAAGCCGTGCGTCGGGGTGCTTGGCAGCAACGTAGCCAAGGTAGAACGAGAGGTGGAAGTCGAGCGCATTGTTGCCCGTGCGCGTGATGGGCACCAAGGTCGCGCGCTCACCGATCAGGGTCTTGAAGGTCTTACTTAGCTTCTCCTGGTGCGGCCCATGGAAGATCCAGGCATTCGCGAAGCCCGGGGCCAAGTTTTCCAAAAGTGCTGCCGGCGGCTGCACATTTTCGAGGTCAACCAACACATGGACTAGGCTCGTCATAGCGCGCTCTTTCGTGATTTCAGCTGCTCTGGCACGGCCGGTTGGCCTCTCTATGCCAACTGTAGAGGATCAGTTCCTGGCGCTTCGACCGGTTTGCGCTCCCTCCCACCGCGTAGTTGATGGTCAGGCTCGACGACACCTCTATCAAATGGTGACCAACCGACGAGCGTCTTCCCGCTGCGTAAGACGCGGCCGGCCCCGTGGAGGTAAAGTGCAAGTCCGCGAAACTCCTCGTACTCAACACTTTAAAAAAGCTCACCGTTCAACGATGCGGGCGGAGCCGGTGGTTTGGGTTTCTTCACTGGGGTGGTCTTTGCTTTCGCGGGCGCCTTCGGCTGCGTCTCAGCTGAAGTGTTGGCCTTTGTTCTCAAGGGAAGCGGCGCAGGAACGCCTTCACGTTCGCCTGCCCACGGCTTGCAATACTTCTCCCGCGCCTCGCTTACTGGGCAACTCAGCCAGCCATCGAAATCGCTCGGCTCGAGGATCACAACCATCCGCTTTTCGTGTCCGGGCGCATGGAAGCGCTTCATGAAAGGATGGTCGTCGGCATTCACCGTGAGCATCGACATCCCGAAGACCTCTTTGCCTTCGGGATTTTTCCAGGACGTGTAGATGCCGGCGATGCCCATCGGCAGGCCGCTGGCTTTTGCAATTCGCCAGCGAACGGATTTGCCGCTTTCGTAGTTCGGTTCGTAGATCGCCTCAGCCGGAATGATGCAGCGTTGTCCCGCAGCCCACGCGGGACGGAAAGTGCCTTTCTCGGCGACAGTCTCGGAGCGCGCGTTGTAGGTCCTGCGCGCCCATTCAAGCTTGGCGACGAAGTCCGGCACAAACCGGAAGATGCCCGTGGCGAGCAGACGGTTTGCTGCGCTGCCGGCCGTGAGGTCTCCCTCGCCATCAGGTTCGTCGGAAACTGCTCGCCGGATGAAGGGAGCCAACCCCATCGGGAATACGTCCTCCTCCGGCTGCGCCGTGCCGCCCACCACCCCGAAATACTGAAGCAGCCGGTGGGTTGCAGTGACGGGCACGTAGTTGGCGCACATGAGATCAAGCTTATCGTGGGCTGTGGGTGACGGGTTCTCGTTTTTGCGTGCCGTCGCTTAGGCTCCTGGGGCTTGAGGGCATCGAGGTTGCCCACACCGTGGCGGCGCAGGCACCGGTCCAGCCCCGAGCGTGACACATCAGGGCAGAGGAACTCCCGCGTAACGGCCAGCAGGTCATCCAGGGGCAGCAGCAAGGTGCGCCGCAGGTGGACCACCACGGTCTCTTGTGCAGGCGTGAGCACGGTCTGCAGGCGATGGGCTGTGTGACAGCGGTCCCCAAAGACCTCGCGTTTCTTCCACTTGTAGACCGTCTGTTCGGTGATGCCATAGCGCTGGGCCAAGACACTGGCGGTCTGGCTACTGGCGGCTATCTCGGCACGCACGGCCGGCGTGGTGCGGGCGTTCTTGTGCAGGGCCATCGACATGGCTTGACACTCCCCGGGGATGAGCGGTGGCGACAGCCTGCGCCGAGCAGCGCACAGCCCGGTGACAAGAGCGGCTGGCATCCTTGCTTTTTTGGGGCAGGAGTGACCAAGGAGAATGGGTTCATCCGCTGCCGTTGTCGGCGACACCGGCGGGCACCTGGCGCCAGCGAGCGACAATCGCCGGATTTGACACGGGAGCAACCGCCAATGACAGCAAAAGTCGGACGAAACGATCCCTGCCCGTGCGGCAGCGGCAAGAAGCACAAGCACTGTTGCCTGCAGCAGCAGGCGCTTGCTGCCGAGCCGACGGGGCATGACGGTGCCGCCAAACGTGTGGTCGATTGGCTGTTCGAGCGCCATCGCAAGGCCACGCGGGTCGCTTTGACCGGATTGCTCGGGAGCCTGCTCGACGATGGGCAACGAGACAAACTCGGCGCGCAGATGGACGAAGAGTTCTGGGTCGGCATGCAGGTCAACCTGATGGATTGGCTTATCGCCGAAGGGGAACTGCAGATCAAGGGCGTGCGCCAGCGGGTGTCCGAGTACCTGCTCGGCCCCGGCGGGCCACTGCTGACGGCGACTCAGCGCTATTGGTTGCAGCAACTGGCGCAGAGCCCTTTGCGCCTCTACGATGTGACCGACGTCATGCCGGGCGTGCAGATGACGCTCCGCGATGTGCTGGACGCCGATGCCGCGCCTATCGTGGTTCAGGAGCGCTCCGGCATGCAGATCTTGGCTTCGGGCATGCAACTCGGTTGCCGCGTCTTGCGGATACGTGAGCATTTCGAGTGCTCCGGCTCGGTGTGCCTGTTCTCGACGCCGGCAGACTCATCGGTTATCGCGCAACTGCGCGCTGCCGCCCAGGAGGGGCAGGGGCAGCGAGGGGAACTCGCGACGCGTTCGGGCATGATCATCATGTCGGCATGGGTGCGGCAGTACGTGGATTTGCCGCCCACGCCCAGTGACGCGCACGCCGGGGATACCCCGCTGCTGAGCACCGATCATTAGGCGCCACGCCTCGATGCGGGGGCAGCGATGCAACTGGACATCTTCGAGCACAGCCGCGACGCGATGCTGCGCAACGATGCCATGCAAGCGCTTGAGCGGTGCGACGCCACGGCTGCGCGCATGGTCTGCGAACGGCTGGCACGAGAGTACCCGCTCGACATGTCGCGGCCGGCGTTGCAGGAGAGCATCCAGCCGGTGGTGCATCGCACCTTCGGCGACAAGGGTGCGGCCGCTTGGCTCGGATGGTTGTGGCAAGACTTTGCACAGCGCGCAGAGCGGCTGACATTCGACGCGGAGTACGCCGACGATCATACGGGCGCCGCTGGCCTGGATGGTCGAGGCCCGTTTGCACTTGGTCGGTGTGCAGGCGACCTGGCCGATGCTGGCGGAACTGGCGTGCTTATCGCCTCGGCGCCTGGATGATCTGGCGCGGCGTTCTCCCGACCCGCTCTTTGCGTAATGGATCCGCAGGTTCGAAACCAGTTTCGAGGGCGCGGGTGATGCAGGCGACCGGGCATGGTTGGCGGCCTGGATGCTGACACAGCGTCCCGATCTGTCCGAACACCTGGCTGCGGCGCAGGCGATGCGCCTTTTGATCGAACTGTTCGGCCTTGAGCGCCAGGGGCGCCACCACGACATCGTCGCGCGGCGCAAGGCGTTGCGCGGCCTTCAGCCCTCGTTGTACGCGGCGCACATGCAATCCCGCTGAGGAGACCCAAACGTGCTGAACGGGGGTTCGTTGCGTTCCAGATGCCGGCCCTGCCCCGGCCCGGACCATGACCCACCCGTCACGCGCCTGTCCAGCCTGGAGCGGCCTTCGCCGACCGCCGATGGAGGCAAATCGCCAACCCCGATCAAATGGCACCCCGGTGTGCACAAATGTCGTGTACAGTCGCCGGCGCGCATTGCATCGAACGATCGGCGGGATGCGAGCCATCCGAGGCCCATGCCGTGAGCGCTGCGGCCTCTTTTTCACCCATATCACCGGGGTATTCCCTTGCATGGCTTGATGGCCTGAGAAATTCAGCGACAGTTTGCATTATGGCCAGACTGTTCCGGAAGAGATGTTGCATCGCGCAGCAATGAATGAAGTCTTTGTGTGAATAAAATTGAAAAAATCAACCCCGGTACATCCGGCAATGCATTATTGGCCGTCATCTTGCTGGCCATTTTTGTTGTCCCCAGTTCAATTTCAGGTACGGCGCTTGCGTTGCCTGCGATCGGCATCGATCTTGGAGCGTCCATTGACAATTTACAGTGGGTCGTCAATGCCTTCAATTTGATGTTCGCTTGCTTCACCCTCACCTGGGGGGCGTTGGCAGACAAAATTGGGCATAAACGTTGCTTCTTGATGGGGTCCGTGCTCTATGCCATTGCTTCAGTATGCTCTGCGATGGCAAGCGACCCATTGTTTCTCGATTTGATGAGAGGACTTGCAGGAATAGGGGCTGCTGCCGTTTTTTCTTGCGGAATCTCCATCCTGTCCATTCAATTCGAAGGTGCGGCACGCATGCGTGCATTCGCATTTTTCGGAACGGTTGCCGGGTTGGGAGTAAGCCTCGGCCCTACATTGTCAGGAATCCTGTTGGGGTTCCATAGCTGGAATGCGATATTCTGGTTCCATGCCATTTCCTTGTCGATCGTCATTTTTGCCAGCTCTCTCATTCCGGCAGACAAGGCCCGCGCCCAGGCAACGAAAGGGTTCGATACCATAGGGGCCACACTGTTCATTTTCCTGTTGCTGGCCTTGATGATGGCAATAGTCCAGGCCCCGGTATGGGGTTGGGCCAACATGAAAATCATATCCTTGCTCATTGCCAGTGCTTTACTGCTGGCTGCATTCATCAAATACGAAACCCATCGGCAGCAGCCCGTGCTCGACCTGTCTTTGTTGCTCAACGGCAAATTTGTAGGGATGGCATTGGTGACCGTTGCGGTTTCATTCGGGTTTGTCACGTTGCTGACCTATTTGCCCACCTATCTGATGACCGTTCTTCACCTGTCGGCCACGCAAGCGGGTCTGAGCATGATTCTATTGACGTCGCCGATGCTTGTTTGTCCAATACTGGCGGGCAAATTGGCAACGAGGGGGGTCGATCCAGTCAATATCATCTACATCAGCCTTCTCAGCCTGCTTCTTGGGGTCGCAAGTCTGGCGCTTATCAGCCATCCCCGGATTCCTGTGCTTCTGTTATCGTTGCCGCTGCTCTTGGTGGGCATAGGAATGGGCTTGTCTGCCGGCTTGGTGGATGGGCTGGCGCTGAAATTCGTGCCCGAAGAAAAAACCGGAATGGCAGCCGGAGTTGTCAACACCTTCAGGCTGGGCAGCGAGGCCATTGCTGTCGCACTGTATGGCGCCTTTCTTTCCACTGTCCTGGAGCTGGGCCTCAAAGATGTCTTGCACCCTTTTGCTGGCGAAACGGGGGTTGCAAAAACATGGATCGACAAACTTGCAGCAGGCGACATCAACTTCCCTCTCCAGGCCGTTGCATCAGACAAGGCAGATGCGCTGAAAATCATTCTTGAAAATGGTTATAACGGTTCATTTCACTATACGCTTTGGGCTATCAGCATCATTCTTGTTGGATTGATGGTGGCAATTTACAAATTGATCCATTCGGGCAAGGATTGAGTGCGAACGTGGTGGCATTGGGCCTGGCCGCCAGCGCCTTATCGTGCCCGTTTGCCGGCTGCGTCGTCTGCGCCCAACGACTCGAAGCGCGCCTTTTTGCCGCCGATCAGAATGAGAATGCCTTGGCTGTTCAGGTCTTTCGTGGCCAGACGCACACCGTGTTCCCGGTCTTTGCCATGGTGCGTGGATGGACCCGACAGGGGGTCCGCATGACCGATCTCGACGACGACGATTTCTTCGGCATGGGTCAGACCACGGATGGCCAAAAGAATGGCGACGCCAGCTATTGGAAGGGCTATTGGAAGGTGTTTTTTCATCGATGCCTCCAATGCTTCGAATATGGAATGCACAATAGCCACAGGCTTGGACATTGAAATACCGATAGAGCTTTCCGGCAAGTGAGGAAAATTATTTCCTGCATGACTTGGTCTCATGGTCAAATTCATCCAGGCCCCCGGCAGCGCACAGCCTGCGCACAGGCAGCGTACCGGTGGCCGCATGCATCTACCGTGGCAAGCCATGCGCAAAAACCTTCACCACCTGAATGCACTGCGCAGCTTTGAGGCAGCGGCACGCCAGTTGTCATTCACGAATGCGGCGCATGAGTTGTGCGTTACCCAAGCTGCGATCAGCCATCAGATCCGCGCGCTGGAACAAAGCCTGGGCACGCAACTGTTCGAGCGCAGGCCCAGGCAGGTGCGGCTGACGGTGGCGGGCGAGCAGTTGCTGGCGGTGCTGTCGGATAGTTTCGATGGCATCGAGCGGGTTCTGGCGAGTCTGGGCAACCCGCAGGTGAGCACTTTGCAATTGGCGGTGACGCCGACTTTTTCGAGCAAATGGCTGATGCCGCGCTTGCCGCGCTTCATCGATCGCCATCCCGACATCGAACTGCACCTGCACCATACGGCGCAGGCCGATGTGCTCACCCGGGGCCAGGTGGACATGGCCGTGATCTGGACCACCCGGCCGCCGCCACGGCTGTGGGCCCGGCGCTTGTTCGGAACGGCGCTGACGCCGGTCTGCTCCCCCGCTCTGGAGCGCCCGGAGCATCCGCTGAGCCAGCCCTCGGCCGTCTGCCACTACCCGCTGCTGCACGAAGATGGCCCTCAGGACTGGCAGCGCTGGCTGACCCATGTGGGGCTATCGGTGCGCGCGACCCGGCGTGGCTTGGTGATCGACGACAGCAACGCCTTGCTGACAGCCGCCATGGCCGGCCGTGGCATTGCGCTGGGGCGCTTGGCGCTGATCGCCGATGACCTGCGCTCGGGGCGGCTGGTGCGGCCGTTCGCACAGACCATCGAGGCCGAGGGCGCTTACTGGCTGATAGCACAGCCGAGCATGGTCGCGCAGCCACGGTTCCAGTCGTTGGCGCAATTCCTGATGGATAGCCAGGGCGATCCGGACGCAGCGCCGGCTCAACCGGAGCCGGCCAGCCCGCCGCCGTCGACGACATAGGCCGATCCGGTCACGAACGAGGACCGATCGCTGGCCAAAAACAGCACCACCTGGGCAATTTCCTCGGCCCGCCCCACACGCATCAATGGCCGGGAATTGCCGGCCAGCACCAGGGCCGTCTCGGGCAAACCCAATTGCCGCGCTTCGTCGCGCAGCATGGCCGTGTCGGTATCGCCGGGGCAGACGCTGTTGACGCGGATCCGCTGCGGCCCGTGGTCGAGCGCCATCGCGCGCGTCATGTTGACGACGGCTCCTTTGGCTGCACAGTAGGACACGGCATCCCGGCCGCCGACCAGACCCCAGCCGGAGCCGGCGTTGATGATGCTGCCCCCGCCTTGCTCCGCCATCACGGGCACCGCCTGCCGGCTCATCAGGAAGATCGACTTGACGTTGACGGCCATCACCGCGTCCCAATCGGCCTCGCTGGTATCGACGACGTTGGCGCGGCAGGTGATGCCGGCGTTGTTGAACAGCACATCGAGGCGCGCGAAATGCCGCAGCGTTTGCTGCACTGCGCGTGCGCAATCGGCCGCTTGCGCCACATCGGCCTGAACGAACAGCGCCTGAGCGCCGGCCTGTTCGATGGCGCGCACCGTGGCCTGCCCGCCTTCGGGGTCCAGGTCGCAGACCACGATCTGCGCGCCTTCAGTGGCAAACAGCAGCGCCGTGGCGCGGCCAATGCCGGAGCCTGCGCCGGTGATCAGGGCGACCTTGCCGGCAACTTCGCCTGGCGCTTGCGGGGTCGGGGTGTTGGGCATCGGTTTCGTTCCTGTCAACGCGCGCCATGCTCGGCCAGCTTGCGCCGCCAGGCGCGCCAGGTCATGGCCCACTGCCGGGGGTCTTCAAGGTATTTGGTGTCGACCCGGCGGGTGGGGCAGCGGTGCGGCGCGCTGGTCACCGTCTGCGGTGTGCTGCGTGCTTCATCGGCAATGTGGGCCATGATTTGCACGAATTCGTCGAGATCGGCGCGTGAATAGGCCTCGGTGGGTTCGATGGTGGCAGGTTCCGCAACGATGTAGGGGTGGTGGCTGGTCCAGTAATGCACGCCGTAGTCGGCGGCGCGCAGGCCGATGTCTTCGGCATGCACGCCGGTTTCTTCCGATAGTTCGCGCCAGCTGTAGCGCACCTGTTCGATGCGGCTTTTGCCGTTGGCATACGGGGCGCTGAGCCCCTTGATCTGCAATAGCTGGCGCATAACGTAGTTGTTGTTCAGCACCGCCACTTCGGCGACTTCGCGCAGACCGTCGGCCCCCAGATTCATGACCCAGGCGTAGGCCCGCAGCACGATGCTGGCCGCCCCCATGAAGGCCGCCACTTTGCCGATCGAGGTTTTCTCATCGGTCTGGAGGCGGTAGCGTTGCCCGTCCTTGACGATGCGTGGATGGGGGAGAAACGGGGCCAGGGCTTGCGTGACGGCGCATGCGCCGACGGCGGGGCCGCCGCAGGCATGGGGCGTGGCAAAGGTCTTGTGCAGATTGAAGTGGCACAGATCGAAACCGGCATCACGCGCGCGCGTGATGCCCAGCAGGCCATTGGCGTTGGCCTGGTCATAGCAGGCCAAGGCTCCGACATCATGCGCAGCTTGCACGAATTGGGCGATGCGCGGATTGAAGATGCCGGTATCTTCCGGGTTGGTGATCACCAACGCAGCGGTGCGCGGCCCGACGGCGGCCTGCATCGCGGCCAGGTCCGGGTAGCCATCGGCATCCGGGTACAGCGTAATGACCTTGTAGCCCACGACCTTGGCGCAGGCCGCGTCCGAGGGGTGGGAGAAGATGGTGGTGATGATTTCGTCACGCTGACCGGCTTCGCCACGGGCCTCGAACCAGGCGCGGACCATCGCGATATTGGCGTAAATGGCCTGCGATCCCGAGCGCGGCTGCAAACTGACCGCATCCATGCCCGAGACCTCCTCGATGACATGCTCCATCTCGTGCATCACCTGCAGCATGCCTTGCACCGTCGATTCATCCTGCAGCGGATGCAGTTGGCTGATGCGCTCATCGCGTGCCAGTTGCTCGTTGATCTTGGGGTTGTACTTCATCGTGCAGGTGCCTTGCCCGATATCGACGTTCAGGTCGGCCCCCAGGGTTTCCTGGGACAGGCGCAAGTAATGGCGCAGCACCCGGTTCTGGCTCAGTTGCGGCAATGCGGGCGCCTGGGCACGGCGCATGCCGGGCGGCAATGGGGCGGCTGCGGTGGCGGCGATCGCCGGTTCCACCTCGGGCAGCAGCAGCGCGCGTTCGCCCGGCTGGCTGAGCTCGAAAATCACCGGCTCGTCCCAGCGCGCCTGGTGGTAGCGGCGCAAATGGGGCTGGCCCCGGGTGAAGCGGGCGGCAGAGATATCTTGCATCGGCTCTTTCCTCATTTCTTTCCTCATTTCATGCCCAAATCATCCGTGCACTTCGTCGGCCTCGCGTTCACGAACGATGGGGAAATGGAATCGTCTGGCGCCGGTCATGGGCGGGTGACCAGTGCCAGGGTCTGCACGAGGGTGTCGATATCGGCCTGGCTGTGCAACTCGGTGAATGCGTACAGACCCGCCTGGCCGAGTTGCGGGAACAGGCCGGACAGGTCGTGGCCGCCGAAGATGGCGTGTTCGCGCAGCAGCGCGTTGATCGTCGCCACGCTGCGGCCCGTGGCGTTGAAATCGACGACGAATTCCTTGAAATGGGCGCTGCCCGGATGCGCCAGGCGCACACCGGGGATGGCGGCGATCTGCGCGCGGGCATAGGCCACGCGCTGCAAGATGCCCTCGCCCAGTTCGGCCATGCCTTGCGGGCCCATGCTGGCCAGGTACACGCCTGCGGTAATGCCCCACAGCGCGGCGGCCGTGCCGACGAACTCGTTGCCGTTTTCCCGCTTGTCGAACGAGGTGCGCTGATAAGCCACATCGCCAAAGCCATATTGGCCCGGTACTTCGGTGGGGGCGATGCCGAACAGGCGCGACGGGTACTGCATGACCAGTGCCGGCTCGTCGCGCGTGGCGATGAAGCCGCCATGGCCGCCGCCGTAGTTCATGTGCATGCCCAGGGTCTGTATGTCGCCGCAGACGATATCGGCGCCATAGTCGCCCGGCGCGGTCAGCACCCCCAGACTGCCGGGGTCGACCCCCACGACCAGCAGCGCGCCGGATGCATGCACCAGGCGCGCCAGCGCCGGGCCGTCCTCGATCGCACCAAAGTAGTTCGGATTGTCGATGCAGACCGCCGCCACATCAGGGCCCAACTGCGCTGCCAATGCGCTTTGATCGATCGATCCGGTCACGGCATCGAATGCGAAACTGTCAAAGACGATCGTGCTGCGGCCATAGGTGCGGATGTGCGAGCACTTGTCCGGGCTGAGGTTGCCGGCGAGCAAGACGCGCTGGCGGCCGGTGTATCGCGCGGCCATGCAGCAGGCGGTTGCCGCCGCTTGCAGGCCATCGTAGGTGGGGATGCTGACCACATCGAGATGGAGCAACTCGCCCATCATCGAGCAGTATTCCCACAGGGCCTGGAAGCGGCCATGGTCCTCATAAGGCTCGCCCGCATAGGCGGTCAGGAACTCGCTGCGGCCGTTGATCTCGTCGCAGATGGCGGGCACATGGTGCTGGTAGCAGCCACCGCCCAAGAAGCTCAAGACCTCGCTGCAGGGCCGGTTGCGCGCCAGCAGGCCCTGCACATGGCGCTTGAGCCTGGCCTCCGACAGCAGCGGCGCTGGCAGGTTCATGGCCCGGGGGGCACGCAGCGCGGCCGGAATATCGGCGTAAAAGTCGTCGATGGACCGGGCGCCGGTGGCCGCCAGCATCGCGGCTTTGACTTGCGGCACGGAGTTGGGGATGTAGGGGTAGACGGTTTTCGGGTGCACGGCGTTGGCCCTGGATGTCGGTTGGTGTCGGTTGGTGTCGGTTGGCGTCGGTTGATGTCATCGCGTGTCAGGACTTCGTGGGCCGGCCCGATTACACGAGGGCCTGGCGCGGCCTGCAACTGATCAATTCTCAGGGGGTCGATGAGCGGTGCTCATGCATCGCAGCGGGGGTGGGGCAAAATGGGCCACCTATGTCCCTGAAGGAGCGCGTCCATGACTTGCCGGCGTTGTGCCAACACGGGTGACGGCGCCGTGGGCCCCATCCTCGCCGGCATTGCCCTGCCCGCAGGCCAGGAGCAGGCATGAGTCGCTTGTCGCTGGGCTGCATCGCTGACGACTTCACCGGCGCCACCGACCTGGCGAACAACCTGGCGCGCGCCGGCATGCGCGTGCTCCAGACCATCGGCGTGCCCGGCGCTGCGCCGGACACCGAGGCCGACGCCATCGTGGTGGCCCTCAAGTCCCGCACCATCGCGGCCAGCGTGGCCGTTGCCCGGTCGCTGGCCGCGCTGCAATGGCTGCGGGCGCAGGGCGCGCAGCAGATCTATTTCAAATACTGCTCCACCTTCGACAGCACGGCCCAGGGCAATATCGGCCCGGTGACCGAGGCGCTGATGCAGGCCCTGGGCAGCGACTTTTGCATCGCCACCCCGGCCTTCCCGGACAACCAGCGCACCGTGTTCAACGGCTACCTGTTCGTGGGCGAGCGTCTGCTGAACGAAAGCGGCATGCAAAACCACCCGCTCACCCCGATGACCGACCCGAACCTGGTGCGCGTGCTGCAGGCACAAACGACGCACCCCGTGGGGCTGATCGATTACCGCGTGGTCGTCCAGGGCGAGGCCGCGATCCGGGCGCGCATGGCCGCGCTCCGGGCCGACGGTGTGCGCATTGCCGTGGCCGATGCCGTCTGCAACGCCGACCTGCTGCGCCTGGGCGCGGCCCTCAAGGGCATGCCGCTGGTCACCGCAGGCTCTGGCCTGGCCATCGGCCTGCCCGGCAACTTTGGCCTGGCGCCGGGCAACGAGGCCGACCGCCTGCCCGCAGCGCAGGGCCTGCAGGCCATCGTGTCGGGCAGTTGCTCGGTGGCGACCAACCAGCAGGTGATGGACTTCATCGCTGCGGGCAAGCCGGCGCTGGCCATCGACCCGCTGCGCATTGCCTCGGGCATGGACATGGTCGCCGAGGCCCTGGCCTGGGCCGATGCGCATATCGCCCATGGCCCGGTGCTGCTGTACTCCAGCGCCGAGCCGTCGGCCGTGCGCGCCATCCAGGGCCGGTTGGGCAGCGACCAGGCCGGGGCACTGGTCGAGGCCACGCTGGCCGCGATCGCGTGCGCTCTGGTGCAGCGCGGCGTGCGCCAACTGATCGTGGCCGGCGGCGAAACCTCGGGCGCCTGCGTGCAGGCCCTGGGCATAGCGCAGTTGCGCATTGGCGCACAGATAGACCCCGGCGTGCCCTGGTGCCATGCGCGGTCGCCCCTGGCGCCCGAGGGCCTGCACATCGCGCTCAAGTCAGGTAACTTTGGCCGCAGCGACTTCTTTCGCGCGGCGTTTGCCCGATTGCCGGCATGAACCAGCGCCCGGAATCACCGGACGGCGACGAACGGCAAGCCCGGGCGGAGATCTGCCGTGTGGGCCGCCGCCTGTTCGGGCGCGGCGACGGGCACGCCAGCGCCGGCAACATCGGCGTGCGGCTGGCCGATGACTGCCTGATCACGCCCACCGACGCCTGCCCGGGCACGCCCGCGCCCGAGCGCCTGGCCCGGTTCGATGCCCGGGGCCGGCAACTGTCTGGCGCTCGCGCCAGCAAGGCCATTGCGCTGCACCGCCACCTCTGCGCCGTCTGCGCCGCGTCGGCCAGCACCGCCGCGCCTGCGTGCTGCGTCATCCATACCCACAGCACAAGCCTGGTGTCGCGTCATCGGTCAGATGTCGTAGGCTGCGCGCAGCCATCGGAGCGCAGCGCCAGGCGCAGCGCGCAGCCCATACCGAGCGTATTGGCAAGCGATGCAACGCCGCGATGCGCTCCGATGGCCAGCGCAGACCGACAGATGATCGGTGACTCGACACGGGTGTCCTGCTCGTTGCCAAGCGATGCGGCGGCAGACGGGCCGCTGGCGCCGGATGCGCAACTGCGCGCGCCGATCACGCCCTGCTTCGTGATGAAGCTGGGCCGCGTGCCCCCTATTCCCTATCACCGCCCGGGCGCGCCCGAGGCCGCCAAGGCGGTGGCGCAGACCACCGCGCGCGACACGCCCCCAGGCCGCCCGATCCGGGCCGTGATGCTGGCGCGCCTGGCGCCCAATGTCTGGCACGACAACCCCGCCGCCGCGATGGCCGCGCTCGAAGCACGGGAAGAAACCGCGCGCCCGTGGCTGCCGTGCCAGCCCCGCCATGCCCCGACCCCGCCGACCGGGCCGCGCATTGCAGAACTGCGCCAGACCTTTGGCGCCCATCGGTAAACCATGTAAATCATGCAAACCATGTAAACCCCGCAGACCACGGAAGACCCCCCCATGCCCCGCTTTGCCGCCAACCTCTCGATGCTCTACAACGAGGTAGAGTTTTTGCACCGCTTTGCCGCCGCTGCCGACGATGGTTTCAAGGCGGTGGAATACCTGTTTCCCTACAGCCACCCCGCGCAAGAACTGGCTGCGCGCCTGCGCGCCCACGGCTTGCAGCAGGTGCTCTTCAATGCCCCGGCCGGCCGCTGGGACGCTGGCGAGCGCGGCCTGGCCTGCCTGCCAGGGCGCCAGGCCGAGTTTCACGCAGCGCTGGAGCAGGCCCTGGCCTACGCCCAGGTGCTCGAATGCCCCCGCATCCATGTGATGGCCGGCCTGGTGCCGCAGGGCGTGGACGCCGCCACCGTGCGCGCCACCTATGTCGCCAATCTGCGCCACGCTGCCAAGCAGGCCGCGCCGCAGGGCATCGACATCCTGCTGGAGCCCATCAATGGCCGTGACATGCCCGGCTTCTTCCTGAGCCGCCAAGACCAGGCCCATGCCTTGGTCGCCGAGATCGGTGCCGCCAACGTCAAGGTGCAGATGGACCTGTACCACGCCCAGATCGTCGAGGGCGACCTGGCGACGAAGTTGCGCCAGTACCTGCCCACAGGCCGCATTGCCCATATCCAGATCGCCGGCGTGCCCGAGCGCCATGAACCGGACGTGGGCGAGATCAACCACAGCTACCTGTTCCAACTGCTCGACCAAGAGGGCTACGACGGCTGGATCGGCTGCGAATACCGCCCCAGCCGTGGCGCTGTAGCGCAGGCCACGTCCGATGGACTGGGCTGGATCAGGCCCTGGTTGAAGTGACGTCCTGAAGTGACACCCTGAAGCGACACCCATTGGCGCGGCGGTGCGCCGGCCGCCTTCCGTCATCGGGTATCGTTTTTGCCGCTGCCCCGATGACTGCTCCGCCCGGGTGTCCTGCTGCGGCCCGGAAAGCAGTGCGGGCATTTCTGACGGCACTACGGCGCCGGTATCGAGGCGGCGGCGGCTTGCCGTTCGGGCCTCGGTGGCGCTGTCGGGCCATCAATCTTCCCGGATGCCGGCGCGCGCAGCCACGGCGCGCATCATGGGCAGTTCGCGCTGCACGCGCTCGCGCAGGGCCGCGCCGTTGCCCCAGGCCGGGGTCAGGCCCAGGTCCTGCATTTTCTTTTTCAGCGCCGCCGAGGCCATGGTGTCGGCCAGCGCTTTTTCCAGCTTGCCGAGCACCGGCGCGGGCAGGTCCGCAGGCCCGACGAAGAGGAACCAGGCACTCATGTCCAGGCCCGGGTAGCCGCTCTCGGCCACGGTGGGCACCTGGGGCAGGCGCAGCAGGCGCTGCGACCCGAGCGTGGCGATGGGCTTGATCTTGCCGGCCTCGATCAGCGGGGTGGATGCCACCACCGTGTCCAGCGCCAACTGCACCTGCCCGCCCATCAATGCGGTCAGGTTCGGTGCGCTGCCGTTGAAGGGCACATGCAGCATCTGAATGCCCGCCGCAGATTGGAGCATCTCGGCGCCAAAGTGCGTCGCCGAGCCGGTGCCGAGCGAGCCATACGAGAGTTGCCCGGGCGCGGCCCTGGCCTGGGCCACGATGTCGGCCAGCGTGCTGCCCGGCATGTCGCTGCGGACCACCAGCAGCAGCCCCATGTCGGCCACCAGGCCGATCGTCGTGAAGCTGCGCACCGGGTCATACGGCAGTCGGGAGCGGATGACCGGGCTCAGCGTGAGCGTGGTGTTGGAGCCCAGCAGCAGGGTGTAACCGTCTGGCGCAGCCTTGGCCACGGCGGATGCGGCCACCACCGTGCTCGCGCCGGGTCTGTTCTCCACCACCATCGGCTGCCCCAGGTGCTCGCCCATTGCCGCGGCCAGCAGGCGCCCCAGGATGTCGGTGGCGCCGCCGGGCGCATAGGGCACGACGAGCTTGATCGGCCGGTCGGGGTAGGTCTGGGCCAGCGCCGCGCCGGGTGCCGTCAGCGCCAACGCCAGCGCGCAGGCCAAAAGACCGGATACACGGCGGGAGCGCAGCATCGGCGGGGGCTCGTATCTTCCGGGGCGGGCGACGGGCGCGGCGGCTCGAATCCCGTCAATCCGACCGGGCCAACAGCGGGCTGGGCACGCGCGCATGGCCGCTGGCCTGGTCGTAAGCATGGCCGATCTGCAGCAACGCGGCATCGGTCTGCGCCGGGCCGATGATTTGCAGGCCCGCCGGCAGCCCCGCATCGGCGCCAGACCCGAAGCCCGCAGGCACCGACAGCGCCGGCAGGCCGGCCATGGTGGCGGGCACCACGACCTGCATCCAGCGGTGGTAGCTGTCCATGGCCCGCCCGCCGATAGCGTGGGGCCAGTCCAGGGCCGCGTCGAACGGGAACGATTGCGCAGCGGGCAGCAGCAGAAAATCAAAGGTCTCGAACAGGCCGCGCAGCGCCTGGTACCAGGCCGAGCGCACACAGGCCGCGTCGTACACCTGCAGGGCCGCAAGGCGCATGCCGCGCTCTATCTCCCACACCATCTCGGGCTTGAGCAGCGCGCGCGTGGCGCTGTCGCGGTACAGGGCTGCATGGGCGCCGGCCAGGCTGAAGCTGCGCAGGTCGATCCAGGCGCGCCAGAGTTGCTCCATGTCGAACGCGGGCAGCACCGAATCCACCGTGCAACCCAGGGTGCGCAAATGCGCGAGCGCCTGCTCGCAGGTGGCCAGCAGGCCGGGCGCGGTGGGCAGGTGGCCGCCCAGATCGCCCAGCCAGCCGATGCGCGTGCCGTTGAAATCGCGCTCCAGCGGCTGGCCGAAGGCGGCCAGATCCTCATGCCGGCGCGTCAGCGGCAGGCGCGCATCGAAACCCGCCTGCACCGACAGCAGCAGCGCCAGGTCGGGGATGTTGCGCGCCATCGGGCCGGTCACGCTGAACTGCTGGAAGAACACCTCTTGCGTCGGCCCATGCGGCACCAGGCCGAACGAGGTGCGCAGGCCATAGACATTGTTGAACGCTGCCGGCGTGCGCAGCGAGCCCATCATGTCCGAGCCGTCGGCCACCGGCAGCATGTGCAGCGCCACGGCCACGGCGGCGCCGCCGCTGCTGCCACCGGCCGAGCGGCCGGGGTCGAAGGCATTGCGCGTGGTGCCGTACACCGGGTTGTAGGTGTGGCCGCCCAGGCCGAACTCGGGCGAGTTGCTGCGGCCTATGAAGAGCGCGCCGCTGGCCCGCATGCGCTCGTACACCACCGCGTCGGCGGGCGAGACCTGGCCGGCAAAAATGGGCGAGCCGCAACTGGTGACCATGCCGGCGGCGGGCATGATGTCCTTGGGCGCCTGCACCATGCCGTGCAGCGGGCCCAGGCTCTGGCCCCTGGCCAGTTGCGCATCGCGCTCGAGCGCCAAGCGCTGCAGCGCATCGCGCTCGACCAGCGCCACCAGGGCGTTGACCACGGGGTTCAGGCGATCGATCTGGGCCAGGTAGGCTTGCAGCACCTCCACGCACGAGACCTCGCGTGCATGGATCGCGCGCGACAGGCTGGTGGCCGTGTGGGCCACGATGCCGCTGGGGGCGGCATGGGTTTTTCGGGTCATGGGCATGGCGGTGGGCGCTGTGGCCGGTGTCGTGGTGGGCGGATCGTACCGGCCATCGGCACACCCCGGCATAGGTGAAACGCTGCCACGGCGCTTTCGGCGCCGCTCCCCGAAGCGCTTTCGGTGCCGGCCCGCCAAGCCGCTCCTGCCGATCGACGGGGCCGGTGCAGCGGCTGGCCAGACCCGCCCTCAGCCACTACCATCGGCATGGCCCTGCGCCCCCAATACCCCATGCCCCCATGCCCCCATGCAACGAGAATCCATAGCCCCCTTCTTCGCCGCGCTGCAAGCGGCCAACCCCACGCCCGGCACCGAGCTGGAATACACCAGCGTGTTCGAGCTATTGACCGCCGTGCTGCTATCGGCCCAGGCCACCGATGTCGGCGTGAACAAGGCCACGCGTCGGCTGTTTGCGGTGGCGAACACGCCGCAGGCGATGCTGGACCTGGGCTTGGCCGGCCTGGAAAGCCATATCCGCACCATTGGCCTGTACAAAAGCAAGGCGCGCCACCTGCTGCACAGTTGCCGCATCCTTGTCGAGCACCATGGCGGCGTGGTGCCGCGCACGCGCGAGGCTTTGCAGACCCTGCCCGGCGTGGGCCGCAAGACGGCCAATGTGGTGCTGAACGTGGCCTTCGGCGAGCCGACGATGGCGGTGGACAGGCATATCTTTCGCGTCAGCAACCGCACCGGCCTGGCCCCGGGCAAGAACCCGCTGGCGGTGGAGCTGCAACTCCTGCAGCGCGTGCCGCAGACCTGCGCGGTCGACGCGCACCACTGGCTGATCCTGCTGGGCCGCTATGTGTGCCAGGCCCGCAAACCCCGCTGCCAGCAATGCCTGGTGGCCGCCTACTGCGACTTCAGGGCCAACACGCTGGCGCAGTGACGGGCGGTGTGACGGCGCATCGTCACCGGGCCGGCATCGACGGGGCAGCGTCTCGGCACTTTGCCGGCCGGCCGGCTATTGCGGCCTGGGGGCCAGATACGCGCGCAACCAGGAGGCAAAGGCATCCTCAGGGATATCGCCTGCGGCGACGGCCAGCATGGTGAGCGTGGCGTCGGCCTGGTCGGCCTGCAAGCGAGATCCGTTCAGGTAGAGAAACAGGCCGACCGCCAGAAACGCAGCGCGCTTGTTGCCGTCGACAAAGGGATGGTTTTTCGCGATGCCGACCCCGTAGCTGGCCGCCAATGCGGCGGTATCCGGCGGCTGGCTGGCATCCGCATAGGCCGCGAGGTTCTGCGGCCTCATCAGCGCAGACTCCAGCAACCCTTCATCGCGCATGCCCTCGCGCCCACCATGGGTGGCCAGGCTATCGCCATGCAGCAACATCAGCGCCTGTTGGCTGACCCAGCGCCAGTTCATTGGGCCAACTGATGGAAGCTGTCACGAAAATCATGCATGAACTCGCGCCCGGCCTTGATTTGTTCTTCCAACGCCGGGTCGTATGGCGTGAGCGCATAGCCATCGGGCGTTTCCGTCAGAAAAACCGACTCGCCCTTGCCCAGCTTCATGCGTGCCAGGACTTCCTTGGGCAGAACGACACCGACGGAGTTTCCGATCCGGGTGAGTTTGAGCATATGCACAGGATGGTTCCCGAGTAGTAATGGAAAGAGGCGAGGAAAGAGGCGATGGCGGCGGTCGGCACTCTGCCGGCCAGCCAGGCACCGGACTGCCCCCGAGTCATGACGGGCGTGATGCTAGGCCCTGCGCCTGCCGGCGTCAAACCGGCATTCAGGCCAGCGGCATTCAGGCGCCCAGCAGCGCCATTTCCTGCGACAAGCCGGTCCACGCCACATCGAAGCCCGGCGTCTGGCGCTGTGCTGGCGCCGGGTGGGCATGCAGCGCCCAGTGCGCGCCCGCCAGCACGCTGTCGATCACCGGCACACCCGATACGCCCAGCATGGCCAACTGCGATTGCACGGCGGCGGCCATGCCGGCCATGCCGGCGCCGCCAAGAATCACCGCCTGCACCCCCAACTGCCGCACGGCGTCGCGGCAGGCCGGGGCCAGCAGCGCGTGCGCGGCCACGGGGTCGGCCGCCAACTGCGCGCCGGTGGCGGTCACGGTATGGATGCCCGCCAGCGCCTGGGTCTGGCCCAGGGCCTGCGCCAGGCGTTGCAGCATCGGGCCCCAGCGCTGGCCGCCGGTGACGATGGCATAGCGGCCGTGGCGCGCGGCCTCCACGAAGGAGGCTTCGGCCAGCCCGGTCACGGGCACGGGGCTGCTCTCGCGCAGCGCCATCAGGCCCGGGTCGCCAAAGCAGCCTATGAGCACGGCATCGGGCCGGGGTCGGGATTGCGCCAGGTCGTGCGCCCAGGCGTCGAGCGCCGCATGGGCCGCCACGGCGTAGCTGGCCTCGCAGGCGATGTAGGGCGCGCCAAACCGCGCGGTGACCGTGCGCACCGCCACATGCAGCCCTGCGGCGGCCTGCACATGCTGCTGCAGTAGCGCGCTGACATGGGCCGAGGTGTTGGGATTGATGACGAGCAATTGGCGCATGGCGGGGTGTCAGATGGGTGCGGGAAATCTCAGGCGCTGCCGCCCAGCAGGCGGACCAGGTCCGGGGCCTGGGCGGCCGGCGGGGTGAATTCCAATTGTGCCGCGATGCGCGCCAGATGCGCCAGCATCAGGCGCGCGGCCGCGCGCGCGTCGCGCAGCCGGATCGCGTCGACCAGCGCCCGGTGCTCGCGGCACCCGCAGGCCGTGGCTCGTTCGCGCTCGCGCGCCTGGCCGGGACTGTAGGTCATCAGGATCAGCGAAGTGCGCGACACCAGTTCGCGCAGTATGCGCCCCAGCGTCTGCTGGCCCGCCACCTGCGCAATGCGCAGATGAAAGTCGCCCGACAGGCGGATCGCGCGGCGCATGTCGCCGCTGGCGCAGGCGGCCTCTTCGTCATCGATACAGGCGCGCAGCGCGGCGATGTCCGCCGCCGCGGCATTGGCAATGAACAGCTCGACCAGGCGCGGCTCCAGCAATCGGCGGGCCTCGAACACCTCCCGTGCCTCCTGCGGCGTGGGCTGGGCAATCGACGCGCCCCGGCGGGGCGTGAGCGTGACCACCTGCTCATTGGCCAGCCGCACCAGCACCGGCCGCACACGGGTGCGCGAAACGCCGAACGCCGTGGCCAGCCGGTCTTCGACCAACTTGGTGCCGGGCGGCAGACGGTGCTCCAAAATGGCCGACACCATGCGCTCGTACATGTCGTTGTCGCTGAGCAAGCCCGCTGTGTCTGCTGCGGGCGGCGCATCGGGCGGGGGCTTTGGGGCGCGCACGGGCCGGGTGGTTTTTGCGCTCGTCATCGGGATGCTCTGGTGCGTGCCTTGCGCCTGCGCTCGAGCAGCCAGACCAGCGCCAGCGTGATGCCCATCACCAGCAGCGACACCACCGTGGTCAGCGTGCCCAGCGCGTAGATCGCGGGCGTGGTCACCGTGCTGGTCAGGCCCTGCAACTCCAGCGGCAGCGTGTTCACCTCGCCGATGGCCTGCGAGGTGCGGGCGATCTCGTCCCAACTGAGCGTGAAGCCGAACATGGCGATGCCCACCACCGAAGGCGCGATCAGCGGCAGCACCACATGCGCGAAGCCCTGCCAGGGTGTCGCGCCCAGGTCGCGCGCGGCTTCTTCGTAGGCCGGGTTGAAGCGGTTGAACACGGCAAACATGATCAGCAGGCCGAATGGCAGCGTCCAGGTCAGGTGCGCGCCCAGTGCCGAACTGAACAGTCCGAGCGCCGTGCCATAGTTTTGCCGCGCGCTTTCCATGCCCAGCCATTGCAGCGCAGACTGAATGCCGCTGTCGATCAGCCGGAACTCCAGCCCTATGCCCAGCGACACGATGATTGACGGCATGATCAGGCTGGCCACGGCGATGAAAAGCAGCACAGCGCCGCCCGCCAGCCGCTTGCGAAACGCCAGCCCGGCCAGCACCGACAGCAGCACGGTGCACAGCATCACCACGGCACCCAGGGCCAGCGAGCGCCACAGCGCCGCCGCGATGTCGACCACGCCCAGCCCTTCGGCCAGTTGGTAAAACCAGTGCAGCGACAGGCCGCGCATCGGGAAAGTCAGCCCGCCCTCGGGGCCTTGCAGGCTCAGCATGAAGATCACCAGCATCGGCCCGTACATGAACAGCACGAACAGGCCAAAGACCATGGCCAGGGGCCAGAAACCGGCGGGGCGCGATGGGCGCGCAGACATGTCATAACTCCTTGCGGATATCGACCCAGCGGGTCAGGCCGTAAATGATCATCAGCACCACGGCCAGCAGGATCACCGCATTCGCCGCTGCCAGCGGGAACTGCAGGTAGGAGGCCTGCACCTGGATGATCTTGCCGACCGACGCGATCTGCTGGCCGCCCATCACGCCGATGGTGACGAAGTCGCCCATGACGATGGTGATGACGAAGATCGAGCCGATGATGACGCCGGTGCGCGAGAGCGGAATGATCACGTTCCACAAGGTTTGCCAGCCGCTGGCGCCGCTGTCGCTGGCGGCCTCGATCAGGCTGCGGTCTATGCGCATCATGCTGTTGAAGATCGGCACGATCATGAACATGGTGTACAGGTGGACGAAGGCCAGCACCACGGAAAAGTCGGAAAACAGCAGCCATTCGACGGGCGCATCGACCAGCCCCAGACCGACCAGCGCCTGGTTCACCAGACCGTTGCGCCCGAGCAGCGGCACCCACGAGATCATGCGGATCACGTTGGAGGTCCAAAACGGGATCGTGCACAGCACGAACAGCAGCGTTTGCAGGCCCGGGGAGCGCACATGAAAAGCCAGGAAATAGGCCACGGCAAAACCGGTCACCAGCGTGATCAGCCACACCAGGGCGCAGAATTTGAGCGTCGAGCCGTAGGTCTTGAGCGTCACGCACAGGTCGGACGCATCCGCGCAGCCGGCGAAGATCGACCGGTAGTTCTTGCCGGTGAAGCCCGGCAGTAGTTCATATTCATTGAAGTCCCAGAAACTGACCATCACGATCAGCGCCAGCGGAAGCAGAAAGAACAGCAGGAACACCAGCGCGAACGGCGCCGCCTGCCACCAGGGGGCGATGCGCCGCCCGGGGGCTGCGCCGGGGGGCAAGGGCGGTGCGTGGGGGGTGCTCATGGGAGTGCCTTCGGGCGGCCGGGCGGCGATAGATGGAATACCTTCGCCTTCGGCTGCGGTATGAGCGCCTTCGGGCGGCCGGGCGGCGCTCATGGCGTTTCGCAACGCCCGGTCAAAGCGCCCGGGGCAGTCGGGCAAGCGCCCCGCAATGGGCAGCAGCGGGTCGGGCATGGCAACGGACGGCCCTCATGCCGCGACAAACTCATTCCACTTTTGCACCATGTAGTTGTTCTCGTCCATCAGTGCGTTCCAGCAGGCAATGGCACCCATGCGCGCCTCGTAGCTGCCGCCGTCGCGCACCGAGCCGGCCTTGGCCAGCAGTTCGCCATGGGGGTTTTTGATGTCCTGCGCGGCGGGCTTGCCCAGCATCCAATAGTCCCATTCGTAGGCTTGCATCCGGGACCGGGCGCTTTCCAGCACCGCGCTGTAGTAGCCCTGGCGGTTCAGGTAGGCGCCGGCCCAGCCGTCCAGGAACCAGTTGATGAACTCATAGGCGCCATCGAGCTTCTTGCCCGACAGCGTGGCCGGCAGACCAAAGCCTGCGGCCCAGGCCCGGTAGCCCTCTTTGAGGGGTTGGAAGTTGCAGGCGATGCCCTTGGTGCGCACGGCGGTCACGGCCGGGCTCCACATCGACTGGATCACCACCTCGCCCGAAGTCATCAGGTTCACCGACTCGTTGAAGTCCTTCCACAGCGCGCGAAACTGGCCCTGCTTCTTGGCCTCGATCAGGGTCTTGATCGTCAGATCGATCTCCTTTTGGGTCATGTTGCCCTTGTCGGGGTACTTGTAGATGCCCATGGCCTCGACCACCATGGCCGCGTCCATGATGCCGATCGAGGGGATGTTCAGCAGCGCCGTCCGGCCCTTGAACTCGGGGTTGAGCAGTTCGGCCCAGGAGTCGATCGGGCGCCCGATCAGGTCGGGCCGGATGCCCAGCGTGTCGGCGTTGTACACGGTGGGGATCAGCGACATGTACTGCGTGGGCGCGGCGGCGAATTTCCTGGACTTCTCGCCTTCCAGGTAGATCACCTTCTTGGGGGCCGTGCCCTGCTCGCCGACGGCCTTGCCCGCCACCATGCCGGTGGTAAACAGCGTGGTGATCTTGTCGGCGTTTTTGATGCGCCGGCTGTCGATGCCCCTGAGATTGCCGGTCGGAACGATCTTCTTGAGCGAGAAGAACTCGGTGTCGATCAGGTCGAAGCTGTTGGGCGCGGTGACGGCGCGCTTGCTCACATCGTCGGTGGTCACGGCCACGTACTGGATGGCTATGCCGGTGTCGGCCTGGAACCTCTGGGCAATCGCCTTGTCCTGGTTCACCGCCGTGCCCAGATAGCGCAGCACGATTTTTTCCTGCGCATGGACGGCCGGCAACGCCGCAGCGGCCACCATGCCCGTCATGCCCGCGAGCAGCCGGCGGCGCGGCACACCGCGGGCCTCGGAAGCGACGGCGGGGGAATCGGCATGGGTGTCGGCATGGGTGTCGGACATGGGAGAACTCCTGGGGTTGCGCAAAAAGGGCGAAGAAAAAAGGGCGAAGAAAAAAGGGTGAAGAAAGGGGGGGTGAAGAAAAGGCGCTGCCGCGATCAGGCGTCATGCAATGCAGTCGCCGCCCGGGCCGGCGGACGCAGCGGATGGGCCTGCCCGGCGCTCCAGTGCAGTTGCACCGCCTGCCCCACCGGGTAAGGGCGCGCGGCAAACGCCGCCTCGGACAGCATCACCGAGTACGCCGCCGTGTCGTTGGCCGACAGGGCCAGGCCCTGCTGTTGCAGGCCCAGCAGCACATGGCTGCCCTGGTACTCGACATCGGTCACCACGGCCTGCATGCGCTGCGCATCCCGGGGCAGATCGGCCTCGGCGGGCGCCAATTGCAGGTGGTCGGCGCGCACGCCCACCAAGCCTGCGGGCGTGTCGATCACGTTGTGCCCGCCCATGAAGCGCGCCACGAACTCGTTGGCCGGCCGGTTGTAGACCTCGTGCGGCGTGCCTGCCTGCTCGATCACGCCGTGGTTCATCACCACCATGGTGTCGGCCAGGGCCATGGCCTCTTGCTGCGAGTGCGTCACATGGATGAAGGTCAGGCCCAGCTCCTGTTGCCAGCGGCGCAGTTCGGCCCGCATCTGGCTGCGCAGAAACGGGTCGAGCGCCGACAGCGGCTCGTCGAGCAACAGCACGCGCGGGCGGGTGATCAGCGCGCGGGCCAGGGCCACGCGCTGCTGCTGTCCGCCCGACAACTGTGCCGGCTTGCGCTCGGCCAGATGCCCCATGGCCACGCGCCCGAGCAGATCGCGCGCCCGGGCTTGGCGCTCGGCCCGGCCCAGGCCCTGCATCTTCAGGCTGAAAGCCACATTGTCCAGCGCCGACAGGTGCGGGAACAGCGCAAAGCTCTGAAACATCATGGCCGTGCCGCGCGCAGCGGCGGGCAGGTCGGTGATGTCGCGCTCATCGAGCAGGATGCTCCCGCTGCTCACCGACTCATGCCCGGCAATCATGCGCAGCGTGGTGCTCTTGCCGCAGCCCGAAGGGCCCAGCAGACAGCAGTAGCTGCCGCTGGCAATGCGCAGGTCGATGGCATCGACCGCCGGCTTGCCCGGGGCATAGCGTTTGGTCAGCGCGCTCAGTTCAATGGCTGCAGGGGCGGTGGTCTGGGCTGGCATGCCATGGCTCCATACAAGTCCCATGCCAGATTTTGTACACAGTGCATGCACCGTTCTGTATACAAAATCACCGAAATGGGGAATCGGTGCCCGGGCCTGCCCCAAACGGATGCCGGGCGGTCACCGTCGATGCGGCCCGTGCGCTGGCGGGCGTTGCCGGCAGCGCGTTGCGTATCTTTGCCTGCTTGCCTGCTTGCCTGCTTGCCGGTCTGCCGGCGCGGGCGAGGTTCATAAGACAATACCGGCCATGAATTTGCGCAATGTCTTGCTGCCTTTGGCTGCCGTGGGTCTGCCGGGGTTTGGTTTTGCCGCCTATGGCTGGGCCGGTGTGCTGGCCGTGGTCGGCGCGATGGTCATGTGGGGGTTGCTGCATTTCACGCGGCTCGTGGCCGTGATGAAGAAAACCGCCAGGCGCCCGATGGGCTATGTGGGCAGCGCCGTCATGCTCAACGCCCGGCTCCGCAAAGGTGTGGACATGATGCATGTGCTGGCGCTGACGCAGGCGCTGGGGGAGATGTTGTCGGCGGCGGATGCGCAGCCCGAGGTCTATCGCTGGACCGACGCCAGCCAGTCGCATGTGACCTGCGAGTTTCGCCACGGCAAGCTGGTGTCCTGGGTCTTGTTCCGGCCGCAGGACGGCAACGCCAGCCCGCCGCCCGCTGCCCCGTAAAATTGCGCTTTTGCGCCCTGCAAACCCGGCAAAGGAATATCCATGAGCCCCGTAGTTCCCTCGATGGCCGATCGTGACGGCAAGATCTGGATGGACGGCCAGATGGTCGATTGGCGCGATGCCAAGGTCCATGTGCTGACCCACACCCTGCATTACGGCTGCGGCGCCTTCGAGGGCCTGCGCGCCTACAAGACGGCCGACGGCACGACCGCCATCTTCCGCCTGCATGAGCACACCGAGCGGCTGTTCAACAGCACAAAAATCCTGCGCATGCAACTGCCGTTCAGCCGCGATGAGGTGAACCAGGCGCAACGGGCGGTGGTGCGGGAGAACCGGCTCGACGCCTGTTACCTGCGGCCATTGGCTTGGATCGGCTCGCAAAAACTGGGGGTCTCGCCCAAGGGCAACCAGATCCATTTGATGGTGGCGGCCTGGGCCTGGGGCGCCTACCTGGGCGAGGAGGGCATGCGGCGCGGCATCCGCGTCAAGACCAGCAGCTACACGCGCCACCATGTGAACATCACGATGACGCAGGCCAAGGCGGTGAGCAATTACACCAACTCCATCCTGGCCAACATGGAGGCCGTCGATGATGGTTACGACGAGGCGCTGCTGCTCGACAGCACGGGCTTTGTCAGCGAAGGCGCCGGCGAGAATGTGTTCGTGGTCAAGGACGGCGTGATCTACACCCCCGATCTGTCGGCCGGCGCGCTCAATGGCATCACCCGCAACACGGTGTTCCATATCGCCAAGGATCTGGGGCTGGAGATCGTCCCAAAGCGCATCACGCGCGACGAGATCTACATCGCTGACGAGGCTTTCTTCACCGGCACGGCGGCCGAGGTGACGCCGATCCGCGAGCTCGATCGGATAGAGATCGGCAGCGGCAGCCGGGGCCCTGTCACCGAAAAGATCCAGGGCGCTTTCTTTGACATCGTCAACGGCCGCAATGCCCATTACGCCCATTGGCTCACCAAGGTCTGATGCCCATGCCGCAAGCCATCGTTGAACTGCCGGCCCGGGAACTGAACGCGCAGGGCGGCGTTTTTTGCCCCAACCCCCGGGCCGACATGCCGTTGTGGAACAACCACCCCAAGGTGTATCTGGATGTCGCCCGCACGGGCCAGGCCAAGTGCCCTTATTGCGGGACGGTGTACCGCTTGCAGGCCGGCGCGCCTGCGCCTGCCGGGCACTGATCGATGTCCGAGGCCGGCGCAGCGCCGCCGCCCACGTTGACGGTGGCGGTGCTGACCCACAACGAGGCGCACCGCATCGAAGCCTGTCTGCGCAGCGCCGCTTTTGCCGACCAGTTGCTGGTGGTCGACAGCGGCAGCGAGGACGACACCGTGGCCATGGCCCGCGCGCTGGGCGCCGAGGTTCATAGCGCGCCGGACTGGCAGGGCTTTGCCGTGCAGCGCAACCGGCTGCTGGCGCATGCGCGCGGCGACTATGTGTTCTTTCTCGATGCCGATGAGGTGATGACGCCGGATTTTGCGCGCGAGTTGCAGGCCATCGTGCGCTCGGGCGCGCAGGCGGTCTGGAGCATACGCTGGCGCATCGTGGCCTTTGGGCATGAGCTCAGGCGCTTTCGCGCGCAATCGTATATCGAGCGCCTGTTCGTGCGCGCCCTGCTCGAGGAATACACCGGCGTGGTGCACGAGCAGGCCCGTCTGTACCCGCTGCCCGGCGGCGCTGCCGTGCCGCGCCGGCGCATCGAGGCGCGGCTGCTGCATTACTCGCGCACCACGGTGCGGGGCAGCCTGGAAAAGCTCACCCAGTATGCGATGCTCGGGGCGGCCAAGCGCGCCGGGCAGGGCCGGCGGGGCGGCGTGCTGCGCGGCCTGGCCTCGGGGCTGTGGATGTTCTTGCGCCTGTATCTGGTGCGCCTGGGTTTTCTGTGTGGCGGGGCGGGCTTTCTGTACTGCCTGTTCGTGGCGCTGGAGGCTTTTTTTCGCCATGCAGCGCTGTACTACGACCGCGACAGTCTGACGGGGCGGGTGATCCGCCGATGACTGCGCAGCGCTGGTTCGAACGCTGCGCGAACTGCGGCGCTTTCATGCTTGCGGGGCTGGCGCTGTGGCTGCCCTCGGGGTATTCCTACGGCGCGGCCCTGCTGCTGCTCACGGCCGTGGTCAGCGCCCCGTGGTGGTGCCGCAGTCCTGCGCCGCGTGCCGCATGGTGGCTGGCGCTGGTGTTTGCCTGCATGGCGGTGCTGTGGATGCTCGACATGGACGCCACCGGGGACTGGGGCAGCATGGATCGGCCGCTCAAGTATCTGCTGGCATTGCCGTGCATCTTCTGTCTGATGCGCTTTGCGCCGCATGCCTCCTGCCTGTGGACCGGGATTGCGCTGGGGGCCGCCGGCGGCGGGCTGATAGGGTTGTACCAGACGCAGTGGCAGGGCTTGTCGCGTGCCAATGGCTTTACCAACGCGATTCAGTACGGCGACCTGAGCCTGCTGCTGGCGCTGATGAGCGGGCTGCTGCTGCTGGTGCAATACCGGCGCTGGCAGCCGTGGCAGCGCTGGCTGCTGGCGCTCGCCGTGCTGCTGGGCGGGGTCGGCTCCGCGCTCTCCCAGTCCCGTGGGGGGTGGCTGGCGCTGGTGCTGGTGCTGCCGGTGTCGGCCTGGCTGCTGGCGCGCACGATAGGGCCGCGGCGCGTGTGCTGGGGCCTGTGCGCATTGCTGCTGGGGGTCGTCGTATTGGCGCAGATGCCAGTGGTCGGGCAGCGTTTCGACCAGGCGCGCCAGGAGGTGCAGACTTACCGCGAAATGGGCGATGACAGCAGTTCGGTCGGGCAGCGGCTGGCCCATTGGCGCCTGGCCTGGGAAATGGGGCGCGAGCGCCCGTTGACCGGCTGGGGCCGAACCGGCTACATGCAAGAAAAAGTGCGCCGCGTGGCGGCCGGGCTGGTCCGCCCCAGCGTGCTGACGTTCGGCCATGTGCACAATGAGGTGCTGGACCTGTTCGTCAAGCGCGGTATCTTCGGCGTGCTGCTGCTGCTGCTGTTTTATGGCACTGCGCTGGCGCTGTTTTGGCCCACGGCGGCGCGCATCCGCGATGCAGCGGGAAAGATCGACAAGGAGGCGCTGTCGCTGTGTCTGGTGGGGGTTTCGATGCCGCTGTCATACATCGGCTTTGGTTTTACGCAGGTTTTTCTGGCCCACAACAGCGGCAACATGTTCTACCTGTTCATGTGCCCGCTGGTGCTGGCCGCGTTGCAGCGGCGGCGCAGCGGCGGCCCAGGCCCCTCTTGACGACAGGGTTTTTTCGATGCACATCCTGCTGGCCAACAACTCGCCCATCCCCGTTTATGGCTATGGCGGCACCGAGCGCGTGATCTGGGACCTGGGCAAGGCGCTGGTGCAGCAAGGCCACCGCGTGAGCTATCTGGTGCCCCAAGGGTCGCACTGCGACTTTGCGCAGTTGCGGCTGCTCCAGCCCGATGTGCCGTGGGAGGAGCAGATTCCGGCCTCGGTAGACATCACGCATTTCCAGTTCAACCCGCGCACCGATGTCGACCGCCCCTATCTGGTGACCGAGCATGGCAACGCGCGCAAGCCCCGGCCGCTGCCGCGCAACACGGTGTTCCTCTCGCGCGACCATGCGGCGCGCCATGGCTCGACCGAGTTCGTGTACAACGGGCTCGACTGGGACAGCTACGGCCCGGTGGACTTTGGCCGCCCGCGCCCGCAGTACCACTTTCTGGGCAAGGCCGCCTGGGGGGTGAAGAACCTGCGCGGGGCCATCCGCGTGGCCCATCTGGCCGGTGTCGAGTTGGAGGTTCTGGGCGGCAAGCGCCTGAACTTTCACCGGGGTCTGCGCTGGACGCTGTCGCGCCGGGTCCACTTTCACGGCATGGTCGGCGGCCCGCGCAAGATGGACTTGCTCAACGCCTCGCGCGGGCTGATCTTTCCGGTGCGCTGGCACGAGCCTTTCGGGCTGGCCGTGATCGAAAGCCTGTACTTCGGCTGCCCGGTGTTTGCCACGCCCTATGGCGCGTTGCCCGAACTGGTGCCAGCGCATTGCGGCGTGCTGTCGACCCAGGCCGCCGTGCTGGCCGAGGCGGTGCGCAACAACCGCTTCGACCGGCGCGCCTGCCAGGCGCATGTGCTGGAGCAGTTCGGCGCGCAACGCATGGCGCGCGACTATCTGCGCATGTACGAGCGCGTGCTGGCCGGCGAGACCATCAACGCCCGGCCCCCCATCATCGAGGACCCGTCGCGCGCGCTGCCCTGGAGCAACCTCGGCGCAGCGCGCTCCGGGTGGTTGTCTGCGGGGGCGATCGAGCTCGGGCTCTGGCGCTTTTTCCATTAGCGCTGGTGACGCGTCACCGATCAGATGTCGCAGGCTGCGCGCAGCCATCGGAGCGCAGCGCAAGGCGCATAGCGCGGCCCATACCGAGATGTATTGGCAAGCGATGCAACGCTGCGATGCGCTTCGATGGCCAGCGCAGACCGACAGATGATCAGTGACGCGACACCAGGCGCGATCAACGCAGCAGCGCGCGCGCCTGCCGGTCGATGCGCGTAATCAGCCCGGCAGCGCCTGGCAGGTCATGCACCAGACCCACGACCTCGCCCACGGTGGCATGCGCTGCGCCGTAGTCGCCGGCCTGCACGCCGGCCTCGTACACCGCCCGCGCCGCATCGGGCGCGGCGCGCAGCGCGTCGATCTGCGCCTCCCAGTGCCTGTGCAGCGCGTTGCGAATCGCGCGAAAGTCATAAGGCGCAGGCCAGTCCTTGCGCCGCAGGATGTCAAACACCGGGCTGCGGGCCGTGCCGTCACCGTCGGTTTGCAGCGCCAGTTCCTTGGCGCCCTGCGCCGCCAGGCTCTCGGCCGTGGCCCACAGGCGCGAGCCGAGCAGCGCGCCATCGGCGCCCAGCATCAGGGCCGCCGCCAGGCCGCGCCCATCGCCAATGCCGCCTGCGGCCAGCAGCAGCGTCTCGGGCGCATGGGCGGCGAGCCAGTCGGCGAACTCCGGCACCAAGGTCATCGTGGCCCGGCCATCGAGCGCGTTCATGCCGTGGCCTCCGGCCTCGGCGCCCTGGGCCACGATCACCTGCGCGCCCGCTTGCACGGCCTGGGGCAATGGCTCCAGGCGCTGCACCTGGCAGATCAGCGCGGCGCCGCTGCGCCGTATGCGCGCTGCATAGGGGCCCGGATCGCCAAACGACAGCAGCACGGCCCGGGGGCGTTGCGCGGGCGCCAAGTCGAGCAGCCAGTCCAGCGCCGAGGCGTCCTCGTCGAGTTTCCATGTGATGAAGCCGCAGCCGATACGGCCCGTTTCTGCCGCTTGCAGCGCCAACCCGTATTCGCGCCGGGTCCAGGCTAGTCCACCGCACCATTGAAACAACACCCCGTTTGTGGTTAAATGCAACGCATGGGAAAAATGAATCTGACCGACGCCGAGCGAGACAAATTGCTGACTGCCACGCGTAGCCGCACGGCGCGCGTGGCGGACGTGCGCAGGGCCAAGCTGATCCTCATGCTCGAAGAGGGTCAGTCGCGCGACACCATCATGCAAAGGCTCGAATGCGACTCGCGTTTCATCTCCCGCTGGTCCAGCCGCTTTCTCAGCGAGCGCCTGGCGGGCATGTACGCCCGGCATCCGGGACGCGCGCCCAAGCAGCCACCGGCCAAACTGGAGGCGCGGGTGCTCAACTACACGCTCAGGCGCAAGCCGAGCGATGGCTCCACGCACTGGAGCAGCTACAAGCTGTCGGCTGAACTTGGCGACGTATCCGTTTCTGCGGTTCAGCGCATCTGGCGCAAGCACAACGTGCGAGCGCAAAGACTGGATCGACACATGGTGTCCAACGACCCGGACTTCGAGACCAAGGCGGCCGATGTGATCGGGCTGTACCTCAATCCACCGGCGCACGCCGTGGTGTTCTGCGTCGATGAGAAGACCGCCATCCAGGCACTCGATCGCAAGGACCGGATGCTTCCGTTGTCGCCAGGGCGTGCCGAGAGCCACGGATTCGAGTACAAGAGAAACGGCACACTGAGCTTGTTCGCGGCGCTGAACACCGCCACCGGCCAGGTGCTGGGCAAGACCGCGGCGCGCCACACCAGCGAGCAATTCGTCGCCTTCCTTACCGACATCGTCGCCAGCCAGTGCCAGCGGCAGGAGATCCATGTCATCTGCGACAACGTCAGCAGCCACAAGAGCCAGCGCGTGCGGGACTTCCTTGTACGGCACGGCAACGTGCGCATGCACTTCACACCCACGTACTCGTCGTGGCTGAACCAGGTGGAGAACTGGTTCTCGCGCATTGAGCGTGATGTCATAACCCGCGGCGTATTTACCTCGGTGAAGGACTTGGGGCGAAAGCTGATGCGCTACATCCGCGAACACAACAAGAATCCCAAGCCCATCAAGTGGAAGTACGACGATCCATGAAGGCGCATTCGACAGGTGCTTATTCAATGATGCAGTGAACTAGGCCATGTGGTGTCGAGGAGCCCGGCATTGGAATTGCGCGCGGCAGGCCCCAGCAACCAGTTCGTCGCGCTGCGCGCCACTATTTGAGGGACACAAGATGAGCATCAAGTACGACTCCAAACGTGAGCCGCTGGCCGAGATCATCAAGAAGGCCACCATCAATGCGACCTACGTCATCCCGGACCTTCAGCGCCCGTACGTCTGGAGTCCTCGGCAAGTCACCATGCTCGTTGACTCACTGTTCCGAGGCTGGCCGTTTGGTTCATTGCTGCTGTGGGAGGTGAAACCGGATTGCTTTGAAGCCAACGAAGGGATCCCACACCGCCCATTCTGGCAAGTTGTGGATCGCACCGGGAATGACAATGGCTCGCAGAACTCAGCACTCGGGCAACCCGCTACCTACCAAATGGTCTTGGATGGTCAGCAACGCGTCCAGAGTCTGATCCTCGCGTTGGGTGGCGATCAATGGGGTTTCCAGTTGCTGGATTCGGAGTGGGCGCTGGACCTCCAAGATCGCAGAGTAAAGCCAAGCAACCACTGGTCCAAGGCGTCGATGTGCATCGATCTGCAGAAGTTCACTGGCGAGCTGAAAGCAAAGAACGACATCGTTCGCAAGATTGAGGCCGGCAAGATCCTGGAGTGGGCAATTCTCGACTCAGTCACCGGACAGTCCGTCGAGTCGCGTCCCGCCAACTATGTGTACCCCCTGGAAACCGCAAAAGGCAATCCCGGTCGATTCATCCGCCTATCCAGATTTTGGGACCTGGTTCAGAAGGATCTTTCCGAGCGTGAGTACAAGAAGCTCTTGGAGCCAATGCTCAAGGAGCACGGGGTGAGTGACGCCGGTCGCCTTGATCTCTTGGACTCACTGGCGGAGTTCATGAAGGTGGTCGAAAACGTCAAGATCAACAGCTTTGTTCCCGCGCTTCAGATCGAGTCCTTCGAGTTGACACCGCAATGGAGCAAGGACGACTACAGCGACGCGATCGTCAACATCTTCACGCGACTGGACACGGCAGGCCGCACGTTGACCCGCGAGGAAATTACCCTGGCTTGGCTTAAAGTGGGATGGTTGCCGGAGAAGGCCGACAACAAGACTGCCGGGCAGTGCCTTGAGGAACTGAGAACGGCGCTTGGCGATCGCGGCTTTCGCATCGAGACTGATGAGATCGTTCGTCTCATTTCATTTGTCTGGGCCGTCGAGTGTCGTGGCGGAACTCTTCTCGATTCGAAGGACTTGCTCAAGGGGGAAATCGTTCGATCCATGGCCGCGTCCGTCGCCGCTACTTGGACGAAGTTGAAGCCGCGAGTCGAAAGCTGCGCGGACTTGATCAAGGAGCGGGATCTGCTTGAGAACCAAGGTTCATTCAATGCGATCATCGTTTACCTGACTTGGTATCGTCTTGCGTTCGACCGATTCGATGCTGTTGCCGGCAGCGTTTCTGTGATTGAGAGAGATAGTCTCGAAAAACAACTCAATCTGCGCGCCGCGCAGTTCTTGGACCGTTGGGTGTTCGGATCACAGTGGGCCAATGTGTGGGGTGACGGTGCTGTACTGAACTTCCAGAACTTTGCAACGGAACTGAACACCATTTTCGGCAAGCTTAAGACTGCGCAAGCATCCGGACTCATTGCCGCTGTTGACGACGGCATCAATCAGATGATGGCACGTGTTTCGACGAAGGCCGTCGAGCAGATCAACAACGTGCTTGTTCGATATCGACATCGTGTTCATGCGTACCACCCATTCCTTTGGGTTTGGCATCGCCTGGAGGATGACCGCTGGAAGAACTCTTCCATTCAAATGCGCACGGGTTGCAAACAAACCAGGCTCGAAGTCGACCACACGGTGGCCGACGCTTGGTGGGCGCGCTTGGTTGAACAGCAAATCAAGGCGAAGCTGGCCACTTTCGTTGGCACTGATGAGGAAAAGACACTGATTGCCCCGGACGACTTCGAGTCGCGTGACGACGCGATTGCGTTCATCAACCTGCTGGGCAATTGTTCCCTGTTGGACAAGTCGTTCAACATTTCCAAGAGCGATGAATCAATGCGCCACTTCCTGCAACAGGTCCACGAGTTCAAGGATGGCAAGGTGCAGATGACCGACTGGGAGGCTGCTCTCGCGCTCACCCCCACATTGACCTTGCCTGACGGATCGACCTTTGCGGACATCAAAATGACCATCCGTACACGCGATGCCTTGATTCGGAAGGACTTGATCGAGTTCATTGGAGGGCAGAAGCACCGGGTGGACTAGTGGACCATAACGTTTAAATAGATAGTAAATTACCTCCTTGGAGGACACGATGAACTTGATCGAAGCCGAAATCGTGGAACTGCGGCAGCAAGCCAATGGAAGGGCCGTTCGGGCGGATTTGGCGCGTCGTGCGCGTCTGATCTTGCTGCTTGCCGAGGGACTGACCTGGAGCGCCATCAGGGCCAAGCTCGATTGCAATGACAGCTACATTGCTCTCTGGAGCAAGCGCTTTGCCGCTGACCGTTTGGCAGGCTTGTTTTCTCGCCATGCCGGTCGCCAGCGCTAATCTGGGCCAAGCACGGACTCAAACCGCATCGGCTCGAAGGCTATCTCGCCTCCAACGATCCGGACTTTGAAACCAAGGCAGCCGATGTCATCGGCTTGTATCTGAACCCGCCGCAGCATGCGGCCGTCTTCAGCGTCGACGAGAAGACGGCGATTCAGGCGCTCGATCGCAAAAACCCGGTGCTGCCGCTCACGCCGGGACGTGCCGAGCGTCATGGCTTTGAGTACTTCAGGCATGGAACGCTCTCGCTGTACGCCGCCTTCAATACCAAGACTGGTGAAGTGCTGGGCAAGACCGCCACGCGGCATACCTCGTCCGAGTTCGTCGCCTTCCTCGCCGACATCGTGGCCCATCAGCCGCGCGGCAAGGAAATTCACGTCATCGTCGACAACCTCTCGGCACACAAGACGAAGCTGGTTGACGCGTTCCTCCGTGAGCATCCGAACCTGCGTATGCACTTCACGCCGACCTACTCGTCATGGCTCAACCAGGTTGAACTGTGGTTCGCCAAGATTGAGCGCGACGTGATCGCTCGCGGCGTATTCACCTCGGTACCCGATCTCAAGAGAAAGCTCATGCGCTACATCCGCAAGTACGACGAGCAACCCAAGTCCGTGAAGTGGAAGTACTTTGATCCAACTTGGAAAATTACTACTGATTCAATCATTACAGTCCACTAGACGGTACGGTATCATGGTCAGGTCTTTTCGGGCATTCGAAATTATTTTCTCGAACCGATATCATGCAACGAGTTTCGATAAGGAACAGCAACATGGATCAACTCAATCGCATCACCCAACAGCCCGAGGTCATGGGTGGCAAGGCGTGCATCCGCGGAATGCGCGTCACGGTCGGCATGGTCGTGGGCCAGATCGGCGCAGGTCGCAGCGCCGACGAAATCCTGACCGACTTCCCCTACCTGGAGCGCGACGACATCATGCAGGCGCTTCGCTACGCGGCATGGCGCGCCGATGAACGCGAGGTCATGCTGGCCACAGCATCAAGCTGTTGGTTGATATGAACCTGTCGCCCCGTTGGGTCGATGTGCTGGCCGATGCAGGAATCGAGGCGACACACTGGTCCGCGGTCGGAGCTTTCAACGCCCAGGACTCAGAAATCATGGCCTATGCCAGTGCGAACAACTGCGTGGGGCTCACGCACGATCTGGATTTCGGCGCGATCCTCGCTGCCACCCACGGTGAAAAGCCGAGCGTGGTGCAGATTCGCGCGGAGGATGTCAGTCCGGACGCGATCGGCAAGCAAATCGTCATTGCCCTGCGACAAATGGCTTCCGAACTTGAAGAAGGTGCGTTGCTCACGGTCGATCCGAACCGCACGCGCTTGCGCCTGCTGCCATTGCAACCGAGGGGATGAGGGACGATGAGCATCTTCGAGCAACTCAATACAGCAGGCGGTGATCGAGCGGCCGGATTCTGGCGTCGTACTGAGGGATGGGCGCAGGAGGAACGCCCCTTGCGGGTCGTGCGAAAGATCGTGATCGATGGATCGACCGACCTGGTGCTCTGCCGTGGCAGCGCTGCACGCATGCTGGTGGCCAGCGAGGACCCGGAATGGCTCAGCCGCATCCACACCAATGTCGTCGGCGACAAACTGCGTATCGAGCAAGACCCTAGAGCATCTTTGACTTAAAACCAAACAATTCATGATATGATGCGGCGTCTTTTTTCTGAAGGAGTATGCAATGCAAGCGTATTCGCAGGATTTGCGAGATAGGGTGCTGAAGGCGATAGAACAAGGAGATCGTCCTACCGATATTACCAAGCGTTTTGAAGTCAGTCGAGTATGGGTGTACCAAGTCAAGACGCGTCTTGAAGAAGGTATTCGACATAGTTTCCAGATTGGCGGGCATCGGAAATCTTGCCTTGCTCCAGTGGAGCCTATGTTGCGGGAATGGATTAAAGACAGAGCGGATTTGACACTGCGCGAGATGTGCGAACGGCTGGCTGAACATCGGATAACGATCAAAGCCCCAGCCCTATGGCACCAACTGAATAAATGGGGTTTGAGCTTTAAAAAAAACTCTGCACGCCAGCGAGCAAGAGCGTAAGGATGTGCAAGCGGATCGGGTTGCATGGAAGGAAAGCCAGCCAGCACTTGACGCAACAAAGCTTGTGTTCCTTGATGAGACGGGCACATCCACCAACATGACCCGCACACGAGGCCGTTCGCCGAAGGGACAGCGTTGCATAGCCAGTGTTCCACATGGTCACCGGAAAATCACCACCTTCATTGCCGGCTTGCGGGTGAACGCCGTGACCGCCCCAATGGTCTTGAATGGCCCTATGGATGGCGAAGCATTCCCGGCCTATATACAGCAATTTCTGTGTCCTACGCTGCACCCTGGTGATATCGTGATCGCTGATAATTTGTCCAGCCATAAAGTCTCTGGTGTGCGTGAGGCCATTGAGGGGGTTGGTGCAACATTGCGTTATCTTCCGCCTTACTCACCAGATTTGAACCCTATCGAAAAATTCTTTTCCAAACTGAAAGCCCTGCTCAGGAAAGCTGAACAGCGTACTGTCGATGGACTTTGGAATACCATCGGGCACCTGCTTGATTGTTTTACACCACAGAAATTATCCAACTACTTTTCATTTTCTGGATATGTTTCTACTTAAATCAAAAATGCTCTAGTTTATTCATTTCATGTCCTCCAATCAATCTTTGAATGCCTGGCCTGCAAGCGCCAGTGGTGCTTTCCTCCGCATACACGCCACTTTTACCGCCTTTACACCCTGCGCCTGAACAATGGCGTGGATTTATCACACCACCGCCACCCGGTACCCAATCAGTCTGCAAGCGCCTGCCCCATATTCATCGCCTCATCGGCACGAATGTCAGCTTGAATCGCCAACACAGGCAGGGCAGCGGCAAGGCTCGACTCTTTCAAAACGAACTTCGTAGCTCAGTGGCCCGACGCCCCGGAGTCCGCCTTCGGTTTCCAGGACGACGTCTTCATCCGATGGAATGTTCGTGTCGGAATAGTCCAAAAGCAAGCGTGCCAAGCGGATCAAGGCTTTGGGGTGGCCACCGATACAGACCATATAGGGTTCGCGGAGATCCCGTCGCCCGTCCCACAAGCGCGGACAAGCAGTTTCTCCGGGCATGCCCGCAAGCGTGAAAACTGGCAGTTCGGTCTGCGGATCACAGGTTATGGACCAAGGAAACCATGGGTAGCGCTTGAGTCTGCGTTTTGGGGTATAGGTGAAGGACTTGGGCTGATCGATCGAAGGCCTCACGGTGGTTATCCGTATGCCCTTTGCGAAGCTGTTTCCGGGGTTTGGGTTCCATCTGTAGGACCATTTCTCTGCCAAATCTCCCGTGTCAATTGGAAGATAGACCTGATGCTGTGTCCCCATGGCGCAAGCCAGTAATGTGATCGCGAGGCGTTGGAGATCTTTTGCCTCGGAATAAATACGAATGCAACAGAAATTGTGGCTGTTACCGCGAACTTTGATGGCACAGTTCAAGCTACCGATCGAAGCAACCACTTGGTTGGCATCGGCCAAGGCCAGTTTTCTAAAGCTTATTCCCATCAGTTGATTCATTTCATCTGCTCCAATCAGTCTGCAATTCTTGTAAACCTGGCTTCGTAGCTGACTACACCGACGCCTCGAAAGCCGCCGCCGATTTCCAGATCGATTTGTTCCGGCGGAATGTCCGTGCTGGCATAGTCCAGAAGCAGTCGCGCCAAACGCATGAATGCCTTGGGATAACCATAGATACAGACGAGATGAGGTTTGCGAAGATCCATTCGACCGTCGAATATATGCAAAGATTCTCCGGGAATGTCATCCAGATCGAAACCTGGCAGTTCAGTCCAATGATCACATGTCAAAGACCATGGATACCAGGGGTAACGTTTGAGTTCACGTTTCGGGGTGTAGATGAAGGATTTCGGTTGATGGAATGGATTATATTCTGAAGGTCTTTCAGAGTCTATCTGTATACCTTTTGTTGGCCCTCCAGTGCCAATCGGAAGATAGGTTTCGCACTGCGTCCCGATGGCGCAGGCCAGCAACACGAGCGCGAGGCGTTGCAGGTTTTCTGCGTTGGAAGAAATGCATATGCGGGAGATTTCGTATTCACCCCCCGCCGATGCATAGCTGTGGCATCCGAATTGAATGGTGCAGTTCAAACTACCCAATGAATCCACCAGTTTGTTGGCATCGATCAAGGCCAGCTTTTTGAAGTTTACCCCCATTAGTTTATTCATTTCATGTTCTCCAATCAGTCTTTGAATGCCTGACCTGCAAGCGCCAGTGGTGCTTTCCTCCACATGCACGCCACTTTACCGCCTTTACACCCTGCGTTTGAACAATGACGTGGATTTATCACACCGCCGCCATCCGGTACCCAATCAGTCTGCACGCGCCTGCCTCATATTCATTGCATCCTCGGCACGAATGTCAGCTTGAATCGCCAGCACAGGCCGCGCAGCGACAAGGATCGACTCTTTCAAAGCGAGCTACGTAGCTGAGTGGCCCGGCGCCTCGGAGTCCACCGTCGGGTTCCAAGACGATGTCTATATCCGATGGAATGCTTGTGTCGGAATAGTCCAAAAGCAACCGTGCCAAGCGGATCAAGGCTTTGGGATGGCCGCCGATACAGGCGATATAGGGTTCGCGGAGATCCCGTCGCCCGTCCCACAAGCGCGGACAAGCAGTTTCTCCGGGCACGCCCGCGAGCGTGAATACTGGCAGTTCGGTCTGCGCATCACAGGTCAAAGACCACGGATACCAAGGATAGCGCTTGAGTTTGCGTTTGGGGGTATAGGTGAAGGACTTGGGCTGATCGATCGAAGGTCTTGCCGCGGTTATTCGTATGCCTTTTCCGAAGCTGGTTAAGGGTTTTGTGCTGCATCTCCGGGATTCGTTTTCTGTCAAAGATTCAGTGCTGATCGGAAGGTAGGTCTGATGCTGTGTCCCAATGGCGCAGGCCAGCAATGCGATCGCGATGCGCTGGAGGTCCTCCGTGCTGGAAGCAATGCAAATCCAATGGATGTCGAATGAGCCATACATGCCGCCTCCCATTTCAATGGTGCAGTTCAAACTGCCCATCGAATCAACCAGTTTGTTGGCATCGATCGATGCCAGTTTTTTAAAGTCTATCCCCATCAACTGATTCATTTCATGCACTCCAACCGGTCTGCAATTCTTGTAAACCTGACTTCGTAACTGAATGATTTAACACCTCGAAAGCCGCCGTCGACTTCCAGATCGATTTGTTCGGGCGGGATGTCCGTGTTGGCATAGTCCAGGAGTAGCCGCGCCAGACGGACCAACGCTTTTGGATAACCACTGACAACGATGACATGAGGTTTTGGGATATCTGCCAGGCCGCTCCACAGCATATTCGTATAGTATTCTCCTGGCGCGCAATCGAAGCCGAAGCATGGCAACTCAGTCCAATAATCACATGTCAAAGACCATGGATACCAGGGGTAGCGTTTGAGATCTCGTTTCGGGGTGTAGGTGAAGGACTTTGGTTGATGGAATGGATCAAATTCTAAAGGTCTTGCCGAGCCTATCTTTATGCCCTTTGTCGGACCCACGGCCGTAATCGGTAGATAGGTTTCACACTGCGTCCCGATGGCGCAGGCCAGCAACACGAGCGCGAGGCGTTGCAGGTCTTCTGCGTTGGATGCAATGCATATGCGGGAGATTTCATATTCACCCCCCGCCGATGCATAGCTGTGACACCCGATCTGAATGGAGCAGTTCAAACTACCGCCCAATGAATCCACCAGTTTATTGGCATCGACCGAAGCCAGTTTTCTGAGGTCTGCCCCCATTAGCTTATTCATTTCATGTCCTCCAATCAGTCTTTGAATGCCTGGCTTGCAAGCGCCAGTGGTGCTTTCCTCCGCATACACGCCACTTTTACCGCCTTTACACCCTGCGCCTGAACAATGGCGTGGATTTATCACACCACCGCCACCCGGTACCCAATCAGTCTGCAAGCGCCTGCTCCATATTCATCGCCCCATTGGCACGAATGTCAGCTTGAATCGCCAACACAGGCAGGGCAGCGGCAAGGCTCGACTCTTTCAAAACGAGCTTCGTAGCTCAGTGGCCCGACGCCCTGGAGTCCGCGTTCGGTTTCCAGGACGATGTCTTCATCCGATGGAATGTTCGCGTCGGAATAGTCCAAAAGCAAGCGTGCCAAGCGGATCAAGGCTTTGGGGTGGCCACCGATACAGACCATATAGGGTTCGCGGAGATCCCGTCGCCCGTCCCACAAGCGCGGACAAGCAGTTTCTCCGGGCATGCCCGCGAGCGTGAAAACTGGCAGTTCGGTCTGCGGATCACAGGTTTTGTACCAAGGAGACCATGGGTAGCGCTTGAGTCTGCTTTTGGGGGTATAGGTGAAGGACTTGGGCTGATCGATCGAAGGCCTCACGGCGGTTATCCGTATGCCCTTTGCGAAGCTGTTTCCGGGGTTTGGGTTCCATTTGTAGGACCATTTCTCTGCCAAATCTCCCGTGTCAATTGGAAGATAGACCTGATGCTGTGTCCCAATGGCGCAAGCCAGTAATGTGATCGCGATGCGTTGGAGATCTTCTGCCTCGGAATAAATACGAATGCAACAGAAATTGTGGCTGTTACCGCGAACTTTGATGGCACAGTTCAAGCTACCGATCGAAGCAACCACTTGGTTGGCATCGGCCAAGGCCAGTTTTCTAAAGCTTATCCCCATCAGTTGATTCATTTCATCTGCTCCAATCAGTCTGCAATTCTTGTAAACCTGGCTTCGTAGCTGGCTGAGCTGACGCCTCGAAAGCCGCCGCCGATTTCCAGATCGATTTGTTCCGGCGGAATGTCCGTGCTGGCATAGTCCAGAAGCAGTCGCGCCAGACGCATGAATGCCTTGGGATAACCATAGATACAGACGAGATGAGGTTTGCGAAGATCCATTCGACCGTCGAATATATGCAAAGATTCTCCGGGAATGTCATCCAGATCGAAGCCTGGCAGTTCAGTCCAATGATCACATGTCAAAGACCATGGATACCAGGGGTAACGTTTGAGTTTGCGTTTCGGGGTGTAGGTGAAGGATTTCGGTTGATGGAATGGATCATATTCTGAAGGTCTTTCAGAGTCTATCTGTATACCTTTTGTTGGCCCTCCAGTGCCAATCGGAAGATAGGCTTCGGACTGCGTCCCGATGGCGCAGGCCAGCAACACGAGCGCGAGGCGTTGCAGGTTTTCTGCGTTGGAAGAAATGCATATGCGGGAGATTTCATATTCACCCCCCGCCGATGCATAGCTGTGGCATCCGAATTGAATGGTGCAGTTCAAACTACCCAATGAATCCACCAGTTTGTTGGCATCGATCAAGGCCAGCTTTTTGAAGTTTACCCCCATTAGCTTATTCATTTCATGTCCTCCAATCAGTTTTTGAATGCCTGACCAGCCCACACTTCTGCATCGACGCGGATATCGTTGCTATGCTTTTTACGTCCCCTGGGGAAAGATTGGGATCCGAAATCAACGGCACACATACCTTCTGGAGGCATTTTCCTAATATATGCCTTCAGTTGCAAGAACCCATCCTCCCGCGCCTTCCACTGCCGACGTGTCAGTTTTTCCTCCAATTGCTCAACGAGCACCAAAGCTTGCTGCTTGGTAAGTGGTTCGGCCTGTCCCCATTTGGTACTTTCCTCCGCATGCACACCACTTCTACCGCCTTTACCCCCCTGGGCCTGAAACCTCCCCCTATGGCAATCCTTGCTGCCCTTGTCGCAAGGATTGGGTGCGGCATGCGCCGAGAACGTCAGGGATGATATTCCCAACATCACCATGACCGACACCAGCGCGGGGGTCGCTGGCGGCAAGGAAACGACGGTCACTGCCAGCAGCGCGGCGGCGATGGACAGCGCGATGCTCGTCAATATGCGCTGGGCTATCGATTCGGCCAGGGGTTGGACCGACTCCTCGCAAGTGACGAGCTCGCCGCCATTGCCCACGCCATCGATGATGTAAGCGCCGGCGCCGGTTTGCGGATCGGTGGCAATGAAACCCTGCCCGCTCCAGCGCATCAGTTGCACCGGGGCTTGCGGGGCCAGCACCTCCAGGCGGTTGGCCACAGCGCTGGCCACTTGCTGCTGCATGCTGGCCGACACCGTTGTCACCGCCAGGTATTGCTGCAAGTTGCCCGCGTGCAACTGCCACAGGGCAACGCCTTGATCGTTGGCCGCCGCGATGACGCTGACCGCAGAGGCCGCAGCCCCGGGGGCCAAGCCGAGCATCTCCTCGAAGATGCGCCCCTCCAAGAACGAGTTTCTGGCCCCCGTTTGCAGCAGATACTCGCGCGTGGCCGCCGGGTTGGCGACGCCCGTGACGGCCACGCTCATCCTGCGGATATCCACGGCGTAGCTGCGGTATTGCCCTGTCCTGGGAATGCCCCAGGAATACGTCACGCTCAGCGGGGAGGTGAACAGGCCGATCGATGGCAGGCGGTAGGCAATGACATTGCTGGCATTGGCCATGATGGCGCCGGCCTCATTGGCGCGCGACCAATAGCCCAGGCCGAACTGGTGCAGGTTCTCCAGCGCTGTGTCCGGCGCGACGGCGGCGGCCCGGTCGAGCGCATCCTGGCAACGGATGCCGGTGGCATCCACGCTGAAGGCAATGGCATCGCCCACGGCGTTCTCGAACTTGAAGTCCTCCTCGACGCTGCCAAAGTGCGGGCCTGTCAGCACATAGCTCCACCATTGGGGATCGCCCATGCGCTGCGGGCCGGACTCGGCAAGCACCCGATCGTCGAGTTTCAGCCGGGTCTTCTGGCGTATCAGATACAGCGGCAACGCCGTGGCGTTGGCCACGTACTGCCCGATCAGGGCCTGATCGGCGCTGCTGGCGGCGACCCCCTCGGCGGTAATGCGCCGCGAGCCGATGTCCGAGAACAGCACAGACTGCGACAGCAGCGGCGCGCCATCGGCTTTGTCATTGGCGCTGGCGTACAGCTTGAAAGTAATGGCCCAGCGCAGCGCATCGGGCACCACCGTGGTCTGCGGGCCTTGCAGCACGACGGCGTAGGGGGTGGCGCCGGCCAGGACATCGGGGGCCCAGGCGATGATGCGCTTGTGCCCGAACACATCAGCCAGGCTGGCGTTGGGCTTTTGCGCCTGGATGTAGGTCAGCGCCCTGTCCTGGTAGGCATCGAGTTGCGCCCGGATACCCGCGTGGTTCAGGCGCCGCACCCAGCCCTGGGCGGTGTCGATGGTGCTGTCATCGTGCCGGGCGGCGTTCAGCAGGGCCGAGGCGTCCTGCGGGACCTGGCTCCGGATGTCCAGACCGGAGGTGTAGCGGTACTGCTTGTAGCTGGCATCGAGCGGCACCCAGGCATTGAGATGGGCGTTGGGGTTGACATGCTGCAGATGAGCGTCCGGGGTGCGGATCGGGGGACTGGCCGCAGCGCCGCCTTGGCGATGGCCGCGGCCGGGCGACCAGTTGACATAGGCCTGCACCCAGACATGCTCCATGCGGATGCGCTCGATGGCGCCGCCCCGGGCCAGCCCGGTGGCAGCAATGCCGCCCTGGTGCAACAGGTTGAGCGCCGCCTGCGCGTTGGCGGTGCCGCCGACCCAGTTTTGCACCTTGTCGGCGGGCAGCTCGATGGTGCCGAACTGGTAGCGCGCCGGGATCTTGGCCGCCCTGAGCAACGCGATGTGCAGGCTGGCGATGTCAAAGGCGTTGCCCCTGAGGGTTTGCAGGGTGCTGTCGGCATTTTGCAAGGCCCCCCAGGTGGGCAGGAACTCGACCGTGTTGCGCACCCAGTTGTCGATGAGCACCGGGTTGTTGCCCAGTTGCGCGGCTTTGGCCTGGATGGCGCGGCTGAGGGTCACCTCCGCCGTGGGGGCCAGATCGGCCACATCGGGGGCGGTGCCGGGCGCCGGAGGGATGTCGAAGCGGATGCCGGCGATCGTGGTGCCGGCCTGGGCCAGCAGCACTTTCTGGTCGGCGTACAGGCTCTGGTGCCAGGCGGCTTGGCTGCTGGCCGGCTCAGCGGTGGTGGGCCGGGGCGTACCCCAGGGCAGTTCGCCGGGGTTGAGCGGGTTGCGGGCGCGGGCTGCCGGGTATTGCTCAAAGAACTGGCCGATGGCGCCGAGGTTCTGCTCGTCGGGTTGGGACTGCCAGGCGCGCAGGCGCTGGCGCAGGGTCTGGGCGCGGATGCGCAGTTGGGTTTCGGCCTGATCGTGGCGGGCCAGGATCTCGGGGCCGACTTGCTGCTCGATCAGGTCGGCGCGGCTGGCGTGGAATTCGGCCAGCGCCATGTCGGTGTCGGCGTCAATGGCTTGCACGAGCGCGCGCAGTTGCTGCTGTTCGCTGGCTTGCCCAGAGGCACTCTTGATGGCGAAGGCGCCGGTGCCCGGTGCAGCCACCGGCTTGGCGAGCGCGCGCACGAGGCTGTGGGCCAGGGCCAGGTTGCGCGCAATGCGTTCGCTGGCCGGGGCCGGCCTGCGCGTTCGGGCGGACTGGCCCGGCCCATCGCGCTGCTGCGGCGGGCGCAGGCGCTGTATCTGTGCCTGATCTGTCGGAGAAACGGGCACGGCCCCCTGCTGCGCCAAAGCGCTCAAAGGCAGCAAGGCATGGCACAAGAGGGTGCCGATCAACAGGCGCGCAATCGGGCGCAGCCAGGGGTGCCAGGGCGTCAGGGTGTTGTGCGAGTGCATGGGGGCGGGTCAATCCGGGGAAGCTGTCCGGCCGGGCGCCGCACCGGGCTGGTCTGGCCCGGGTCGGCGCTGTAGCCGCCGGCAACGCTGCGCTCGGCCCGGCCCGCGTTGGCAATCGAGCCGAGCAGCCTGTGCGAGGCAGCGGACGGCAGGGTGCTTGTCAGTGTCACCACGGCGGGGCTGCTGCCTAGTGTCGCGTCACCGATCATCTGTCGGTCCGCGCTGGCCATCGAAGCGCATCGCGGCGTTGCATCGCTTGCCAATACAGCTCGGTATTGGCTGCGCGATGCGCCTTGCGCTGCGCTCCGATGGCGGCGCGCAGCCTACGACATCTGACCGGTGACGCGACACTAGCAGGCGCAGCAGGGTTTTAGCGGTTTCGCAACGGGCTTGGGTTGGCGCCACCAGCGCCGAGGTGCGGCTGGGTTGGCCGTCGCTCAGGATTTGGCTTTGCAGCCATGCCAGGCCCGAGCCGATCGGGTCGGTGGCTCCCAGGGCGGCGCAGGGCAGTGACAGGACCGGTAGCAGCCGGGCGGTGATGATGGTGGTGGTGGCTTCGAGCCGGCCCAAGACCCTCGCGGCCAAAACGCGCAGGGCTGGCCAGGCTGTCTGCGCGGGTCTGCGCTGACCCGTCACTGGGGGCGCGTTGTGGTCGCTGGCAGGGCGGGCCTGTCGGCTTGGCGCACAGCATGATTCACAAACCGACCCATTCATGGTGTCTTGTTGGCTGGCCTTGGGCAATGTCTGCCGGGGGGATCGATGTGGCAGGAACGGTGGCAACTGCCTCGGGCCGGTGCAGTATATCCAAATGTGTCTTGTGGTATGAAATCATTACCAAAAATTGGGCGCGCGCCCGTGCAGCATCTCCGGTCAGGGGGTGTGCACGGTTTGGGATGCGGCAAGCAACGGCGGGGATGAACGGCGGGGATGAACGGCGGGGATGGTTTGCTCATCGCGGTCGCGGTGTCGTGCAGCCGCAGGCCAGGATTTTTCTGCTCCACCGATGCGGCGGGGTTTGCCATGGCAACGACATGGACCACACTTTGGGCCTGTCGCTGCCCATGTCTGCCGCCTGCCCGCCCCGCGATCCGCGTTTTGCCACTACCTTGGCCCATGGCCTGGCCCTGCTCGAGGCTTTCGATGCCACCCATGCGGGCCTGACCAACAAGGAACTGGCCGAGCGTTCCGGCCTCTCGAAGGCCACTGTCTCGCGGCTGAGCCTGACCTTGCAGGCGCATGGCCTGCTCGAGTGCGGGCCGGGCGAGCGCCGCCATCGTCTGGCCTCGGCTGCCCTGACCCTGGGCTATCCGCTGCTGGCCGGACTGGGTATCCGGCGCGAAGCGCGTTGGGGCATGAAGCAATTGGCGGATGAGTTGGGTGGCTCGGTTTCGCTGGGCCTGCGTGAGCGCGCCCGCATGATTTATGTGGAGACCAGCCGCAGCAGCAATCCGATGGCCTTTTGCCCCGATGTCGGCGCCGCGCTGCCGATGCTGCAAACCGCGATGGGTCGCGCCTGGCTGGCGGCGGCGCCCGAGGCCCTGCGGCGCGAGGTGCTGGCCTTGCTGCGCCGGCACTTGCCGGCCGCCTGGGCCCAATGGTGCGGCAGCGTCGGGCCGGCCATCGAACATCTGCAGCGCCACGGTTTTTGCGTCTCACATGCCGACTGGCAGTCGGATGTGTATGCGGTGGCCGTGCCGCTGAACGCGCCGGCCGATGCCGAGCCTCTGGTCATCAACTGCGGCGTGCCGATCCGCAGCCTGCGCCCCGGCGAGCTCCAGAGCCGGGTGGCGCCGCGGCTGATGGCCCTGGCGCGCCGCATCGAGGCCCATTGGCGCGCCGCAACGCAGCCGGCAATGCCGGTGGCGCTGCCACTGGAGGTGGCGCATGGCGCGGTGTCTGGCACGGTGTCCCATGCGCACACCCTGTCGCGCGGACTCGATTTGCTCCAATGCTTCCGCCCGGGCGAAGTGCAACTGGGCCATGCCGAGTTGACGCGCCGCCTGCGCCTGCCCGGCCCCATCGTGGTGCGGCTGACCCACACGCTCGGCGCGCTGGGCTACCTGCGCCGTGGCGCCGCAGGCAGCGGCTATCGGCTCGGCGCTGCAACGGTGGCGCTGGGTTATCCGCTGCTGGCCCATCTGCGTGCGCGGCAGTTGGCCAGGCCCGGGATGATGGCCTTGTCCGAACGGGTCGGCGGGGCGGTGTCGCTGGGCTTTCGGCACCGCAGCAGCATGGTCTATGTCGAGTCGGCCTGGCGTGGCGATGCCCGGCTGGTGCCGCCGGACATCGGCACGCCGCTGCCCATGCTCAGCAGTGCCATGGGCCGCGCCTGGCTGGCCCATGCCAGCGCGGCGCAGCGGTGCGCGGTGCTGAACCAACTGCGGGTGCAGGACCCGGCCAGCCACGCCCGTTATGCGCCGGACATCGAGCAGGCACGGCAAGACCTGGCCCGCAAAGCCTATTGCTCGACGCGCGGGGATGTCCGCAAGGATGTCTACGCCTTCGCCGTGCCCTTCTCGCGCCCGGTCGACGGCTTGCAACTGGTGATGAACTGTGGCGTGCTGGCTGCCCGGTTCAGCTTTGCCCAGGCCGAGCGCCAGGTGGCCCAGCCCCTGTGCGAACTGGTCAGACAGGTAGAGGCGGCCCTGGGCCTGCGCGCTGCGCAGTGAAGCCGCGCCGGTATCGGCGCGTTCAACATACTGAAACAACGGTGGCCGGCAAGGGCCAGCGCAGCACACACTGGCCGCAGCCCGATCACCTGCCGCCGCCATGCCCGCCACTTCAACGTCCGACACCGCGCCGCGCAGCGCTGCGCCGGATATGCGCAGCGGCCCGCTGGCCGGGGTGCGCATCCTGGACATGGCCACCGTGGTGGCCGCCCCCTTTGCCTGCACCCTGTGCGCCGACCTGGGGGCCGAGGTGGTCAAGCTGGAACTGCCCGACGGCAGCGATGCGCTGCGCACCCTGGCGCCGGTCAAGGGCCGGCATGCGCTGTACTGGAAGGTGACCAATCGCGGCAAGCGCGGCATCACGCTCGATGTGCGCAAGGCCGAGGGCCGCGCGCTGTTGCTGCGCCTGTTGCCGCAGTTCGATGTGCTGGTGGAGAACTTTCGCACCGGCACCCTGGAGCGCTGGGGCCTGGACCTGGCGACGCTGCAACGCGCCAACCCGCAGTTGACGGTGCTGCGCCTGACCGGCTTTGGCCAGACCGGGCCCTACGCCGCGCGCCCGGGCTTTGCCCGCATCTTCGAGGCGATGAGCGGCTTTGCCCACCTGACCGGCGAGGCCGACGGTCGCCCGCAGCATATGAACTACCCGCTGGGCGATATGGTGGCGGGCCTGTTCGGCGCCTTCTCCATTGCCGCCGCGGTGGCCGACCGGCGCGCGCACCCGCGCGAGTGCGGCCGCGAGATCGACCTGTCGGCCACCGAGGCCATGCTGCGCATGCTCGAACCGCTGGCGGCGGAGTTCGAGCAACTCGGCCAGGTGCGTTGCCGCGCCGGCAGCCGCGCCACCTACACCGCGCCGTCGAACATATACCGCACCAAGGACCAGTGCTGGATCACGCTGGTGGCCTCGTCCGAGCCGATTTTCCGGCGGCTGTGCCAGGCCATGGGCCGGCCCGCGCTGGCCAGCGATCCGCGCTTTGGCTCCAGCCAGCAGCGCATGCTGCATATCGATGCGCTCGACGGCGCCATCGAGCGCTGGTGCGCCACGCTGGCTTGCGCTGAACTGGCGCAGGTGCTCGAGCAGCACGAGGTGCCCTTTGGCAAGGTCTACGCCATCGATGACGTGCTCGCCGACCCGCATTTGCAGGCGCGCCAGGCCATCATCCGCCTGCCCGACCCGGACCTGGGCGAGTTGCCCGCGCCCTGCGCCGTGCCGCGCTTTTCCGGCTTTGCGCCGCAGATTCCGCGCAGCGGGCCGGCGCTGGGCGAGCACAACGAGCAGGTGTTCGGCGCGCTCGGTCTGGGCGCTGACGAGCTCGCCTGTCTGCGCTCGGCGCAGGTGATTTGATCGAAATCGAGGAGCCTTCCCCCATGATCCGCGATCCCGAGGCCTTCGGGCATTTCATAGATCAGTTGCGCGCCTTCGTGCGCAAGGAACTGGTGCCGCACGAAGCCGAGGTGGCGGCGCGCGACGAGGTGCCGCCCGAGATCGTGCAGCGCATGCGCGGGCAGGGCTTGTTCGGCTACTCGATCCCCGCCGCCTATGGCGGCGCCGGCATGACGACCGAGGAACTGATCCTGGCCGCGCTGGAGCTGTCGCAATGCGCGGTGGCGTTTCGCGCCCGCGTCGGCACCAACACCGGGATCGGCGCGGAAGCGCTGGTGGCCGACGGCACGCCGGCGCAAAAAGACAAGTACCTGCCGATGCTGGCCAGCGGCGCATGGACCAGCGCCTTCGCGCTGACCGAGCCCGAGGCCGGCTCGGACGCCTGCGCACTGCGCACGCGCGCGCTGCGCGACGCTGATCACTACCTGATCAGTGGCAGCAAATGCTTCATCACCAATGCGCCGATCGCGCAGCTCTTTACCGTGCTGGCGCGCACCGACCCGGCCCATCCGGGCGCGGGCGGCATCTCGGCCTTCCTGGTCGAGCGCGACACACCGGGCCTGGTGGTCGGCAAGCCGTATCAGAAGATGGGCCAGGCCGGCTCGCCAGTGGCGCCACTGTATTTCGACAACTGCCGCGTGCCCGCAGCGAACCTGATCGGCGGCCAGGAGGGCCGGGGCTTCAAGACCGCGATGAAGGTGCTGAACAAGCAGCGCATTCACCTGGCGGCCCTGTGCATCGGCCCGGCCATGCGCATGTTGCAGGAGGCGGTGCAGCACACCGCCGGGCGCCGCCAGTTCGGCCAGCCGGTGGGCAGCTTTCAGTTGGTGCAGGCCATGGTGGCCGACTGCCAGACCGAAATCCATGCCGCCCGCGCACTGGTGCTGGAGACAGCACGCCAGCGCGACCTGGGGCAGGACGTGGCGATGCAGGCGTCGATGTGCAAGTACTTCGCCTCCGAAATGTGCGCCCGCGTGGCCGACCGCTGCGTGCAGATGCTCGGTGGCTACGGCTTCATTGCCGACAACCCGGTCGAGCGCTTTTACCGCGACGTGCGCCTGTTTCGGCTGTACGAGGGCACCAGCCAGATCCACCAATTGAACATTGCCCGGCGCACCTATGCGCAGGCCGGCCATGAGTTCAGGGCATGAAGTGACAGTGACGACACACCGGACCCGACGAAGATGATGAAACCCGGCACCAAAATCCTCACTGCGCTGGCGTTGGCCGCGCTGCTGCCTGCGGCACTGGCCGGACAGGACTATCCCCGCCGGCCCGTGCGGCTCATCGTCCCCTACGCGGCCGGCGGCGGCGCCGACACGCTGGCCCGGATGCTGGGCCAGCGCCTGGGCGAGTTGCTGGAGCAGCCGGTGGTGGTGGAGAACAAGCCCGGCGGCGCCACCATCACCGGCACGCAGTTCGTCGTCAAGGCAGCGCCGGACGGCCACACCTTGCTGATCGGCACGGCCAACCTGGCGACCAACGCCGCGCTGTTTGGCCAGTTGCCCTACGACGCCTCGAGGGACTTGGCGCCGGTGTCGCTGCTGGTGCGCGTGCCGGTGTTTGCCTTTGCCCATGCCGGCGCGAACATCGCCAGCCTGAACGACCTGGTGGCGCAGTCCCACGGCACGCCAGGCGGCCTGAGCTACGCCACGGCAGGCAACGGCAGCGCGCCCCATCTGGCCGGCGAGCTGTTCCGGCTGGAGTCGAAAAGCCGCATCGCGCATATCCCCTACAACGGCAGTGCGCAGGCCGCCGCAGCCCTGGTGGGCGGGCAGGTGCCGCTGAGCTTCGACAACCTCTCCCCGCTGCTGGCGCATGTGAAAACCGGCGCCGTGGTGCCGCTGGCCATCGCCATGCCCGAGCGCTCCGGCATTGCCCCCGAGGTGCCCACCTTCAAGGAACTGGGGTATCCGATGCAAGCCTATTCCTGGTGGGGCGTGCTGGCGCCTGCCGGCACGCCGCCAGCCATCGTCGAACGGCTGAACCAGGAGATTCGCAAGGCGCTACAGATGCCGCAGATACGCGACAGGCTGCACGCGCAAGGCATGCAGGCGGTGGGCAGCAGCGCGGCCGAGTTCGCGGCACATATCCGCGCCGAAACCGACAAGTGGCGGCGCGTCGTCACGGACGCCCGCATCCAGACGCAATGAGCACCCCCGCCACCAAAGGCCACGCCATGCAGCGCAGAACAGTTCTTCTGGCCGCCGCCGTCGCCGCAGCCACCCACGACGGCGCGCACGCGCAGCAGCCCTGGCCGGGAAAGCCGATACGGCTGATCGTCGGCTATGCGCCCGGCGGCTCGGCGGACATCGCGGCGCGGCTGATCGCGGACAAATTGCGCGCCGAACTCGGGCAGCCGGTGGTGGTGGAGAACAAAACCGGCGCCGGCGGCAACATCGGCACCGAAGCGGTGGTGCGCGCCGCGCCGGACGGCCACACCCTTTTGCTGGCGGCGGCGGCGCAGATCGTCATCAATCCAAGCCTGTACAAGGGCATGTCCTTCGATCCGCTCAAGGAACTGGCGCCCGTCACCCGACTGCAGACCGAACACAACCTGATGGTGCTGGGCGCGCAGGTGCCGGCCAAGGATTTGCAGGCATTCATCGCCTATGCCAAGGCCCATCCCCAAGGCGTCACCTTTGCCTCGCCCGGCGCCGGCTCGCCGTCGCACCTGGCCGGCGCGCTGCTGAACCAGATGGCCGGCTTGACGATGCAGCATGTGCCCTACAAAGGCTCGGCCCTGGCGCTCAACGACCTGCTGGCCGGCCATGTGAGCATGAGCATCGACAACATGCCGGCCTTGCTGCCGCAGGTCAGGAGCGGCAGGCTGCGCGCCATTGCCGTGGCCAGCACCCGCCGCGCAGCGGCGGCGCCGGACATCCCGACCATGCAGGAAGCCGGCCTTGCGGGCTACGACGTGAGCGCCTGGAAGGGCCTGATGGCGCCAGCCGCCACGCCGGCGGCAATCATCGGGCGCCTGCATGCGGCCGCCGTCAAGGCGCTGGCCGACCCCGACATCCGCAGCCGCATGGTCGCCATGGGCGCCGAGCCGGTGGGCGACAGGCCCGAGCATTTCGGCCAGACGCTGCGCGCGGAGTCGGCGCGCTGGGCCGCGCTGGTGAAAAGCACCGGCGCCACGCTGGAATGAGCGCATGGATGCCGCCGCCGCAGCGAACATCTTCGGCCACAGCCCGGGCCTGCCCGCCTTGCGCGCGCGGGTGCGGCGCTTCGTCGACGAGCAACTGATCCCGCACGAAAGCGCGGCCCTGGCGCATGGCCTCGATCGGCTCGACGCGCTGGCCGGCAGCCTGCGCGCCAAGGCCCGGGCGGCCGGCGTCTACGCCCCGCAATTGCCGGCAGCGCTTGGCGGGCTGGCCCTGTCCTGGCGCGACTGCGCGGTGGTGCTGGAGGAACTGGGCCGCAGCTTCCTGGGCCCCATCGCCGCCCACTGCGCAGCGCCGGACCAGCCCAACATGATCTGCTTGCAGCAACTGGGCACACCGGCGCAGCAACAGCGCTACCTGAACCCGCTGGTGCAGGGCCGGTTGCGCTCGTGTTTTGCGATGACCGAGCCGGCGCCGGGGGCCGGCTCCGACCCCGCGATGCTGCAAACCTGCGCCCAGCGGCGCGGCGACCAATGGCTGCTCGACGGCAAAAAATGGTTCATCAGCGGCGCGGTGGATGCCGCCTTTGCCATCGTGCTGGCGCGCACCGGCTCGGGTGCCACCTTGTTCATCGTCGATGCCGACAACCCGGGCTACCGGCTGGTGCGCAATGTGCCGGGTATCGACAGCTTGCAGATCGGCGGCCACGGCGAAATCGCGCTCACCGGCTGCGCAGTGGGGCCTGATGCGGTGCTGGGCGAAGTCGGCCAGGGCTGGGTCTACGCGCAGGCCCGGCTGGAGCCGGCGCGCATTGCGCACTGCATGCGCTTCATCGGCCGCGCCGCGCGCGCCATGGAGATCGCGCAGGAATACGTCAAGACGCGCCAGTCTTTCGGCCAGCCGCTGGCCGCGCTGCAGCAGGTGCAGGCCATGGTGGCCGACGCGCATATCGACCTGCACGCCAGCCGGCTCATGACCTGGCATGTGGCGGCACTGATGGATGCCGGTCGACCGGTCAAGCAGGAATCTGCGCTGGCCAAGGTCTTTGTCTCCGAGGCCGTCAATCGCGTGGCCGACCGGGCGGCGCAGATGATGGGCGCGCTGGGCATGTCGCAAGACACGCCGGTGTCGCTGATCCTGCGCGAACTGCGGCCCTTTCGCATCTACGACGGTGCCAGCGAAGTGCACCGCAGCGCGCTGGCGCGGCGCATCCTGCAACCTGGAAAACCCCGGCCATGACCTCCTTCCAAGCCCTGCGCCTGCATGACGGCAAACCCGAACCTGCGCGCCGCATCGAAACCCTGCAACCCGGCGATCTGAGCCCCGGCAATGTGCTGATCGAAGTGGCCTACTCCAGCATCAACCACAAGGACGCGCTGGCCGCGCACGGGCGCAACGGCATCATCCGCCAGTTCCCGCGCATCGGCGGCATCGACCTGACGGGCTGCGTCGCCGCTTCGGATGACGCGCGCTTCACGCCCGGCGACGAGGTCATCGTGCACGGCTTTGGCATCGGCGTAGACCATGACGGCGGCCATGCGCAACGGGCCCGTGTCCCGGGCGACTGGGTGCTGCCCCTGCCCCGGGGCCTGACGCTGCTGGAGGCCGCAATACTGGGCGCGGCCGGCTACACCGCCGGCCTGGCGCTGCACTGGATGGAACACAACGGCTTGACCCCCGAGCGCGGCCCGGTGCTGGTGACGGGCGCCACCGGAGGGGTGGCCAGCATCGCCATCGACATGCTGGCCGGGCGCGGCTACCAGGTGACGGCGATGACCGGCAACAGCGATGCGCATGCTGCGTTGAAGGCCCTGGGCGCCAGCGAGGTGATCGGACGGATCGGCAGCCCGGCCAGCCCGAAGCCGCTGGAAAAAGCCCGCTGGGCCGGCGCCGTCGATTCGGTAGGCGGCCAGACCCTGGCCTGGCTGACCCGCACCATGCAGCCCGAAGGCATCATCAGCGCCTTTGGCAACATCGGCGGCGCCGAACTGGATCTGACCGTCTTGCCCTTCATCCTGCGCGGCATCCGCCTGATCGGCATCGATGCCAACAGCCCGATGCCGCTGCGGCGCCAAGTGTGGGACAAAATCGCGCGCGACTACCGGCCCACCCGACTGGAGCGCATCGGACACTGCATCACGCTGGCGCAATTGCCCGAGTACCTGGGCCGCATGTTGCAAGGCCAACTGCAGGGGCGCACGGTGATCCGGATGTGAAGCCCGCGCAAGCGCCTTGCGGCGCGGGCACAGGCACAGGCGTGCAGTGCAACCCGCCGGACATGGCCGCCCGCGCGCACCGGCTGGCGCTGCTTACAAAGACAGGCCGCGATAAATCGCGCCCAAGCCCCCTGCGGACAGCAGCGCCAGCAGCAGATTCCTGGCCATAGGGGGCGGCACCCGGCGCCTGAGCATGGAGCCGGCGAACAGCCCCAGCAGGCAAAACGGCAGGCAGCGCAGCGCTGTCGTGAACAACGGCTCTTGCAGCAGCCCGGTGACCGCAAAGGCCCCCGATCGGGCGATGGCACTCAGAAAAATGAGCGCCGCAATGGTGGCCCTGAAAGCCTCCAAGTCAGGTAATCGGCGCGCCAGATACATCGTATAGACAGGCCCGCCGGTGCCGAACAGGGCACTGAAAATACCGCCCGCCATACCGGCCGGGACGGACCATTGCCAGCCTATCGGCTGTGCTGCGGCCCGCCGCATGAAGAAACTCCGCGCGCTCATGGCCAGCACGAAAACGCCCAGCGCGATCAGCAGCCAGCCGGACTTGATCCGCGAAAGAATCGTCGCGCCGAGCAAGACCCCGACGAGCAAGGACGGCAGCAGCCTGAGCAGTTCGGCCAGAACCACATGGCGCCGGCTTTTGAGCGCAACCGACACGGTAGCCACGATATCCATCAGCAGGATCAACGGCACGGCAAATTCGAGCGGCAGGATGTGCACCAGAATCGGCACCGCCACCATCGCAGCGCCAAAGCCCGTCATGCCGAATACGGCATAGGCCAGGGTAATGGCAGACAGCAGGATGAAATGATCCGATGCGCTCATCAGCAGCCTATTTCATCTGCAAACCTGTGTTTTTGAACAGATTTTGGTGGATGTGAAAGCCGTGGCCCACCTATTTTCCGTTCCGCGCCCGCAGCGGCGTATGAGCGTCGGGCCTGGCTTGCTCGATGAACAGGGTGCCAATGGCGTCATTGGCACCGGCTGCTCCCAAAGGACGCTGGCCGATACCGACAGATTCCGTGCCGATCGATCGCCATCGCCGCCCGCGCTGAACGGGACGACGATGGTCATCGGCGTTGCCGGATAAGCGTCGGCGGCATGTGCCATCGGCACTATGGATGTCGGCAGGGCTGCGCTGACCGTGGCAACGGCCATTGCGGCGTCCATGGCATGGTTTTTCATGGCCTCGTCCGGCATTATTTGACATGAATGCCGCGCTTGGCGATCAGGGTTTTCCAATGCGCCTGTTCCCTGGCGATGTCTTGCGCCAGCGTTCCGGGTTCGGACAATACCGGCGTCATGCCCAGGTCCTGGAAATAGCGTTTCAGCCCTGGCTGATCCAATGCGCTGCGCAGGTCTTCATATATCCGGTGGCGCAGGGATTTGGCTGTTCCGGCCGGGGCCATCAGGCCGAACCAACTGATGAAATCGAATCCCGGTAATCCGGCTTCGGCAGCGGTCGGTATGTTCGGCAGCAAAACCGAGCGTTCATGGCTGGTGACGGCCAATGCGCGCAGGCGATCGCCCTTGAGCAACGGCACCATGGTGTTGATATTGGCGACGGCGACTTCGCAAATTCCGGCCATCAGGTCGCTGTAGGCCGGGCCTTCGCCTTTGTACGGTACATGAATCATCTCGATGCCGGCGGCATCGGCAAAAGATTCGCCCGCCATATGCACCTGGCTGCCATTGCCGGCGGACGCGAAATGCAATACCCCCGGATGGTTTTTGGCCCAGGCAATCAATTCCTTCAGGCTCTTGACCGGGAGTGCCGCATTCACGGTAATCACCATCGGCCCGCTGGCCACTTTGGTGATCATCTCGAAGCTGTCTATCGAATAAGGGAGTTTTTGATAGATGAAGGGGTTGACCGTGAACATGCTGCCCGAGGCGAGCAGCAGCGTATGGCCATCCGGGGGCGACTTGGCGGCCGCCTCTGCTCCCAGCGCGCCCCCGGCGCCGGGGCGGTTGTCGACGATCACCGATTGTTTCCAGCGTTTTCCCAATTCCAGTGCCAGCGCCCGGCCCAATGAATCGGTCGCGCCTCCCGCTGAAAATGGAATGATGATTTTCACGGGTTTGTCCGGCCATTCGAGCGCCTGCGCGGCGCATGGAATGCCCATCAGGGACGCCATGGACAGGCAGGTGACCCCAAGGCAGCGCCGGCGCGTGATGGCAGTATCGTTGACGTGGCTCATGCGGTCTCCAGTCTTTCGTTGCCATCGTTGCTAACGTTGCCATCGGTTGGTGCGAGACGCAGGGCGCTCAGTGCTCGAATGGCGCGGCGGTTTGGGCCACTGCACGCAATGCATCGATGAGCATTTGCGACAGATGGGCACGCGGGTGGTTGCGCGGCTGCAGTACTCCCAGCCGGCGAATCAATTGCGGCTTGCCGAATGGCACGGTCTTGATGCTTTTCGGAAAATCATTGGCCACCCGCCGCGCCGGGACGATGGACGAGCCGAGGCCGTTTGCCACCATTGCGACAACGCCTTCGAGGGTGTCGATCTCCATCACCGATCGAACCACGATGGCGCGCCGGGTGATTTCCTGCTGTATCTGACTGCCGACCCGCGCCGCGCGATTGAAACGCACATAGGGCGTGCCTTCGAGGATTTTCTTGTCGGTCGTTTCCCTGGTCGTTTCATGCGTGATCACCATCAGCGCTTCGTCGATGAACGGGAAGAATTCCAGGTCTTCCCGCAGGTCTTCGGGCCGGGTCACGATGGCGGCATCGAGGTGCCGATGAAAAACGGCTTTCTCCAGTTCATGGGTCAGTCCGGTGGTGACGTGAAAATCAATGCGCTGGCCTTTTTCCTGCATCTGTTTGAGTGCCAGTGGCAATATGCCTGACACACAGGTGTGCACCGCGCCGAGTTTCAACAAACCGCCCGAGGCGTCTTTTTTCAGCGCCTCGCTCATGCTTTCCCAATGGGCGATCAATTCGCGTGCGCGCTGCGTCAGTGTGATGCCGGACTCGGTCAGTACCGGTGGACGGCGGCTGCGGTCGAAAATGGTCGTTCCCAATTCTTCTTCGAGCGCCCGCATTTGTATGCTGACGGCCGACAATGAGAGGCCGAGTGCATTGCCGGCCTCGGCAAAGCTGCCGCGATCGGCCACTGCAATCAGCGTGTAGAGGGTTTTGACGTCCATGGTTTGATCTGCCTTCAGGAAAAAAAGCAGATTATCCCGGCCGCCCCGGTTCACATGCCGGGCAGGCGCTGCGCATTGCCGCCCACGATCCTGGCGCGGTGGGCGCGGTGGGCGCGGCTGATCGGCAAGCGCTCGAACCATGGCGTGCAGTCCTTGACCGGGCAGAACGGCAACGAACTGGCGTAGACGATGGCCATGGCGGTTTCCTGCTTCAGATGACTTCGTTTTTGCGGTCGTCGCTGTCGCCATGGCGATGCAAGGCCGGCGGCCCGAGGCCGGCGTAGAGCTTGTCGATACCGGCGTTGATGGCTTGGCCATGCTGCGCGAACAGCGAGTTGCCCTGCAGGTCGCTCTCGACGATGAAGGGGCCGAAGTGCTGCACCTCAAAGAGCCACAGCGCCTGCGCAATGCCCAAGTCGTCCAGCCAGTGCACGGCGCGAACCTTCCGGATGCCCCGGCCAAGCAGTGCGCCGGTGCCATAGCCGACGGTGGTCAGGTAGATTGCGCCGCCGGGCGCCAGCACCTTGCGGTAGTCCTCGGCGGGCATGCCGCCCTTGCCGATCAGGATGCGGCACTTGGTCTTTTCGAGCCACTCGGGCATCCATTTGGAAAAACGGAAACTGGCCGTTGCCGTGACCGCGCCGACCTTGTAGCCCCCATGCCCGTCGGGCGCTGCGGCCGGCGAGCAGTGGAAGTTCACGTTGCCGAGCGCGGCCAGGTCGACAGGCAGTGCGCTGTGCTGGTCGAGCACCTTTTTGTACACCCCTTCGCGCGCGGTGTAGACAAGCCCGTTCAGGTACACGGCCGCGCCGAGTTCCAGCAGCGCGAGGTCTGCCGTCGTGGCCGGAAGTTGCAGATGAAATACCTTCATCGCGTCGGACGGGTGGCTCACCATGCGATGCTCTCGCGGCGGTGGTAAGGCGTGAACCACTGCGGGTCCGCGCGGTAGGCAATGCTGCCGTCGGGATGGATGCGGGCCGTGGCGCGCCTGGACGACAGACAGAAGCTGTGCATGCTGATCGGCATGCCGCCGGTGTGCGTATGGCCGACTTCGATGTGGCAGTCGACCACCATCGACGAGCCGACGAAGCCCATCGCGCCCATGCCGATGGCGTTGCCCAGCGTTTTGAGTTCGCGCTCCAAATCGGCGATTTTCGGGTCGGGATTGCGGTCGCCGACCACGCGCAGGCAGGCGGCCTGCTTGCCCAGTTGCATGCAACTGTCCTTGGAGCCGCCCAGGCCGATGCCGATGATGGCGGGCTGGCAGGCCAGTCCGCGCTTGCCGAAGGCGATCAGCGTGTCGAGCACGAAGCGTTTGATGCCGGCGATGCCATCGCCCGGGAACAGCATGCGGTAGTCGGTGCCGAACAGGCCGCCCTTGTGCACCGTGGTGATGTCGATCCAGTCGGCCTCGGGCTCGAACGACCATTCGACTTCGGGCGCGTTGATGCCGACGTTGTTGCCGTTATCGGTGCGCCACAGCGGGTGCACGCGATTGGGCCGCAGCGGCACCAGTTGCGTGGCATCGGCCGTGGCCTGGCGCAGCGCCTGCTCCAGCGCCACGAAGCCGGACTCGACCGAGGCTTCGTTGCCGGCCTTGACGTAGTAGCGCGGCAGCCCGGTGTCGGCACACATCGGCCGCCGGTCTTCACTGGCCGCCTGCCAGTTTTCGAGCATGGTGTGGATCACGAACCGGGACAGCTTTCCGGTCTCGGACTTTTGCAGTTCCTCGATGCCTGTCTTGTAGTCCACCGGAATGTCGATCGCGGCCCGGCGCATGATTTCGAGCGCGGCCTGTTGCACTTGTCGAATCGGTATCTTCATCACGGCCGCCCTTGCGCTGCGGTGTTGCCGGCTTGCCCGGCTGCGCCGCCAAGCAGTGAATGGCCCGGCCGGACGATGTCGAACGACACCGGAACCATTTCCAGTTCGAGCTTGTCGCCTTGCCCGGCAACGCGCGTGTAGCAACTGCTGTGCAACGCGCCGGCCTCGGGAAAATCTTCGCGGAAATGCGCGCCACGGCTGTTCTCGCGGGCCAGCGCGCAGACGGTGATGACCTTGGAGATATCGAGCAGACTTTCGAGGTCGAGCCAGTCGTGCCAACTGACGTTGTAGCGCCGGTCGTTGCCGCTCACGCCCAGCGCCGACAGCGCCCGGCGATGCCCGGCCAGGTGTTCGAGGCCGTTTTCCAGCGCCGCCTGGTGGCGCAGCACGCCCACCTCGTCCCACATGGTTTGCGCCAGCGCGCTGCGCAGCCTGTGGATGGAATCCGGTGGCCGGGAGAACGGATATTCGGCGCGCTCCACGCCCTGCGCGATCATGTGCCGGTCCAGGTCGCGCCACGCCGGGTTGCGCTGCACATAGGCGGCCATCGAGTCGCCGGCAATGGCACCGAAAACGGTGGAGTTGGCGACCCCGTTGCCGCCGAGGCGGTTGGCGCCATGCACCCCGCCGCAGTCTTCGCCGGCGGCGAACAGGCCCGGCGCAGCGGTCGAGCAGTCGACGTCGAATTCGACCCCGCCCATCAGGTAATGCGCGGTCGGCACCACCTCGACGCGACCGCCGGCAAGATCGAAGCCGCAGTCCAGGCAGCGATGGACCATGCCCGGGAAGGTCTTGGCAACCTTTTCGGGGCCGAGGTGGCTCATCTGCAGGTAGACCCCGCCCATGGGGCTGGTTCGACCGGCGCGCATTTCCGCGTAGATGCTGCGGCTGACCACATCGCGGGTCGCGCGTTCGCCCCGGGCGTCGTAGCGGGCCATGAAGCGCTCGCCGCTGCCATCGAGCAGGTAGCCGCCGGCGCCGCGCAAGCCCTCTTCGAGCACCGTTCCGGTCATGCGCGTGTCCGGGCCGCCGAGCAGGCCCGTGGGATGGAACTGCACCATCTCCATGTCGCGCAGGCGCAGGCCGTAGCGCAGCGCCATCGCCAGGCCATCGCAGGTCTTGTCGCCCGAGGGTGTGTGATAGCGGTACATCGTCGGGCCGGCGCCGGTGGCCAGCAATACGGCCTTGGCCTGCACCACGCGGTAGCGGCCTGTGCGCATGTCGATGAACAGCACGCCGGCAATGCCCGAGCCGTCGCTGGCCGGAATCAGTTCGATCGCGCGGTGTTCCTCGAACTCCTGGACATCGAGCGCGCGCACCTGCTCCATCAGCCGGTTGATGATCTCGATGCCGGTCAGGTCCGCCTTGTGCACGGTGCGGTCGAAGCTCTGGCCGGCGAAGGCTTTTTGGTGCAGCGTGCCGTCGGGGTTGCGGTCGAAGAAGCAGCCGATCTCGTTTTCCAGTTCGCGCACGCGCTCGATCGCGCCTTCGACCAGCCGCCAGGCCAGGTCCTGGCGCGGCAGCCATTTGCCGCCCTCGATGGTGTCCATGAAGTGGCGCTCGACCGAGTCGCCGGCCGACAGCGCCACGTTGTAGCCCCCTTGGACCATGCGGGTGCAGCCGCATTTGCCCAGCAGCCCTTTGACCGCGACGCTCACGCGCAACCCGGGGCTGGCCTTTTTGGCATGCAGCGCCGCGAACAGACCGGCGCCACCGGTGCCAAGGATCAGGATATCGGTCTGGCACATATCGGTGCTGCACATTGGCCTGTTCATCGCATCACCCTGACGGCCAACACCACACCGACCACGGCAGAGAGCACCGCGCCCCAGGTGATCCATGACAGCCGCGCATCGCGGCTGCTGCTCCAGGGCAGCAACTCCAGCGCCAGCAGGCGCAGGCCAAAGCACATGTGGACCGACAGCAAAATGACCAGGCCCCATTCGCCGAACTTGACGGCGCCCAGCTCCGCGAACTTCAGAAATTGCTCCAGGCGCCGGCTTTCCTCCAATGCCAGACCCAGGACATAAAGGTGGGCCGGCAGGAACAGCCCCAGCGCCAGGCCCGAGATGCGATGCCCGAGAAAGGCCCAATAGGCCCGGTGGTTGCGCGGCGACCTCATGCTGCCAGCCCTCCCAGCGCGACCACGGCGCGCAAACCCATGAACAGCAGCGCCAGCGCGAAGACCAGGCACAGCACGCTGGCTGCGCGGCGACCCAGATGCGTCCACTCGATCAGGATGCAGCGCAGACCGATGGGCACATGGATGCTCAGGCTCAGCACGAACAGCGTGTAAAAAGCGATCCAGCCCCAACTGCCCCGGGTGCGCGCCAGGATGTCCTGGGCCGTGAGATCGGCGCGCGCTGCGTACAAAATCAGACCCAGATGCACCAGCACGAAAGGCGCCATGGCCATGGCGCTGAGCCTTTGCAGCGCGAAAAGACCTTGCTCCATCTCAACCTCCCTGCAGGAACAGCATCAGCGCGTTCTTCTTCAAGCCCGCGATCGAGCCGGTCGGGCTCAGGTGCACCGGGCAATGCGTCATGCAGTTGCCCTGGCTGTGGCAGGCGTTGCATCCGCTGCCTGCACTGGCCTGCCGGAGCACGGCCCGGGGGTCGGCGTGGCGTTCGTCGTTGAACAGGCTCCAGGCCCGGTTGAGCGCGGCCGGGCCGAGGTATTGCCGGTCCCACGCAACCACATCGCAGGCGGCATGGCAGACCCCGCAGTTGATGCATTCGATGGCGGCATCGGCCAGTTTGCGCCGCCTGCTTTGGGGCGCGATGTTCGCCGGCGGATCGTTGCGCGTGGCCGTGCCCACGAAGCGGTTGCCGGCCTTTTTCCATTTGTCGAAAAACCCGGACATGTCGACCACCAAGTCCTTGATGCGCGGCATGTTGCGCAGCGGCTCGATCACGATCTGCCCGTCCTCCTCGACCCGGCGCACATGGGTGCGACAGGTCCAGCGCGGCCGGCCGTTGACCGTCATCGCGCACGAGCCGCAAACACCGACGCGGCAGGCGAAGCGGTACGAGAGCGTCGGCTCCAGGGTGCGCTGGATCTCGGTGACGACATCGAGAATGGTCTGGTTCTCGCGCCACGGGATCAGGTAGCTGGCGTAGTCGCCAGCGCCAGCGTGGCGGCCGCGATCGATGCGCACGCTGAGCATGCGCTGCGGGTCCCGGGTGCTGGCTGCATGTGTCTTCGTTTCCATGGGGGTGCCCCTCGATCGTGGCCAATCAATGCTCGGCCATGAACACGGCGGCCGCCTCGTGGCGGACATGGACGATGCGGATTCGGGCGTCGATGCAGGCGTCGTACAGCGGCGTGATCTGGTTGCCGCAGAGGCTGAAGATCGTCGTCACGCCATGCCGTGCCAGGGTTCGCACAATCAATTCGGAGCCAAGCATGTCACTCCTGTCTCGGGCGGATCGAGGCCGCCTCATCGTGGGGGTAGCCCAGTCTATGACTTGAATATTTTCAAATCAAGTAAATTTTGATCGTGTTTCTATGAATTTGTGAAGATGCCCGGGCGCTGCACCGCGCACCATGCACTGCGGCACCGTGCCCCTGGCCAAAACCTCAGCCCTGCGGCAGCCCGTTCTTGAGCAAGTCGCGCGCGATCACCCAGCGGTGCACCTCGCTCGGCCCCTCGACGATCCGCAGCACGCGCGCCGAGCGGGCGATGTATTCGAGCGGCAGTTCCTTGGACAATCCCATGCCGCCGAAGAGCTGGATTGCGCGGTCGGCAACACGGGCAATCAGCTCGGTCGCCTGCACCTTGACCATGGAGCCGTCGCGGCGGAAGTCCTGGGCGCCCTGGTCGATCTTCCAGGCCAACTGGTAGACCTGCAGCCGCACCATCTCCAACTCCTGCCAACTGTCGGCGATCATCCACTGGATGGCTTGCCGGTCGGCGAGCAAGGCGCCGAAGGTTTTGCGTGTGTTGGCCTGCTCGATCATCATCTGCAGGCAACGCTGCGCCAAACCCAGGCAGCGTGAAGCGATGTCCAGGCGGCGCACTCCGAGCCGGTTGGTGATCGGGATGAACGCCTGGCCGACCTCGCCCAACACCTGGCCGTCACCGAGTTCCACGTTGTCGAAGAACACTTGGTAAGGGTGGTATTCGCCGATCATCGGGTACGAGCCGGGGATGCTGACCCCCGGCGTCTCGCGGTCGACGAGGAAAGCCGTCATGCCGCCGCGCGCGCCCTTGGCCGGGTCCGTGAGCGCCACCACGATCATGAAGTGTGCGCGGCGCGCATGGCTGATCCACATTTTTGCGCCATTGATCACCCACTTGCCGTTGCGCCGCTCGGCGCTGGTGCGGATGCCGGCCGCATCCGAGCCTGCTCCTTGCTCGGACAACGCGATGCAGCTTTTCTTTTCGCCGCGCAGATAGGGCAACAGGTACTTGTCGATCTGGGCGCCCCGGCACTGATCGTTGAGCAGGTACAGGTTGGGGCTGTCCGGCGGCGCAACGAACGGAACGATCGAGTGCTTGAGTTGCTCCGTGACCACGCACTTGGCAAGCATGCCGAGGGCCTGACCGCCGAACTCCTGCGGCACATCGATGCCCCAAAGACCGATCATGCGGGCCTTGTGCTGCAGTTCGTGTTCCACATCCTCGGGCAGCAGCGGATCATCGCGCAGGCCACGCTCGGCCTCGCGCCGCACGACGAGCGCCTCATGGGGAATCAATTCGCGCCGGGTGAAGTCGCGCACCGTGTCGCGGATCATCCGCACGGTGTCCGGCAACTCGAAATTCATGGCCCGATTCTCCTTGCTGCCGGTATATGGACATTCCCGGCCCCATCGATCATAGGAAAGCCGGCGCTAAGATCACGCAATCTCTCTTGCAAATGAGTCCATATGCCGATACGTGAAGACGATCCGCAGCCGGCCCGCGTGGCAGGCAGCCAGGTGGTGCAGCGCATTGCGCTGCTGATGCGGCTGGTCGCTGCGGGCCAACGCTCGGGCCTGCGCTTGGCGGACTTGTACCGCGCCGCAGACCTGGAGCGGCCCACGGTGCATCGATTGCTGCAATCACTGGTGGCCGAGCGTCTGCTGCGCCAGGACAGCCACACGCACCGCTATTTCCTCGGGCCTGCGATGTACGAGATGGGCCTGGCCGCCTCGCCCAAACTGGCGCTGCGCGACATCTGTCATCCGCACCTGCAGCGCATTGCCAAACTGACGGGCGACACCGTGTTCCTGACGGAGCGATCGGGCCTGGATGGGGTCTGCACCGACAGGGCCGAAGGCGATGCGCCGATCAAGGTCTACGTGCTGGAGATCGGCCGGCGCCGGCCACTGACGGTGGGCGGCGGCTCTGCCGCCATCCTGAGCGCGATGGACGACGAGGAACTCAACCGCGTGTGCCGCGCCAACCTCGACCGCACGCTCAAGAAATTCCCGCGCTATTCCGAAGCAGTCCTGCGCCGCTGCATCGGGCGCGGGCGCTCGCGCGGCTACATCGTGCGCGACCTGCTGGAGATTCCCGACGTGCGCACGGTGGCGCTGGCGCTCCGCGATCCGCGCGGTCTTCCGATGGCGGGCATCAGCGTATCGACCATCGCGCCCCGCCTCGGCGATGAGCGCGCAGCGCAGGTGGCGGGCTGGATCCGCACGGCGGTCGATGCCATCGAAGCCGCGCTGGCCGCCTATGCTCCGGGCGCCCACCGCGCCGGCGCATCGGCTCAGCCAGCGCCGCCGGGCGCCGGCCAGGCGCTCACTCCTTGATGTTGGCGCTCTGCACGATCTTCTGGTTGCGCGCGTACTCGGTCTGCACGAAGCGGCCGAAGTCCTCGGGCGTGCCGCTGCCGGGCAGCGCGCCTTGCCCCACCAGTTTGCTGCGCACGGCGTCCTCCCGGAGCACGGCGTTGAGTTCCTGGTTGATGTGCCGCACCAGCGCGGGCGGCGTTTTCGCGGGCGCGAAGATGCCGGTCCAGCTCACCATGTCGTAGCCCTCGATGCCGGGCATCTCGTCGAACGCGGGCACGTTGGGCAAGGCGGCCAGCCGCTGGGTGCCGGTGATGCCGAGCGCCTTCAGCCGCTTGCCGTTCACATGCGGGATGGCGCTGGTGCTGACCAGCATCGCGAGGTCAATCTGATTGCCGATCACGTCGGTGGCGATCTGCGCGCCGCCGCGATAGGGCACATGCGTGACGAAGATGCCGCTGCGCTCCTTGAGCAGTTCCATCGCCAACTGCAGCACGGTGCCCACGCCCGAGGTGGCGTAGTTGTACTTGCCGGGTTTGGCTTTTGCGAGCTGCACGAAGTCGGCATAGGTTTGCGCCTCCAGGCCGGGGCGTGCGACCAGCACCATCGGCGCGGTGTTGAGCAGGCCGACCGGCGCCAAGTCTTTGAGCGGATCGAAGCGGAAGGCCGCAGGGTTGACCAGTTTGCCGATGGCGATGGCGCTGTCGGGCCCGACCACCAGTGTGTAGCCGTCGGGCGCCGCGTTCACGGCCTTGGCCACGCCGATGGCGCCGCCCGCGCCGCTCACGTTCTCGATCACGACCGACTGCTTGAGCCGCTCGCCGAGGCGCGCGGCGACCAGGCGCGCGTTGACGTCCACGCTGCCGCCCGCAGTGTACGGAACGATCAGGGTGATCGGCTTGGCGTCGGGCCACGCTTGCGCGAGCGCCGCAACGGGTAATGCCGCGCAGAGCGCGGCGGCGAGGAGCAGGCGGCGGTGGGTCATGGCGGGGTTCCTCCTTGAGTGCCGGGGAGCGATGCGGTGGGCAGGCGTGCGCGCAGCGTGTCGAACGCGTCGCTCCATTGCGCGCGCCAGGCGCGGCGTTGCGTGTCGTCGATCCATGCGCCGTCGAGGCCGTTGTGCATGAAGCCGCGCAGGTCGTCCAGGCCGAAGCCGAAGTCGCGCACCATCATCAGCCAGGCCTGCGTGGGCGTGACCTCGTGCAGCCTCGGGTCGTCGGTGTTGGGGTGGATGCGCAGGCCCAGGCCGGGCATGCGGCGGATCGGATGGTCCAGCGCCCAGCGCTCGGGCGGCAGCGTGCGCAGGTAGTACGAGTTGGTCGGCACCACGGTGAAGAGCACACCGCGCTCGGCGCACTCGCGCGCGAACTCGGGCCGGTCGACCACCGTGTAGCCGTGATCGATGCGGTCGACCTTCAGCATGTCCAGCGCGCTGCGCACGTAAGTCCACGGCATGCCGAACTCGCCGGCATGCGCCGTGGTCTTGAGGCCCGCTCGTTTGGCTTCGGCATAGGCCTGCATGAAGAGCTCCGGCGGCCGGTCGTTCTCGCGGTAGTCGATGCCGATGCCGATCACCTCGTCGCAGCGATTCGCATTCACCCACTCGACCATTTCCACGGCGGCCTCGGGGCTGGCCTCGCGGTCGATGGCGGCGATGAGGCGGCCGGTGATGCCGAAGTCCTGCTGCGCATCCCGGATCGCGCGGACGATGGCGGCCTGCGCCATCGGGTAGGCGATGCACGAGGCGTGCACCGTGCCGGTTGGGTTCCAGAAGAACTCGGCATGGTGCACGTTGTGGGCGGCCGCGTCCTGCAGGTATTCGAGCGTGAGCTGGTACAGGTCGTCGGCGCAGCGCACCAACTGGGCGTCGAGCGCGCGCAGCACGCGCAGCACGCCGGCCGGCTTTTCGCTGCGCGTGTAGAAGCTCTCGATTTCGCTGGCGGCCAGCGGTGCGCCAGCGCGCTGGTTGAGCTGCTCGAAGGTCTCGTGGCGCACCGTGCCGAACAGGTGGGCGTGCAACTCGACCTTGGGCAGCGCCCGCAGCATGGCCTCCAGCGTGAGCGGGGCGGGGGTGGGGCCGGCAGGGGTCATGCGCGCAGTCTAGGCAGACGCGGGACATAAGGAAAATTTTGAATTTCTATAATTTGATTCACTGAGTCGATAACCGGAGCGCCCATGGCCACCTTGTCCACGCCCTTGCCGCTGCGGGCGCTCACACTGCGCCAGTTGCAGTTCTTCTCGGTGCTGGTGGAAGAAGGGCAGTTCGGCCGCGCAGCGAAGCGGCTGGCCATCACCCAGCCCGCGCTCAGCAACGCGATCAAGCAAATGGAAAAACTGCTCGGTGCCGAACTGCTCACGCGCACCACCCACCGCCTCGAACTCACGCCCGTGGGCGCCGAGGTGCTGGTGCGCACGGATTTCCTGGTCCACTCTTTCGCGGTGGCGCTGCGCGACATCGAGGGCACGGTGCAGCGCGGCCGGGCCTTCGTGCGCATCGGCGTGATTCCCTCGGCCAGCGCGCGCGTCGCGGCGGCGGCGAGCGAGTTCCTGAAAACCGGCGAGCGGGAAGTGGAACTGGCTTGGCGCGACGCCCCCTCGACCGCGCTACTGGCCGAACTGCGCAGCGGCCAGCTCGACATGGCGGTGGCCGCCATCACCGAGCCGCCGGGCGGGCTGACCTGCATCGACCTGTTGCGCGATCCGCTGGTGCTGGTGGTGCGCCGCGACCATGCGCTGGCGGCGGCGGGCGGAGCCACATGGGAGGCCATCGGCCGCGAGCGCCTCGTGCTGTTCGAAAGCGGCAGCATGCCGGCGCTGGGCAACCCGGCGCGCGCGCAATTCGCGCAGGGTACCGAGCCCTGGCGCGTGAGCTATTCTGAAACGCTTTATGCGCTGGTGCGAAGCGGGCAGGCGCTGGGGCTGATGCCGCGCCTGTACACCGCGCCGCTGCGCGATCCCGAGTTGGCGGTGGTGCCCCTGCTCGAGCCGCGCATCGAACGCCGCGTGGTGCTGGCCTATCTGCCGGGGCCGATGCGCAACATGGTGGCGCAGGAACTGATCGCGTTCCTGCGCGAGCGGCTGCCGCAGGCGGGCCAAGCCACGGCGCGCCGCATGGCCAACGGCACGCGGACCAAGCGCCAGGGCTAGTCCACTGCATCATTGAATAAGCACCTGCCGAATGCGCCGTGATGGATCGTCGTACTTCCACTTGATGGGCTTGGGATTCTTGTTGTGTTCGCGGATGTAGCGCATCAGCTTTCGCCCCAAGTCCTTCACCGAGGTAAATACGCCGCGGGTTATGACATCACGCTGAATGCGCGAGAACCAGTTCTCCACTTGGTTCAGCCACGACGAGTACGTGGGTGTGAAGTGCATGCGCACGTTGCCGTGCTGTACAAGGAAGTCCCGCACGCGCTGGGTCTTGTGGCTGCTGACGTTGTCGCAGATGACATGGATCTCCTGCCGCTCGCACTGGCTGGCGACGATGTCGGTAAGGAAGGCGACGAATTGCTCGCTGGTGTGGCGCGCCGCGGTCTTGCCCAGCACCTGGCCGGTGGCGGTGTTCAGCGCCGCGAACAAGCTCAGCGTGCCGTTTCTCTTGTACTCGAATCCGTGGCTCTCGGCACGCCCTGGCGACAGCGGCAGCATCCGGTCCTTGCGATCGAGTGCCTGGATGGCGGTCTTCTCATCGACGCAGAACACCACGGCGTGCGCCGGTGGATTGAGGTACAGCCCGATCACATCGGCCGCCTTGGTCTCGAAGTCCGGGTCGTTGGACACCATGTGTCGATCCAGCCTTTGCGCTCGCACGTTGTGCTTGCGCCAGATGCGCTGAACAGCAGAAACGGATACGTCGCCAAGTTCAGCCGACAACTTGTAGCTGCTCCAGTGCGTGGAGCCATCGCTCGGCTTGCGCCTGAGCGTGTAGTTGAGCACCCGCGCTTCCAGTTTTGCCGGTGGCTGCTTGGGCGCGCGTCCCGGGTGCCGGGCGTACATGCCCGCCAGGCGCTCGCTGAGAAAGCGGCTGGACCAGCGGGAGATGAAACGCGAGTCGCATTCGAGCCTTTGCATGATGGTGTCGCGCGACTGACCCTCTTCGAGCATGAGGATCAGCTTGGCCCTGCGCACGTCCGCCACGCGCGCCGTGCGGCTACGCGTGGCGGTCAGCAATTTGTCTCGCTCGGCGTCGGTCAGATTCATTTTTCCCATGCGTTGCATTTAACCACAAATGGGGTGTTGTTTCAATGGTGCAGTGGACTAGTGTCGCGTCACCGATCATCTGTCGGTCTGCGCTGGCCATCGAAGCGCATCGCGGCGTTGCATCGCTTGCCAATACGCTCGGTATGGGCTGCGCGATGCGCCTTGCGCTGCGCTCCGATGGCTGCGCGCAGCCTACGACATCTGATCGGTGACGCGACACTAGTGGACTGTAATGATTGAATCAGGAGCAATTCTCCGAGTTGGGTCGAAGTACTTCCACTGCACGGACTTGGGTTGCTCGTTGTACTTGCGGATGTAGCGCATGAGCGTTCTCTTGAGATCGGGTACCGAGGTGAATACGCCGCGAGCGATCACGTCGCGCTCAATCTTGGCGAACCACAGCTCAACCTGGTTGAGTCATGACGAGTAGGTCGGCGTGAAGTGCATACGCAGGTTCGGATGCTCACGGAGGAACGCGTCAACCAGCTTGGTCTTGTGTGCCGAGAGGTTGTCGACGATGACGTGAATTTCCTTGCCGCGCGGCTGATGGGCCACGATGTCGGCGAGGAAGGAGACGAACTCGGACGAGGTATGCCGCGTGGCGGTCTTGCCCAGCACTTCTCCGGTCTTGGTATTGAAGGCGGCGTACAGCGAGAGCGTTCCATGCCTGAAGTACTCAAAGCCATGACGCTCGGCACGCCCCGGCGTGAGCGGCAGCACCGGGTCTTTGCGATCGAGCGCCTGAATCGCCGTCTTCTCGTCGACGCTGAAGACGGCCGCATGCTGCGGCGGGTTCAGATACAAGCCGATGACATCGGCTGCCTTGGTTTCAAAGTCCGGATCGTTGGAGGCGAGATAGCCTTCGAGCCGATGCGGTTTGAGTCCGTGCTTGGCCCAGATGCGCGCCACGGTCATGTGCGAGATGTCGCCACCAAGTTCGGCAGCGAGTTTGCGCGTGGACCAGTGCGTGGAACCATCGGCGGGCTTGTGCTTGGTCGTGCGCGCCAACACACGCGCCTCAAGGCGGTCGGTGACCTTGTAGCGCTGGCGACCGGCATGGCGAGAAAACAAGCCTGCCAAACGGTCAGCGGCAAAGCGCTTGCTCCAGAGAGCAATGTAGCTGTCATTGCAATCGAGCTTGGCCCTGATGGCGCTCCAGGTCAGTCCCTCGGCAAGCAGCAAGATCAGACGCGCACGACGCGCCAAATCCGCTCGAACGGACCTTCCATTGGCTTGCTGGCGCAGTTCCACGATTTCGGCTTCGGTCAAGTTCATCGTGTCCTCCAAGGAGGTAATTTTACTATCTATTTAAACGTTATGGTCCACTAGTCCACTGCACCAAGTCTTTTCCAATTCAGGTATATGACCTTGCCCCCGAAAAACGTATCCCTTGCTGAGTGGTTCAATGCAAGCAAGGAAAACGGAAATGACGAAGACAGTGCGGGCGCGCTACACGCTGGAATTCAAGCAGCAACCATCTTGAATGACTAAGTCAAACCGCTTGAGCAAGTTCGTTGCGCCAAGGCGACTTGGTGCGAGCGATGGCGTTCAAGATGACCAACAGCTTGTGCATGCAGGCGAGCAGAGCGACCTTTTTGGGCTTGCCGGCGGCCAGCAGCCTTGCATAGAAGGCTTTGAGCACGCGATTGAAGCGCGTGCCTACCAAGGCGGCCACGAACAGCACGCGGCGCACGTCGGCGCGACCACCGAAGATGTGGCGCTGTCCACGCAGCGTGCCCGAGTCCCGATTGATGGGGGCCAAGCCCACCAGCGAGGTGATCTGCTTGCGATTGAGCTGGCCCAGCTCGGGTAGTTGCGCCAGCAGCGTGCTGGCCGTGGTGGGACCCACGCCCTTGACCGAGGTCAGCAAGGCCGCCAGATCGGCGTGGTGCGCCAAGACATGCTCCTTGAGCTGCCCGTCCAGGTCGTTGAGTTGCTCGGCAATGGTAGCCATGATCCGCAAGATGCTGGGCTTGGCCTTGGGATGTGCCAGGGCCAGTCGCTGGCGTTCGGCCACCAGCATGGCCACGAGTTGGCGGCGGCGCACCACCAGGGCGGTCAACGCGCGCTGCTGCTCGTCGGCCAGCATGCGCGGCTCATGACCCTGGGCGTCCAGCAAGGCGGCAAAGCCGCGCAGCGCCTGCGCATCGATGCGATCGGTCTTGGCCAGTTTGCCCATGCAACGGGCAAAGTCGCGCGCCTGGCGCGGATTGATCACCGACACACGCAAGCCTGCCGCGGACAAGGCAAGCGCCAGGTACTGCTCGTAGCCGCCGGTGGCCTCCAGCAGCACCAGGCGCGGCGACAGCGGCGCCAGCAGTTGGCACAGCTGGGCATGCCCGGCCTCATCGTTGCCAAGACTGAAGGTCTGTGCTTGACCAGTGGTGGCCACCTCGAAGGTGCGCTTGGCCACGTCGATACCTACATAAACGGGTTCACTCATACAAGTCCTGTGGCTCCCAGCCTTATGAATACGAAATGTGTTCGGTCAACCATTCGGGATGCGGCAGAACAAACAGACCACCACCGTGCGCCCTGGGCTGAAATTCGAGCTCGGGCTCGCAGGAGACACAGGCTGCACGGTGGTGAGTCAACCAGTTCAGCAATCAAGGCTGGCAATCACGCCTTGACCACTGAAGTTTGAATGATCTGAAAGATATAAGGAGGCAGTGCGACTGGTCCATGGCGGCCAGAGCATCGCAGCGGCGGCCAGGACGCTGGGCGTGGTGGAACAGACGCTGTTCAACTGGGTCAAGGCGGATCGCCTGGGCAAGCTCACAGGCGCTGACAGCAAGGCAGTGAGCGTCGAGCAGATGGAGATCAGCCGGCTGCGCGCGGAGCTGGCACGCGTGAAGATGGAGCGTGACATCCTGGGAAAAGCGACGGCGTACTTCGCGAAGGCGCACACCTGAAGTACGCCTTCATTCACCGCAACCGCCAGGCGTGGCCGATCTCGGTGCAGTGCCGAGTCCTGCAGGCCAGCATCACCGGCTACCACGAACACTTCGTTCGTAGAGCCAGCGCGGCCCAGCGGCACCATCTCAGCGACGACGCGCTGCTGGTGCACATCGAGGTGATCCACGCCGAAACGCGGGGCGGCTACGGCTGGCCGCGCACGTGGAAGGAACTGCTGGCCAGGGGCATCCGGGTGGGCAAGGAGCGGGTGCGCAAGCTCATGCAACTGCACGGCATCCGGGCCAAGGGCAAGCGCCGCTTGAAGGTCACCACGGACAGCAAGCATGACCTGCCGATCGCCCCCAATCTGCTGGATCGGCAGTTCGATGTGGCCGAACCCGACAAGGTCTGGGTGGGCGACATCACCTACATCGCAACCGACGAAGGCTGGCTGTTGCTGGCCGTGGTGATCGACCTGTTCAGCCGCCAGGTGGTGGGCTGGTCACTGCGCCAGGACATGACGCGCGACATCGTCATCGATGCTGTGCGCATGGCCTGGTTCAAGCGCCATCCGCGCAAGCATGCCGGGCTGATCTTGCACAGCGACCGGGGCAGCCAATACGCCAGCGAGGACTTCAGGGACGTGCTCGCCCAGTGCGGCATCACGGCCTCGATGAGCCGCAAGGGCAACTGCTGGGACAACGCCTGCAGCGAGACCCTGTTCGGTTCGTTGAAGGTGGAGCGACTGCATGGGCAGCGCTTCGTGACGCGGCGCCAGGCCAAGGACGAGGTCATCGCCTGGGTACTCTGGTACAACCGCACCCGGCTGCACTCCACGCTGGCGTACGTCAGCCCGGTGCGGTTCGAGCAAGACTGGTATGCGGCTCAGGCCAAGCAAGCCAATTCGTGACTCCGCTATGGGGTACGGATTCCAGGGGCAAGGTCAATGAGCCTGAATGCAGGGGCCACGAGAGATGATTCAGGCGGCTTCTTTGGGTCGTCGGTTGAACAGGTCGAAGAGTTTAGAGCGGGCGACATTCATGGCGTTGGCCGCGTCCAGATCGCTGATCTGGGCGGCCTTAGCCTGTAGGTCTTCGATGGTGATGCCAGGGCGCAGATACTGCTGGGCGTCGGCCAGGCTGGCGAGCTTCTCCAGCGGGGTTTGCACCATGTCGTGGGGGTAGGTCTTGCGCACCTTGCCCTTGGTATCGACGATCTCCTTGGCGAACATGCTGAGGCGATGCAGGTTCACGTAGGGATTCAGATGCTCGCGGCAGAACGTATCGATGCGCGCGGCCAAGCGCTGCGGGATATGGCTGTAGCCGAAGGTCTTTCTGACGACCGAGGCGTTCTTGCTCTCGGCCACCACCTTGTTGATGTACTCGCTGCCGTTGTCCGAATGCAAGCCCAGGATCACGAAGGGGAACTGCTCGATGAGGGCCTCCAGGGCGGGCAGCAGGTAGGCTTGGCTGATGCGCTCGCAGCAGGCCAGCACCTCCCACTGGGTGACGATGTCCACGGCGTTGATGTGATAGACCCCTTTGGTGCCGTCCAGATCGCCTTGGTGGACCGAGTCGATGCGGATGAAGCCCGGGCGTCCTTGTGGGCTCGGCGCGCGGCGCAGCCCGATGGGGTGAGCAACGGGCCGCGTCTTGTTGACGCTCACACGTTGGGCCTTGTAGACCTTGCTGGCGCGCAGGTTGTACAGGTGCGAGACCGACAACCTGGCCAGGCGCTCGAAGCGAGCGTCGCCGCCAGCCCATGCCCGGCCAAGCAGGTGCACCGTGGCAGGCCCCGAGAGCGTACCGTGGGCGCGGTCCACTTCGGCCAGCACCACGGTGTCGCCCGGCGTGTAGCGCCGCGCGAAGGCATGAGCCGGACTGCGATAGCGCTTGTGCAGGCTCGCGCCGTGTACAACGCGCATGAGCAGCCGGGTGAGTTGGGCGCGCGAGTAGCCGCTGGTGCGTTGCAGGTAGCGCAACACCACGCCCTTGTCGGGGCGCTTGAGCTTGGCGTAGTCCAGCCGCACGGCCACCGCGACGATGTGAGCGTAGCGAGCGTCGTCGCTGTCGGGAACGCAAAAACGCACTTCGAGCGTGCCGGCCAGAAAGGCTTGCAGTTGCGAGATTGTCTGAAGACGGGATTCGTCCATGTCGATCACCATGCGAAAAATGATCGACCCCAACCTGCCGCTCAGGCTCATACCTCGTTGGAATCACAACCCCCGCTTCAGGCTCACACCTCGTTGGACAAGACTCACCCAGGCGGCGATCTTTGACGAAACGTTGCCCGAGGGAATCGTGCTGTTTGACTTGGCCATCGACACGCCGTTGTGCTAGCAGGCTCAACGCCAGCGTGTTACCGATGTGGTTGCCAAGGTGCGTGCGTGCCAAACACAGCCTGTTGCGCGGACTTGAGGGGATTCTTTCTCTCGCTGTTTTTGCGATGCCGCCCGATGCTCGAAAAAGCATCCGTGGTCAAAGCAATGCGTAAGTTGTTGATTTTGAAGGAGCTTGTGTTGCGGACTTGGTCGTTTGCACGTCCGCAGGGAGTAGAGAAAGAGAGAGGAAAACCGGGGCAGAAACGCCGAAATCACGGGTTGCGGCGAGTGGCGAAGTTCGCAAGCACAAGTGAAGACCCCGCCAAGCTTGGGGGCTGACGGGGTTGATCGAAATGCAAAGAGGGGGTCTTTGCAAGTTTTATTGGTGGAGCAATACGGAATTGAACCCAAAACTACTCTTGGTGCCGTTGTATAGCATTGCGGAAGTTTATGTCCGTACCGTAGATATAACATTTATCGCAACAACAGCCCGACACTCAAGCATCAACTCTGATGTTGATAAAAACCGAATCCTCGGATGCAAGCACCAGTCGCCATGAGGGGAAGGGCTCCCAATGAGAAAGACGTATATCCGTGATGTAGCGTTCTTTTGGCATGACTGTCGGCAAACCAGCAGTTTGGCAAAGTTGCCACCACTGTGGCAAGAGCACCGGTAGATCGACTTGCTGCATCTTGCTGAGTGCCTCCAATTCGCACCAGGCTGCAAACAGCTGCACTGGCTTGATCTGTATCATATCAACTGGAAGTCCATGCAGCAAATCGGAACTGAGCGAACCAGCTCGATGTGGTATCACGTGCTCCATGTCGATACCAATCGGGCCTGTAGCACTAATAGCCAATGCGGCCATGCCGATGGGCTAGGGAGCAAGTTAGGTCACGGTAATGACCAACAGGTTGCAAAGGGCCGGATACATGATTAAATTCAACATGAGAGGGCTCGTCGCCCTTCTGCTGAGCCAAAAACCAGCGAAGAGCACGGCGAGCCGCAATGAATTCGCTACGCTTGTCTGCTCGGGCAATGTTGGCGGCACGCACCAATTCAGCTAACGACAATGATTCTTGGCTACTTAACACTGTCGCTACCGCTGCAGGTCCAAGCACCCACACAGCGATCCCATTCGAATGCAGTCTAGGCGGCAGTAAGTGATCGAGTAGATCAGGACGATGAGACACTAGTCAAAAAGATAACGTAGGCCGACCTGCACCCTCGTTCGCTCCAGCGCCGAGCCGAACTCGGAGCCTTCACGACCAGCGGTGCGCTGAAGTTCAATCCAAGTATCCAACTTTTCACCCGCTGGGCTAAAGCGTAAGCGCGGTGCCCACAGAGCACTATGATCTCTTCCCACCAATACACTGAGAGCAACAGAAAGATCATTATCTAAGGGTCGATCAATTCGTATCAGGAAACTATCGCGCTGGCGGGATCGTAATGCTTGGGCATCCCAAGCGATATTTAAGGCTGCTGCCGTACGATCTTGCGGCAGTAAGCTACGATGGAAATCAACGATTTGTCCCCATCGGCGGTAGTCTTCAGACGACATGCCACTTGCGTCATGTCGCCATTCAAAACGCAAACTCAATTGCGCCTCACTAGTCCAACCTATGCCAAGCATACCACGGCTATACCAGCGATCTTCCATCAGCCGTGATGTGGCATAGGAGCCGTTATTCGTATAAATATCGTCGACCCCCAAGGGCGACGCTCGATCAGGATAAATGTTGCGAAGCACTGGCTGCCGACTTCCGCGTTGAGAAAACAAGGCACCATACAACTGCATCTGTGCGTTCGGAGTATGAACAAATGAGGTGCCAAAACCTGCTCGCATATCGGATGGTTTTTGCACCAGCGCGGTCACATCGGTTTCCTCAAAATTAGCACGCAGAACACCTAACCATTGACGAATGCCTCGGTTAAAGTTGGGGTTCTGACTGTTAAAGCGATAGGTAGTATCTGTGCTGCTGTCGTCGCTGTAGATCAGATCAGCCCAAAAATGCTCACTGTTATAGCTGAGTTTTGCGATGGGAAAACCGCGCACACGGGCCGCCAAATCATCTATATCGCTAGAAATTATATTGTCGTTGAGAAAATCCAGTACATGCGCGTAATGGGCGTTGTCAAAATTCTCATTGAACTTACCCAAACTCAGCGCCCAGCGATCTGACAAAAGAAATTTCTTGCGCAACTGCAGCAGGTGGCCGCCACTACGTTCGTTGTTGAACACAGACGGCCCTTCACCACCACGGGTCTGGTCGTAATCCAGTCGATAGCGAAAGCTAAGGCCCTCCCACTTACCGTCTATCACGGTGGCACCAGTATATTGTTTAGCAGGCAGACCAGATAGCCAACCAGGATCCAAGTCCCGACGAAGCTCGGCGGTCTGCCCAGTGAACACCAAAGCAGATTTAATCTCCAGCGGGTCGGCATGGGCAGATAGACATGCCCCCAAGAAGATGCCCAAAAACACCCCCCTCATTCCATCAACCCATCAAGCGTGAATTTTTGACTGGGAAAGTCTTTGGCAGTGACCGATTCGATGACCATCTCGGTTTGTTGTGTGCTATCAACTCCATCACTGAAAACGGTGCGCTGCGTCAGAACCCTGCTGCCAATCTTGACTGGCTTGTCAAAACGGGCTGTTTTGAAGAGTTTGCCGCTCTTCAGATAAAACACTGCCTGCACTGGCCAGCCACCGTCGCGTGCAATGTAGAGATCCATCTTGGCATAGGCTGCGGTCGGTTTTGCCGCCGTCAGACTTAGCGCCCAAACCGAGATGTCATTTACAGTCTGCTCCGCGTTGACCTGATACTGGGCAGCGTAGTCATCTTGCCAGCGCAAGCGCCCTAGGTCACCGTAACTGGCTTCGCCCATCAGACGTTGAATCGGTGTAATACGAATCGGCAAACTGGCACGCGGCATGCGCACCCACACGGCCTCTTTGCTCATCAGTACGACTTGGCCGGCACTGCGCCCACTGAGCACTTCCACCAATGACAGATCTGTCCCCTTGAGTCGCACGCGCATCTCACTGTCACCATCTGGTTTTTGGTCTTTAGTACTCTTGAGTTTGACCCTGAGTTCAGCCGACTCGTCTTGCTGTCGGAAATTGTCGGCCTGCGCCAACAACGTCGAAGGTTGTGGGCGCTCAGCCGCGAACACAGCAGCACCTCCACATAAACTGAGCCATAAAGTCAAAAAAAGAAAACGCATAGTGCAATGACTCCCACTCAAACGTGATTGAGCTTTTCTATGATGGATAAACGACGTGTCACTCGATGTGGTGCCCAGGCAGCCAGTGCACTCAGCAAAATGAAGACCAGCCAGATCATCAAGCTGGTATCTACTTGCATAGAAATGATGAGCGGATAATCAGTGGTGCGCCCAGGCGGTGGTGGCATGCGGATGTCGGAAAGATTAACCACCAGCGCTGTCAGCAACGCTAGCACTAAGCCGACGCTTCCACCCAGCATGCCGATCATTCCGCCTTCGAGTAGAAATGTCTGTTGAATACGTCGATCTGGAATTCCAATGGCACGAAGCGTTCCGACTTCGCGAATGCGCTCCATAACGCTCATCAGCATGGAATTGGCGGTGGAGATAAACACCACTATAGCGATGATGATGCCCAACACAGTGAAGATGATGCGGTACAGCGATACAACCTGATTGTAAAAAGGTGCCAGTTCGATCCAGCGCTTGATATCCAGAGCTGGAAGCTGCGCACGCAGGCGTGAGGCCAATGCGTCGGTGGCATCGGTATCGCGCAACGCCAACACCAAGCGTGATATCTTTTGGGTCACTAACAATGACTGCACGTTTTGCAACGGCATCATGATGGCGCGGCGATCCAGATCAGGCACCCCTGTGCGGTAGGTGCCTGCAACCACGGCATCGGCCGCGTTGAGAACACCGTCTTCGGTGGTCACCATGACGGTGATCGTATCGCCCGGTTTAACCTGAAGACTGTGCGCAAGATCGACGGCAATCAGAATCTGCTCAGGTCTGCTGGGGTCATCGCTCAAACCATTGCCAGAGATAATCGGGGCAAACATGGTAGAGAGGCGGGACTCTTTTTCTGACTCCACACCCTGGCCTACAAAGGCCACACTACGACGCCCAGTGGAGAGCAGGCCCTCAAACAATATACGCCGAGTGCTGAAACGCAACCCAGACTCTTGCTGCAGATTGCTTTCCACTGCCTTGACCTGCTGCGGACTCAAGCCATACTGCAGGGGCTTTTCTTCGTTGCCCTCAAACTGGCCACGTGCGCCAATCTGGATGTGCCCTAGCTCGCTGCTTATGATGGATTCGCGCAAACCATGAAAGGATGCCAGCACAAAGCCGATACTCAGCAACAGCGCCATGCTGCCGCAGGCAACAATGGCGGCAGAAAGCACAGTGCGGCGCCGGTTGCGTGCGACATTGCGCCAAGCGTAGACAAACCACTTCATGCCAATATTCTTCCATCGGAGAGTGTGAACAACTTCTGCGCCCGCTCTACCACGCGCGCATCGTGAGTAGAGAACAAAAAAGCAGTTCCCAGTTGCCGATTCAGCGACTGCATCAGGTCGAGCAGTTGTGCAGCGGTCTGACTATCTAGACTGGCAGTAGGCTCATCGGCCAACACCAACAGCGGCGCATTCACCAATGCCCGTGCCACCGCCACCCGCTGTTGTTGGCCGCCGGAAAGCTGCTTGGGCCGGTGGCTCATGCGGTCAGCTAGGCCCACCGCATCAAGCAAACTCTCTGCGCGCTTGCGGCGCTCACTCGACGACATGGATGTCATTAACAAGGGAAGCTCAACGTTTTCTATCGCACTGAGCACCGGAACTAGGTTGAAGCTCTGAAACACAAAGCCCAGGCGATTCCGTCGCAATTGATCAAGTGCCTCAGTAGCTCCGTGGTCGACCGTCTGACCATCGAGCCAAATTTCACCCTGATTTGGTGGTTCCAACAATCCAAGCAGATTGAGCAAAGTGCTCTTGCCACTACCAGAGGGGCCACATAAGGCAGCAAAGTCACCCTGTTCAATTGTGATATCCACCCCGCGCAGTGCGGCCACCGAGGTTTCGCCAAATGCGTATAATTTGTGCAAGTTGCTGGCACGCAGAGCAATGGAAGACTCGACTGCCATGGTTTATTTTTCCCCCCAGATAGCATCTGCAGTTATCTTGTCCAGTGCTATCGCCGTCTTCAGTTGAATTGCAGCATTATCCGCTTGGTTATCCCGGTGCTCGTAGACAGCCAGCCAAGCGTAGACAGAGGCCTGATCCTGCGCCTTCATACTCTTGAATCCTGGTTGGGTAATTACATTTGTCAAATCACCCCGCGCCACCGAACCACGACCGAAGACCGCTGGAATGCGTGCGCTGGTAAGCGCCCGTACCATGCGCACTTCAAGTATCACGTCAGGATTGACCGGGGGCCGTGAGGCGATGTCTAGCGCCTGATCCATCATATCAATACCGTCTTTGAGGAAACTTAGCTTATTCCATGGCATCCAGGCGTCGCGCGCCCGCTGCGTAGCAAGGCTGCCTTTATAGACTAGCGCAATTGGATTTTTCGGCTTGGTTTTGACCATTTGTTCGGCCACACTGAAGGCCGCATCGAGCTTGCCAGGATCTTTCGCAGCTTCAGCAAAGACTTGGATGAGGTGTTTCAGGTCCGGGTCGGAATGCTCGCCATAAGCTTGCACAGCAGAGGATGCCAGTAGGCTAGCGCTAACGACGATGTTCATGATGAATTTCAAATGGGTCATAGGGTCTCACAAAGGTAAGAAAGGATGCTTAGAAAGGCGTTGAAATAGCTCATCAGGCATGGTTCGCAGATTTTTTCCATGGGCAGCTAGGCAAACCATCTTGGCAGCAACGGAGCACAGATGCACCTGACCATGCTCGATTCGGGTTTCCCACACAGAGTAGGCTTCGCGCAGTTGCCGAATAGCACAGCTCACGTGCAGCTTTTGACCAAGAAATGCGGGATGTTCATAGCTGGCATCAATTGCATGCACCACCAGCAAGCAATCGTATTCCCTTTCCAACGCTGAAAAAGACAACTCGGCGTCGAGTAGGAGTTGCTGACGACTGCGCTCGGCTTGCTCGATATAGCGTCCGTGATAGACCACACCGCCCGCGTCGGTGTCGGCATAACTCACCAGCCAGTTCGTGGTTGAGCGTTGAATCATGGCGCGACGAGCACAGCGGCGAAGTGGTCGCCACTCAAGGATGTATGAACGACCAGAGAGGGTTTGTCACCAGTCACCCCGCCCACCCTGCCACGCACCGCCTCACCAGCCAGACTCAGCAGGAGGGGTAGCAAAGCAGCAGTGGCATGACCATATATCTGGCTTGGATCAAGCTGCTGTGGCGTGCGCTCACCAAACACCGCCGACAACGCATTAATTTGTGCCTGCACCCGCTCTGGATCCTTTTCAGCAGCTAAACAGATACTGCCCACGGCGTCGGCATCTAGGTCCGCCTGCGCCAGAGCCCCCCGCATTGCGCGCGCTAGGCCATCGCCATCATTAGCTGTCGCATCCCGGACGATCATATGGCCTGTTGTGAAACAGATGCGGGTGCTGCTGATGCCACTCCTTCATGGCCTGCACAGGCGTCTTGCTGCCCAGCGCTGACTGCGGCAGTTGGCGGTTGTACAAGGCCACATAGCGTAGCAAGGTCTGCTCCATGTCCTCGCGGCTGTCGAACCTGTGGGTCTTGAGCACATCCGCTATGCGGCCATTGAACCTCTCGACCATGCCGTTGGTTCTCGGCGTCCTGGGCTTGGTCAGCCGATGCTCTATGCCCAGCGCCTGGCACAACGGGTCGAGCTCATGATTGCCACTGGCCTGGCGCTCGCCGTTGGCAAACAGTCGGTCGGTGAACTCCTTGCCGTTGTCGGTCTGCAACTTGTTGATCCTGATCGGGCAAGCCTTGTGCAATGCCTTCAGGAAGGCCTGTGCACTGGCGGCCGTCTTGTTGGCCTTGAGCTGCACGAACACCCATCGCGTGGCCCGGTCGATGGCGACGAACAGGTAGCGCCGGCGGCTCTCGTCGTGCATCTGGGGCAGGTATTTCACATCCATGTGCACGTAGCCCGGCTCGTAGCTCTTGAATGCCTGGTGGGTCACCGTAGGCCCCTGGGGCTTGAGGGCATCGAGGTTGCCCACCCCGTGGCGGCGCAGGCACCGGTCCAGCCCCGAGCGTGACACATCAGGGCAGAGGAACTCCCGCGTAACGGCCAGCAGGTCATCCAGGGGCAGCAGCAAGGTGCGCCGCAGGTGGACCACCACGGTCTCTTGTGCAGGCGTGAGCACGGTCTGCAGGCGATGGGCTGTGTGACAGCGGTCCCCAAAGACCTCGCGTTTCTTCCACTTGTAGACCGTCTGTTCGGTGATGCCATAGCGCTGGGCCAAGACACTGGCGGTCTGGCTACTGGCGGCTATCTCGGCACGCACGGCCGGCGTGGTGCGGGCGTTCTTGTGCAGGGCCATCGACATGGTTTGACACTCCCCGGGGTGGATTGCAGGGACTCTATCAGCTCCGGCAGGACTGCTCTGGCCATGAACAGTGGATAGCGTTTGGAGTCTATGCAATCGTCCGGGATGCTACGGGTAACGCCCGGATTGCACCAGGGTTTCGACAAAATCTTGCTGATGTTCACTGAGCACTACATTGCGTGTCGGCATGGGCGTCGGCCTCCAAAATGGAACAATCAGAGCATGGCAGCATTGGCATACTATGCCAATGAATCGAAGCAGTGGGCCGCAGAGGAAATGGTATGGACGCCTTCCCCCGCAAGGGCGAACCGGTTGAAAAATGACGCAAGCGCAGAACACGGCTTACCCACCGGGTGCTTCGCTCCAAGGGCCAGTCTGGTTGTCCCCGGGCTTGGCCCGGTGGACTTGCCAAACCTGAATGCTGTGTAGACGCATAATTTTGGCAAGAAGGCAGGGCAAAAAATATCATCATTCGTTCAAACCATAGTACAGTGTCGAAACGTTGCTTTGGATGCCACTCGTCGCCCCGTGTGGGATCTTGGGTTAAGGCTACGCTGAACAGGTACCGCGATGGTTGCGCGCCCGGAGTGGGGGAGCCGACGCAAGGCGCAAATCCTCGCCATGTGGGGATTTGCAACGCCGCAGACGTCCCCAATCCAGGAGGCGCGACGCGTGCAGACTTGTGACTTGTTCAGCGTAGCCTTGAAACTGTCAGTCGTAGGTGAGCCCTGTGGGCATGCTGCATTTGAGCCTGCCCACAGCGCGATTTTGGAATGGGATGCCATGAGCGTTCAGATCGAAGCCTTGTTCACCGCTACGCCGGGTCTTCTACAAAGGCCGAGATCGTTGCGCCCACGTCCTACAAGCCTCGCAACGTGGTAATCACAGGCGTGGGTGCCGTGTCCTCTGCGGGGTTCGGCCGGGCCGAGATGTTCGATAACATCCATGCGGGCGGGACGTTCTCCTCCAAGGTGTCTGTCGGTGGCACAGGGCTGGACGAGGATCAGAAGTTGAAATTTGCTGGCTGGCTCAGCAGAAGCCCCCAGTTGATCGAGACCTTGTCGAAGCTGCCATCGAACTCGTCGGGCGAGATCGAGTTGCGGGTTCACAGCATCGACGATGAGCAACTCAAGAAGCAGTTGAGAAATTCCAACGACAGAAAAGCCAGCAAGATCGGCAAGATTGCCTTGCTGGCAGTCGACATGGCCCTGTCCGACGGAGGCCGGAAAATCCGGCGCGACGGACAAGACATTGCCCTGATCTTCGGCATGTCGAAGGGCCCGCATTCCACGGTCGCGCGTTTCGTGAGCAGTCTACATCCCGACCCCAAGCACATCAGGACCCTGGACTTCCCAGGATCGCTCATGAATGCAGTGGCCACTTACTGCTCGATCTCGAAAGGCATTCGCGGTTACAACACGACGCTCGCCACTGGCTTCAATTCCGGCTTGGGCGCGTTGACCTATGGCTATGAGCTCATCCGTCAAGGCGTCCAGCCGCAGGCCATCGTTGGGGGGGCGGACGAGAGCTTCATCGGCACTTCGACCTTGCTTGCCGACCCCAACAATCAAGTCAACTACGACCTGGCGGAGGACGCCTTCAAGACCTACGGCCGCGATCACGGCGGCCTTCATGTGGGAGAGGGCGCCTGCATGGTGCTCCTCGAGGACGAGGAAGTGGCCCGGCAGCGAGGCGCCAAGGTCCTCGGGCGGCTGCTAGTGTCGCGTCACCGATCATCTGTCGGTCTGCGCTGGCCATCGAAGCGCATCGCGGCGTTGCATCGCTTGCCAATACGCTCGGTATTGGCTGCGCGATGCGCCTTGCGCTGCGCTCCGATGGCTGCGCGCAGCCTACGACATCTGATCCGTGACGCGACACTAGGGTATGGCGTGTCGAACGACGTCTCGTACTTCCGGGGCGAAGACGAGGATGCGTCGCCGAAGATGATGGAACGGGCGATTCGGCAAGCGCTGGTCGAAGCCGCAGTCTCGCCCGATCAAGTGAACCTGCTGTGTGGTTCAAGCTGGGGCACCAAGAGCAGCAGCATGAAAGAGCTAGAAGCGATTCGCCGGGTCTTCGGCGAGCGCGCCTCCTCGATTCCTCTGATCAATCACAACGGATACTTCGGCTTTGTCGAATCTGCAGCCGCGCTGTTGAATCTGGCCATGGTGCTGACCTCCGCTGAGAGAGGGCAGATCCTTCCTCTGGGGCACACCAAGGACTTCTGCCAGGCCGGGTTCGATTTCGTCACGGACAAGCGCCCGCACAAGTTCTCGAAAGCCCTGTTGATGGGTGCCACAGAGGGTGGTGGGAACTACGCCGTCGTCCTGGGGACAGAATGACATCGTCCATTGCCGCCAGTAATGTTCACATCGCAGGGTTTGGCGTCGAGACAGGCCTGGGCTTCGGTCATGCCCGCCTGCTACAGTCGATCGAGAACAGTGAATCGGCTGCAAGGCGGGGCTTCTTCGGCAAGCCCTTCGAGGCGGGCATGGCCGGCTTCGGCTTCAATCCCCAGGTCGTGTCGCTCTCCGCCCCCGCCAAGAAGTCCAATGGCGGATACCACCAGGCACTCGCCAAGGACGTGGCCGGCATCACGCGGAAGGTGATCGTCGATGCCCTGGACAGTGCGTCGATCCCCACCGACTCCCTGACGCACAAGCGAGTCTGCGTCTTTTACGGCGGACCGGGCATGCTGCCGGAGATCGCCAACTTTCTGCCCTACATCCGAAGGAACGACAAGAACGACATCTCGTTTCACCGGGGCATTCGCAACCTCACCTTCGAGAACCACAATCAGGACGCGGTCGCCCGGCTGCTGCGCGATGGACTTGGCCTGAGGGAGCGACCCATCTCGGTATATTCGGCGAGCTGCTCCAGCTTCGCCGCAGCCTACTTGGCGTATTGCTCTGTCAAGTCGCACACATGCGACTTGGCGATCGCCGTTTCTTTCCAGCATGTCTCCCTGTTCGACCTCATGTTCATGAACGGCTTTGGCGGTGTCGCTGCCGGAAGATCCGGCCCCTTCTCGGCGAACGGAGAAGGGACAGTCCTGGGCGATGGCGCATGCGCCATGGTACTGGAATCCCCGGCTCACCTTCACGCCAGAAAGGGCACGCCCTACGCCTCGATGGACAGCATGGTCATGCGCCAGAGCGCGGGCACCGTGAGCCGCAGCACGACATTCACGCCGGACTTCCGAGTCATCGGTCGGACGATCGCCAAGGCGATGGAAGACGCCAACGGCCTCGGCGCGAACGACATCGCCTGCGTCTTCCCGCATGGCAACGGGATACGTTCCAGCGACCGCTCCGAGGCTTTGGCGCTTCAAAAAGTCTGGGGAGCGCTGGACACGCCCGTCGTCTCCTACAAGGCCCAGATCGGCTACCTGATGGCTTCGAGCGCACTGGTCGACATGGCGCTCATGAGCGGATTCCTGGGCTCGGGTTCGCTACCTGCGTTCAAGTGCGAAGGAGAGGTCGATGCCGGCCTGGGCATCAACCTGCATGCCAACAAATCCGCGTACCGCTTGTCAGGCAACGCTGGCGTCAAGATCGGGCTTGGAATCGAAGGATCCGTCGGTGCCGCAGTCATCCGTTCCCTGCGTTGGCGGAGGCGCTCGCCATGACGACACCCATCGAAAGGCGCAATGACCACCCAGCGTCGGCGGGCGCCCGGCGCCTGGGCGTTTACGGCTTGTCGGTCGTCGAACCCGACCCTCGCCACATGAGCACGTTCAGTCCGAGTTGGTACAACGCCTGGGAAGCCAAGACCTACGTCCAGGCGTGCAAGAACCGCTCGAAGACCCAATGGTCCGTCGTTCGGTTCGGCGCCGGGGCGTCGGGCTCGGCCACGGCGCGCGAGATCTCGTCCGCGCTAGAGATTTCAAGCCAAGCGGCGTTGGAAGAAGGCCGCAAAAGCATCGAAACAGCCGGACGGCTGGGCAAGGAGAGGCTCGCGCTGCTGTATTTCGATTGCTGGGGGCATGCGTCCTACCTGGAATCGGCAGGCAGTTGGAAGGACAGCTTCAGCATCGATGTCATCCCCTGGAAGATTCTCAAGGAGCTCCAAGTGGGGGCGTTTTCCTGCAAGATCCGCTCGGGCCGGGGGGCGTTCGTGGACGGACTGAGGATCGCCTCCCACTTGCTGGCCGCAGACGCCGCTGATGCCGTGTTGATCGGCGGCCTCTTCAGGTTCCATCCCGTTCTCGGATTCTCTGCGGCCTCGGCCACGGCGAAGACCGAGAAGCGCTGGCTGGGGCGGCAAGGTGTCTACAAGGCACCGGTCATCGAACGGGTCGGATTCGCCCTGGTGGGACGGCCCCATTCGCACGATGCGGGCGTGCTCCATGCCACGGACTCCCCTTCAAGTCGTCTCTCGGCTGGATTCGGTGCTTCCGCAGTCGAGCTGAGTCAGCGGTTTGGTGAAACGGCCGCGCCAGTTTCTGCGGTGATCGGGGGGATTTCCCCGTCCTCGGCGCTGGCCGAACTGGAGGCCGAGGCTACGCTGCGGTTCAACCGCGACGCGGCCTACATCAATATCGTCGGCATGTATGGCGACAGCGGCGGCATCAACCCGCTGCTCGCGCTGTCCCACCAAAGGAAACTCCGCCTGCACAGCCCCGGCAACACGGCACTGCTGTGCATGGAGAGTGGGGAAGGCGATGTCCAAATGATTCTTCTGGAGTAGATGATGCGAAGACATGACTCATCCCACGGCCCGCGCATGGGCAGCTTTCTCGGGCGTGTAGTGCCAAGCCTTGCACTCGTCGGATCTCTCGCTCCGCTGCATGCTGCGCTAGCCGCCGACGCCGTGCCGCTCGACTTCACTGTCACGTACGAGATACTGTCCCCGTCGGGCGACAAGATCGGGTCCTACGCCGCCTCGGTCAGGGGCCCGGAGAGCCCGACGGGCTCGACCTACGAACTGTCCGGGAAGTTCGAACTGTCCTTCAAGAAGCTCATGCTTTTCAACTACGAGTACTCGTCCGTCGATTCCGCATCCCATGACGAAAGTGGGATCAAGAGCTACCAGATCGTGGAGATCGAAAATGGCAAGCGGACGCTGGTGACGGGAAGCAGGAGCTCCGACAAGGAACGGCTGCAGATCATCGAGAAGCTGGACCGAGACAGCGCAAAATATGCGTCCACCGTCGTCATGAATTCGACTTACGACTACAGCCTGTTCGCCTTCCGGTTCCCTTCGCTCTGCACGAACCATCCGATTGGAAGCACACGCGAACTGAGGATCCTGACGCCGAGGACCGGCCAAGTGTCTACGGTACGAAGCGAGTCGGTTGCGGTCGACGACCCGAAGAGCACCGCCAAGTGCCGCTTGATCACGCGGGACAAGTCGAACAAGGTCGTGAAGGAGTCCTATTTTCTGGCCGACGGGATCCTGGCCTTCGAGAAAACGCCCGACTACCAGATGCGACTGACAGGAGTGCAGCGTGGCAGCAGAAAATGAACGGCATGGTCTGGCACAGGCCAGGCCAATTCCTGTCGTGAGGCTGGCGGGAATCGAGAAGTCCTACCGGGCCGGACGGATCAATTTCATCGCCCTCGAGGACATCGACCTGGAGATCACGCGCGGCGAGTTCGTGGCGCTCTGCGGGCAGTCGGGCAGCGGAAAGAGCACCTTGCTCAACCTCGTTGGAGGGATCGACCACCCCACTTCGGGCAGTGTCCACTTTCTGGGCCAAGAATTGGCATCCATGGGGGACACGGACTTGTCCAGGCTGAGAGCGCGCGAGATCGGCTTCATCTTCCAGTTCTTCAACCTGCTTCCGGTGATGAGCGTGTTCGACAACGTCGCCTACCCGCTGATGCTGCTGGGCAAGGCCAAGTCACAGGCCAGGCACGATGTCTTCGCGATGCTGGAGCGCGTCGGCCTCAGGGACCATTGGCAGAAACGGCCGGCGGAGCTGTCGGGGGGCCAGCAGCAGCGCGTGGCCATCGCCCGGGCGTTGGTGAAGAAGCCCACCCTCATTGTGGCCGACGAGCCAACAGGCAACCTCGATTCGGAGACCGGGCTGTCCATCCTCGACCTCATGAAGGAGATCAACGCCGAGAGCAGCACCACCTTGCTGGTGTCCACCCATTCGGAATTCGTGAAAGACCGTGCATCGCGTGTCGTCGAGCTCAAGGACGGGAGAGTGATTCATGATAGCAAGTAGGCTCATGCTGGTTCCGGTGTGGTTCAGCTTCTCGCTGGCGACTCAGGCGAGTTGTCTGCAATCCGACCCTGCGCAGGTATCTGCCATGGCGCAGAAGAGCAAGGCCGCGATCAACACCCTCTACGAACATGAGAAAGCGAGGATCGGCGGCCAGCCCAGCCGCTCTCTCGTCCTGCTGGCGGTTCATCTGGCGTCCGAAGGCAAGCTGGACGCGCGGTCTGTCGAATACTTGAGCCGCTACGTGCAAGACCAGCCGGACGACCATTTCGCCAAGCTGTACGAAGGCTATGCCTGGGTGTTCAGTGCAGCGAAGTACGACAAAGAGAAAAACTACCTGCGTGCTGCCGAGTACCTCAAACGCGGTTTCTTCCTGATCGATGAGGCCGTCGATTCTGATCCGAAGAACTGGCGACTGCGTTACCTGCGGATGCGGATGGACGCCTTCGTTCCTTCGGAACTGGGAAGGTACGTGGTCGCATTGAAGGACGCTTCCCTCCTGACGGAGAACATCGACCAACTGCCCGCAGGGCTGCGGCCGTTCGTGTCCGTGCTGAGGTTGTCGGCCCTGGACAGGTCGGGCAAAACGGCTGTCGCTGCGAGCGACTACGCAGTCGTGCGCAAGCAGTTCCAGGGAACGCAGATGGCCGCCCTTTCGAGTCCCTGCGGCCTACAGACCTTTGTCGCGGACGAAGAGATCGACGCCTTGCTCAACTACGCGCTGAGGCACAACAAATGAACCACCTGCTCGCCTGGCTGGCCAACCTCATCGCCGTCTACGCCCTGATCCTCATCGGGTGGACAATCGTTCGCCGACCGACTGACCTGGCCTACGCCTTTTCCAATCTGTTCCGGCAAAAGCGTCGTTCGCTGGTCACGCTGAGCTCCATCGTACTGGGCGGCGTGGCAATCTTCCTGTTCGGCGGGTTCGTCGACTACTCGTTCTGGTCCTTGCGGGAGCAGACGATCCGCACGAACCTGGGCCATGTCCAGATCTACAAGAAGGGCTACCTGGCCAGCGGCGAGGCAACGCCGCTGAAATACGGGATCGCTGACTACGAAGGGATCCGCCGGATGTTGGTGGAGGACCCGATTCTGCAACCCCTGATCAAGACCGTCACCGGCCAGCTCGCGTTCTCCGGGATAGTCTCGAACTACGACAGTGGCGTTTCCACCTTCTACACGGCCGTGGGAATCGAGCCAGAAAGCTCCTTGCTGCTGGGCTCACTGGATCGTATCGTCTTGGGCAGCGACCTGTCCCGCGTCGACGACACGGGAGCGACGATCGGCGCTGGTTTGGCACGCGGGCTTGCCGTCAGCTACGACAGCCAGATCGACATGCTCGCCATCAACCCTGCGGGCGGCCAGAACGCGATGTCTGCCCATGTGCGTGGCGTCATGGAGTCGGGCATCAAGGACTACGACGACCGGGTTCTGAAAATGCCGCTCAAGACGGCCCAAACCCTACTGGAAACCAAAGAGGTGAGCAAGATCATTGTCCTGCTGAACGAGACCGACCGGACGGCGCAGGCGCAGGCGCGGATCGAGCGGGTGATCGAGGAGCGGGGGTTGCAGCTCGAGACGAGGCCGTGGAGCTCGCTCGCGGTCTTCTATGACCAGGTGGTCAACCTGTTCAATGGAATCTTCTTCTTCATCAAAACCATCGTCAGCACGATCGTGGTCTTCATGATCAGCAACACTATGATGATGAACGTCCTGGAGCGGACGCGGGAAATTGGCACGCTGCGGGCCATCGGGCTGACGGAGCGGGAGGTGTCCCGCCTTTTCCTGCTGGAGGGCGTGATCATGGGCTTCGTCGGAGCCGTCCTCAGCATTGCCGTGGGCATCGCACTGGCGGAGCTCATCAACATCAACGGCGTGCCTATGCCGCCTTCGCCGGGCTACTCGCGCGGTTACCTCGCCTTCATTCGCTGGACCGACGACTGGTCGCTGTTCTGGTTCAGCTCTGTCCTGGCCATCGTCACTGCCTTCGCGGCGTCGATCCTTCCCGCGCGAAGGGCCTCCAAGTTGGTGATCGCGCAAGCCTTTCGCCACAGCTAAGCGTCAAGGATCATTTGTTCTTTCATCACGATGGAAAGTAAGAATCAAGTTGTCTTCATCACGGGTTCGGGCCGTGGCATCGGCGAGGCCGTCGCCCGTTGGTTCATGGAACACGATTCGGATGTAGTCCTGAACTACCGGAAGGCCCATGGCAAGGGCGGCGCGAACATCGAACGCCTGGTGGCGTACGCCGGCAGCCGTGGCGTGCGTGCGATCCCGGCGATCGGTGACATCTCCGAGCCCCAGGATGTGGAGAAAATGTTCCGAGCCCTGAAGGATCAGGGCGTATCGCGCCTGGACCACTTGATTCTCAATGCGGCGGCGACGCCGTTCAAGCCATTTTCCGAGATGACGAGGAACGATTGGAGGCTGCTGGTGGGCACCAATCTGATCGGCAATGTCGCCTGCGTGAATCGGGCGACTGAACTCATGCCTCGGGGTGGCACCATCTGCGCCATTTCCAGCCTGGGCAGCCTGCGGCATCTTCCGAACTACCCGTTGGGCGTAATGAAGGCAGCGCTGGAGCAACTCATCCGATATCTCGAGATGGAACTGTGCCCGAGAGGCATCCGATCCAACGCGGTGTGTGCCGGCTTCGTCAACACCGACATGCTCCCAATCCTTCGGCAGAAGTGGCCTAACCTCTTTGAGCACTTGGAAAAGTCGGGCCGCCCCTACATCATCGAACCGAACGAGGTGGCCGAGGTGGTGGGGTTCCTGACCTCCAAGGCCGCCTCCGCCGTGCGCGGCGAAGTGCTTGTCGCGGACGCCGGCGTGTCCATTGGCATCTGATGGCCGACGACTTTTCAGGAGGAAGTATCTTGAATCACCGGTTCCTTTCGACGCTGCTCGGCCTGGCCCTGGCCGTCCCACTGCCTCTTGCGGCAGTGGCCGAGGAGCGCACAGACCCCTTGGCGCCCTACGCGTCGAAGATCACCCTCACCCCTGACCCCAAGGCGGCCGAGATCATCCGCGCAGCGGATCGGATCCGGTTCCCGGAGAAGCCGTTTCGCTACCTCCTGGACCTGGTCGAGATGAATGGCGAGACCGTGGTGACGCAGCAGCGGCTGGATGTCGCCATGCGGGTTTCCAAGCCGACGGGGGAGCGCCAGGGCGATGTCAAAGCGCTGGTTCGCTTTCTGGAGCCGCAGAAGGACCAGGGCAAGGCCCTGCTGTCCAACCTGGACAAACTGTGGTTCTACGACCCGCGCCTGAAGCGCCCCATCCCGATCGCACGGCAGCAGCGGCTCATCGGGCAGGTGTCCAACGGCGACATCGTTGCCGCCGATTTCGACCTGAGCTACGCCTCGGCGATCCTCGGCAAGGAGCCCTGCGGAATCGTCGAGTGTTACAAGATCGCGCTCGAACGCCGATGGCAGTTCGTGACCTACCCGAAAGTCACCTACTGGGTCGAAGTGGAAAGCAAGAGGCCTTTCAAGTCGGAGTTCATGTCGACCAACGACCTGATCCTGAAAACCGCTTTCTACAAGGACTACAAATCGGCTTTGGGGCGTGACCGACCGAGCGAGATCGTCATCGTCGACGCGCTCCAGAAGAACCACTTCACGAGGATGATCTATTCTGGCGCCCGGTTCGAGGACACGCCCGATGTCTATTTCCAGCGCGAGTACCTGGAGAGGCTCCGGTGAAAACTGCGGCATCCTCGCTTCGACCAGCAGCACTAGTGTCGCGTCACCGATCATCTGTCGGTCTGCGCTGGCCATCGAAGCGCATCGCGGCGTTGCATCGCTTGCCAATACGCTCGGTATGGGCTGCGCGATGCGCCTTGCGCTGCGCTCCGATGGCTGCGCGCAGCCTACGACATCTGATCGGTGACACGACACTAGCTTCTTGGCTGCTGTTCCTCGCGTCGGGAATAGCCCTTGCGGACTGCGACAATCGATTCAGCGGCGCGGTGGAGGCTTCGAAGCAGCAGTTCGAACCGGCTCCGATGAATTACCTCGGCCAACAGCTCGTGTCGAAGGGATCGCTGAATACCGCCTGGAGCCTCGATCAAGGATGCAGCTTCGGCGACGGATACAAGACGAGGCTGAAGGCCATGGTGAACGGATCGGCCTCCAGCGGCCATGCAGGCGCGGAGCAGGCATCGTCCCGCAGGTGGGCTCGTATCTATCTGAACGAAGCCTACCTCACGGTTCCGGTGCCAGGCGAAGTGCTGATCGACCTTGGAAAAAAGGACATCACCAATGGATACCTGCTCTTCCTAAGCCCGATGGATGTGCTGCGCAGACCGATGGGTCGACCTCCATACGGCGTGATCAACGAGGCCGGCCCGTCGTGGCGTTCCTCCTACCGCGAGGGAAGCGTAGGCATCGATGCCACCAGATTCCTGGATGGGGGCTCCATCGAACTGGCCGCCTTCCCGGCGCTGGGCGGCTCCCCGGGCGACCAACCCGTCGCGAATTGGAGTTCCCTGCAACGCAGCAACGACAGCGCAATGGTCTATGCGGCCTACAGCGCGAATCTGTGGAAATCGTTCAATCCAAAGCTGGTGGCGCTGTCCACTTCCGGGCGACATGTCTTGGGGGCCGGTGTCAGCGACGTTCTGGCGGAGGGCGTGGTCTTCACCATGGAATACGCCCACGCCAGTCGCAGCCAAGTGCATCGGTTGTCGGAGCAGGCGGCCGACACCTTGATTTCGGGCGGCTTTCCGTCCGGCTCCAGCGTCCTGGAGCGAACGCCGAGAGGCAGTAACCAGTTGGCCGCAGGTGTGCGGATCAACGGCCCGCAGAAGACAACGCTGATCGGGGAGTTCTACTACCAGTCCGATGGCTACGCGAAATCCGACTGGGACAGGTACTTCCGTTTCACCAACTTCGCGCTCGCCGCCCACAGGGCCTCGGGATTTCAGCCCTACCTCGACTACCAACGTCTACTGCTTTCGGCGGCCGACTCGGACGGCAGCAGAAACTTGCTTCTCGGCCGGGCCTACCTGACCCTGGGCGCGGAACACTCTGCACAGGGCGATGAACGCATTGGCTGGCATGCATCGGTGCTGCGCAACGCAAACGACAGGAGTTCACTGCTGAACCTGCACCTGACGTATCTGGTCGCGCCGGGGTCGCAGCTGTACCTCGGGGGCAGGTGGATGTCAGGCGGCGAACGCAGTGAATTCGGACGGTTCGGGCAGTCGCCCTTGCTATATTTCGGGCTGAAATTCTCTCTATGAACAAGGGAGGCACTTGTGGATTCATGGGTTGTGATGTTCACTGGCCAAGGGGCCCAGCGGGTCGGGATGGGTTCGGACGTGGATGAAGCAGCGAAAAGCAAGGCGGTCTGGGACTGTGCTTGCGACATCTCCGGGTTCGACGTCCGCCGCATGTGCTGGAAAGGCCCGATGGGCAAGCTCTCGGAGACCCGGTACCAGCAAGTCGCGGTGACCGCAGTCAACCTCGCGAGCTACTACGCACTGAAGGCTTCACGCCTGCTGCCGGAGGACTCGGTCTTCATCGGCCACAGCGTCGGCGAGTACTCGGCACTACACGCAAGCGGGGCGCTCGACTTGGAGCAGACCTTCAAGGCCGTGAACGCACGCGCGATCGGCATGCAGACGCAGGCCGAGCAGACCAAGGGGGCGATGTATGCGGTCAAGGGCGGCTCGATCGTTCAGGTCAACGACGTCATCGACGCTATGGGGTTGCACGGGCAAGTAGTGATCGCCAATGACAACTCGCCACTCCAAGTGGTCATCGCGGGCAACTCGGGCATTGTGAAGCAGGTGGGCGCGGAGCTCTCGGGGCGTCGCCTCCCGACAGTCAGGCTCGCGGTGAATGGCGCCTGGCATAGCCCGCTGATGGCCGGGATGCTGCCGGAATACGGCAGCCTGCTGAGGAGCCTGGACATCAGGATGCCTTCGTCGCAGATTCTTATGAACCGCTCGGCGCAGGAGCCGCTGTCCCCGCAAGAGATCCGGGACAACCTGACTTACCATGTCGTGGAGACGGTCCGGTGGCGGGAGACCGTCGAGAAACTGCTTCAGCGCAACAAGGCCCGCTTCCTGGAGGTGGGGCCGCGCAAGGTGCTTTGCGCGCTAGTGTCAGATTGCGGCAGCCTGGGCTCCCAGGCGCAGACTACCCATTGCAGCCAGATGCTGAGGAGCTTGCCCAGTCACCTGCCCGCGCCACGCTTGCAAGAGGCCCCCGCATGCTGACTTCATTCGGACGATATCGGCTCAGCTACGCTGTCAGCCTCTTCCTCGCTATCTCCATCCTCGGCGCCTTGCTAATGTTCGGGTTCGCCAGGAATGCCGGGTACACCCAGACTGATCTGACGTTCGCCATGACGATGATCATCTGCGGCGTAACGTATGCCACCGTCCGCGATGCGGCGGGAGCATTCGCCTATGCGGTGGAGTCGTCGAAGTTCTACCGGGACGAAGCGGACTTCGCGTTGCTGAAGTCCTATGCCTGCGGCTGGCGACGGGTGGCTGCCCTATTGGCCAGACCGATGCCGTCGACCCTCCTGATTGCCGCGTCATTCCTCGGCCTGCAATTCCTGGCCACCCGGCGGCTGGCGGCAGATTCGGAGCCGAACCTGCAAGCCGCAGTCCTCTTTGTCGCCGTCCTCTTTCCATTCGCGCTGTCCTTGCTGGTTCATTTCCTTTCACCCGTGTTCGTCGGGTGGAAGGATTTGGACATGCGCAAGATGCCACCCATGCCCCAGGGCGAGGGCTCAGTGGCCAAGCTCATGCGCAAGATCGCCGTGGCGGACTTGCTCATCACCATGCTGATCAATGTGGCGCTCGTAATGCCCGTCCGCCACAACCCTGATTTCCATCCGTCACTCGGGTATGGCTCCGTGGAGTTCGTGGCGGCCGCGCTCATCCTGGCCATGATAGTCGGCACGCTGTCTCTGCTGAGTGCCTGGCGGACGCGCGTCTATGCCTGCTCGGGCGACCTGTACCGGTTGCGGGCCATCGACTTGACATGGACGCCCCTCTCCCAAGTCACCGGTAACCGGTGGGTGCGCTGGGTCCGCTACAGCCTCTTGATTGGCGGCTTCACCATCGTGGCGTGCCTCCTGTTGGGTGCGCTGTACGAGACGGCACCCATCCAGATCGTGCTGGTGCTCCTGCTGCTTCCGGTGGCGATTATGTTCCGGGTCGAGCGCAACGCCGTGCTGACCTCGAACTTCCGTGACGCCTCGCAACTCGTCGCTGAATTCCCTGCGCGCATGCCGATTTCTGAGCGGATCGATCTGGTCAGGCCATAGTGATGCATATCGGAATCGACATAGTCGAAGTGCCGCGGATTGCGAAGGCGCTGAACCGGGGTGACAAGGGCTTTCTGAACGCGGTCTACACGGCCGGGGAAGCTGCTCACATCGAGCAAGCTCACGCCGGTGACGTGCGCGCTGCCGGCATATGGGCCGCCAAGGAGGCAGTCGTCAAGGCCTTCGGGGTCGGATTTTCCGAAGGCGTAACCTTCCGCGATGTGGAGGTGCGATACACCGCCACCGGTCAACCCCAGGCCGTCTTGTCGGGCAAGCTCGCTTCTTTGGCCGTGGACCGATCCCTGCAAGTGCTGTCCATCAGCATTTCCCACACTGAGAATTACGCAGCAGCGACGGCTTTGGTCGGGCCGGTATCGGCTGAGGTGCGACCCGTATGACGCTACTCGTCTCGGACTTGTGGACGATGAATGATTTCCCTGGCAGATCAAGCAGCGAGGTGCTGACCGGTTGCCGCACTGGCCTGCGGCATGGCAGTCTTGACGGCCTTGGCGTTGGTTTTCGGGGCTGGCCGGAGTGCCGGGCATCATCCCTTGGGCGGGCGCTTGGGCTGTGTGGCCGGCTTGCCGGCAGGTGTCGAGGCGGCCCGCAGGGCGGCGTTGTGCGTCTTTACGGCCTGGATCTCGCTGCGCAGTTGCGCTGCCTCCTCGCGGGCCGCTGCGGCGGCTTCGCGGGACTCGTCGCGCCCGCCTTCGTCATGCGCTCGGCGCTACGGTGGGCTTTCTCGGCTGCGCGCTTGCATTGCTCGACATGCTGCCGCAGGCGCCGCCGAAAGCATCGTCACCACAAAAAGGCGGGAAAACCCGCGTCGCGGAATGCGATAATCCGACGCTTGCTTATTTCTTGTTACGGAGAAAGCTCCTTGGAAACCTACCCGAGTCGGTAGCTTTCAGCTCCCTGGCCTGCCTGGGGGTTGAAAGCAACCCATGACCCCCCCACCGCAAACGCACGCAACAAAGGCAGTGAGCCATGCTCAATATCTTCACGCTCGTCAATGGCCGGCTGTTCCAGGAAGAAATCGAATCCCTGGAAGAACTGACCCGCTTCCAGCCGATCTGGGTCGACCTGCAAGCCCCTACCGTTGAAGAAAAACGCTGGATCGAGCAGCACTACAACTTGTCGATCCCCGACAACGCGATGGACGATGACATCGAGGAGTCCGCCCGCTTCTACGAAGAAGACAACGGCGAGATGCACATCCGCAGCGACTTCCTGATCGACGACGATGCAGACCCGCGCTCGGTGCGGGTGGCCTTCATCCTGAACCAGCACAACGCCCAGTTGAAAAGCCAGGGCGTGTTGTTTTCGATCCACGACGAGGATGTGCCCGTGTTTCGCCTGCTGCGCATGCGCGCGCGCCGCGCACCCGGCCTGATCGAGGATGCCAAGGAGGTGCTGCTCAAGCTGTTCGATGCCGACGCCGAGTATTCGGCCGACACGCTGGAGAACATCTACGACGAGTTGGAAAAAGCCAGCCGGCAGGTGCTGGCCGGCGGCGTGACCGACGCCCTCGCCGGCGCAGTGCTGGCCGCCATTGCCCGCCAGGAAGACCTGAACGGTCGCATCCGGCGCAACGTGATGGACACCCGCCGCGCCGTCAGTTTCATGATGCGCAGCAAGATGCTCAATGCCGGGCAGTTCGAGCAAGCGCGACAAATCCTGCGTGACATCGAGTCGCTGGACAACCACACGGCCTTCCTGTTCGAGAAGATCAACTTCCTGATGGCCGCCACGGTCGGTTTCATCAACATCAACCAGAACAAGATCATCAAGATCTTCTCGGTAGCCAGCGTCGCGCTGCTGCCCCCCACGCTGATCGCCAGCGTGTACGGCATGAATTTCAAGTTCATGCCCGAACTCGATTGGGTGCTGGGCTACCCCTATGCCGTGCTGCTGATGCTGCTCAGCGCACTCGGCCCGATGTGGTACTTTCGCCGGCGCGGTTGGTTGAAGTGACCCCCGCCCCCCGGGTCGCGCCTGCGGTGCCCGTCCGTCAAAGAGCGGCGCCTGCGGCCCGGAAAGGCCGGCTCCGCCGCGTCCTTGGGTCGGCTCAAAGAATGCGGCCAAAGAATGCAGCTGTCGTGCAAACGCTGCTGACCCATGGTGCCCCAACTGGCAGCAGGCGCTGAAAGACTATGCGCTGGCTGCCATCGATTCAATGGCATTTGCAGGGCAGGGGGGTAGCGCAGTCAGTCGAAGGCCGGCTTTGCCGCGTGCTTTTGTCGGCAATCACCCCGGGCTTTGGCATCCATGATGGCCAGCGCCGTATTTTTGCCCGGCCCATGGGCCCATGGCGGGCCGCCCTGCTGGACGAGGCTGTGGCACTGAACGCTGCGATACCGGGGGGGAATTCAATGCTTGTCGCGCAACTCGCGCCGCAGGATCTTGCCCACCGGCGTCTTGGGCAATTCGGCGCGGAACTCGATCACCTTGGGCTGCTTGTAGCCCGTCAGTTCATGGCGGCAGAACTCGCGCACCTGGGCCTCGGTCAGGTCCGGCGACTTCTTCACGATCACCAGTTTGACGGCTTCACCGGTTTTCTCATCCGGCACCCCGACCACGGCGCATTCGAGCACGCCGGGGCAGTTCGCCACGACGCCTTCGACCTCGTTGGGATAGACGTTGAAACCGCTGACCAGCACCATGTCCTTTTTGCGGTCGACGATCTTGAAGAAGCCGCGCTCGTCCGTCACGCCGATGTCGCCGGACTTGAAGTAGCCGTCTTCGGTCATGGCCTTGGCGGTTTCGTCCGGGCGCTGCCAGTAGCCGGCCATCAGTTGCGGGCCCTTGATGGCGATCTCTCCGGGCTGGTTCGGTTGCGTCACTGGCTTGCCGTTGTCGTCGATCAGCTTCATCCAGGTGCTCGGGATCGGCACGCCGATGGTGCCGCTGAACTCGGTCGCCGTCACCGGGTTGCAGCAGACCGAGGGGCTGGTCTCCGACAAGCCATAGCCTTCGCAGATCGGGCAGCCCGTCTTTTGCAACCACAGTTGGGCCACTGCGCCCTGCACCGCCGCGCCGCCGCCCAACGAGACCTTGAGGTTGCTCCAGTCGACGGTGCCGAAGTCCGGGTGGTTGGCCAGCGCGTTGAACAAGGTGTTGACGGCCGGGAAGCTGTGAAAGCGGTGCTTGGACAGTTCCTTGAGCACGGCCGGCAGGTCACGCGGATTGGGGATCAGGATGGTCTTGCCGCCGGTGCGCAGCGACAGCATCATGTTCACGGTGAACGCGAAGATGTGGTAGAGCGGCAGCGCGCAGACGTTGGTGGGCTGCTCGCCAGCGGGCAGCTTTTTCATCACCGGGTCGTTCCAGGCCTCGGACTGCAGCACATTGGCGATCACGTTGCGGTGCAGCAGCACCGCCCCCTTGCTCACACCCGTGGTGCCGCCGGTGTATTGCAGCAGCGCGATGTCCTCGGGCGTGATGCCGGGCTTTTTCAGCGTGCCGCGCGCGCCCTGCGCCACGGCGTCGTTGAAACGCACGGCCGCCGGCAGGTGGTAGGCGGGCACCATTTTCTTGAGCTTGCGCACCACGTAGTTGACCAGCGCGCCCTTGAGCAGGCCGAGTTGATCGCCCATGGCGCACAGCACCACATGCTTGACGGACGTGTGGGCGAGGCATTGCTGCAGCGTGTTCGCGAAGTTCTCGATCAGCACGATGGCCTTGGCGCCCGAATCCTTGAGCTGATGCTCCAGTTCACGCGGCGTGTACAGCGGGTTCACATTGACCACCACCAATCCTGCGCGCAACACGGCGGCCACCGCCACGGGGTATTGCGGCACATTGGGCATCATGATCGCCACCCGGTCGCCTTTGGCCAGGCCCAGGCTTTGCAAGTAGGCCGCCAGCGCGCTGCTGAGCGTGTCGGTCTCGGCGTAGCTCACGTCCCTGCCCATGAAGCTGTAGGCCACACGGTCGGCGTGTTTTCTGAACGCCTCGTCCATCAGTGCGACCAGGGACGGGTACTGTGTGGCGTCGATATCGGCGGGCACGCCCTGCGGATAGACGGCTAGCCAAGGGCGATCGGTCATGCGGGACTCTCCAGATTTTTCACTGCAACGCAGCCTTGGCATTGTCCCTGCCGCCATCGGCTCTGCGGGTCTGTAGTTTCCCCTAGTGTCGCGTCACCGATCATCTGTCGGTCTGCGCTGGCCATCGAAGCGCATCGCGGCGTTGCATCGCTTGCCAATACGCTCGGTATTGGCTGCGCGATGCGCCTTGCGCTGCGCTCCGATGGCTGCGCGCAGCCTACGACATCTGATCCGTGACGCGACACTAGTGGGCCGTAGCGCGTTCAGCATTTCAGCGGGGCGGCAGGCGAATCGCGCCATCGAGGCGGATCACTTCGCCATTGAGCATGTCGTTCTCGAAGATATGCTGCACCAGCTTGGCGTAGTCTTCGGGCGTGCCCAGGCGACTGGGGAAGGGCACGCTGGCGGCCAGCGCGTCCTGCACCGGCTGGGGCATGCCGAACAGCATCGGCGTGCCGAAGATGCCGGGCGCGATGCTCATGTTGCGAATGCCGTTGCGGGCCAGGTCGCGGGCGATCGGCAAGGTCATGCCGACCACGCCGCCCTTGGAGGCCGAGTACGCCGCCTGGCCGATCTGGCCGTCATAGGCCGCCACGCTGGCGGTGGAGATCAGCACGCCGCGCTCGCCGGTAGGCTCCGGCTCGTTCTGGCACATGGCTTGCGCGGCCAAGCGCAGCATGTTGAAGCTGCCGATCAGGTTGACCGTGACCGCCCGGCTGAAAACCGCCAGCGCATGGGCGCCGTTCTTGCCCACGGTCTTTTCGGCAGGCGCAATGCCGGCGCAGTTCACCAAGCCCATCAGCTTGCCCATGGCCACCGCCCGGGCCACCACGGCCTGGCCGTCGGTCTCGCTGCCCACGTCGCATGGGACGAAAGCGCCGCCGATGTCCCGGGCCACGGCCTGGCCTTTTTCGGCCTGCATATCGGCAATCACGACCATGCCGCCCTGGGCCGCCAGCCGGCGCGCCGTGCCCTCGCCCAAGCCCGAGGCGCCGCCGGTCACGATGAATACCTTGCCGCTGATTTGCATGTTCCGTCTCCAGTCAGTGGGCGTCGATTATGTCGTCGCGCACCGCTTTTGCTGCGGGCAGGCGAGAAAAAAATCCACCCCCGACCGGGGCGCCGCCGTCACGGAAAACCCACGCGGTCGAGCATCTGCTGCACCCGGGCCATGTTCGCGCCCACGACGCTGATGGCGATGGTTTCGCTCTTGAACGGCTGGTCGCCGGTCATGGCCCTGAGCGCCGGGTTGTCCAGGATCACGCCCTTGGCGGCGGGCCACTCGTTATTGCCGTTGGCAAAGTGGTTCTGGGCTTCGGGGCTGGCCAGGTATTCCAGGAATCGGATGGCATGGGCCTGGTTTTTCGCATGTCTGGCCACCGCGCCGCCGGCGATGTTCAGGTGCGTGCCCCAGGATGCCTGGTTGGGAAACACCACGCCCACCTTGTTGGCCACGGCCACGTCTTCCGGCTTGCTGGAGCGCATCAGGCGTGCCAGGTAGTAGCTGTTGGTCACGGCGATATCGCATTCACCAGCGGCCACGGCTTTGATTTGGTCGGTATCGCCACCCTTGGGGGGGCGGGCCAGGTTGGCCAGCAGGCCCTTGAGCCAGGCCTCGGCCTTTTGTTCGCCCAGATGCTCGGTCACGGCGCCGAACAGGCTCAGGTTGTAGGGGTGCGAACCGGAGCGGATGCACAGCCGGCCCTTGTTCCCGGGATCGGCCAGCGCTTCGTAGCTATCGACCTGCGACTTGTGCACGCGCGTTTTGTTGTAGACGATCACCCGGGCGCGCGTGGACAGGCCAAACCAGGAGATGCCGCCGTCGGCCGCAGGGCTGCTGCGCAAGTGGGCGGGAATGGCGTCGAGCAGCAGCTTGGACACGATGGGCTGGAACAGGCCATCGACTTCCGCCTTGTACAGGCGGGCGGCATCGACCAGCAAAATCACGTCCGCAGGCGAGGCCGCGCCTTCGGTCTTCAGGCGCGCCAGGATGCCGGCATCGTCGGCGTCGACGCGGTTGATCTTGATGCCGGTGGCCTTGGTGAAGCCGCTGTACAGGGCCTCGTCGGTGGCGTAGTGGCGGGCCGAGTAGAGGTTCAGCACGGGTTCCTGGGCATGGCCGGCGCCGACGGCGGCAGCCAGGGCGCAAGCGGCCAGCCAGGGTTTAACGGTCTTGGTCATGGGATGCATCTTTCGGGGGTGGTGACGGGGTGGTGAGGGGGGTGATGATGGGCAAACGCGAATCATTCGCAAGCGATATTGTAGTCAGCGTTTGGCGAAAAAAAAGCCCGGTGGTTAGACCGGGCTTGGAAAGGATCCTGGAAACCGGGGGTTTCGCGAGGATCCGAGGAGACAACGGCAGGCTGCGAACCTGGTTCGCAGCGCAGGGTGGGGTGTCCGGCCCGTGCACTCCACAGGCCGCATTGCCGTGACGGACTTAGCGCTTGCGCGGGGCGACCGTCTTGGCGGCGTTGGCCGCAGTGCTGGCCACGGCGTTGAAGTTGGCTTCGGCCACGTCGGAGGCCTGCTTGACCGCCTTTTGCACCGATTCAAAAGCGTTGGTGGCCGCAGAGACGGCGCTCTTCATCACGGCCACGGCGGTTTCGGAGCCGGCCGGTGCGTTCTTGGCAGCGCTGTCGACCAAGGTGGCGAAAGCCTTTTGCGCGTCGCTGGCCTGGGTTTCAAAAGCCTTGCCGAACTCGGCGCCGGTGCCCGAAGCGATGTCATACAGGTGCCGGCTGTAGGCAGCGGTCTTTTCGGCCAGCGGCTGGAACAGGCTCGCTTGCAGGGCCAGCAGTTCTTGCGCGTCCTTGACGCCCAGCACCGCCTGGGCGTGGTTGGCCACTTCCGACAGGGCGGCGCGCGAAGCGCTCACGTTCAGTTCGACCAGCTTTTCCACGCCCTCGAAGGCTTTGGAGGTCAGACCAAACAGGGTCTCGATGTTGGCCTTGTGCGAGGCCAGAATTTGTTCAGCGGTCAGCGTCATGTCATGTCCTAAGAGAATGGGCCCCGGGGGGCCGGGTGGCTTACGGGTTTGCGAACATCTGCGCTGCGCCTGATCCGCTCAGGTCACGAAGTCATGTTGCAGTGCAGCATGAACGGGATTTTAGGGACTTGCTGCGCTATTGCAAGGGCTTTTGTTGCAGTGCAGCAAAAAAAGATCGTCCAACCATCCCCGATTTGTCACCATGGCGTCATGCGCGTTGGTCGCTGACGATGGAGCCGCGCTCGTCGTCGACCTCGACCCTGAGCCTCAAGCCATCGGGCAAGCGGCTGAGCGCCAACCAGGTGGCCTCATCGACCGCAGCGATCGGCACATGCCTGCCGTACAACTCCGAGGCCACGATGCAACCCACTCCGATGATCAGGTCGCGGCTGCACATCACGATCGCCGCCGGCCCGGTGCGCTGGCGTATCGCTTCTGCCAGCACACTGCTGCTTGAGCTCGAGCCCTTGGCATGCGCCATCAGCAACACCCGGCCGGCGAGCGACATGCCCTGCTGGGGATGGCCGGGTTCGACGATGCGTCCGGCCTGCGCGTCGTAACCGCCCCAGAAGCTCAAAGGCGCGCCGAGCACCAGAGCGCGGCCCTGGCCGGTGCCGGCAACCACCGGCGTGGCGCGGTAGCTTGTCGGCTCAGCGCTCATCGAACCAGACCTTGCCCCGGACGGCGGACTGCACGCATTCCCGCAGGCCGCCGAACGCCACCTCGACGCCGATGTTGGCCGGAGCGTAATGCGCCCATTTGCCGGAGTTGGTCATGACCAGTCCCCGTGTGTGCCTGATGATCGGCGTGATGTAGGTGCAGGTGTCCGTGACGATCTGCACCCCGCCGCGCATCAGCCTTTGCGCGGCGCCGGATGCTTCCAGTTGCCACAGGATGAAGCGGCTGGTGTTGACGTAAAAGTCCACCCGCAGCGGCCCGGGCGCGGCGTCGAGTTCATGCTCCAGCGCGGCGAATTCGGCCAGTGAGAAATGCGGCGTTCCGACGCTGACGGCCACCAGGCTGTCGCCAGCCCGGGCCCGGTTGAGCGCGGCGCGGGTGCTTTTCAACGCGTCGCGCGTGACCACCACCGTTGCCGCCAGAGGGCGCCGCCCGCCCAGCGCGGCAGCAAGATTTGGCGCTTCGGGCGTGATGCCGACGGCATGAAACAGCGCCACGGCGCCACTGGATGCCGCAGCCGCGCCCAGCGCCTTGAGCTCATCTTCGCTGGTGTCGGGCGGCAGCCCGGTGATGACCGGGATCAGCCCGCCTGCGCGCTGGCCCACCAGCAAGCCCAGCGCTGCATACCAGATATCGCGGCTGCCCCGCACGGACGGGAAGTCGGCCAGCGCGAAGACCAACTGCCCGTAGCGGTTCTCGGCCACATGCAGCCCGCAATCGGGGGCGCGTCCGGTCAGCGCCGCGCACAGGTCGATGAAGTCGCCATAGCGGTTGGTTCGGGCGCCCAGCACCGAGTTGGCGAACACGATGGCGTTCGATTCTGCCCAGGCGAGTTGCTGGCCCGGCCGGGGCCGATTTTTCAGTTGGTAGGGAGCGCAGGTGAAGGTCGATTCGCAGCCCAGCGCCAGATGCGCGTCCATCAAGCGCCGCGCCTGCGATTGCAGCGCCTTGTCGCCACGGAACAGTTCCGGGTGCATCAAGTCCAGCGAACCCACGTTCAGGGTGGTCGGCACCATGACCTTGCCGCCATCGCGCACCAGGCGCTCGACGAAATCGAGGCTGGCCTGGCCGTGGTACAGGCAGCCATCGATATGCGCGCCCTCGATGTTCAGCAGACGCGAGGCACCCATCAGCGCTGCGCTGCGCACCAGGATGCGCAGCGCCAGCGCCGGGGCCTGGCCCCGTTCGCCGCGCAGCAGTTGCCAGTCGGTTTCAGTCAGTTCGATCATCGCAATTTCTCATCACACCCTGCGTCACCTGCGGTGCCCAATCGGCTGCGGACCACCCCATGCCAGGGCCGCCGCGCCAATGGTCTTGCCAGGCCGCTGGCACCCCCTTCGAGGCCGGACACCCCTGGTCGTGGCAGCGCAGCGACCTGCAAGGCAGCAAAACAGCCTGGCCGCAACGGCATCGGCATGGGTATCGGTGAAGAAATATCGTGACCGCGCCACCGAACGCATCGATGGCACCGATGGCAACCTGGAAGCTCCACCGGGACCAAGCGCCAGAGAGTCATCTTGGCCATATGACTTGCCGTTTTCGATCACTGCATGGCCCGTCGCATCACCTGTCAATAGCCCCCGGTTTCCTCGTCACGACGCAGATAGCCCAGCACTGCCTGCACCGTCGCCTGCGCGGCGCCTTTGCCTGTGTTGGCAAAGTGCGTGGCGCGCGCGCTGGCAGCGCGCTGCTGCGCGCCGTCGCGCGCCAGTTGCAGGGCCAGCGCCATGCCGGCGCCGATGTCGGGAACGCGCTGCGCTGCGCCGGCCGCGCAGGCCCGTTCGGCGGCCTCGGCAAAGTTGAAGGTGTGCGGCCCCAGCACCAGCGGGCAGCCGCAGGCAGCGGCCTCGATCAGGTCCTGGCCGCCCAGCGGCGCAAAACTGCCGCCCAGCAGCGCAACATCGGCCAAGCCATAGTACAGCGCCATCTCGCCCAGCGAGTCGCCCAGCCACACATCGGCAGGCGCAGGCGCTGCGGCCCAGCGGCTGCGGCGCGACACGCTCAGCCCGGCGCGTTCGAGCAGTTGCTGCACCTCATCGAAGCGCTGGGGGTGGCGCGGCACGATCAGCCACTGCACGGCCGGTTGCACGGCCGATGCCTGGCTTTTCATCGCTGAGGGCGCGCGATCTGCCTGCGCCCGGTTTTTGTTCAAGCGCTGCAACCACAGTGCTTCCTCGCCCGCACGGCTGCTGGCCAGCAGCAGCACCGGACGGTCCGTTTGCGCGCGCCAGGCACGGCCGCGCGCCAGTTGATCGGCATCGGGCTGCGCGTCGAACTTCAGGTTGCCGAACACGCCGCGCACCTTGGCGCCTATGGCCCGCAGACGGGCCGCGTCGGCATCGGTTTGCGCCCAGACGGCGCTCAGTCCGCCGTAGGCCGGTCGCGCCAGCGCTGCCAGCGACTGTGCCCGGCGCAGCGATTTTTCGTTCAGGCGCGCGTTGGCCAGCACCAGCGGCACCCCCCGCTGGCAGCAGCCGGCCACCAGATTGGGCCAGACCTCGGTTTCCATCAGGATGCCGACGGCGGGCCGGAACTTGCGCAGAAAGCGCGCCACGGCGCCGGGCGTATCCCAGGGCTGCCAGACCTGCACATCGCCGGTGTGCAGCAGTTTCTTGCCTTCGGCGCGGCCCGTGGCCGTGCCATGGGTGAGCAGCAGACGCATCCCGGGCAGTTGTTCGCGCAACTGCGCCAGCAAGATGGCCGCCGCCCGGGTCTCGCCCAGAGAGACCGCATGCACCCAGACGAACTGGCCCGGCAGGTCGATGCTGTGCGGCATCAGGCTGTCGATGGGCTGCGGATATCGGCCAAAGCGCTCGCCCACGGAGCGGGCATAGCCGGGCTCGGCCACGGCGCGGCGGCGCAGCTTGCGCAGCAGCAGCGGCTGCGCGCACCAGGTCAGCAGCGAGTACAGGGCCAGTGCGGCGTTCATTTGTCTGTGGAGCATGCCCCGGTCAGGCCCGCAGCCGGGCCTCGGGCTTGACCCGGTGCAGCAAGGCCAGCATCGCCGCCTCGATGCGCGCCAGGGCAGGGCGGTCGTGCCCTTCGAAGCGCAGCACCAGCACCGGCGTGGTGTTGCTCGCGCGGATCAGGCCAAAGCCGTCGGGCCAGTCGATGCGCAGGCCGTCGATGGTGCTGACGCGCGCCTGGGCGTCCCACGGCAATTGCGCTGCCAGGGCCTGCAATTGGGCGCTCAGGCGGTGCGCTTCGCCTTCGGCACAGTCCACATTCAGCTCTGGCGTGGAGAAACTCGCGGGCAGGGCATCGAGACAGGCGCTCGGGTCGCTGCTGCGGCTGAGGATCTCCAGCAGGCGACAGCCGGCGTAGCTGCCGTCGTCAAAGCCGTACCAGCGCTCCTTGAAGAAGATATGGCCGCTCATCTCGCCGCCCAGCGGCGCGTTGCCCTGTTGCATGCGGGCCTTGATCAGCGAGTGGCCGGTCTGGTGCATCACCGGCACACCGCCGGCCGCCTCGATCGCGGGCGCCAGGCGCTGGCTGCATTTGACGTCGAAGATGATCTCGGCGCCAGGCACGCGCGCGAGCACATCCTGCGCCAGCAGCATCAATTGGCGGTCGGCGAAGATGTTGTGGCCGTCCCTGGTGACGATGCCCAGCCGGTCGCCATCGCCATCGAGGGCCAGGCCCAACTCAGCGTCGCTGCCCTGCAGGGCAGCGATCAGGTCGCGCAGATTCTCCGGCTTGCTCGGGTCCGGGTGGTGGTTCGGGAAGTTGCCATCGACCTGCGAGAACAGCTCGATCACCTCGCAGCCCAACGCACGCAACAGCGCCGGGGTCGATGCGCCGGCGATGCCGTTGCCGCAGTCCAGCACGATCTTCATCGGACGCGCCAACCGGACATCGCCGACGATGCGCTCGTGGTATGCCGGCAGCACATCCGCATGGCGCACGCTGCCACCGGGCCGCAGTTGCCAGCTTTCTTGCTCCATGCAGCGGCGCAAGCCCTGTATTTCTTCACCGTGGATGGCCCGGCCGGCGAGCACCATCTTGAAGCCGTTGTAGTCCCTGGGGTTGTGGCTGCCGGTGACCTGGATGCCGCTGGCGCACAGGGTGCTGGCGGCAAAGTACAGCAGCGGCGTGGTCACCTGGCCGACATCGATCACCGCGATGCCGGCCTCCACCAGGCCCTCGATCAGCGCCGCCGCCAGGGCCGGGCCTGACAGACGCCCGTCCCGCCCCACGGCCACGGTGTGCTGCCCCTGCGCGCGCGCGGCGCTGCCAAAGGCCCGGCCCAGACCCCGTGCCAGCGCCTCGTTCAGGGTCGACGGCACGATGCCGCGAATGTCATAGGCTTTGAAAATGGCGGGCGCTGCTTGCACGTAGAAGGGCCTTTCTCAAGAGATTGTGCGCAATGCTGCGTGCAATGGGTGGGCGGCTGGCGGGCGGCTGTGGAAAGTCCGCCGCATTGTAGGCCGCGCCCTTGGCCAGCCCGGTCCGCTCCCCGATCGGTCCACCGCCCCAGTCCACCGTACTGTCGCGTCACCGATCATCTGTCGGTCTGCGCTGGCCATCGAAGCGCATCGCGGCGTTGCATCGCTTGCCAATACGCTCGGTATTGGCTGCGCGATGCGCCTTGCGCTGCGCTCCGATGGCTGCGCGCAGCCTACGACATCTGATCCGTGACGCGACAGTACCCATGGCTTGACGCCTGTAGTCACATGTCCGAAAACAGCCAGTGCCGGCGCCGGCCAGTTCTTATGATGCGGCCCATGACACAGCCCCCACAGCCTGCTTGCGCACCGGCCGCAGACGCCTCGGATGAGGGCCGCTACCTGGCGCTGCTGGCCCGCGACGCGCGCTTTGACGGGCATTTTTTCACCGGCGTGACATCCACCGGCATCTACTGCCGCCCGGTCTGCGCCGTGCGCACACCCCGGCGTGACAACTGCCGCTTCTTCACGCTGGCCGCCCAGGCCGAACGGGCCGGCTTTCGCCCCTGTCTGCGCTGCCGGCCCGAACTGGCGCCCCAGGCGCTGCGCTGGTCGCTGCAGGACGCCAGCGCCGTCTTGGTGCAACAGGCCGTGCGCCTGCTCGACGCCCCCGAACTGTGGGCGCCAGCGCCGCAACAGGCCGCTCAGGCCGCTCAGGCCGGCCATACCGGCGCCGTCGCCCGGCTGGCGCAACGCCTGGGCGTGAGCGACCGCCACCTGCGCCGCATTTTCGAGGCCGCCCTGGGCGTATCGCCGCTGCAATACCTGCAAACGCGGCGGCTGCTGACCGCCAAGCAGTTGCTGACCGACACCACGATGCCCGTCACCGACATAGCCCTGGCCAGCGGCTTTGCCAGCCTGCGCCGCTTCAACGCCGCGTTTGCCGGGCATTACCGTCTGAACCCCACACAATTGCGCCGCAGCGGCGCCGATACCGCTGCACCCACGCAATGCAGTGACGCCAGCGTCATCACACCCGCGCAACGCAGCGGCGCCAGCGCCATACCAATGCAACGCAGTGACACCAATGCCACAGCCACGCAACGCAGTGGCACCAACGCCACTGCGGGCCACACCGGCGAACTGCGCCTGGCCTGGCGCCCGCCGCTGGACGTGGCTGCGCTGCTGGCATTTTTTGCCCGCCGGCAGTTGCACGGCGTGGAGTGGGTGCTGCCGGACGGCGCCGGCCCGATCCTGCGGCGCACCGTGCGGCTGGCGCCCGGCTGCACCGGGCAGCCCCGGGAGATCATCGGCTGGATCAGCGCCCGCTTCGATGGCAGCCGCCATCTGCTGCTGTTGCAGGCCAGCGACAGCCTGTACCCGGTGTTGCCACTCGTGATCCGCCGGGTGCGCGCGCTGCTGGACCTCGATGCCGACCCTGCCGCCATCAACGCCGTGCTGCACCCGCATTTTCCGCAAGGCGATGGCTTGCGGCTGCCCGGCGCGTTTGACGGCTTCGAACTGGCCGTGCGGGCCGTGCTGGGCCAGCAAGTCACGCTGGCAGCGGCGCGCACGCTCGGCCAGCGCCTGGTCGAGCGGCTGGGCCAGACCATTGCCACCCCCTGGCCCGAACTCCAGCGCCTGTTCCCCGCCCCCGCCACGCTGGCCGCCACCGATGGCGCGGTGCTCGGCCAGATGGGCATCGTGCGCCAGCGCCAAGCCGCCATCGTGGCACTGGCGCGCGCGGTCGACGGCGGCCAGTTGGCCCTGCATGACGGCGCCGATCCGGAAAAAACCACGGCCGCCCTGTGCGCCCTGCCCGGCATTGGCGACTGGACCGCGCAATACATCGCGATGCGGGTGCTGCGCTGGCCCGATGCGTTTCCGTCCGGCGATGTCGCGCTGCACAAGGCGCTGGGCCTGCAAGGGCAGAAAAACCCGGCCCGCGCCGCCACCGCCGCCGCGCAGGCTTGGCGCCCCTGGCGCAGCTACGCGCTGCTACGGGCCTGGGCCGGCGCAGCCGCGCAGGCATGAGACATCCTGTGTCAACCCCACCCCGCCGTTTTGCCAGGCCATCGAGCGCCGCCCGGCCGCCCGAAGGTGCTCATACCGTAGCCAAAGGCGAAGGCACTCCCGTGAGCCGCAGCGAAATGCACCACCCGCAGCGCAATCACGGCCCGCGCCTGGCCCCTGCCCATCCCCCTACTGGAACCCCTATGCACTTCCATTCCCACACCGTGCAGACCCGCATCACCACGCCACTCGGGCCAGTGCGGCTGGCGGCCTCTCCGGCAGGCTTGGCGGGCCTCTGGTTTGAGGGCCAGCGCCATGAACCGCTGCCCCTGCTGCACGGCGCCAGCGCCTGGAGCCATGCCCCCGACCACCCCTTGCTACAGGCCGCCAGCGGCCAATTGCAGCAGTACCTGCGCGGCGCGCGCGCCGGCTTCGAGTTGCCGCTGGACCTGTCGGGCGGCACCGCCTTTCAGCAAAGCGTCTGGCGCGCGCTGTTGACCATCGCCCGTGGCCAGACCATCAGCTATGGCGCGCTCAGCCAACAGCTCGGCAGGCCCCGGGCGGTGCGCGCCGTCGGTGCTGCCGTGGGGCGCAACCCCCTGAGCGTGGTCGTGCCCTGCCACCGCGTGCTGGGCACCGACGGCAGCCTGACCGGCTATGCCGGCGGCCTGGAGCGCAAGACCGCCCTGCTGACCCTGGACGATGCGCCCCACCCACATCCAGGCCCGCACCAAGGAAACGCATGAACGGCCCGGGAACCCGCGCCATGTCGGCCTGGATCGGTGAATACACCCTGCTGGCAGCGTTGTGGGGCGCGTCCTTTTTGTTCATGCGGCTGGGGGCGGCCGAATTCGGCCCCTTGCCCACCGCAGGGCTGCGCGTAGCGCTGGCCGCCGTATTCCTGTGGCCGGTCTTGCTGCACCAGGGTCACTGGCACCTGCTGCGGCGGCATTGGCGTCCGATCATGCTGGCGGGCCTGCTCAACTCGGCCATCCCCTTTGCACTGTTTGCCTGGGCCGTGATGCACATCACCACCGGCCTGACCTCCGTCCTGAACGCCACGGCGCCGCTGTTTGGCGCGCTGGTGGCCTGGGCCTGGCTGGGCGAGCGCATCGATCGCCTGCGCTGGGCCGGCCTGGCGCTCGGTTTTGTCGGCGTGGTGCTGCTGGCCTGGCGCACACCGGAGGGTGCGGGGCCGAAGACCGGACAGGCCGATTGGGCGATGGCCGCCTGCCTGCTGGCCACCGGCTGTTATGGCCTGGCGGCCAGCTTTGCACGGCGCTACCTCAGCGGCATAGCGCCACTGGCCATCGCCACCGGCAGCCAGTTGGGCGCGGCACTGGGCCTGGCCCTGCCCACCTGCTGGCTGTGGCCCGCCCAAACGCCCGGCCCACGCGCCTGGGCAGCGATTGCCGTGGTTGCCGTGTTGTGCACCTCGATTGCCTACACCCTGTACTTTCGCCTGATCGCCCACGCAGGCCCGAGCCGGGCCATCACCGTGACCCTGGTGGCCCCCGTGTTCGCCGTGCTCTACGGGGCCTTGTTCTTCGGCGAAGCCATCACACTGTGGATGGCAGGCTGCGCGCTGATGATCGTCTGCGGAACGCTGCTGTCGACCGGGCTCGTCGACGCGCTGCGGGGCAGTCCGCTCCGATCCCGATGACGCGGACTTTGCGTTCGCGCTGACCCTCGACCGGCAACCGGCCCGCCGCGCCCGGATCAATACCTGCCCCCGCCACGACCCTTGCGCGCCCGCAGGATTTGCGCGGCGCGCTCCAGGTCTTGCACGGTGTCCACATCGGTCACCGTGCCCTCATCGTCCACCTCCACCCACCGCACCCGGCCCTGCTGCGCCTGCTGGCGCAGCACGCTGGCGGCGCCTCGTTCGCCTTGCAGGGCCTGCAGGCCGGGCAGGCATTGGGCGGCAAACCCCACCGGGTGACCGCGCTCCTGGCGGTGCACGGGCACGGCCACCGCGCAGCCCGAGAGCGCGCTGGCGATGCTGCGCAAGGTGTCCGGGCGGATCAGCGGCAGATCGCCGGGCAATACCAGCCACCCGGGGGCGCCAGCGGTGGCGCGCACCGCTGCGGCAATCGAGTCCCCCATGCCGGGATGGCCGCCATCCTCCACATGCCAGGGCAGGCCGCTGGCGCGCACGGCGGCCAGCGTGTGTTCGAGCAGCGGTTGGCCGTGGAGCAGCGCGCGCAGCTTGTGCGCCGCGCCTCCCGAGGCCGCAAAGCGCTCGCCCCGGCCCGAGGCCAGCACCAGCACCACGGGGCTGGACGCTGGTGCCGTGCTTCGGGCAGGTCCGGGCATTGGCATGTCTGCGTCGTCTTCGGGTTTCATCGCCGCGCCAATATATGCGGATCAGCGCCTGGCCGGCTTTCGGGTGTGCTGCGCGACCGCGCAGGCCCTGCCGTCACGGGGTGCACAATCGTGCCCATGAACCTCTCCATCGCCGAGCTGCGCAAAAGCTACGGGCGCGCCGAACTCAACGAAGACGCGGCGCATGCCGATCCCCTGCAGCAGTTTGACCAGTGGCTCGGGCAAGCCATTGCGGCGCAGTTGCCCGAGCCCAATGCGATGACGCTGGCCACCGTGGGCAGTGACCTGCGCCCCAGCACGCGCATCGTGCTCATCAAGGGCTATGACGAGCGCGGCATCGTCTGGTTTACCAATTACGACAGCCGCAAGGGGCGTCAAATCGCGGGCAACCCTTGTGCGGCCTTGCAGTTCCATTGGGTGGAGTTGGAGCGTGTGGTGCGCATCGAAGGTCTGGTGCAAAAGGTCAGCGATCAGGAAAGCGATGCGTACTTCGACAGCCGCCCGCTCGATTCGCGCATCGGCGCCTGGGCCAGCCCGCAAAGCCAGGTGATTGCAGGCCGTGGTGTGCTGCTGGCCAATGCCGCCAGGTACGGCGCGCAGTTCATGCTCAAGCCACCCCGGCCACAGCATTGGGGCGGGTACCGGCTCGAACCGGACCTGTGGGAGTTCTGGCAGGGGCGCAAGAGCCGCTTGCATGACCGGTTGCGCTATCGGATGGCCGGGGGGCAGTGGGTGCGGGAGCGGCTGGCGCCTTGACCTTTGCCGCCGCCGATCAGGGGCTTACACTGGGCGGCGCGGCGTAAATCCCCGGCGCCGCCCTGACTTTGCCGGCGCCGCCGCGCCCGCCTCGGCTGCGCCCGGTTGCAAGCCCCACACCCACAATCACCACCCCGTTCATGCCCATGCGTGTGCTTGTCTACAAAGATCTCGATATCCGCCGTGTCAAGACGGCATTCACCAAAGTGCGCGCTGCGATCGAAGCGGGCGACCTGCGCAGCGCCGATGTCAAAAAGCTCGCACCGACGCCGTACTGGCGCGCCAAACTCGATTACGCCAACCGCCTGTTGTTGCAGTTCGTGCGCCATGGCCAAGAGACCGTCTGCTTGGCGCTGGAGGTGATCGAAAATCACGCTTACGACAAGTCGCGCTTTCTGCGCGGCGCCAGCATCGACGAATCGAAGATCGAGCGCGAGCCTGTGGTCGCCAATCCTGCCGCGCCCGACGGCAAGGCCGACAGCATGTTGCAGTTGCGCTGGATGCATCCGAGCCGGGCGGAGTTCGAACTGCTCGACAAGCCCATCGTTTTTGACGACGCCCAAGAGGCGGTGCGCCGCTTGCCGGCGCCGGTGGTCGTCGTCGGCTCGGCGGGTTCGGGCAAGACTGCCGTCACGCTGGCCAAGCTGCGCGAGGCCGAAGGCCATGTCTTGTACGTCACGCAGTCGGCCTATCTGGCGCAGTCGGCGCGCGCGCTCTACGATGCCCATGGCTACGAGAATGCGGCGCAGGAGGTGGAGTTTCTGAGCTACCGCGAATTCGTCGAGACTTTGCGCGTGCCGGCTGGCCGCGAGGTGACATTCACGGCCTTTTGCAACTGGTTCGACCGGCATCGCCAGACGCTGCGCAGCCAGTTGGGCGATCTCGATGCGCATGCCTTGTTCGAGGAGTTCCGGGGCGTGCTTGGCGCCAGCGCGCAAGGCCCGCTCGATCTGCCGGCATACCTGGCTTTGGGGCCGCGCCAGTCCTTGCTCGCAGCCGCCGAGCGGGAGGCGGCGCACAAGCTCTTCGCACGCTACCGCCAGTGGTTGCAGGAGTCGCAACTGTTCGACTTGAACCTGGTGGCCCATGAATGGCAGCGCTTGGCCGCGCCGAACTACGACTTCGTGGTGATCGATGAGGTGCAGGACCTGACCAATGTGCAACTCGCGCTGGTGCTGGCCTGTCTGAAGCGGCCCGGGCAATTCCTGCTGTGCGGCGACTCCAACCAGATCGTCCATCCCAACTTCTTCTCCTGGGCGGCCGTGCGCACGCTGTTCTGGCACGGCCTGGCGGGCGAGGCGGCGCAGCGCCAGGCATTGTCGGTGTTGCAGGCGAATTTTCGCAACACGCGCGCGGTCACCGATCTGGCCAACGCCTTGCTCAAGATCAAGCAGGCGCGCTTTGGCTCGATCGACAAGGAGAGCAATTTCCTGGTCGAGAGCGCTTCGCCGCAAAGCGGCCAGGTGCGCCTGCTGCCCACGCACACGGCCACGCTGCGCGATCTGGATGCGCAAACCAGGGCCTCGGTGCAGCATGCGATCATCGTGCTGCGCGATGAAGACAAGCCGGCGGCGCGCGAGCATTTCCGCTCTCCGCTGGTGTTCTCGGTGCACGAGGCCAAGGGCCTGGAGTATCCGCATGTGATCCTCTACACGCTGGTGTCCGGCCAGCGCGCCGCCTACGCCGAGGTCTGCGATGGCGTCGCCCAGGCCGACCTGCAAGTCGAGCAACTGGCCTACAGCCGCGCCCGCGACAAGGGCGACAAGTCGCTCGAGCTGTACAAGTTCTACGTCAACGCGCTGTACGTGGCGATGACGCGCGCGGTTGCCACCTTGGTGCTGGTCGAGTCCGACACCAGCCACCCCTTGCTGGCCCTGCTCGGTCTGCAAGTCGCCGAGACCTCGGCGGCCCGCAGCGCAACGCCGGTGCAGACCTCGACACGCGACGAATGGGCGCAGGAAGCGCGCAAGCTCGAACTGCAAGGCAAAGAGGAGCAGGCGCGCGCCATCCGCGAAACCTTCCTGCAAACCAAACCGGTGCCGTGGACGCCATGGTCCGAAGTCGCGATGCGCGAATATCTGCCCCGCGCACTCGACCGCACGCAGCCGTCGAACAAACCCCGCCAGGCCCTGCTGGACTACGCGCTGTGGCATGGGCAGCAGGTCTGGATCGGACAACTGGCAAAACAGGCACAGTTTGCGCCAGCGCTGCGTCTGGCACCGGGCGGCGACCTCGACAGGGCGGTCGCTTGGCGCGAGACCGCCCTGCTGCGCCAGCGCCACTTGCAGCCCTATGCCGCGCGCAATTTCAAGGACTTGCTGCGCCAGTGCGATCAGTACGGCGTCGACCACCGCGGCCCCACCGGCGCCACCCCGCTGATGATGGCCGCGCGCGCCGGCCACCTGGCCTTGGTCGAGGCGCTGTTGGAGCGCGCCGCCAACCCGTTGCTGACAGACGAATTCGGTCATACGCCGTGGCTCGCGGCACTGAACCGGGCGATGGAAGATGCGCCATTCGCGCAGCAGTCGATCGGCATGCTGTTTGACCGCATCGCGCCGCCGGTGCTGGATGTGCAAACCGATGCCCGCTTGGTGCGGCTGGAGCGCCATCAGGCCGAGTATTGGATCCTGAGCCTGATGCTGGCCGGCCTCAAGACGCAGTGCACGATGTGCGTCAAGCGTCCATACAGTCCGTACCGATGCGCCGATGGTTTCTTTGCCGAGGAACTCGGCACGACCTTGGTCTGTTTGCCCGAGTACCTGTGGAAAGCACAGCGGCACAAACGCAGCTACCTCAACCAGGTGCTGGCGCGCGCCGAGATCAACAGCACCTATCTGCCAGCGCGCCGCCTGTGGGCCAGAACCACCAACGGCCACTACCTGCCCAACCCGCAATTGCAACTGCGCACCCATGCCGACGGTGACGCGCCGACATGGCGCCCGGTGTATGAGGTGCTGAATCTGGCCTGGGTGAATGACGGCACCTCCCATTCTGCCCCCGACTTCGCTGGCGCCGGGTGGTCGCTGCGGCCCCCCGTGGCGGCGGCGGCGTCGCCAACGTAGCGCGAGGATGCGGAGGAGGCCGGTGATTGACGGCGGTTCCTGGCGCCACCGCACAGCGCGGCCTGGCGCATCCAACGCCCAACGCCCAACGCCCAACGCGCACCCGGGGCAGTGCTTTACTCCAGAGCATCGATACGACCCAATGAGAATCAGGCCCTGAAGCTACCAAACACATAGCATACAGACGGGGCGAACGCAAATTTCGACAAATTTGCGTGCCGGCAGTGCGCGGCTGTCTTGAAACGGCAATAAATGCCCGTATCATTAGCACTCTCCGCTGGGGAGTGCTAAAGCGCTTCCCCTGTCGGGAGTTTGGTGGCGCCGGGATGGCCTGGCGCCGAGTGATTGATTTTACTGACAACAGGAGCAATGCAATGAACCTTCGCCCTCTGCACGATCGCGTGATCGTCAAGCGTATTGAAAGTGAAACCACGACCGCCTCCGGCATCGTGATCCCTGACAACGCCGCTGAAAAGCCCGATCAAGGTGAAGTGCTGGCCGTCGGCCCTGGCAAGAAGAACGACAAGGGCGAGTTGATCGCCCTGAACGTGAAGGTCGGCGACCGCGTTTTGTTCGGCAAGTACTCGGGCCAGACCGTCAAGGTGCACCGCGACGAGTTGCTGGTCATGAAGGAAGACGATCTGTTTGCCGTGGTCGAGAAGTAATTCCGCCCCGTTCCCAAGCAGACTTTTTACTCAATTCGGAGATATCAAATGGCAGCAAAAGAAGTGGTTTTCGGCGGCGAAGCCCGCGCTCGCATGGTCGAAGGCGTCAACATCCTGGCCAACGCGGTCAAGGTGACCCTGGGCCCCAAGGGTCGCAATGTGGTGATCGAGCGCTCGTTCGGCGCCCCCACCGTGACCAAGGACGGCGTGTCCGTGGCCAAGGAAATCGAGCTCAAGGACAAACTGCAGAACATGGGCGCGCAGTTGGTCAAGGAAGTGGCCTCCAAGACCAGCGACAACGCCGGTGACGGCACCACCACCGCCACCGTGCTGGCACAGGCCATCGTGCGCGAAGGCTTCAAGTACGTGGCCGCCGGCATCAACCCGATGGACCTCAAGCGCGGTATCGACAAGGCCGTGACGGCGCTGGTGGCCGAACTGAAGAAGGCGTCCAAGCCCACCACCACCTCCAAGGAAATCGCCCAGGTCGGCTCGATCTCGGCCAACGCCGACGAGACCATTGGCAAACTGATCGCTGACGCGATGGACAAGGTGGGCAAGGAAGGCGTGATCACCGTGGAAGACGGCAAGTCGCTCGAATCCGAACTCGATGTCGTCGAAGGCATGCAGTTCGATCGCGGCTACCTGTCGCCCTACTTCATCAACAACCCGGACAAGCAAGCGGCCCTTCTGGACAACCCCTTCGTGCTGCTGTTCGACAAGAAGATCAGCAACATCCGCGACCTGCTGCCCACGCTGGAGCAGGTGGCCAAGGCGGGCCGTCCGCTGCTGGTCATTGCCGAAGAAGTCGAGGGCGAAGCCCTGGCGACGCTGGTGGTGAACACGATCCGCGGCATCCTGAAGGTGGTGGCCGTGAAGGCCCCCGGTTTCGGCGACCGCCGCAAGGCCATGCTGGAAGACATCGCCATCCTGACGGGCGGCAAGGTCATCGCTGAAGAAGTGGGCCTGACCCTGGAGAAAGTGACGCTGGCCGATCTGGGCCAAGCCAAGCGCATCGAAGTGGGCAAGGAAAACACCATCATCATCGACGGCGCCGGTGCCGCTGGCGACATCGAAGCCCGCGTCAAGCAAGTGCGCGTGCAGATCGAGGAAGCCACCTCCGACTACGACCGCGAAAAGCTGCAAGAGCGCGTGGCCAAACTGGCCGGCGGTGTGGCCGTGATCAAGGTCGGCGCAGCCACCGAAGTCGAAATGAAGGAAAAGAAGGCCCGCGTCGAAGACGCGCTGCACGCAACCCGCGCAGCGGTGGAAGAAGGCGTGGTCGCCGGTGGTGGCGTGGCCTTCCTGCGCGCCAGGCAGGCCATTGGCGGCACCATCAAGGGTGACAACGCCGACCAGGACGCCGGCATCAAGCTGGTGCTCAAGGCCATCGAAGCGCCGCTGCGCGAAATCGTGAACAACGCCGGTGGCGAAGCCTCGGTGGTGGTCAACGCGGTGCTGGCCGGCAAGGGCAACTATGGCTTCAATGCAGCCAACGACACCTACGGCGACATGCTGGAGCTGGGCATTCTCGACCCCACCAAGGTCACCCGCACGGCCCTGCAGAACGCCGCTTCGGTGGCCTCGCTGCTGCTGACGACCGAGGCCATGGTGGCCGAAGCGCCGAAGGACGATGCGCCTGCCGGCGGTGGCGGCATGCCTGGCATGGGCGGCGGCATGGGTGGCATGGGCGGCATGGACATGTAACTGCCAGATCGGTGTGCCCGCGCAGGCACACTGCGCCCAACGAAAGCCCGCAGGTCTTACGGCCTGCGGGCTTTTTCAATGGGGCTTCATTTCTCGTGCGGCTGGACCCACCAGTACGCCAGCAGGAGCCACAAGATGGGAACGATCAGCAGCAGTTGCCACCAGCCCGAGCGGCCAATATCGTGCAGGCGACGCGCCCCCACGGCCAGGCCCGGCAAGAACAGCGCCCAGTAAACGAGGGTCAAAACCAGTTCCAGATATCTGACATCCCCTCCCAGCATGACGGTCAAGAGCGCGGCGGCGAGCATGGCCAGTATCTGGAACAGAAAAAACCACCAGAACTCCGAGCGCGATGCCTTGCCCGAAAAGGTCGCGTACTGCCCCAGGCAGCTGTTGACGGCCGAAAGAAAGTCCATGGGAGATGCCTCCATCGAATGCGCGTTGCGAACGGTTGCCTGGCCCATCCCGCGCCATGCCAAGACGAACCCCGGTCACGGCACCAGCGCCACATGTGGCAATCTGGAAGCTACATATTTTGATAGCTCAAGGCAATGACTGAATCTGCGCCAGCGGCTGATTTCATTCAGAAGAACCCGGGCCGGCATTGCGCAGCGCATGGCTTGCGCGCGCCAACGCGGTGATGCGCGCCCAGTCACCGGCGCGTATCGCGTCTGCCGGCGTGAGCCAGGAGCCGCCCACGCAGCGCACCTGGGGCAGCGCCAGGTAATGGGGCGCGCTGGCCTGGGTGATTCCGCCGGTGGGGCAAAAACTGACCCGGGCAAACGGGCTGGCCCAGGACTTGAGCAAGGCAATGCCGCCCACGGCCTCGGCGGGAAAGAGCTTGAGGAACGAGAACCCGTCGGCCAGCGCTGCCATGATCTCGCTGGACGTGGCCACGCCGGGCAGCAGCGGCAGGTTCAGCCGCTGGCAGGCGCTGCCCACGGCGGCGGTATAGCCCGGGCTGACGGCAAAGCGGGCGCCGGCCTGGCTGGCGCGGCGGGCATCGTCGGCATCGAGCACCGTGCCCACGCCAACCACGGCTTCGGGCAGGTGGCGCGCAATCGCTTCGATGGCCGGCAGGCCGGCAGCCGTGCGCAGCGTCACTTCCAGCACCTTGACCCCGCCGGCCAGCAGCGCCTCGGCCAGCGGCAATGCGTCTGGCACGCGGTCGATCACGATCACCGGGATGACCGGGCCATGGCTGGCAATGTCCAGCAGTTCGGTCGCAGGAACACGAGAGGCAGGGGTCACAGCCATGTGCAGGCACCTTGTTCGGCGCCGCCTGCGTGGCGGCGAAAGTGGTGAAAAAGCTCCCGGCCAAAGCCGGTGGCGGCGGGGGCGGTGCAGGCGGCGGGGGTGCGGGCCGCCCATTCGGCGTCGTCGAGCAGCACATCCAGCGTGCCGGCCACGGCGTCTACGCGCACGATGTCGCCATCGCGCAGCTTGGCCAGCGGGCCGCCGGACAGCGCCTCGGGCGTGACGTGGATGGCGGCGGGCACCTTGCCCGAGGCTCCGCTCATGCGCCCATCGGTCACCAGCGCCACCCTGAAGCCCTGGTTTTGCAGCACGGCCAGCGGCGGCGTGAGCTTGTGCAACTCCGGCATGCCGTTGGCCTGCGGGCCTTGAAAGCGCACCACGGCCACCAGGTCCTGCTGCATCTGGCCGGCGTTGAAGGCGGCGAGCAGGTCCTCCTGCGCATCGAACACCCGGGCCGGGGCCTGCACCACATGGTGCTCTTCGGGCACGGCAGAGACCTTGATCACCGCGCGGCCCAAGCGGCCTTGCAGCAGGCGCAGGCCGCCGGTGGCCGAAAACGGCTGCCGCGCCGGGCGCAGCACGCTGTCGTCGCCCGAGCGCAGCGGGGCGCCCTGCGCGCCTGCGGCAATACCGCCGGCGTTGATGCTCAGCGCGTCGGCGTGCATCAGGCCGTGGGCCAGCAACTCGCGCAGTATCCACGCCGGGCCGCCTGCGGCCTGGAACTGGTTCACATCGGCCTCGCCATTGGGGTAGATGCGGGCCAGCAGCGGCACGGCCGATGACAGTTCGTCAAAGTCCGACCAGTCGATCACCATGCCCGCGCTGCGCGCGATGGCCACCCAGTGGATCAGGTGGTTGGTCGAGCCGCCGGTGGCCAGCAGCGCGACCATGGCGTTGACGATGCAGCGCTCGTCGACCAGCCGCCCGATCGGGGTAAAGCGCTGGCCGCGCTGACCGATGGCCAGCACGGTGCGCACTGCGGCACGGGTGAAAGCCTCGCGCTCTTGGCTGTCGGGCGGCGCAAATGCCGCGCCGGGCACATGCAGGCCCATGGCTTCGAGCAGCATCTGGTTGCTGTTGGCCGTGCCGTAAAAGGTGCAGGTGCCGGGGCCGTGGTAGGCCGCCGATTCGGCCCGGAGCAACTCGTCGCGCCCCACCCGGCCTTGCACATACTGCTCGCGCACGCTGGATTTTTCCTTGTTCGACAGGCCCGAGCCCATCGGGCCTGCGGGCACGAACACGCAGGGCAGGTGGCCGTAGTGCAGCGCGCCGATCAGCAGGCCGGGCACGATCTTGTCGCACACGCCCAGCAGCAGCGCGCCGTCAAACACATCGTGCGACAGCGCCACCGCCGTGGCCTGCGCAATCGTGTCGCGCGAGAACAGCGATAGTTCCATGCTTGGCGTGCCCTGGGTGATGCCATCGCACATCGCGGGCACGCCACCGGCGACCTGCAGCGTCGCCTGCTGCCTGGCGGCTTCAGCGCGCAGCAAGGCGGGGTAATTTTGGTACGGCTGGTGCGCCGACAGCATGTCGTTGTAAGCCGTCACCACGCCGATGTGGGGCGCCTTCTCGAGCGTGACCCGGATCTTGTCGGCACCGGGCAGCGCAGCATAGGCGTGGGCCAGGTTGGCGCAGCCCATGCGGTCTTGCGCCGGTGGCCGCGCCAGCATGGCGGCGATGCCGGCCAGGTAGGCGCGGCGGCTGTCTGCGCTGCGCCCGACGATGCGGGCCGTCACGCGCGCTACGACTGAGTGAATGGGTGTCTCCATCGCGGGGGCCGCCTTGGGTGAATGGGTGTCGAACGGGTGTCAACCGGTGGGAGCCTACAATGTAACTCGATAACTCCCGTTGCTTCAAGCGATCACCGATGCAAACCCTGCCGCTGCCACCGTCCGAACTCGGCGAGTCGCCGTTCTGGCATCCGCATGAAAAACGCCTCTACTGGTGCGACATCCAAGGGTTTGCGCTGCATGCCTGGGAGCCTGCCACGGGCCGGAGCTGGCGATGGGAAATGCCCGCCGAGCCTGGCTGCTGCGCACCGGCGCCGGACCGGCACTGCGTAATCGGATTACGTGACGGCTTTCATCTGCTGGACACGGCCAGTGGCGCCCTGCGCTGCCTGGCCCCGTTGCCGGCCGCCCGGCACGACCCCCGGCGGCTGCGCCTGAACGATGGTCGCTGCGACACCGCAGGCCGGTTCTGGGCCGGCTCGATGGTCACGCCGCGCACCGCGCCCGATGCCGCGCTGTGGCGGCTGTCGGCCGGCGCCGGCGGCTATCGCCTGGAGCAGATGGCGGGCGACAACTTCACCGCCAACGGCCTGGCTTTCAGCCCCGACGACCGGTTCATGTACTGGTCCAACACCCCCGAGCACCGTATCGACCGGTTTGACTTCGATGCCGCCACCGGAGCCATCGGCAAGCGCCAGCCCTGGGCGCATTTTGCCCGCAAGGAACCCGGCCAGCCCTACGGCGGCCGCCCCGATGGCGCAGCGGTGGACCGCCAAGGCAACTACTGGGTGGCCATGTACGAGGGCGCCTGCGTGCTGCAACTCGCGCCCACCGGCGCGGTATTGCAGCGCATCGCGACCCCGGTGCAATGCCCCACCATGGTGTGCTTCGGCGGGGAAGATCTGCGCACGCTGTACATCACCTCGGCCCGCGCGGGGCGGCCCGAGCAAGAGCGCAATGCCAGCCCTGCGGCAGGCTGCCTGTTCAGCACCCGGGTCGAAGTGCCGGGGCTGGCGGTCAACTTCTTCAAGCCATGACCGGCTGACCGACACGGACTGGCGCACGACGGCCGGGCGCCTTGCCGCACACGGCCGCATGGCCGCATGGCCGCACCGCCGCACGGCCGCATGGCCAGATTGCGGGCACAGCCTGTGCGCGCACCGGCCTGCGGGCACGAGCAGACCCGGCACGATGGCTTGGGTCGCCGACCCGCAGGCTGGTGTAACCCAAGCGCAGGCCCTGCATCGCGGCCGCCGGCCCGGCCCCACCCTTGCGCCCGGCCTGCCCGAGACCGCAAAATCCCGCCCATGAACTCCCCGCCACTGAACACCGTGCGCCGCTATCTCGCGGCATTGCATGCCAGCGACACCGCCGCCTTGCTTGCCTGCTTCGAGGCCGAGGGCTGCGTGGTCTCGCCCTTTCTGGGCACCATGCCCGCGCATGCGTTCTTTCCCAAACTGGCACAGGCGTCGGCGCGCAGCGTGATCACGCCCATCGACCTCCTGGCCAGCGTGCAGCCGGGCACCGAAGGCACCCGCGTGGCCGCCTACTTCCGCTACGACTGGACGCTCAAGGACGGACAGATCGTCAGCTTCGACTGCGTGGACCTGTTTGACTTTGCCCCCGACAGCGACCGCATCGCGCGCATGACCATCGTCTACGACACCCACCCGCTGCGCGCAGAAGTGGGCGACAAGTACGCCTGACCGATCCTGCGGCTCAAAACGGCAAACCCACATAGTTCTCCGCCAGCGAGCGCAGGGCCGCCTCGGACGAGAACAGATAGGCCAGCTCCGTGTCCTGCAACCTCTGGTCGTAGGCGAGCGCATCGGGAAAGCTGTGCAGCATGTTCGTCATCCACCATGAAAAGCGCTGCGCCTTCCACACCCGCGCCAACGCCTTCGCCGAGTACCCGTCAAGCCCCGTGTCGTCGCCGTTTTGGTAATGCGCCAGCAGCGCGTGGTACAGGTAATGGACATCGGAGGCGGCGCTATTGAGCCCCCGGGCACCGGTGGGCGGCACGATGTGCGCGGCATCGCCGACCAGGAACAGCCGGCCGTAGCGCATCGGTTCGGCGACGAAAGAGCGCAGCGGCGCGATCGACTTTTCGATCGCCGCGCCCGTGACCAGTTTGTCCGCCACCGACCGGGGCAGGCGGCGTTCGAGCTCGGCCCAGAACGCCTCGTCGGACCAATCCTCGACGCGCTCCGACGACGGCACCTGTATGTAGTAGCGGCTGAGCTGCGGCGAGCGCAGCGAGCACAGCGCAAAGCCCCGGGGGTGCTTGGCGTAGACCAGTTCGGGGGACACCGGCGGGGTGCGCGAGAGCAGGCCCAGCCAGCCAAACGGGTACAGCTTTTCGTACTCCTTGAGCACACCGGGGGGAATGGCCTGGCGGCTCACGCCATGAAAGCCGTCCGCGCCGATGACGAAGTCGCAGTCCACGCGCGCCAGTTCCTGGCCGATGCGATAGGTCACCGCAGGGCTGGCGCTGGTCAGCCCCTGGGGTTGCACCGCTTGCACGTCGTGGATGACGCTGCCGTTCATGCGCTCGCGTGCCGCGTACAGATCGCGCGTCAGCTCCGTCTGCCCGTACACCAGCACCGAACTGCCGGCGCTGTACTTGTGCAAATCGATCCGGTCGAGCCGCCCCTCATGCGCGATCAGAAAGCCGTGATGAATCTGGCCTTCCTGGTCCATGCGCGTGCCGCATCGGGCCAGGCGCATCAGCGCCGCAAAACCATGCTCGAGCACGCCAGCGCGGATGCGGCCGAGCACATGCTCGCGGCTTTGCCGCTCCAGCACCACGCTGTCAATGCCTTGCAGGTGCAGCAACTGCGCGAGCAGCAGCCCCGAAGGGCCGCCGCCGATGATGCAGACCCGGGTTTTCATGGGCATCTCCCGTGCGTTGATGTCGTGATGATCTGGCGTCTGGTGCTGCCGGCGCGGCGGCAACCTGTGCGCTAGTGTCGCGTCACCGATCAGATGTCGTAGGCTGCGCGCAGCCATCGGAGCGCAGCGCAAGGCGCAGCGCGCAGCCAATACCGAGCGTATTGGCAAGCGATGCAACGCCGCGATGCGCTTCGATGGCCAGCGCAGACCGACAGATGATCGGTGACGCGACACTAGGAGCCGGACGATACGTGGCGCAGGCAGCCGGTTCAATAGCCGGATTCATCCAAAACATGCATATTCCGAACATGGACGGCATTCAGTCATACAGCTTGTTCGGCGAGTCCCGGCATCTGCCCGATGTGCTGCATTGCGAGACGATTGCCGCGCGCTCGGTGCTGCATGGCTGGGAACTGGCGCCACACCGGCATCTGCGGCTGCACCAGTTGCTGCTGATCGAGTCAGGCAGTGGCAGCGCGCAGTTGGACGGCGACCGGCAGGCGCTTTTTGCTGGCGCGCTGATCAACGTGCCCCCCGGCCATGTGCACGCCTTTCGCTTTCAGCCGCACACGCAGGGCTGGGTCACCACGCTGGCCGACGAGTTCATGGACCAGCTTTTCGTGCGCGTGGGCGATGTGCGGCGGGATCTGGCGCGGCCCGCGATCGTGCGGGCCGACCCATGGATCCGCCAGACCATGGGCCAGATCTGGCAGGAATTTTCCGGCCGCTCCAAAGCCCGCGCCCTGGTGCTGCGCGGGCTGAGCGCCTGCTTGCTCGGCTGGACGGCCCGGGCCATGGCGCACAACGCGCCCGCCGAGGTGCCTGTCCATGCGCCCGCGCATATGTCCACGCATATGTCCACGCCCGCGCCCGCCGCCATGCCCGCAAGCACGCCCGCACCGGAGTCGGACCTGTTGCAGCGGCTGCAAGCACTGATAGAGGCGCATTTTGCGCAGCCCTGGCGGGTGGCCGACTACGCCCGCGCGCTGTGTGTTTCGCCGACCCACCTGAGCCGGGTGGCCCGGGCCAGCACCGGCGTGTCTGCGCTGCGTTTGATCGAGGCCCGGCGGATGCGCGAAGCGCGGCGCAACCTGGCCTACACCCACCTGAGCATCGCCACGATTGCCGACACCCTGGGCTATACCGACCCGGCGTACTTCAGCCGCGCCTTCACCCGCGATGCCGGCCTGTCGCCACGCAGTTTCAGGGCGCAGGTCTCGGCACCGGGGCCGGGCCAACCCCCCGGCAAGAGCGCACAGCGCGCTGGTCCCGGGTCTTCGTGACCCCGGGTCTTCGTGACGGTGCCCGGCCCGGTGACTTTCCATCCCGCCCGGCCTCTGCGCAGATGCTTTGGCCCCCATGGGTACTTTGCCCGCCCGAGACCTTCGGCAATCAGCGCGATCACCAGACTGTCGAGGCAAACGCCTTCCGCTTTGGCGCGTGCACCGCGTTGCGCATGAATGCTTTTGCGAACACGGGCAACAAACCTGGTGCCGGGTGGTATGGGCGGCGCGGGCGGCTTGGGCGGCGGGCCTGGGCGACCGGGGCCGTGGCCGCGCAGGCCCAAGCCGGCGCGGCGATCGTGCCTCGGAAATGCGCTTTCATACGGGAGATCTCCAACGTCGTGCGCCTGATCCGGTGCTGATCCGCTGATCCGGTCGTTTGCGTGCGGCGCCCGATGGTACGGACGGCGGCGGGCAACCAGGCAACCCTGGCGCACAGCGCACAGTGCACAGTGCACAGGCCAGGCGCCGCCGTGCCCGGCCAGTTCAGCGCTCGCGCAAACTCTCGCTGGTGTGCTGCATCAGTGGCGACAGGAAATATTCGATCACCCGCCGCTTGCCGGTTTTGATCTCCACCGAAACGGCCATGCCGGGGCTCAGGCGAACGGGCTGGCCGTCCACATCGATGCTGGCCTTTTCCATCCGGACCCGGGTCGAGTAGATCAGACCGCGCCGGTCGTCGTTGATCGCGTCATGCGAGACCGATGCGACCTTGGCGCGGATGGTGCCGTACTTGGTGTACTGGAACGTCTCGATCTTCACTTGGGCATCCTGCTGCGGTTTGACGAAGCCGATGTCCTTGTTCTCCAGAAAGGCTTCGACCTCCAGCGCGTTGTCGCGCGGCACGATCAGCATCACCGGCTGCGCCGGCGTGACCACACCACCGAGCGTGTGCAGCGCCAGTTGTTGCACGGTGCCGTCCACCGGCGAGATCAATTGCATCAGCCGGCCGCGCACATCGGCCCGCAGCAGGTCTTGCTCCAGCGCTGCGGCTTTTTGCTGGCCGTCGGTGATGCTGTCCAGGCTCGCGCGCCGGGCCTCGGCCATCGATGCCTCGCGCTGGCCATGGGCTTCGCGCAGCGCGGCCTCGATCTCTTGCAGGCGGTTGCGCAGATGGGCCAGATCGGCTTCTTGCTCGATATGCGCCTGCTGGCGCTCCAGATAGCCGTGCTTGGAGACGAAGTCCTGATCGAGCAGGTGCCGGAAGTCCTGCTCGCGTTGTTTGGCAATCAGCACCGTCTGCTCCAATTTGTGCACCAACTCCCGAACCCCGCGCAGTTCGGCTTCGCGCTTGGCCGTTTCGGCTTCGATGCGGCTTTGCCTGGCGCTGTATTCGGCCATCTGCCCGGCCAGCAGCAGCCGGGCTTGGGTGCACCGGGCGTCATCGACCCGCGCCGGGCAGTTCAGCCGCAGCGCGCGCCCGCTGTCCAACGCCGCCAGCATGGCCTGGCCGCGCGCCACTTGCAGTCTGGCCGCCGCCAAGTCGCCCTGCACCCGTTCCTGCTCCGCTTGCGCACTGGTGGCATCGAGCTCGATCAACACGTCCCCGGCGTTGACCTGTTGGCCATCGGTGACGTGGATGGCCTTGACGGTGGCGGTCTCGAAAGGCTGGATGGTCTTGGTGCGGTCGTTGGGCACCACCTTGCCCTGCGCCGTGGCCACCACATCGATATGTCCAAAGCTGGCCCACAGCAGCACCAGCGAGGCAAAGCCGATCAGCAGCCACAGCGCGACACGCGGCGCGGGCGAGACCGGCGTCTCCTGCAGCGACAACGCGGCCGGCAAGAACTGCGCCTCATGGGGCAGGCGTTCGACAGGCTGCATCTGATCGCGCTGGCGCCAGGCTGCGCTGAACGCAGCGCCGTAGCGGCGGCACAAATCGGCCAGGGTCTGCGCGCCCGGGCGCTGGACGGGTGCCGGCTTCAGCATTGCTGCAACCGGTGCAGCCGCGCATAGTGGCCGGCCTCAAAGCCCAGCAATTGGGTGTGTGTGCCGGTCTCCACGATTTGTCCGCGCTCCATCACGATGATGCGATGGGCCGCGCGCACGGCCGACAGCCGGTGCGCGATGATGACCACCGTGCGGCCGGCGCAGATCGCCTTCATGTTGTCTTGTATGACGCGCTCGCTCTCGTAGTCCAGCGCGCTGGTGGCTTCGTCGAAGATCAGCACGCGCGGGTCGCTCATCAGGGCGCGGGCAATCGCAATGCGCTGGCGCTGCCCGCCCGACAAGGTGCAGCCATGCTCGCCCACCAGGGTGTCGTAGCCTTCGGGCAATTCCACGATGAACTCATGCGCCCCGGCCAGGCGCGCCGCTTCGATCACCGCCTGCAGCGGCGCGCCAGGCTCGGCCAACGCAATGTTCTCGCGCACGCTGCGGGCAAACAGCGTGTTTTCTTGCAGCACGACCCCCATCTGGCGGCGCAATGAGCTGGCATCGGCCAGGGCCAGGTCGATGCCGTCGATCAGCACCCGGCCGCGCTCGGGAACGTAAAGACGCTGTATCAGTTTGGTCAGCGTGCTCTTGCCCGAGCCCGAGCGCCCGACGATGCCGATCACCTCCCCGGCGCCGATGTCCAGCGATATGTCCTTGAGCACCTCGGGGCCGTCCGGCCGGTAGCGAAACACCACGGCATCGAGCGTGATGCGCCCGGCCAGCGCCGGCACGGTGCTCTTGTGGCCCGCTGCCTCGGTGCGCGTGTTCAAAATGTCGCCCAGGCGCTGCACCGCAATCCCTGTCTGCTGGAAGTCCGTCCACAGCTGCGCCAAACGTATCACCGGCTGCGCCACCTGGCCGGCCAGCATGTTGAAGGCGATCAGCTGGCCGACGGTCAGTTGGTTGTCTATGACCAGTCTGGCGCCGGCATACATGGTGGCCACCGTCACCAGTTTGGAGATCAGGCTCACGCCACTGCCGGCAAAGCTGCTGACGGTGACGGTCTTGAAACTCGCGGACACGTAGGCGGCCAGTTGCTGATCCCATTTGCGCGTCCAATGCGGCTCCAGCGCCAGGGCCTTGACGGTGTCGATGCCGCTGATGGTTTCCACCAAAAAGGACTGGTTCTCCGCGCTGCGGTGAAAGCGCTCGTTCAGGCGCGCGCGCAGCAGCGGGGTCAACAAGGCCGACAAGATCACATAGCAAGGCAGCGAGAGCACGACGATCAGGGTCAGCCAGCCGCTGTAGTGCAGCATCACGGCGATGAACAGCACCGAGAACAGCAAGTCGAGCACCACGGTGATGGCGCTGCCGGTGACAAAGGCGCGGATGTTCTCCAACTCGCGCACCCGCGCCACCGAGTCGCCCACTCTGCGTGCCTGAAAATATGCCAGCGGCAGGGCCAGCAGGTGCCGAAACAGCCGCGCGCCCAACTCCACATCGATGCGGCTGGTGGTGTGCGCGAACACAAAGCTGCGCAAGGTGGTGAGCAAGACCTCGAACAGCACCACCACCGTCAAGCCGAAGGCAATCACATCCAGCGTGGTAAAGCCCCGGTGCACCAACACCTTGTCCATCACCACCTGGAAGAACAGCGGCGTGATCAGCGCAAAAAACTGCAACACCAGGCTGACCAGAAAAACCTCCGCCAGCAGCTTGCGGTACTTGACGATGGCCGGAATGAACCAGGTGAAATCGAACCGGGCCAGTTCATTGGCCATCGACGCGCGCGTGGTGAACAAGATCAGCTCGCCGCTCCAGCGCGCTTGCAGTTGCGCCACCGTCAGGGTCTCGGGGTGGCCCACGCTGGGCGATTGGATCAGGACCCGGGCGCCCTCGGCGCGTGCATCGTGCCGCGCCAGAATGAAAAAATCCGGCGCTGCGCCAGCGCGCCGTCCAACGGCCACGGCGGGCAGCGGCGTCGTGGCCAGGCGGGCCGCATCCACCTTCACGGCCTTGGCTTGCAACCCCAGGCGCTTGGCGGCCAGCAGCAGGTCGCTGGTCTCTGAAGGACGGCCAACCACGGCCAATTCATGCGCCAACTGATCGGCATCGGCTGCAATCCCGTGCCAGCGCGCAATCAACCCGACGCAGGCCAATCCGGTGTCGATACCGGGCGAAGGCGCTGCCGGGGCTGGTGTCGTCGTTGCTGCTGCTGCTGCTGGCGGCTCATGTCCGGTGCTCGATGCGAGCGTTGCCGGTTCTTGCCGGGGCCGGTCGTCGCGGGGTACTGCTGTCATCAAACGCTGCTCTGTGGGTCGATACGAAAAACCCCAAGCCCAGGCCAAGCCAGGCCCAGACCAAGCCAGGCCCAGACCAAGCCAGGCCAGGCCAGGCCAGGCCAGGCCCAGGCCAGGTGTCCCGGGGGCTTGGGGGAAAAAGATGCCAGGGCCGCAGCCCCGGGCTGGGGAGGGAAGGGCGCTTACACCCAGCTTGCAGCAATCACCGGCTGCAGCGCCGCCTGGTATTCCGGCAAGAGCGTGGTCTGGCCCATCGGTGGCGGGGCGAACGCCGCCATGGCGGACACCAGCGCATCGAATTGGCTGTTCAGCAGCGCATTGCCCGCCGAGGTGCTGAACCGCTCCACCCGGTTCGCACTGCCCGCGTACCAATTGTTGATGGTGCACTTGTCCGCCGTGCCGATGATGCTCACCTCCAGGTTCTGGCCTACCCGGCGCAGCCACAGCTGATCGGTGGCCACGTTGGCGCCGATCGTCAACTCATCGGCGCTGCCTGCGGTGTCGGTGATGGTGTCCGCGCCTGCGCCCCGGCCGAACTGGTAGCGATCGTCGCCGCTGCCGCCGTCCAGATGATCCGTGCCGGCCCCGCCTTCGAGCACGTCATCCCCGGCCCCGCCTTCCAGCCGGTCGTCGCCCGCTTCACCATGCAACTGGTCGCGACCTTGGCCGCCGCGCAAATGGTCGTTGCCTTCGCCGCCCTTGAGCAGGTCGTCGCCTGCGTTGCCCGACAGATCGTCGTTGCCGCTGCCGCCGTGCAAAATGTCGCTGCCGGCTTCGCCCGACAACTGGTCATCTCCGGCGCCGCCATCCATGTCATCGTCCTTGGCCCCGCCATACATCTGGTCGTCGCCATCGTCACCGTACATCAGGTCTTGTCCCGCATCGGCTTCGGCCATGGCCGTGGTCGCAGCGTTGTCGTCGCCATACATCACGTCGTCGCCTGCGCCGCCGCGCATGGTGTCGTTGCCCGTCTGCCCGGCCATCCAGTCATTGCCCTGACCGCCGTTCATATTGTCAGCGCCCCCATTGGAGGCCAGCCGCTGGCTGACGATCAGCCGCGCCGCTGCGGTCAAGGTGTAGTCGCCGTTTGAACGGGCCCAAGTCCAGTCAAAGGCCCGCCCGGATGCCACCATGACAGGGTTCACCGTATAGTCCTCAGGCGACGATTGACTGACCATGCTGCCAGCGCTGCTGCTCCAAACGAACGACTGCGTGGTCGTCGACGAGGGCAGCCCTATGGCATGGGATAACGGGGTGTATTGCGCATCACCGAGTATCAGGTCGGCACCGGCGCCGCCATCGATCGTATCCGCGCCCGCGCCGCCAAACAGCACATCGCTGCGGCGGCTGCCGTGCAGGCTGTCAGCGCCCGCTTCACCACTGACCCAGTCGCCACGGCTGTCGCTGTCTGCGGCCGTGGTCGCGTTCTCTGCTTCGTTGTCGCGACCGCCCCAAACCTGGTCGTCGCCGGCGCCGCCCATCAGCACATCCGATTCGTCGCCGCCGAAGGCGATATCGTTGTCCGTCGCCGTGGGGCTGGTGCCAGTGGCGCCGGTGCGGATGAAATCACGCCCCGCGCCACCGATCACCCTGTCGTCGCCACCGGCCGTGCTGACATAGTTGCTCAGCCCGCCTCCGGTATCGATCACATCCGCATAGGCGCTGCCCTCAAAGGAATTGCTTCTGCTGCCCCCGCTAAAGCTCACGCCCCTGGGGGCCTGGGCGCCATTGAAGGCCATGTAGTTTGTACTCAGGGGAAGATGCAGCAGTATGCGGTCCGGCCCCAGGATGTCCGTCCCCAGGGTCAGGCCATACTGGCCACTGCGCCAGTCTTTCAGGTCAGCCACCGCGTTGTATGCCCCGGCGGCATCCCTGACGCACAGGCGCCAGACACCATCGCCCGTCGAGCGCAGTTGGTAGGTTCTGTCGGAGTTGTTCCCGGTGCTGTAGTAGGTCTGTTCGTCCATGCCTTCGACGCGGCAAAACTCGCCTTGGACCACCCCGCCATTGACTTCAATCACATTGTCGCCCTGGGTATCCACCAGGGTGTCAATGCCGACTGTGCCGGTTTGCAGCCGGTAGGTGTCGTTTCCAGTGCCGCCCACCAGCGTGTCACTCCCTGCACCACCGTCCAGCGTATCGTTTCCGGCATTGCCTTCCAAATGGTCTGCGCCATCGAAACCGCTCAATCTGTCATCGCCTGCGCCGCCATACAAATGGTCTCCGAGAGAGTTGGAGGTTCCTTGCATGACGTCGTCAGCGTCGTTACCAAAAACGATGAATTGATCTGACCGAACCTGCGCTCTCGTGCCCTGGGGAACCTGCGCTCTCGTGCCCTGGGACAACAGTATCCGAGAGACAGGCTCTGTCTGGCCTTCTTGCATGTCGTCGTCGAAGAAATCAAACACGTAGACACGATCATTCGGCACGCTGGGGTCATAGACTCGGCCTGTGCTGTCGTTTCGTTGCCCTTCGATCATCAGCGCACTGAGCAGGCGGCTGCGATCTTCAATCCACTGGTCCGAGAAAGTGGAAGGTGTCGATGAGCTTTTGTCGGTCTCCCACGCAGCAAAATCATTGCTGCGCGCGGATTTCCTCCACTCGGGCGCCATGGCCGCATTGGCGGCTGCGTTCTTGCCAGTCATCCAGAACCGGGAAAGATCGATCAGCGCAACCATCGCACCGAAGTCATTGCGCGCCACATCCTTGAGGTTGACATCGGCTGGTCGAACGATCGCCTTGCTTTCGATGGCGTCAAAAGTCGGGTTGTCAGTGATTTTCTTGAGGTTGCGATGCACTATCTCCCGATCAGCCGGGTTGGCCCAGGTGCCACCTTGCAGGTTGGCGGCCATCGGATCGAGGCTTACGCCGAACATGCGGCCCAGACTCTTGATGACATTTTCCAGCACATCGCCTTCGGCTTGGCCTTGCTTGCCAAGCGAAGAGACAGCGGTTCTTTTGGACGCAGCCTGAAAGATCGCGTCCATCGTCGCAGTGGTCAGTGAGTCGTCCAGACGCGCGAAAGTGTTTTGCACCGCCAGCGAGTCAACGATGAGCACCAGGCTATGGGTATCGCCAAAATCGTTGAGTGCAAAGTTGTGAACCAGCAGTTTGAAATCGAATTCATTCAATAATGTCTTCACGGTTTCACGAGCGGCGCTAGCGATGATCGTGCCACGGTACTGTGGCTGGTCTTCGATAAAGAGGGGTGCAGGCGTTCCATGGTGCCACTGAGAGTTCGCCACTGCCGAAGGCGGGTTGGCGCCATACAGATCGTGAAAATCTGCAAGAGGGCCGCCTGGCGCAAGGTTGCGACCGGCATAGGCATCCCATCCACTGATGACCACGTTGGTTCTATACCCATCAGTGCTCCTGCCTGCACGCAGCACTGCCAATTGGTAGTCCAATGAAACGGCGGCGATACGGGTTTTATCCACCACCAAAGCGTTATCACTGCCGGTGCCGCTGGCAATGCCTGCATTGACGCGATCCGCCTCGTAGACAACGAGTTGCATTCGCTCAAGGGCATCCTCCAGCATTTGCACTTCCGCATTCTTGCCCGAGACCAGTGACTTTAGCCGTTGCTCTTGCGCACCGGCTTCGGCCAGGGTAACGCTGGCCCCTTCTTTGAAAATCTCTTTGAGTTCATTGTAGCGATCAAGCACCACCTGGTTGGTAAAGAGGTCAGCATTCCCACCCGGTTTGCGATGGGTGGAGAAATCGTTGATCACCTGCTCCAGGCTTGTCCCCTCATGAACGGTGCCAACGCCGGCGCCGTTGAATGTGTAGGTTGGGATCACCGTAGTCGGGTCCAGCAATCTGAACGCGGTCGCCAAATGCCCGCCAAGGCTATAACCCGTTACCGTCAAATTGGCGGCGGAAGGAATTTTCTCTCTGCTGCGCAGCGATTCAACCCACGCTTTCATGTCCGCGATCTGCCCGAAAGCCCAACCCTCCTCCTTGACTTCCATGGCATTGGTGGCCTGGTTGTCGCGTGCCGCGTCATCGGCAAATTCGGTGGAGCGAAACGAGAGCACCATTTCGTCCTTCACAATGCCGCGCTCAGGCGCATCGCGCAGCGCACGGAACAAGGTTCCGGAAAAACCGGTGCTCGTGTTGCCAATTTGTTCCACGACCTCCCAGTCCTGAATGAATTCTTCAGCCTGGATGGCGGTGAATCTGCTGGAGCGATCGTTGCCTTTAGTAAGCACATCACTCGTCAATTGCGATCCTTCAGACATGTTGCCGGGATTGGATGTTTTGGATACCACATATGCCTCCGCAGCCATCTGCAAATTCGCATACTTCAGGTAAGTTTCGATCTCTCTTGACATTTCAATTCTCCTGTTTGGGTTTCAGAACTTGATCAACAAAAAAACGTGTTGCGTAGCGCGATGACTCTCCTTCGGTTAATTCAGGGCAGGTGATGGCAAATAGCCAAGGCGATCGCCATCCGGACTTGCTACCAAACCCTCTTTCGAAGGAATACCATGTTTTCTCGGCAATGACTTCATTGTTTTGGGTATCCGTGATCAACACCGTCATACCGGCCACCCATTGCTCCCTGTCTGCCGGGTTGGCCGTGATACCACGAAACGAAATGGCATAGCGCGCCGTCGCACCGCTCAATCGCTCTCTGCTCATGCTCTTTAATTCCGGCGGTACCCGACGAACAGGCCGGTAGCGATATACAAATCCATCACCCTCTTTCACATCAACGAAAGCATAGCCAGGAAGCGATTTGTACCAATCGTGTGCGCCACGATCTTTGGTATTGAGATAGCCTCTTTGGGGTGGATGCTGCTGATGCTCCCACATAATGAAAGACTGGATATATGATTCTGCGCCATACTGATCTGGCAATCCGGCATTGGGCCAATGGGGATCATGCCAATCAGAATTGCTGGCGCGTGGCCACACCTCCTGCAGCAGAACACCTTCTACGTCTTCCACCGTTTTGTAGACCTTCTCCCCTGCCGTTTTGCATCTTTCATCAAACAATGCCTTGCCCTTTTCGTATCTGGCCTTGCGCGCATCCACGATCCGGGATTTTTCGGCTTGCCTCCAATACATTGGCAGCAGAAAAACCAGCAGCACCGCGACAGCCCAGACGATCTTTTGCCACCAGCGCCGGGGAAACCACAGGCAAGCCCACAGCAACGCTGCGAAAAAGCCGATATAAAGCCAGCCAATGGCGCGCAAGATGTCTGCGCCTGCGCCGAGTTCAAGCATGGGCGAACCCGGGCTTCATGGCAGGACCTGTGGATGACAACGATCCCCAACGGCCATTGGCCCCATCCATGCCCAACAGATCAAAATTCATCGCTTTCCTCATCGAGATCAACCGCGCAGGCCCCAGGCACAGCGCACCTTGCACGGGGGGCAAAGCAAGACTGACAAATAGAGACTATATCATGTGTTTTGTTACCAATGCACCCGCCGCAGAAATTCTTCAATCAAGGCCGGACGCATCGAAAGCGGTGCGCATCAGGCCCTCAAAGAGTGCTGGCGATCGTGTGGATGTCGCTGTGCCGGGCGCATTTTCATGGGAAGGATTTCCGGCACCAGACTTGGTGCGTGGCCGTGGCGATCTGTGTGATGGACGCGCAACCTTCGGCGCCTTGGTGTCGCCCGGTGGGCGTTCTGAGCATGCGCATCGCAGTGCCCGAGCGTGCAGGGCTTGCGGACCAGGTGGATGCCTGCGCCGGCGCGCATGGGCACGCTGGCCGGCATCTGCGCAAAGCGCGGCCCGTTCATGGCCAGCCGTTGCGCGCGCCCGGCCGCGCTCGAGGCGTGGCCGGGTTCACGAGGCGGGGCTGTGCGTGAGGCCAGGGGAGTTCGGCTGCGCCCGGCACCGCCCCCTGCCGGGTATCACGCCGGCGCGGCCGGGATCGGCGGCAGCGGCAGCACCACGTCTGCGCACTGGGCGCGGTGGCGCAGCGCGTGGTCCATGACCACCAGCGCCAGCAGTGCCTCGGCAATGGGGGTCGCACGGATGCCGACGCAGGGGTCATGGCGCCCCTTGGTGCTGACCTCGATGCTGTGGCCATGGATGTCGATCGACGCGCTCGGGCTGAGGATGGAACTGGTGGGCTTGATGGCAATGCTCAGTTCCAGGTCTTGCCCGGTGCTGATGCCGCCGAGCACGCCGCCCGCGTAGTTGCTGCGAAACCCCTGCGGGGTCATGGTGTCGCCATGCACGGTGCCGCGCTGCGCCACGCTGGCAAAGCCGGCGCCGATCTCCACGCCCTTGACGGCGTTCAGGCCCATCAGCGCGTAGGCGATGTCGGCATCGAGCTTGTCATACAGCGGCTCGCCCAGGCCCACCGGCATGCCCGTGGCCTGCACGCGGATGCGGGCGCCGCAGGAGTCGCCGGCCTTGCGCAGTGCGTCGATGTATTGCTCGTACTGCGCCACATCGGCCACCGGGGCGAAGAAGGGGTTGTTGCGCACATGGTCCCAGTGCTCGAACGGGATGGGTAGTTCGCCCAACTGTGTCATGCAGGCGCGAAACCGGGTGCCGTACTGCAGGGCCAGCCATTTCTTGGCCACCGCGCCGGCCGCTACCGTGGGCGCCGTGAGCCGGGCCGAGGAGCGGCCGCCGCCGCGCGGGTCGCGAATGCCGTACTTGCGCCAGTAGCTGTAGTCGGCGTGGCCGGGGCGAAAACTCTCGGCGCTGCGGCTGTAGTCTTTGCTGCGCTGGTCGGTATTGCGGATCAGCAGCGCGATCGGCGTGCCCGTGGTCTGGCCCTGGTAGATGCCGGAGAGTATTTCCACCGCATCAGGTTCGTTGCGCTGCGTGACATGGCGGCTGCTGCCTGGCCGCCGCCGGTCCAGGTCGGTCTGTATGTCGGCCTCGGACAAGGGCATGCCGGGCGGGCAGCCGTCGATCACGCAGCCAATGGCCGGGCCGTGGGATTCGCCAAAATTGGTGACTGCAAACAGGGTTCCGAAGGTGTTGCCGCTCATGGGGATGGATTATTCCATGAGCGGCCCCAGTGTCGTGTCACGGATCAGATGTCGTAGGCTGCGCGCAGCCATCGGAGCGTAGCGCAAGGCGCATCGCGCAGCCCATACCGAGCGTATTGGCAAGCGATGCAACGCCGCGATGCGCTTCGATGGCCAGCGCAGACCGACAGATGATCGGTGACGCGACACCAGGGTCGGCGGGATGGCCGGGGCAACGCCCGCGTTGGCAGCGGGCGTGGCGCAATGTCAGAGCGTGTCTTCGGTTCCCAGCACCAGCGTGACCTGGCTGGAGAGTTCGCCGCCATTGCCATGCGCTACGGCCAGTTGCGCGTTTTTTACCTGGCGCTCGCCGGCCTGGCCCATCAGTTGCTGCGTGGCTTCGACCATGGTGAACAGCCCGTACATGCCGGGGTGCGTGCACGACAGTCCGCCGCCATTGGTGTTGACCGGTAGCGCGCCGCCGGGTGCGATGCGGCCGCCTTCGACAAACGCTCCCGCCTCGCCCTTGTTGCAAAAGCCGAGGTCTTCCAGGAACAGCAGCGTGTTGATCGTGAAGGCGTCGTAGAGCTCGGCCACATCCATGTCCCCGGGCTTGTAGCCGGACTGCGCAAAAGCCCGCGCGCCCGAGTGCACGGCTGCCGTGGTCGTCAGGTCGGGCATGGCGGTGATGTCTTTGTGGTCTGTGGCTGCGGCTGCGCCGAGCAGATAGACCGGGCGCCGGGCCAGGTCGCCGGCGCGCTGCGCGCTCGCCATCACCACGGCCGCAGCGCCGTCGGTGACCAGGCAGCAGTCGCGCACGCTGAGCGGGTCGGACACCATGCGCGACGCAAGGTATTCCTGCATGCTCAGCGGCGTGCGCAGGAAGGCGTCGGGATTGAGCTGCGCCCAGCGCCGCGCGGCGATGGCCACCTGTCCCAGTTGCTCGCGCCTGAGCCCGTATTCGTGCATGTAGCGCGATGCGGCCAGCGCATAGGCGCCGACCGGACGGACGAGTTGGCAGGGCGATTCGTAGGCCGACGGCCGCAGCGAACTGATCAAACGGCCGGTGGCCGTGCGCTGGTTGCTGCCGTAGGCGATCAGCGCCAGGTCGCACTGGCCGGCTTCGATGGCCAATGCGGCCCACAGGGCATGTGTCAGGAACGAGGAGCCGCCGGTGCGGTTGTTTTCCGTGATCCTGGGCTGGATTCCCAGATACTCGGCAAAGCCCAGGCCCGACAGGGCGTCGTCGGGCAGCGCGATGAACAGGCCATCCACGTCGCCGGGCGTCAGGCCCGCCTGTTGCAGCGCCCGCACGCTGGCCGACACGGCCAGGTCCATCGAACTCAGGCCGGGCGATTCGCCCAGGCCATAGGTGGCGGCGCTGACGATGGCGGTCTTGCCACGCGGGAATTTGTCTTGGTTCAAGTCATTCTCCTGCCGGGTCGAACAGCAAGACGGCCTTGCCGTCGTGCATGCCAATGCGGGCGGTCACCGCCATGCCGATGCGCACGGCTTCGGGCGCGACGCCTTCGACGCGGCTCATCACGCGCGGGCCTTCGGCCAAATCCACCAAAACCACGTTGTAGGGCGCTTGCGGGGGCTTGGGGCGCACGACGGTGGTGGCGTAGACCGTGCCACGGCCGCTGGCCGGCGTCCATTGGAGATCGCGCGCGCCGGTCACCGGCTCGGCGACGCGCGGAGGAAAGAACACGCGGCCGCTGCCGCGTGCGCGTTGCAGCATGAAGCGGCCTTGCGCCAAGTGCGCAAAGTATTCCTGTTCGGGTCTTGGTTCGGTCATGGCGGTCAGATGATGGATGGATGGTTGGTTGGTTGCTCAGGGGGTTGGCGGGGGGGATTCGGGCCATTGGTAGGCGGGCGGCTCCTTGGCCAGGAAACGGCGCGCCGCATCCTGATGGAACGCGCTTTCGCGGGCCATGGCCTGGGCCATCGCTTCTTGCGCGTAGACATCGCGGCGCTCGGACTCGAAGGCGTGGTTGAGCACGCCCTTGGCGATGCCCAGCGCCTCGGTGGGCGCCTGGTGAAAGCGCTGCGCGAACGCCAGCGCGGCTGCGCGAACGTCGCCCGGCACTATTTGCTGCGCCAGCCCGATGGCCAGCGCCTCCGGCGCGTGCACGACCCGGGCGCTGAACACCAGGTCCTTGGCGCGCGCCAGACCGATGGCCCGTGGCAGCAGGTACATGGCGCCCATGTCGGGCACGAAACCCAGGCGCGCGAACGCGCAGCAGAACTGCGCGCGCGGCGTGGCCAGCACGAAATCGGCCGCCAGCGCCAGCGAGAGGCCGGCGCCGAAGGCCGCGCCATCGACAGCGGCAATCACCGGTTTTTCGAGGTCCACCAATTCGTCGAACCAGCGATGCAGGCTGCGCATGCGCTCGCGGCCTTCGAAGATGTCGCGTTGGCCCCCCTGGCCCTGCACCATGGCCTTGACATCGCCGCCGGCGCAAAAATGCCCGCCCGCGCCGGTGAGCACCACGGCGCGGATGCCGGCGTCGTCACGGATGCCGGCGATGGCCGCGCCGAAAGCCTGGCGCATCGCCAGGTCCAGCGCATTGCGCGCCTCGGGCCGGTGCATGGTCAGCACCGCCGTGGCGCCGACGCGGTCGATTTGCAGTGTCTCGTTCATCAGTTCCTCACTTTTGCAGCAGAGTTGGCCACCGGCTCGGCGTGGATCCACGGTTTGTCGCGTGTGTGTCGCGTGTGGCGCCGGCGATGGTGTCCATCGTGGCCTGGCCGACGGCGAGCGCACCGCCACGCACCCGCACCAGGCGGAATGGGGTGGAATATGGGGCGGGATGGTCGGCCCAGGGCCACGATCGCATCGATTCAAGCGCAACTTCGCCCGATCATCAATCCGCCTTTACCCCCAGCGAGCGCGCCAAAGGGAGCCATTTGGCACGCTCGTCGGCAACGAACTTGCCGAACGCTTGCGGCGAGCCGGGCAGGGGCTGGGCGCCGATGTTGCGCAGTTTTTCCAGCAGTTCGGGCTTCTTGAGCGCCACGTTGATCGCCTGGTTCAGTTCGATGACCGCAGCCGCCGGCGTCTTGGCCGGCGCCACCAAGCCAAACCAGGCGCTGGCTTGGGCGCCGGCGAAACCGGCTTCGTTGAGCGTCGGCACATCGGGCAGTTGCGGGAAGCGCTCGTCGTCCAGGATGGCCAGCGCCACGATCTTGCCGGCCTTGACCTGCTGCATCGACGATGGCAGCGCGTCGTACATGATGTCCACGTTGCCGCCGAGCAGACTGCCGATGGCCGATGCGCTCCCGGTGAAAGGCACATGCGTGACCTGCAAGCCCATCAGGCGGCAAGCGTATTCGCCTGCCAGGTGCGTGATGTTGCCGCTGCCGGCGCTGCCCATGGTGAGCTTGCCAGGCTCCTTCGTCCCCAGCGCAATCAGCGCGGCAAGGCTGCCCGCGCCCAGCGTCGGGCGCGCCACCAGCAGCAGTGGCGATTTGCCCATGCCGGCCACCGGAACGAATGCTTTTTCCGGGTCGTAGGGCATCTTCGCGTACAGGGCCTGATTGATCACCAAGGGCGCGTTCGAGCCGACGAAGAAGGTCTTGCCGTCGGGCTGCGCACGCGCGACGATGTCGCCGGCAATCATGCCGGCAGCGCCGCCCTTGTTGTCGATGACGATGGGTGCGCCCAGCGCGGCGGAGATTTCCTGGGCTACCAGCCGCGTGATCTGGTCCGCCGCACCACCGGCAGGGTAAGGCACGACGAATCGGATCGGGGCTTTCTGCGCAAACGCCGCAGTGGCTGCGGCAAGCGCCAAGGCGAGCCAGACGAGCGGGGCGAAAGGACGGGAGGCGAGGTTCATGGGGGTGTCTCCGGGGGAACGGTCTTGCGCAAATCTCCATACGCCCATCCGGGACCGTGGCCCGGCAAGGATGCGGGCAGGGCCGGTCGCCTTCTGCGCTTGTGCCTTTCTGCCTTCCGCTGCCCCGTGGCGGTTTTCATTATGGTCTGCCGGCTGCCGATCCCGCCATCGGGCAAAGCCCATGTGGCGGAGCGGGTTGGCCGGGTTGGCGCATGGGCTGCGGCCGTTGCCGGGGCGGGCAGGGCGCATGGTTTTCATGCGGCGCCGGCGCTTTGCTGCAGTGCCCACATGCTGGCGTAGCGCCCCTGCAGGGCCAGCAGTTGGGCGTGGGTGCCGCGCTCGATGATGCGGCCGCTGTCCATGACCAATATTTGGTGCGCGTCGACCACCGTCGACAGGCGGTGCGCGATCACCAGCGTGGTCTTGTGCTGCGCGATGCTTTGCAATTGGGCCTGGATGGCGCGCTCGTTGGCCGAGTCCAGTGCCGATGTGGCTTCGTCGAAGATCAGGATCGGCGGGTTCTTGAGCAGGGTGCGGGCTATCGCCACCCGCTGCTTTTCGCCGCCCGAGAGCTTGAGCCCGCGCTCGCCCACCAGCGTGCCGTAGCCCTTGGGCGCGGCGGCGATGAAGTCGTGGATGCGGGCCGACCGCGCAGCCGCCTCGACCTGCTCTTGCGTGGCGCCCGGGCGGCCGTAGGCGATGTTGTAGGCCACGGTGTCGTTGAACAGCACGCTGTCCTGGGGCACGATGCCGATGGCCTGGCGCAGGCTCGACTGCGTGACGCTGCGGATATCTTGCCCGGCGATGGTGATGCGGCCCTGCCGGATGTCATAAAAGCGAAACAGCAGGCGCGCCAGCGTGGACTTGCCCGCGCCCGATGGGCCGACCACGGCCACGGTCTTGCCCGCCGGAATCTCGAAGCCGATGCCCTGCAATACCGGGCGGCCCGGCTCCAGGCCACTGCCGTTGCCGTTGCCGTCGCCGGTTTCGTAGGCGAAGTGCACATCCTCGAAGCGCACCGTGGGCGAATCCAGCCCGCCCAACGGCGCGGCGCCAGCGGCATCGGCCACCTCGCGCTGCTGGTCCATCAGCCGGAACATCTTGTCCAGGTCGGTCAGGCTTTGCTTGATCTCGCGGTAGATCACGCCGAGAAAGTTCAGCGGGATGTACAACTGGATCATGAAGGCGTTGACCATGACCAGGTCGCCCAGGCCCATGCGGCCATCGACCACGCCCTGTGTGGCGCGCCAGAGCATGGCCACCAGGCCGGCGGCGATGATCAGCTGCTGGCCGCTGTTGAGCAGCGACAGCGTGGTCTGGCTCCTCAGGCGCGCGCGGCGCAGGCGCTCCAGGCTTTCGTCGTAGCGGCGGGCCTCGAAGCCTTCGTTGTTGAAGTATTTGACGGTCTCGTAGTTGAGCAAGGAGTCCACGGCCCGGGTATGCGCCGCAGAGTCGGCTTCGTTGGCCTCGCGGCGCAACCGGCTGCGCCATTCGGTCACCAGCACGGTAAAGCCGATGTACAGCGCCAGCGCCGCCAGCGTGATCCAGGCAAACCAGGCATCGAACCGGGTGGCCAGCACCGACAGCACCAGCAGCATCTCGACCAGCGTGGCCGCCACGTTGAACAGCAGGTACGAGATCAGCGACTCGATGCCGCGCACGCCGCGCTCGATGTCGCGCGTCATGCCGCCGGTTTGCCGCTCCAGATGAAAGCGCAGGCCCAGCGCGTGCAGATGCTCAAAGGTTTGTAGCGCAATCGATCGCGCCGCACCCTGCGTGGCCTTGGCCAATACCAACTCGCGCAGTTCGGTGCACAGCGAGGTGCACAGCCGCAGGCCGCCATAGGCCAGCAGCAGCCCCACGGGCACCACCAGCAACGCCGCCGGCGCGCCTGGCCCGATGGCCATCGCGTCCACCAGCGTCTTGAGCAGCATCGGCACGCCGACATTGGCCAGTTTGGCGCCCACGATGAAGGCCATCGCGGCGGCCACGCGCCCGGGGTATTGCCGCAGGTAGGGCAGCAGGCGCTGCAAAGTGGCCCGTCCGGGCGGGGCCGGTGCCGTGGCGGCGCTGGCGCCGGGGGTGATTTCGCCGTGCTGGCGCATGGGGTTGGTTCCGGGTCGTGCTCGTTTTTGCCGACCCGTATGGTGCCCCACCTGTGGCGGCATGGGGGGACGCGATGGCAACGGATGTGATCAGGCCATGCAGCGCAAGCCGGTCGCCCGGTCGCCGCGCCCTGTGCCGTTGGCATCGCAAACGCGCAGGGCGCGCAGGGTGCGCAGGGCGTGCACACGAACGGCGCGGGTTTGTCTCATGCCTTGGTCGAAGTGCCGACTGGGTCGGACTGGGTCGAAGTGCCCATCGGGGCGGGGATGCTTGCCGTGCCATGCTGCGCCTGGTTTCCGGACGGCGGTCCGGGCGGTCCGGGCGGTCCGTTGCGCGCCCATGGCCTTGGCGACATCGGCTTGCGTTGCCTCCCAAGCCGTGCCGGGCCGCGCTCGCAGAGCGTCGATCCGGGCCGTTCGCGTCTGCGCCGCCGCTCTGACCGTTCCAATGCGGCGCTGCGAGCCGGGTGCAGCAGGCGTGGCAGTGGCGCCCGGTGGGCCGGATCACGATCACCGCCTTGCCCCCTTGCCACCCTCAGAACCAGAAGGAACCCGACTCGACATGCGGCGACTGCCCGACGATGGACAGCGGCATCTTCGCTGCGGCGCCAAGGGCGGTGATGTGGCCATCGGCCAGCCCGTCGGCGTCGTACTGGCCGCCGTCCTGGATCTGAAAGTCCAGCCGCGTGCGCCCGCCTTCGCTGCTCACCTTGCCGCCATACGGTTCGCTGGCCAGGTTCACCCAGGTGCCGGCGCTGTCCTTGACCCAGTAGCCGGTGGCGCCGGTGGCCGGGTCCACATACAGGCTGAAGCTCTCGGTGTAGCGGCCTTCGGACAGGCCGACCCTGAATTGCGTCAGACCGAGCGGCATTTCCATGCCCTTGGGCAGGCTGGCGGGGGCATCGCTGCGCACCAGTTCGGTGATGCGCGCATTGCTGCCGGGGATCAGTTTGCCGTCCTGGCTGCCGGCCACCAGGGTCAGGTCGCGGGTCGAGCCGACGGCGACCTGCTGGCTGTCCCGGATACCGTCGCCGTTGCCGTCGCCATCCGGGCCGGCCGAGCCATCGGGGCGCAGCAGGCCGGGGGCCTGGTCCTCCTGGGCGTTGGGCACACTGTCGTAGTCGGAGTCCAGCGCATTCGGCGTGGCACCGTCGCGGCCGGAGTCCGTCGCGGGTGCGGGCGAGGGTGAGGGCGCGGGCGGGGTGAGGAGGTTGGTCACCGGCCTGGCCGCGAAGCTGGCCGCGTCATCGCCGCTGGTGGCGCCGCTGCCGGCTTCCTGCACCGCCTGCAGGTCGTTGCCGGTGCTGGGGTCGGTGTAGGCGACGGTCACCGTCTGGCCGGCGGATACGGCGTCGGCCAGCGTCAGCGTGACGGTCTTGGCCGCTGCATCCACGGCCAGGGACTGGACGCCGACGCGCCTGCCATCGACCAGCACCGTAAAGGCCGTGGTGGGCGCGCCATGGACCGGGTCAGCGTCCAGATGGGTTTCATCGCTGTAGCGCAGCACCAGCCGGGTGCCGTTGACCGTCGCGTCCCTGATGGCGAAGACCCTGGTATCGACGGTGTAATTTTGGCTCGGGGTCTTGCCCGTGCCGGTGCTGCCTGCGGCATCGGTGATTCTGTCCATGTCCACCGTGATGCGGCCGGGGGCGCGTGCCCGTTCGGCCGTGGGGGTGAAGGTGGCCGTCCAGACCCTGCCATCGGTGCCGACCGGGGTCAGGTCGCTGAGCGAACCTTGGGCGCCGGTGGTATCCACCTTGTCCATCGAGAAGCCGTTGACGCGCTCGCTGAAGGCAAAGGTGACGACGGCGGTTTCGTTGGCGCACAGGCGGGAATCGTCGAGCGTGATGGTGACGGTGGGCCGCACGGTGTCGATGCTGAAGTTGCCGCTGGTGCGGGCGGCGCTGTCGGTGGCGGCGCTGCCTGTGGCGTCAGTGATGCCATCGAGGTTGATGCGGATGGTGTTGCTGCTGTCATCGGTGTTGGCCGTGGGGCTGAAAGTGAAGATCCAGGTGCGGCCGTCTATGCTGGCCGGGCCGCTGACCAGCGTGCCGCTGGCGTTGGTCAGATCGATGTTGGCGCTGGTCAGGCCGGTGACAGGTTTGTTGAAATGGATGGTGATGGTGGTGGGGTCTTGGCCCGCATGGATGGTGGCGCTGGGCACATCGATGGCGGTGACGGTGGGCGCGATGTCGATGCGGTAGCTGGCGGTGTCGGCGGTGCCCAGGTCCGTCCACCCGCCCGCGCCCGTGTTGCCCGGGACATCGGCGATGCCGGCCATGTTGATCTGGATCCGGTTGCCCGTCGATACGCCGTTATCTGCGTCCGGCAAGGCGGCCGGTGCCCTGAGCTTGACCGTCCAGGTGATGCCGTCGGTGGTGCGCAGGTCGGACAACTGGCCCTTGAAGGGGGCCACCCGCAGGTCATCGGTGGTAAAGCTGGTCCGATTGAGCGCCTCGGAGAAGACGATGGTGATGGTGGTTTCTTCGCCGGCGCTCAGGTTCCTGTCAGCCATCGAGACGGTGCTGACGGTGGGTCTCTGAGAGTCGAATCTGATGAATTCGTGGTAGCTGTCGGCTCCTTTGTTGGTTGCTTCGTTGCCTGCCAGGTCCTTGACAGATTGGAGACGTATGCCTATGGGATGCCTGCCCTCGGTAACCCTGGGCCACCATTGGTAGGTCCATGTGCGACCACCGTTGCTGGAGGTACCAAAGGAATGTCTACCTCCGGTGGAGGAAAAGATCCTGGGGTTGGCGGCGTCGACAGGCTCGTCGAAGGTGATAGAGAAGGACACATCAACGTTTCCACTGCTCGCGATGACGGGGGGTATATCGAAATCGATGATGTCGGGCCGCACGTTGTCAACGGTGAAGGAATTGCTCTGTGCGAGCACGCCTCCGGCATCGTTGTTCACGGTGATCGTGCAGTCGGCGCGCTGTGTGGCCGCTGTGGCGGGTGTGAATGTGGCTTGCCAAACGCGGGACTGTCCGGGGGGGAAGGCGACGGGGGTGGACAGCGTGCCGCCAATGGCGGTGATGTTCGCTGGCGCCAGGGCATAGTCGGCATCGAAGGTGAAGGTGACGGTGGCCGTCTCTGTGGCGTTGAGAACGTTGTCGCTGAGTGTGATGCTGGCCATGGTGGATACCTGGAATGGGAAGTGGGTTGCTTGATCGGGCCTTTGGTCATCCATCGTGGCCGGGGCCATGGCGAGGCCCCTTGTTCAGCCGGGGACGAGAAACATATGGATGCTCGTGTCACTGTTACATGCCTAAATATAGCATTTTGGACATCTATTGTTCAGTGTCCAGTGTGTCCATATGACTATAGAATGGCTGCGTTGCCGCAGGCACATGGCATGGCCTCGCACCCCATCTTTGGCTGCGTATTCCCACTGCGCGATGCCCGTCGGTTCGAGCGCTGCTTCATGCGTGGCAAGCCAAGGGCGCAGGTCTGGCCCCGTTGCTGCACTACGCCCGCCTGCGCCCGCCTGCCCCCGCCTGCGTCCGCTGGCGCATGTGTCGCTGCAAGCGGGTTTGTTGTGAGGCTTGGGCGGCGGTCTTTTGAAAACAAAACCGGCGCTTCGCCGGCAGTGGCCTCCACCCTCCGGGTGGGCCACGGCGCTCCGGGCGGGCCATGGCCCTGAGCGCAAGCGCCATCGGGCGCTTGCGCCCGAACGCTGCCGCTGCGCGGCGCGCAAATCCGTGGCGTAAAAATTGCACACGCCATCGGCATGAATCAGGCTTTGCGCATCGTGGTGGTGGCCCCGGATCTGGCCGTTGCCGACCCTGAGGACGAACATGCCCTGCAGCAGGCCGAGCGCGCGCGGGCGCTGCACATCGGGCTGCTGGAAAACAACTTCAACCTGGTGGCCACGCTGCCCGCCGATGTCTTTCTGAGCGAGCGGATCGCCCAGTTGCAGCCCGACCTGATCATCGTCGACGCCGAGAGCGATGCGCGCGATGCGCTCGAGCATGTGGTGCTGGCCACTCGCGATGCCCGCCGGCCCATCGTGCTGTTCACCAACGACGAGGACCGCGCGCTGGTCAAGGACGCGGTGGCCGCCGGCGTCTCGGCCTACATCGTGGCCGGCCTGTCCACGCAACGCATCCGCCCGATTCTGGATGTGGCGCTGGCGCGCTTTCAGCACGAACAGGCGCTGCGCGCCGAACTGGCCGATGCCCGCACGGCCTTGCGTGAGCGCAAGACCATAGACCGCGCCAAGGGTCTGCTGATGCAGCGCCAGGGCCTGAGCGAACAGGCGGCCTACGAAAAGCTGCGCAAATCGGCGATGGACAAGGGCCTCAAGCTCGGCGATGTGGCCCAGCGCATGCTCGACGCGATGGAATTGCTGGGCTGACAGTGCCGGTCTGCACTGGCAGCCGGCACCCTTGATGGTGCGCTGCACAAATACGGTGCAGCCCGGCGTTTCCCGGGCATCCATTCCCCCGCTGGCCACGGGCGCATGATCCGCATGTGTTCGTTGCTATGAAGAGCAGAGCAAGTCGGGCGCCAAGCCGGGTGCCAAACCGGGTGAGATAGTGGCCTTTGGCCTTCGATCAATGCTGGCACGCGGTTTGCTAATCACCCTGCGAGACCAACGCATGGTCGCGACACGAACAGCATATGGACGGCATGGACCCAACGGCGGGTCGGTGCCGTCCAGGAGCCGGAAGGCTCCGCACCCGGACAAAGGCGTCCCCACCCGCATCTGGCTTTGCCATGGCCAGTGCGGTGTGTGGACGCCTTTTCGTTTTTCACGCCACCAGCGATGAAGGGATGAGCAATGACCGACCCGATGCCAACCAGCCTCCAGCGCCGCACCGTGCTGCAAGCCGCCAGCGTGGGCGCCGTGGGGGTCAGCCCCGCGCTGCGCGCGCTGGTGCATGCGCAGGGTTCGGACGCGCCCGAGAAGAAGGAAATCAGGATTGGCATCATTGCGCTGACCGACTGCGCCAGCGTGGTCATGGCCTCGGTGCTGGGCCTGGACAAGAAGCACGGTGTCAGCATCATGGTCTCCAAAGAGGCGTCGTGGGCCGGGGTGCGCGACAAGCTGGTCAATGGTGAACTCGACTTTGCCCATGTGCTGTACGGCCTGGTCTACGGGGTGCACCTGGGCACTGCCGGCCCGAAGAAGGACATGGCGGTGCTGATGGGCCTGAACCGCAATGGGCAGGCCATTACCCTGTCCAAGGCGCTGGCCGACAAGGGCGCGGTCGACGGCCCTGCGCTGGCCCGGCTGATGGCCAAGGAACGGCGCGAGTACATTTTTGCCGGCACCTTCCCCACCGGCACCCACGCGATGTGGATGCACTACTGGCTCGCAGCCGCAGGCATCGACCCGGTGTCGGGCGCCAAACTGATCACCGTGCCGCCGCCGCAGATGGTGGCCAATATGCGCGTGGGCAATATGGATGGCTTTTGTGTCGGCGAGCCTTGGAACCACCGCGCCATCATGGACGGCATAGGCATCACGGCCAACACCACGCAGGACATCTGGAAGGACCACCCCGAGAAGGTGCTCGGCTGCACCGCCGATTTCGTCAAGAAATACCCGAACACCACGCGCGCCGTGATGATGGCCGTGCTCGAAGCCGGCCGGTGGATCGACGCCAGCCTGTCCAACAAGATGAAGATGGCCGAGACGGTGGCGCAAAAGTCTTTCATCAACACCAGCGCAGACGCCATCAACCAGCGCATTCTGGGCCGCTATCAGAACGGTCTGGGCAAGACCTGGGACGACCCCAACCACATGAAGTTCTTCGACGATGGCGCGGTGAACTTTCCCTATCTGTCTGACGGCATGTGGTTCCTCACCCAGCACAAACGCTGGGGCCTGCTCAAGGAGCACCCCGACTACCTGGGCGTGGCCGGGCAGATCAACCAGATCGAGCTGTATCGGTCCGTGGCCGGCGCGATGAAGATTTCTGCGCCCAAAGACCCGATGCGCACCAGCAAGTTCATCGACGGCGTGGTCTGGGACGGCAAGGAGCCGGCCAAGTATGCCGACAGTTTCAAGATCAGGGCCTGAGCGCCCGGCCAGACAGGAGATCGCAATGGCCAGCGCCGTCTTTCAGGCCCCGTTGGATACCGCTCCGGCGGGGACACGCAACGCTATCGAAAATGTCGCTGCAGGGGCAGGCACAGGCACAGGCGCAGCCAAACCAAGCGCCGCAGCCCCGCCCAGGCGCGACCGGGCCGCCGGCATCCCGCAGCAGTTCTGGATGGCGGTGCTGCCCCCGCTGTGCGGCCTGGGGCTGCTGCTGGTGCTGTGGTCGCTGGTATCTGCCGGCACCGGCCGCAGCATTCCCGGCCCCCGGGAAACCTGGGCGCAGGCGCTGGAGGTGTTTGCCCACCCCTTCTACCGCAATGGCCCCAATGACCAGGGCCTGGGCTGGAATGTGCTGATGTCGCTGCAACGTGTGGCCATCGGCTTTGGCATGGCGGCGCTGGTGGGCATTCCGGCGGGCTTCGTGATCGGGCGCATGCCCTTTCTTGCGCGCATGTTCAACCCGCTGATCAGCCTGCTGCGCCCGGTGTCGCCGCTGGCCTGGCTGCCGCTGGGCCTGCTGGTGTTCAAGGGGGCCAACGCGGCGGCGATCTGGACCATCTTCATCTGCTCGATCTGGCCGATGGTCATCAACACGGCGGTGGGCGTGCAGCGCGTGCCGCAGGACTATATGAACGTGGCCCGCGTGCTGAATCTGTCCGAGTGGCAGATCGCCACCCGCATCCTGTTGCCGGCCGTGCTGCCCTATATGCTGACCGGCGTGCGTCTGGCCGTGGGCACCGCCTGGCTGGTGATCGTCGCGGCCGAGATGCTGACCGGCGGCGTCGGCATCGGCTTTTGGGTCTGGGACGAGTGGAACAACCTGAACGTCAAGAACATCATCATCGCCATCTTTGTGATCGGCATCGTCGGCCTGGTGCTGGAATACGCGCTCATCCGGCTGGCCAGCGCATTCACGTTTGAAGAGGTGAGAGCATGAGCGCCGCCCGGCCGCCCGAAGGTGCTCGCACCGCAGCCGAAGGCGAAGGTGTTTCATCGATCGCCGCCCCGGGCCGCAGGTTCATCGACATCCAGGGCGTGGCGCAGAACTTCAAGACGGCCCGGGGCCTGTTTCCTGCGCTGCGCGACATCCACCTGGGCATTGCCCTGGGTGAATTCGTCACGCTGATCGGCCACTCGGGCTGCGGCAAATCCACGCTGCTGAACCTGATTGCCGGCCTGGCCACGCCCACGGATGGCGTGCTGCTATGCGCCAACAAGGAGATCAAGGGCCCGGGGCCTGAGCGCGCGGTGGTCTTTCAAAACCACTCGCTGCTGCCCTGGCTGAGCTGCTTCGACAACGTGCACCTGGCGGTGCAAAGCGTCTTCGGCGCCAAGGAAAGCAAGGCCCGGTGCCGGCAGCGCACCGACGCAGCGCTGGCGCTGGTGGGCCTGAGCCATGCCAGGCTGAAACGCCCCGGCGAGATATCGGGCGGCATGAAGCAGCGCGTGGGCCTTGCCCGGGCGCTGGCCATGCAACCCCGGGTGCTGCTGATGGATGAGCCTTTTGGCGCGCTCGACGCGCTGACCCGCGCCAAGCTGCAAGACGAGTTGCTGGAGATCGTGGCCCGCACGCGCAGCACGGTGGTGATGGTGACGCACGATGTGGACGAAGCCGTGCTGCTGTCCGACCGCATCGTGCTGCTGACCAACGGCCCCGCCGCCACCATTGGCCAGGTGCTGGCCGTCGACCTGCCGCGCCCGCGCCAGCGCGTGCAACTGGCCCAAGACCCGCAGTACGGGCATTACCGCAAGGCGGTGATCGACTTTTTGTATACGCGCCAGGCGCATGTGGAGACGATGGTCTGACCGTCTCGGGGGCTGGACGCTTTTTTTGTTTTCGATCGAACCGACGGAGCCACGATGAAAAAGCCTCAACTGGTGCTGGTGGGCAACGGCATGGCCGGTGTGCGCACGCTGGAAGAACTGCTCAGGATCGCCCCCGATCGGTACGACATCACGGTGTTCGGGGCCGAGCCGCACCCGAACTACAACCGTATCCTGCTGTCGCCGGTATTGGCCGGCGAGCAGAGCATGGACCAGATCATCCTCAACGACTGGTCCTGGTACGCCGAGCACCACATCACGCTGCACAGCGGCTGCACGGTGACCGATGCAGACCGCGCGCGCCGCGTGGTCCGTGCCAGCGACGCGGCGGGCAAGGTCATCAGCGCCCAGTACGACCGCCTCATCATCGCCACCGGCTCCACCCCCTTCATGCTGCCGATTCCCGGCACCGACCTCCAGGGCGTGCTGACCTACCGCGACATGGCCGACACCCGGGCCATGATCGCTGCGGCCGCAAGCTACCGGCACGCCGTCGTCATCGGCGGCGGCCTGCTGGGCCTGGAGGCCGCCAACGGCCTGATGAAGCGCGGCATGCAGGTCACCGTGGTGCATGTGGCCGACTGGCTGATGGAGCGCCAGCTCGACGCCGTGGCCGGCAAGATGCTGCAGCAGTCGCTGCAAGAGCGCGGCATGCAGTTTCTGCTGGGCGCGCAGACGCAGGCGCTGCTCGGCCATGCCGACGGCAACGGGCCAGGGCAAGGGCAAGGGGCCGCCCCGAGGGTGCGCGCCGTCCGATTCAAGGACGGCAGCGAACTGCCCGCCGACCTGGTGGTGATGGCCGTCGGCATCCGCCCCAACACCGCGTTGGCCGAAAGGATGCGTCTGCATGTTCAGCGCGGCATCGTGGTCAGCGACACGCTGCAAACCACCACCGACGCGCGCATCTACGCGGTGGGCGAATGCGCCGCCCACCGCGGCATCGCCTACGGGCTGGTGGCCCCGCTGTTCGAGCAGGGCAAGGTGCTGGCCAACCATCTGGCCGAATTCGGCATCGGCCGCTACCAAGGCTCGCAGACCTCGACCAAGCTCAAGGTCACCGGCATCGACCTGTTCTCGGCCGGCAACTTTCACGGGGGCGGGCACAGCGAAGAAATCGTGCTCAGCGACCCCGGCGCCGGCGTGTACAAGAAACTCGTCATCCAGGACGACAAACTCGTGGGCGCCTGCCTGTATGGCGACACGGTAGACGGCAACTGGTACTTCAAGCTGCTGCGCGATGGCCGCAGCGTGGACGACATCCGCGACAAGCTGATGTTCGGCGAATCCCAGTTGGGCGACACCGGCCACCAGGGCCAGCACAAGGCCGCAGCGCTGCAAGACAGCGACGAAGTCTGCGGCTGCAACGGCGTGACCAAGGGCCGCATCTGCAAAGCCATCCGGGAGCAGGGCCTGTTCACCCTCGAAGAGGTGCGCAAGCACACCAAGGCCAGCGCCAGTTGCGGCTCGTGCACCGGGCTGGTCGAGCAGATCCTGATGTTCGCCGCCGGCGGCGACTACAGCGCCACGCCCAAAACCCGCGCCCTGTGCGGCTGCACCGGGCATGGCCACCAGGCCGTGCGCGATGCCATCCGCACCCTGAAGCTGCTCAGCATCCAGGCGGTCTTCGAGCACCTGCAATGGCGCACGCCCAACGGCTGCGCCAGTTGCCGCCCGGCCGTGAACTACTATCTCGTCAGCACCTGGCCCAAGGACGCCAGGGACGACCCGCAAAGCCGCGCCATCAACGAGCGCAGCCACGCCAACATCCAGAAAGACGGCAGCTACAGCGTCATCCCGCGCATATGGGGCGGCGAGACCACGGCCGACGAACTGCGCCGCATTGCCGATGTCGCCGACAAATACCGTATCCCGACCATCAAGCTCACCGGCGGCCAGCGCATCGACCTGCTGGGCGTGAAGAAGGAAGACCTGGTAGGCGTCTGGAAAGACCTGGCCATGCCCAGCGGCCACGCCTACGCCAAGGCCCTGCGCACGGTCAAGACCTGCGTGGGCAGCGAATGGTGCCGCATGGGCGTGCAAGACAGCACCCGCCTGGGCAAGGAACTCGAACGCGCGATGTGGCGCATGTATGCCCCGCACAAACTCAAATTCGCCGTCTCGGGCTGCCCGCGCAACTGCGCCGAAGCCGGCATCAAGGACGTGGGCATCATCGGCGTGGACAGCGGCTGGGAGATGTACATCGCCGGCAACGGCGGCATCAAGACCGAGGTGGCGCATTTCTTCACCAAGCTCAAGACCGCCCAGGAGGTGCTGGAATACACCGGCGCGTTCTGCGAGCTCTACCGCCAGGAAGGCTGGTACCAGGAGCGCAGCGTGCACTACGTGGGCCGCGTGGGCCTGGAGCATGTGAAAAAGCGCATTCTCCAAGACCCGGCCGGGCGCAAGGCGCTGTGGGAACGACTGCAATGTGCGCTGGCCGATGAGCCCGACCCCTGGGTCGAGTTCGACAAGGCGGCGCTGGACACACGCCAGTTTGCCGCGCTGAACGCCTGAGCCGGCACCCGAAGGACCTTGGCCCATGACCGAGCACATTCCCGATTGGCAAGCCATCTGCCGCATCGACGACATCCCGGTGCTGGGCGCGCGCCGCGTGGCCCGCCCCCGGGGGCTGGAGGTGGCGCTGTTCCGCAATGCCGACGGCGGCATTTTTGCGCTGCTCGACCGTTGCCCCCATCGGGGCGGCCCCCTGAGCCAGGGCATCGTGTTTGGCACCCGGGTGGCCTGCCCCCTGCACAACTGGACCATCGACCTGTGCGACGGCCAGGCCCATGCGCCCGATCAGGGATGCACACCCCGGTTTGCCGTCAAGGTGGACAACGGCACGGTCTACCTCGACCGCCATGAACTGGCGACGCTGGCCACCGATCAGACCCGGCCGGGCGCCGGGCCGGCAAGGCCGGCACAGTCGGCACAGTCGGCCCAAAGGGCGAGCGCAGCCTGAGCAGCGCCAGCGCGCCGGCCATGCAAGAAACCCGCTCCACCTGCCCCTACTGCGGCGTAGGCTGCGGCGTGATCATCGACAGCGACGGGGCGCAAATCACGGCCGTGCGCGGCGACCCGGCCCACCCCGCCAACTTCGGCCGCCTGTGCACCAAGGGCATGACGCTGCATCTGACGGCCAGCAGCCCGATCACGCGGCAAACCCGCCTGCTGCAACCGATGCACCGCGCGCACCGGGCCGATGCGCCGCAGCCCCTGTCATGGGATGCAGCGCTGGACCTGGCCGCAGGGAAGATCGCAGACAGCATCGAAAAACACGGCCCCGAGGCCATCGCCTTCTATGTCAGCGGCCAATTGCTCACCGAGGACTACTACGTCTTCAACAAACTCGCCAAGGGCCTGATCGGCAGCAACCACATCGACAGCAACTCGCGCCTGTGCATGAGCAGCGCCGTCGCCGGCTACAAAGCCACGCTCGGGGCCGACGCACCGCCTTGCTGCTATGACGACCTGCAGCATGCGCAATGCCTGTTCATCGCGGGCAGCAACACCGCCTGGGCGCACCCCATCGTGTTTCGGCGCATCGAAGCCGCCCGCGCCGCCAACCCGGGCATGAAAATCATCGTCGTCGACCCGCGCCGCACCGATACCGCCGGCATGGCCGACCTGTTCCTGCCGCTACAGCCCGGCAGCGACGTGATGCTGTTCAACGGCATGCTGCACCTGATGCTGCGGGAAGGCTGGGTGGACAGCGCCTACATCGACGCGCACACCACCGGCTTTGCCGAACTCAAGACCCTGGTGCGCCACTGCACCCCCGAGCGCGTGGCGCAGGTATGCGGCATATCGCAGGCCGACCTGGCCACCGCCGCCCGGTGGTTTGCCACCGGCGCCGACAGCGACCCGGCGCAGCGCGGCGCCACGCTCAGCCTGTACTGCCAGGGCCTGAACCAAAGCAGCAGCGGCACGGCGAAAAACGCCGCGCTCATCAACCTGCACCTGGCCACAGGGCAAATCGGCAAACCCGGCGCCGGCCCTTTCAGCCTGACCGGCCAGCCCAACGCCATGGGCGGACGCGAAGTGGGCGCCATGGCCAACCTGCTCAGCGCGCACCGCGACCTCGGCAGCCCGCAGCACCGCGCCGAAGTGGCCGCGCTCTGGGGCCTGCCCTCGGTGCCCGACAAGCCCGGCAAGAGCGCCGTCGAAATGTTCCAGGCCGCCGCCGACGGCGAGATCAAAGTCCTGTGGATTGCCTGCACCAACCCCGCGCAAAGCATGCCCGACCAGACCACCGTGCGGCGCGCGCTGCAACGCGCCGAATTCGTGCTGGTGCAGGAAGCCTTTGCCGGCGCCGCCACCTGCGCCTACGCCGACCTGCTGCTGCCCGCCACCACCTGGGGCGAAAAAACCGGCACCGTGACCAACAGCGAACGCCGCATCTCGCGCGTGCGCGCCGCCGTGCCGGCCCCCGGCCAGGCACGCCACGACTGGGCCATTGCGGTGCAATTGGCACACCGGCTCGAAGCGCGGCTGCGCCCGGGAGCCGCCACCCTCTTTCCTTACGACACCGGGCACCCCGAGCATGGCGCGCAGACCATCTGGAACGAGCACCGCGCCAGCACCCGTGGCCGCGACCTGGACATCACCGGCCTGTCCTGGCCGCTGCTCGACGCCGCCGGCCCGCAGCAATGGCCGCTGCCCGAAGGCCGCACCACGGGCGCAGCCCGGCTGTACGAAGACGGCATCTACCCCACCGCCGACGGCCGCGCGCGCTTTGCCGCGCATGCCTGGCAACCCACGGCCGAGCAGCGCCAGGCGCGCTACCCCTTGAGCCTGAGCACCGGCCGCCTGCGCGACCAATGGCACGGCATGACACGCACCGGCACCCTGGGCCGCCTGTTCGGCCATGCGGCCGAGCCGGGCGTGCAACTGCACCCGCAGGACATGCAGCGGCGCAACCTGCGCAACGGCGACCTGGTGCAGGTCAGCAGCCAACGCGGCGCCATCATCGTGCCCGTGCAGGCCGATGCCACGCTGGGCCTGGCGCAAGCCTTCATCGCCATGCACTGGGGCAGCGAATTCCTGAGCGGACGCTCGGCCAGCGGCGAACCGCTGGCCGGTGTCAACGCGCTGACCCCATCGGCCTTCTGCCCCGCATCCAGGCAACCCGAGCTCAAGCACACCGCCGTCCAAGTGCTCAAGGCCGACCTGCCCTGGACCCTGCTGGCCATGGCCTGGCTGCCCGCCGACAGCGCGCAGACCACGCGCCAGGCACTGTCCGCGCTGCTGCCGCAGTTTTCCTTTGCCAGTTGCGTGCCCTTTGCCAACGACACAGCGCTGGCCACCCCGGAGCATGAACGCACCGGCGTGCTGCTGCGCGCCGCAGCCCCCGCAGCGCCGCCCGATGCGCTGATCGAACATATTGCCGCCCTGCTCGGCCTGGCCGGCACCGACACCCTGCGCTACATCGACAAAAAACGCAGCCAGCGGCGCTACGCACGGCTGCTGCGCCACGGCGACAGCAGCACACTCCAGGCCCTGGTGCTGGCCGGCGACACCAGCGCCCAAGGCTGGCTCCAGACCCTGCTGCAAGAGCAGTTGCCCGCCCACGGCTATGGCCGCCTGCTGCTGCAACCCGGCGCCCAGGCCCCGCTGGCCCTGCCCGCGCGCGGCAAACCCGTGTGCAGTTGCCAGAACGTCACCGACACCGCCATCAGCGCCACACTGGCGCACTGCCACGGCAGCGCCAGCGAGCGCCTGGCCCAGTTGCAAAGCCAACTGCGCTGCGGCACCCACTGCGGCTCCTGCCTGCCGGAGCTCAAGCGCATGGTGCAAGCCGCCGGGGCACGGGAGCCCACGCCCGTGGCGCAGGCCGCGATGTAAGGCAAAGGGGAAAGGGGAAAGGCAAGGACACCGGGCTTGGCGCGGGCGACCGTACAGCGCAAGACGAGTCGGCGCAAACCGCTGTCGGCCGATGAGTCCTCGCGGGCACTTGGCATCTGCAGGCTCATTGGCCAAGTACGCGCGCTGGTCGGGCAGTCGGGCGATGCCAGCGGATTCGACGCCGCTCGATGGGTTGCAGGCTGGCTCGATCAACCGCTGCCAGCCCTGTCCGGCATCGCGCCTGCGCAATTGATGGACACGGCAGAGGGCCAGGCCATCGTGGCGCAGGTGGTGGCGCGCATGCAAAGCGGTGTCTACGCATGATGCTTGCGCTGTGGCGCATCGGTTCGGACACGCCTGGGCACCAGGCCGACGACATGGGTGGCCGGGGCGCCGACAGCAGCGCTGCCATCGCGTCGTCCGCACCGTCGTGACGCGCGCGATTCCGGGGGGCGTTCAGCAGTCCATAAGGCAAAACCTGCGGCTTGGCAACTGGGAAATCGCCCGGGAAAATGAAATAAAAATATCTCTAGAATCACGAACGACATAAACGTTCCATTTCAAAACCCATGCAAATTTCCGCCGGCAAGCTGTGGTCGATGCGCCGTCTCGCCGACGAACGCGGTTTTTTCAAGATGACGGCTGTCGACCAGCGGCCTGGCGTGGAAGCGCTGGTACGCCAGCGGCGCGGGGCTGGTGGGGCTGGTGCGTGCCTCTTCGAGGATGTCGGCCAGGTCAAGCGCGTGCTGATCGAAACCCTGTCGCCCTGGTCGAGCGCGATGCTGCTCGACCCGGGCTACGCCTATCCGCGCGCCGCGTTGCAAGCCGATCCGCGCAAAGGATTGCTGCTGACCTACGAGCAATGGGACTGCGAGGAAACGCCCGGCGGCCGCAAGACCTTCGCCTACCGCGACTGGTCGGTCGAGAAGATCAAGCGCCTGGGTGCCGATGGCGTCAAGCTGATGCTGTGGTGGCGTCCTGATGCGAGCAAAGACGTGAAGCTGCATCAGCGTGCGCTGGTCGAACAGGTGGGCCGCGACTGCCGCCGGCACGATATCGCCTTCCTGCTGGAGCCGCTGCTCTACCCGCCGGGCAGCGCGCAGGGCGCTTCACGCTACGAGGAGGATGCGGGCAAGCGCCCCGAGATGGTGCTCGATACCGCGCGCGAGTTCCGCGCCGAGCGCTACGGGATCGACATCTTCAAGATGGAAAGCCCGATCGCCGCCCACAGCGTGCCCGATCCGGATGCGGCCGAATCGGCGGCCTGTCAGCGCTGGTTCGACGAACTGGGCCGCACGCTCGATCGCCCCTGGGTCATGCTGTCGGCCGGCGCGGGGATGGAACCCTTCCGGCGCATCGCGGCACATGCTTTCCGTGCCGGGGCCAGCGGCTACCTCGCCGGACGCGCCATCTGGTGGCCGAGCTTCGAAGCCGCCTTTCCTGACTGGGAGTCCATGCGCGCCGGCGTCCTGCGCGATGGCGTGCCCTACGCGCGGATGCTGCATGCACTGCTCGAGCGCACCGGCACGCCCTGGAGCGCCTGCCGCGCGTTTGCGCACGGCATCGAACTGGCGGACGCCAGCGCCGATTTCTACGCCCGCTATCCGGCCGCCTGAGCGCGATGGACTACACCTTCCAGTTCGGTTCGGTGTGGGCTGCGCTGCCCCGACTCGCGCAGGGCGCGCAATTGACGGTGCTGCTATCGCTCGCCGCCATCGCGATCGGGCTGGCCATCGGCGTGCTGTGCGCGCTCGCGCGGACCTCGCGCCGCGCCTGGCTGCGCTGGCCCGCTGCGGTCTACGTCGAGTCGATCCGCAACACGCCTTTCCTGATTCAGCTGTTTCTCATCTACTTCGGGCTTGCGTCGCTGGGCCTGCGGCTCGATCCGATCGATGCGGCGCTCGTCGGCATGTCCATCAACTGCGGCGCGTATGCAACCGAGATCGTGCGCGCAGGCATCGACGCCATTGCGGGCGGCCAACTCGAGGCGGCGCATGCGCTGGGCTTTCCCGTGCCCGCCATCGTGCGCCATGTGATTGTTTTTCCTGCGCTGCGCGCGGTCTTCCCCGCCCTGGCAAGCCAGTTCCTCCTGGTGATGCTCGGCTCGGCGGTCGTGTCGACGATTTCGGTCGAGGAGCTCACGGGCGTGGCGCATCTCATCGAAACCGAAAACTTTCGCCCCTTCGAGGTCTACATCGTCGTGACGGGCATCTACCTGGCCATCGCGTTTTCGCTCAAACTGGTGTTCGCCGCCGTCGAGCGCTTTTACTTTCAGTCGCGGGGGCGCGCATGATCCGCGACTTCGGCAGCGTCGAATTCCTCTACCTGCTGGCCGCGATGCGCTGGACGCTCGGCCTGTCGGTGCTGGCCTTCGTCTGTGGCGGCATCGTGGGCCTGGTGCTGGCGCTCGCGCGCGTCGCGCCCGTCGCGCCGCTGCGCTGGCTTGCAGCGGGCTACATACAGCTGTTCCAGGCCACGCCACTGCTGATGCTGCTGTTTCTCGTGTTCTTCGGTCTGGCCCTGTTCGACCTGGGCCAGAGCGCCTTTCTTTCGGTGACCATCGCATTGACCTGCTACGCCAGCGCGTACTTCGGCGAAATCTGGCGCGGCTCGATACAGTCCGTGCCGCAGACGCAATGGCAAGGCTCGGCGGCCCTCGGGTTCTCCTACCTCGAACAGATGCGACATGTGGTGCTGCCGCAATCAGTGCGCATCGCCACGCCACCGACCGTGGGATTCATGGTCCAGTTGGTGAAGAACACCTCGCTGGCCTCGATCATCGGCATGCACGAACTCGCCCACGCCGCGCAGTACGTCAACAACGTCACCCTCCGGCCGATCCTCGTCTACGGGGTGGTCGGCGCGATGTACTTCGCTGTCTGCTGGCCCCTGTACATGCTGTCGCGGCGGCTGGAGAAAAAGTTCAATGCCAATCGTTGAGATCTCTTGCCTGCGCAAGCAATTCGGCCAGGCCACGGTGCTCGACGGCGTTGATCTGCAGGTGGCCGAGGGCGAGGTGGTCGCCATCATCGGACGCTCGGGCTCCGGCAAGAGCACGCTGCTGCGCTGCATCAACGGCCTCGAACGCATCGACGGCGGCAGCATCGTCGCCGACGGCATGCAGGTGCAGCCATCGAGCCTGCGCGCGGTGCGCCGCTCGGTCGGCATGATCTTCCAGAGTTTCAACCTCTTTGCGCACCTGAGCGCGCTCGAGAACGTCGCGCTGCCGCAGATGGTGATCCACAGGACGCCGAAAGCCGTGGCGCGCGCGAACGCCGCGCGGCTGCTCGAGCGCGTGGGCCTGTCGGCGCGTGCCGACGCCTATCCCGCCAAACTCTCCGGCGGCCAGCAGCAGCGAGTGGCCATTGCCCGGGCGCTGGCGCTGGAGCCGCGCATCCTGTTGTGCGACGAGATCACCTCGGCGCTCGATCCCGAGATGGTCGGCGAGGTGTTGGACGTGGTCGCGGAACTCGCCCGTGGCGGCATGACGATGATGCTGGTGACCCACGAGATGGGCTTTGCGCGCCAGGCCGCAGACCGGCTGGTGTTCATGCACGCGGGCAAGGTCTGCGAACAGGGAACGCCCGGCGCGATGCTGGACCATCCCGCGACGCAGCCACTGCAGCAGTTCGTCCAATCCATACGCCACAAGGGCTGAACGCCCGCGCCGTTTTCATCGCAAGGAGACAAACCAATGACTTCGACATTCCCTTCCCGCGTCTGGCGCGCGCTCGCGGCCGTGCTGCTGCTTGCCGCCGCGCACGCGGCCGGCGCAGTCACCGTCGACGAGATCATCAAGCGCGGCAAACTGCTGGTGGCCATCGACACCAACAATCCGCCATGGGGACAGATGAATGCCTCGATGCAGCCCGAAGGCATCGATGTCGGCGTGGCGAATCTGATGGCCAAGTACATGGGCGTGCCGCTCGAGATCGTGCCGGTCACCAGCCAGAACCGCATTCCGTTCATCGTCACCGGCAAGGCCGATGTGGTGATGGCCACTCTGACGATCACGCCCCAGCGCGCGTTGCAGATCTGGTACTCCATCCCGTATGCCTTGCAGGACAGCGTCATCATGACCACCGACAACAGTCCGATCAAGAGTTTCGATGACCTCAACGGCAAGCGCGTGTCGGTCGTGCGCGGCGCGATCCAGGATGCCCTGGTCACCCGCATGGCCCCGCGCGCGCAGATGCAGCGTTTCGACAACGACGCCTCGACGATCCAGGCGCTGGTCGCCGGGCAGGTCGATGCGAGCGCCACCGGCTTTCTCATTCCGGCGCAGACGACCAAGGCCAACCCGGGCAAGACCTATGTGTCGCGCCTGAAACTCGGCACGCAGCACATCGGCATCGGCATGAAGCGCAACAGCCCCGACCTGCTGCAGTGGACCAACACCTTCATCTACCATATCCGTGCCAACGGCGAACTCTCGGACCTGTTCAAGCAGTACTTCGGCATGCCGCTGCCAAACGACATGCCCTCGTTCTGAGCCCAGTGACCGCATACCGCCATCCTGCGCGCACGGCGCGCGCCACCTGCATCGGCATGAGCGCCGAACCCATGGTCCGTGAGGTGCTGGCGCGTGTCGGCGCTGCCATCTGAACAGACGGTTTCCAATGCCCTCCAGCGCCGCGCCCCTGACCCTCGAAGCGCTCAAGGAACTCGTGACCCAGCGTTTCGACGGCCTGCCGGTGCGTCTGCAGGCTGCGGCGCGCCATCTCGTCGACCATCCCAACGCTGCGGCAGTGGACACCATCAAGTCGCTGTCGGGCGCCGCCGGCCTGCAACCGTCGGTGCTCATGCGACTGGCCAAGACGCTCGGCTACTCGGGTTTTTCCGAAATGCAGTCGGTGTTCCGCGATGCGTTGTTGTCGCAGACCCAGAGCTATGGCGAGCGAATGCGCACCCGGGGCCGCCGTGCCACGGCGCCGCAGGCGTCCGGCGACATGCTGCGACTGCTGTGCGAAGGTTCCATCGAATCGCTGCAGGGCTTGCGCGACGCCATCGATGCGCAGTCGCTGCGCGACGCCATCGAGATCCTGGCAGGCGCGCGATCGATCCATGTGTTGGGACTGCGCCGCGCCTGGCCTATCGCCACCTACCTGGTCTATCTTCTTTCGCGCAGTCGCCGGGTCGTGCGGCTGCTGGGCGGCATGGCCGGCATGCTGCCCGACGAGGTGCAGGCGCTGCAGCCGGGCGATGTTCTCGTCGCCATCAGTTTCCATCCTTTCCATGCCGACACGGTGGCGGCCGTCGAGCGCGCGCATGCGCAGGGCGTTTCGGTGGTGGCGCTCACCGATGGAGCACTTTCGCCGTTTGCGCGCCATGCGCGGACGGTGCTGGAGGTGCGTGACGCCGAGATCGCAGGCTTTCGCACGGTGGCCGCATCGATGGCCTTGTGCCATGGCTTGGCGGTCGGCCTGGTGATGAAAGAAGAATCGGGCGCAGCGCGCGGCAAACGCCATCGATCCTGAGCCTGCCAGAGCCGTCCGGTCCAGGCGCGCCTGGCCGGAGTCCGTCAGGTCGTCGACATGCCCGGGGTCAGCGCGCCGCCCCTGCGTTCAGACCTCGGCGCGGAACACATGCCTGGCGTAGATCTTCTCGGATTCGGTCAAACGGCCATGGCCCAGTTCGGTCAGGACATGGAACAGCAAGGATCGATCGACGTTCGCGTCGATACGCTTGGCCGCGTGGTTCACGGTGCCGGTCAGGGGCGCAGTCTGCTGATCGATAAATGCCTTGACCGCTGCTTCGATCCGCACACGGTCGATCAGATCGATGGCCTGGCCCGACGCGGCGACCGACTGTTGCGCCGGCGCCGACTGGCCAGACGGGGCATACCGGAGGACTTGCGCAAGCTCCGCCTGCCCGAGCAGGCCCACACGATCTGCCCTGCAGGCGATCTCGGCACTTCGATGGCGGGCAACACCGGTTGCAGGATCTTCCACCCCCAGCACGGCAATACGAACCCCGTGCTTTTTTGCCATATCGATGCCGACAGCCAGGTCGCTGTCGCCAGTCACCAAGACGGCATCACAGATGGCGTGATGACCAGCCAGTTCGAGCAGATCGGTGGCGATCAGGGACGCAATGTCCCTTTGCTGGTCTCGGCCGTTGATCGTGCCGGCGCGAAACTGCACGTCATCGATGTTGGCCAGGGATCGCTGTTGAGGCGTGAAGCCGTTGGCCATCACGCCGTCATACCAGTAGACACGCAGCAGTTCTTTGCGGGTCAGATCCAGCGTAGAGCGTGATTTATCCAGCAGCGCCTCGATGAGGCCGGCCGGATCGACGATATCCAGGTCGGCCCGCGAGGTGCTTGCCCGGTTGCTGACGATGTCGATGGCCTGGCGAAAAAGGTAGTCGGCATCGACCATCACGACGAAGCGATTCATTTTTGCTCTCCCAAAAATAGATAAGCCCCCTGGCGCGGGGGGCAGATGTTGGCCGGGCCCGGACAGATAAGGAAGGGCCCGGCCAGCCGGGGCGAAAGTATATGTGGCCGAATGCCGGTGCGACCGTCCAGAGGGCAGGGCGGTGCGCAAAAGACAAGCCCGCTGCGGCCATCTGTTTCTGCCGTTCGATGGCCATGCACCACGTTGGGCAGGGCGCCGGGTATTTTTCCTGCCATAATCGCGCCCAGACCATCGGCCTGCATAGACATCGGCAGCCGAACCGGGATCCCCTCAGGGCCGGATCTGCAAGCAGCAGTTCATCCGCCCCCGGATCACCATCCCCCGCCCCAAGATCCCACCCGCTGCGCCAAAGAGCCCATCCATGCACTTAAACGAACTCAAGGCACTGCATGTGTCTGAAGTCCTCAAGCAAGCTGAAGACCTCGAAATCGAAAACACCGGCCGCATGCGCAAGCAGGAGCTGATGTTTGCCATCATCAAAAAGCGCGCCAAAACGGGCGAGCAGGTGTTTGCCGACGGCGTTCTGGAAATCCTGCCTGACGGATTCGGCTTTCTGCGCAGCCCCGACACCAGTTTCACCGCCAGCACCGATGACATCTACATCTCGCCCAGCCAGGTGCGCCGCTTCAACCTGCACACGGGCGACATGATCGAAGGCGAGGTGCGCACGCCCAAGGATGGCGAGCGCTACTTTGCCCTGACCAAGCTCGACGCCGTCAACGGCGGCCCGCCCGAGCAGAACAAGCACAAGGTGATGTTCGAGAACCTGACGCCGCTGTTCCCCAAGGAGCAGATGCGGCTGGAGCGCGAAATCAAGGGCGAGGAGAACATCACCGGCCGCATCATCGACATCATTGCGCCGCTGGGTCGCGGCCAGCGCGCGCTGATCGTGGCCCCGCCCAAGAGCGGCAAGACGGTGATGATGCAGCACATCGCGCACGCGATCACGGCCAACAACCCCGATGTGCACCTGATGGTGCTGCTGGTCGATGAGCGCCCGGAAGAAGTGACCGAGATGCAGCGCACGGTCAAGGGCGAGATCATCGCCTCGACCTTCGACGAGCCCGCTGCGCGCCATGTGCATGTGGCCGAAATGGTGATCGAGCGCGCCAAGCGCCTGGTCGAGCTCAAGAAAGACGTGGTGATCCTGCTGGACTCCATCACCCGCCTGGCCCGCGCCTACAACAACGTGGTGCCCTCGTCGGGCAAGGTGCTGTCCGGCGGGGTCGATGCCGCCGCCCTGCAACGCCCGAAGCGCTTTTTCGGCGCCGCGCGCAAGGTCGAAGAAGGCGGCTCGCTGACCATCATCGCCACGGCGCTGGTCGACACCGGCAGCCGCATGGACGAAGTGATCTTTGAAGAATTCAAGGGCACCGGCAACTGCGAAATCCACCTGAACCGCCGCCTGTACGAAAAGCGCGTATTCCCCGCGATCGAACTGAACAAGAGCGGCACGCGGCGCGAAGAACTGCTGCTGGCGCCCGAGATCCTGCAAAAGACCCGCATCCTGCGCCAGTTCATGTACAGCATGGATGAAATCGAGTCCATGGAACTGATGATCAAGAACATGAAGGCCACCAAGACCAATGTGGACTTCTTCGACATGATGCGCCGGGGCGGGTGAAGCCCGTCGCGGTCGAGCCGGTCATTCACCGGGCGGCATGGCCAGCCGCCGCTCACTTTCGAACACCCGCCGCTCACCGCTGAGCGGATCGACGAACTCCAGCGCGCGCGCCAGCAACTGCAATGGCCGCGAATAGTCCCCCGGGGGCGGGTCGTCGACCACCGGGTAGAACGGATCGTTGCGCAGCGGCAAGCCCAGGGCCGCCATATGCACCCGCAGCTGATGCCGCTTTCCGGTGCTCGGGGACAGGCGGTAATGCGCCCAGTCGCCGGCCACCGCCAGCAATTGCATATGGGTGTGGCTGTTGGGCGGGCCCGGCACCTCCTGCATGCGAAAGAACTGCGGGCCAGGCTCGATGCGGCTCGTGTGATCGCGGGGGAAAACCACGTCGGCGCGCCAGGGCGCAATCGCCTCGTAATGCTTGGTGATCCGCCGCTCGCGAAACAGGGCCTGGTACGCGCCCCGGGTGCATTGCTGCACCGACAGCAGGACCAGCCCGGCGGTATCGCGGTCGATGCGGTGCACGGGCGACAACTGCGGCAAGCCCAGTTGGCGCTTCAGGCGCACCAGCAGCGTGTGCTGCAGGTAGCGGCCCGAGGGCGTCACCGGCATGAAGTGCGGCTTGTCGGCCACCACCAGATGCGGGTCTTGGTGCAGCAGCGTCGGGGCAAACGGCAGCACCGGCTCGGCGCTCAGGCTGCGGTAGTAATACAGGCGCAGGCCGCCCTCGAACGGCTGCTCGGGCGCAACGCACCGGCCGCGCTCATCGACCACATCGCCGGCGTGCATGCGCTGGCGCCACTGCTCGCGCGCCACCATCGGCAAGCGCTGCGCGAGAAAGTCCAGCATGCTGCCCTGGCCCCGCGTCGGCAGCACCACGCAACTGGGGCTGACGCCGGCGCGCACCGGCAGGACCTGGGGATGGCGCGGGTTGTGCATGGCGTGCAGCTTTACTCGGGCTTGCATGGCGCGGCGCGTCACCCACGGCGTATGAAACCGGGGCAGCCCACGGCCAGGGGCGCCGCGCAACCGGCTTTGCCAAGCCGCTGGCGGCGTCCCGGGCAGGGGCCGCAGCCGGTCTGCGGGTGTTTCACCTGAACAAATCCAGCAAAAATGCCTGCACCGGCTGTCGCGCTGCGCGCAGGTTCAGCACGGTGTGCGGTGCGCCAGGCAGGAGCACCACGCTGGCATCGGGATGGTCCTCGAAGGCTTGCGCGCAATGCCCCCGGGCGGCGGGGTTTCCCAGCCAGGCGTTGGCCGGTGAAAAGAAGGGGTCTGCTGCGCTGATGACATTGAGCAGCGGTTGCGCTGGCCGGATGGCGGTCTGTGCGCGCTCGACGAAGTAGTTGTCTTCGCAGCTCCAGGAAAAAATGATCCGCCCGATGAATTCGTCACCGCCATGGCGGGCCACTGCGACCGCCCCCTCACTGGTGCCGGCCAGCACCAGACGCCGGGTATCGGCCCAGGGCAGGCGGCGCAGGGCGTCGAGCGCCAGCATGATTTCGGAACTGCGCAGCGCGTGGATTTTTTCGTAGGCATCCTTGCCCACCGGCGATTGGTAGGTCATGCGCTCAGCCAGCGCGAAGGAGTCCGGCGCCAGGCTGGCAATGCCCAGGCTGCCCAGCCATTGCTGCCACTGGGCAATCGCCTCGAGCCCCAGCCCGGACGAGCCATGCAGGAACACCACCACCGGCACCTTGGCGTGCGCCGTCGCCGGAGCGTCTTTCAGCGGCCCGAGATAGGCGCTGGCGCCGGTGGCGTTGGCGGGCAGGAGCAACTGCGCCCCGGCGATCACGCCCTGCGCCGAAGCCTCGGTGTGCGCCGTGGCGCGGCCTGCGACGGCGCCCTGGGGCGCTGGTGCTTGTGCATGGGCCCATGCTGCGCTGATGGCCAGCAGTGCGGACAGGGATGGCGCAAACCTTGTTTTCATCGCGAAACTCCTGGAGCTCGGCACCGGCGGGCAGCGCGCCCCTTACCTGATCAGCGCCACCCCGGTTTTGGATTGAAGGGTCTCGAAACTGACGCCCGGCGCCAGTTCCACCAGCGCCAGGCCCTGCGGCGTCACGTCGATCACGGCCAGGTCGGTGATGATGCGGTCGACCACGCCCACGCCGGTCAGTGGCAGCGTGCACCGGGGCAGTATCTTGAGGTCTTCGCTGCCGTCCTTTTTGCGCGCCACATGCTCCATCAGCACGATCACGCGCTTGACGCCGGCCACCAGATCCATCGCGCCGCCCATGCCCTTGACCATCTTGCCGGGGATCATCCAGTTGGCCAGATCGCCTTTTTCGCTGACCTGCATCGCGCCCAGGATCGACAGGTTGATCTTGCCGCCCCGGATCATTGCAAAGCTGTCATGGCTGCCAAAGGTCGACGAGCCTTTGATGGTGGTGACGGTCTGCTTGCCGGCGTTGATCAGGTCGGCATCGACTTCGTCTTCGGTCGGAAACGGGCCGATGCCGAGCATGCCGTTTTCAGACTGTAGCCACACCTCCTTGTCGGCGGGCACGAAGTTGGCCACCAGCGTGGGGATGCCTATGCCCAGGTTCACGTAAAAACCGTCTTCGAGCTCTTGGGCGGCACGCGCCGCCATCTGGTCTTGACTCCACGACATATCTATTGCTCCGGGTGTGAGGGTGATGCAGCAGGCTCAGGCGCCCGCTTTGGCGCTGATCGTGCGCTTTTCGATGCGCTTTTCGGGGTTCGGGTTGTGCACGATGCGGTGCACATAGATGCCGGGCAGATGCACCTGGTCAGGCTCCATCGCGCCTGTGTCGACCAGCTCTTGCACTTCGGCGATGCAGACCTTGCCGGCCATCGCGGCTGCGGGGTTGAAGTTGCGCGCCGTCAGACGGAACTGCAGGTTGCCCGAGCGGTCGGCGCGGTGCGCCTTGACCAGCGCCACATCGGGCCGCAGCGCGCGCTCCATGACATAGGTTTGGCCGTCGAATTCGCGCAGTTCCTTGCCCTCGGCGACCATGGTGCCGACGCCGGTCTTGGTGAAGAAAGCCGGGATGCCGGCGCCGCCTGCGCGCAGTTTCTCGGCCAGGGTGCCCTGGGGGGTGAACTCCAACTCCAGCTCGCCCGCCAGGTACTGGCGCTCGAACTCCTTGTTTTCGCCCACATAGGAGGCAATCATCTTCTTGATCTGGCCGGTGCTCAGCAGCTTGCCCAGGCCAAAGCCGTCGACCCCGGCGTTGTTCGAGATCACGGTCAGGTTTCTGACGCCCGAATCGCGCAGCGCGTCGATCAGCGCTTCCGGTATGCCGCACAAACCGAAACCACCCACCGCCAGCAGTTGGCCGTCTGCAACCACGCCCGCGAGGGCCTCGGCTGCGCTGGGGAATAACTTGTTCACCACGATCTCCTTGTGAATGGCAACCCGCAACGATACTACGGCGCTGAAGTGGCTTTGCGCGCGACGGGCAGATCCGGCAGGGCCGGAGCATCAAATTTCCCGCAGATGAAGGATATTGGCGAGGTAGTCCGGGTTCCAGGCAGCGGCCTTGCGTTTTTTTGGCAGGCCCATGGCGCGAGAGTGGTCAGCACGAAACAGGTTCATGGCGGCGCGGCGCAGCAATGAGAAGTCGAGTGCGGCATTGCGTAGCCGGATGGGGCAGGCGTCCTCTCCAAAGGTCACATCCAGGCACCAGTGCAAGCCATTTTCAATGTCCCAGTGCATGCGCACAGCGTGCAAAATGCGCTCACTGTCGGCGGGCAATGAACTGATCACATAGCGCCGATCAGTCTCGGTCTTGCTGCCGATCACGCGGCTGGAGTCGATACAGGCCACCGAAGTGATCTTCTTCCAGCGTTCCTTGATCCAGCGTTCCTTGAGCCCCAGGGTAGCCAGCCAATCCAGATCGCCCACCGCCCGTGCAGCGACGGGTTTCAATGCGGCCATGGCCCTTGTCCAGCGTTTCATGCACGCAGGTCTGTCTGACCGGGTCGCCGGGCGCGCCGAGCGTGCCAAAGAAGTCGCGCAAGGCGTGGGCCAGATGTGGTTGGTTGTCCTTGACGGCAAGCACGTAATCGCCACCACCGCCTACGATCTGCTCGGCCATCGCGCTCTGGCAGCCGATGGCATCGATGGTGACAACCGCTCCCTCGAGCGCCAGCGTTGGCAGCAACTCGCCAATGGCCGTGATTTCGTTGGACTTTTCTTGGCAGGCCAATTGTCCCAGCGTCAGGCCATATCCGGCGGCGTAGGCCGATACCTGATGCAGTGCGCGCAACCCGCAGGCCGGACGTGCCGCGCCGCGCAGACTCTTGCCATTGATGGCAATGACCAGGCCGCCCACCGCAGGGCAGACTTGGCGCCATCCAGGAACTCAAGCAGGCCGACAACTGACTTGGCGAGAGCGCCTCAAATACCCGACGGATGGTGTCGTGCCCGGGAATGCCGTTGCGCAACTTCAGATAGCGACGCAGCCAGCTTTCGTGCGCGCGTCCCCAGTCCTCTATGTCATCCCACCCTTGCGCCCCTGACATGACCGCGCACAGTGCCAAAACCAGTATGTCGAGCAGGTTGTGGTCGGTGCGGCCTGCAACCCGCGGGTCCTTCAACTGGCGCAACTGCTCGATGAGCTCTTCTATCGTGTCTTTCTCCGCCATCTCTTGCTCTTGAAACCCAAGAGTAGACACGATTTCTGAGCTGCTTTTACAACGGCTTATCGTAAGTCGTTGAATGTAAACAAACTTTGATGCTCCGGCCCTGGGTGCCAGTCCTGCCTTTACCGCCGTGCCCTGCGCTGCCCGTTGTGCCGTCGCCGCCGTCCGGGTCAGGCGTTCCCGGCGGAATGTTCGGCATGTCGTCGCCGTACAGGTCTTTCGCGTCGTTGTAGACATCATCGCCAGGAGGATCGGCTGTGGCCGTATCCGATTCGGTTGAGGACTCGACGGTCGGAGCATCGTCGGATGGAGCCTCTTCCTCCGGCGGTGGCTGGTCAGTGATTCCCAGACGGGAAGTTAGGTCAGCCACGCTGGTGATGCCGAGCTTCCGGAGCAGATCGAGGGCAGCAGGATCGATGCCAGCCTCTTTCGCAAGCTGGTCGATGATTGGCGGCTTGAAGGCGATCTTGGTCAGCAGGAAGGGGTTGGTCTTCCAGCCGAGGGTGTCGAACACCACGAGATTTGGCGCTACGAGTTCGCCGTTGGCATCGGGCACCCAAGCCGCCGCGTTGAGGTTGCGCAGGAAGGCAGACGGGAAGCTCGTGGCGTATCTGCCGTTGTGCGTCCACGTGTAGGAACCATCGAAGATGCCGCGCCCGCAGCGCTCTTCGAGGTCGCCCAAGCTCTCCCAAATCAGGCGAGCGCGCTCGGCGCGCTGCTCCGGCGTGAGATTCGGAAGGTGGTCAAGCAGATCTTGGAAGCCTTGCAGCGTCCAGTCTTCTACCGTGTCGCTGTAGCCTGACGTTTCGGCGTGACCAGCGCGAACGCGAAGCGCCCTCAGACGGTCGCTCCAGTGGTGTTCAACAGGAGCTTTCTCCGGGCGTGGGTATCGCAACGCACCACACGCTTCCAAGAATACACACATTTTCTCACCACGTAGGCAGTCGTATCCGTCGTCAACGATGAAGACTTCCGGAACACCGGCGAAGAGCTGTTTCAGACGCTCCGTGGCGATGTAGATACCACCCGGTTTGGCGACGTAGCCCTTGCCGTCACCTGTGTCTACGACCATCACGAAAGACGTGTCGCGCAGAGCAGCAAGGAGATTTTCACGCTGCGAATTCGAGTCGGTGTTGAATGCCTTGCGGATGCGCTCAATGTCGGCGGCGTAATCATCGTCGCCGACATCAACGGTATCCTGCTGATACTTCGGCAGCAGGTTCCAGACCACGTCATCAACCGGATCGGGTTCGGTGATGCCGAGTGGAGTGATGTCACCGGTCAGCCACGCCGACGCCTTGGAGCCAAACAGCAGCTCGACCTGTTCGGGGTTGAACAGGTCGCGCAGTTCCTGCGTGCGCGCGAGTTTCGCTTGCGAAGCCGGGACAAAGTCGCCATCGAAGCGCGGCAGCAGCGGCTCGTCCAAGAGCGCCTGCCGGACGGTTCCGAAGATGGGAGCGAACATCGCGCCATCGGGGAACTTCTCGCGGTCGAGCGGCAAGCAGCGCAAGGCGGACGTGTCCAGCATCCCTTGTCGCGCATCCAGCGCATCGCTTCCACCAGCAGGCTGGACGTTTCCTTGACCAGATGCTGGTTCCACGGCTCGCCGCGCGGAATGTTGTCGCGGCTGGGCGTGGTGCGATACGGCCCTTGCACGAGAAAGCCGAGATTGGTCGGCACCACGGTCGGGAAGAACACCACCAGCGGCGAAGCGGCCACTGGTTGCACCGACCAGCGGCCCGGCGCGTCCTTGATGGCGACCAGCGAGAAGGCGATCTCCACGCGACCGACCTTTTCCTTCGCCTCGGTGAACACTTCGCGGTGGAACACCAGCCAGTTCTGGTCAACCTCGACCTTGCCGGTTTCTTGGCCGATTACCGTGATGAGCCGGACGTTCTCGCCGAACTCTTTGGTGACGTTGTGCAGATAGAGGCCTGACGCGCCGCCGTCCACGCTCCAGTTGATCTCCTCGATGTGCCGAAGGAACAGCAACGCGCCGGGGCCCAAGTGCCGGAAGCCTGCTGAGATTTCCTGCTGCGCGGTGTCGTCGTCCGCTTTCAGGGGTAGGACGATCTGCGTTTCGCCCGCCTTGCGATCCGTGCGATCAGCCCGTTGCGGCTGCACGTAATTCGCTATTGCGAAATCCTCGTCGCCGGAGTGAATTTCCGGGCGGTCGGTGAACGTGTAGACCGACTTGAAGCCGATGCCGAACCGGCCAATCGAGAATTTGTCCTTTGTGCTCTCGGCGATGCCACATACGCCACGCACGTCGGTCTCATCGAACGGCCTGCCGAAGTGGGAGCGCGTCAGGCGAGTCGAGGTCAGCTCGAACGTGACCTTGCGCGGCCCGACCGAGTCGCCACGCCGACCCAGCGCGTCTTCGGCGTTCTGAAGCAGTTCGAAGATGAAGTGCGTCCGGTCGTCGTAGCGATCGGCCAACAGCATCGGGCCGATCCGACCGATGTCGGTGCCGTAGCGCCGCCGGTTCTCGTCGCTGATCGCCTCGTAGTTGGATGCCACCCGCTGCCCCCTCGTCGGTCCGGCAACTTTTCAGATGCCAAGTTTGCCCAAGTCTGCTCAACCGCGAAATCTTATGCCAAGATACGCCATTAGACCATCCGTGTCGAAACGACATGGGCAAGCAAATGAGCGATCAACCGGACGAAATCCTCACGATTGATGAGGTGGCCGCCTATTTGAAGGCTAGCAAGCGTACGGTCTATCGCCTCGCGGCGAGCGGGAAGCTCCCAGCCTTCAAACTCGGCGGAACGTGGCGCTTCCGGCGTGGCGAACTGGATCAGTGGATCGCCAGCCACATCGGCAAGGCATCGGTCGATGACAACGAGGGAGGAACGGAATGACCAGCGCCGCCGCCCTCCAATCCAAGGACAATCCGCAGCAGCTCGACGCCATCCTCACCACAGAAGGCCCGGTGCTCATCATCGCGGGCCCGGCTCCGGTAAGACCTTTACGCTGGTCGAGCGCATCGTCTATCTCATCACCCAGAAAGGCGTCGCGCCGGAGTCTCTGTTTGTCGTCACCTTCACCGACAAGGCCGCGCACGAGCTGACCACGCGCATCTCGAACCGCCTGACCGAGCTGGACATCAAGTTCAACCTGAACGAGATGTACCTCGGCACCTTCCACTCCATCTGCCTGCGGCTGCTGGAGGAGTACCGCGAGTTCACGCGGCTCAAGCGCAGCTTCACGCTGTTCGACCAATTCGACCAGCAGTACTTCCTATACCAGCACATCAAGGACTTCCGCGAATTGCCCGACGCGCAGCTCGTCATGGGCGACGACCAGTCAGGGCGCTGGGCGCAGTCGGAGAACCTGCTCAAGTGGCTCAACAAGATCAGCGAGGATGCCCTCGACGCTGCCACGCTCACAGCGGCTCCCGAAGTGGAAATCCGTGCGCTGGCCGCGTGCTTCGCCAAGTATCAGGAACTGCTGCACGAGAACAACCCGCTCGACTTCTCCGGCATCCAGTACGAGGCGCTGCAACTGCTGGAAAAGCGCCCCGAGGTGCTGGCACAGGTGCGCGAGAAACTCACCTACCTGATGGTGGAGCCCTAACGGAAATCGAACGGGCATCTACAACCCCGTAGGAATGTAGCGGAAATGGGCGGAAGCGCAGCCGCCGCGCCAAGCGGCACCGTTGTTCCTTCGTTGTTCAGATTGTGCTTGACCGCCAGTGTCGGCATGCCTATGATCCGCTCCGGAACAACGGCTGAACAACGAGGTGCGGCATGGAGAAGCGTTTTGTGGTGACCCTGAGCCGGTCGCAGGGTCGCAGTGCATGGGCGGTGATCTTCCGCCATCCGGTTCGGGTCGACCCGAACACTGGCAAGCCGGGCTTGCGAGTCCGCCAGGGGCTCGGAACGTCCGACGAGGCCGAGGCCAATGATCTGAAGGATCAACTCAACCAGCTACTGGCAGAGGAGAGCTTCTGGAGCTTGCCGGCCAGGGCGGAGGCTGAAAAGCGGTTCCATCGCCGGGTCGTCGAGATCTTCTATCACGGCATGGAACCTGAGCAGAGCGACTTCGGCGCGATCCGCGAGTCGATCATTCCGCTGCCGACATCGAAGGATTCCGACTATCGGCAGGCGCTGCTCCTCGGGACGACCGGCGCCGGCAAGACGACGCTGCTTCGGCAGCTGATCGGCACGGACCCGGAGACCGAGCGCTTTCCGTCGACATCGACGGCGAAGACCACGGTGCATGAGACCGAGGTTGTGCTTGCACCAGGCCCGTACAAGGCAGTGGTCACCTTCTTCCCCATCGACGAAGTCCGCGAGCATTTGAACGAGTGCATCTCGGAGGCCGTTCTGTCCGCCTACCGTGGCGACGACGGTGAAGTGCTGCGCAAGTTGTTGATGCATGTGAACCAACGGTTCCGCTTCAACTACGTGCTTGGCAACGGACCTCAGGCAGCCGGCACCGACGACGATGAGGATGACGAGGACGAGGACGACGCTGCGGAGCAGACCGAGGAGACCGCTGCTGACGACGTGATCGATCTCGACGCCACCAATGCGCTGCTGACGAAGACGTTGACGGCGTTGCGCGCCATCGCCGCCCGCCACGGCGACCAACTCAAGACCGAGCTGGGCGCCACCGACGAAAAGGACCAGCGGGTCGTCGACGAGTTGTTCGAGGAGGAGCTTGATCGCCGGCTTCGTGAAGACGACGAGTTCCACCGCATCAGCGACGAGCTCATGGACGAGATCGAGCTTCGTTTCTCGCTGCTTACCGATGGCGCGGTGCGCCGCAACAAGCAGGGCTGGCCGCAATCGTGGTCGTGGGAGACCGACGACCGTGCGACCTTCATCAAGACGGTCACACGCTTCTCCAGTAACCACTCCCGACGCTTCGGGCACCTGCTGACGCCGCTGGTGAACGGCGTTCGCGTGGCAGGCGCATTCATGCCCGCGTGGAACGACGGTCAACAACCCAAGCTCGTGCTTCTCGACGGTGAAGGCTTGGGCCACACGCCCAAGTCGGTGGCAGCCATCTCGACTTCATTGACCCGGCGCATCGAGTCGACGGATGCCATCGTGCTCGTCGACAACGCCATGCAGCCGATGCAGGCCGCCCCGGTTGCGGCCATGAAGGAGATGATCACGTCAGGCAGCACCAGCAAACTGCTACTCGTGTTCACGCACTTCGACGAGGTCAAGGGCGACAACCTGCGCAACGCGGCAGATCGGGAGCAGCACGTCCTGGCTTCCGCCGAGAACGTCCTCGCGTCGATTGGCGAGGAGTTGGGTCCCTTCGCGGAACGTGCGCTTCGCGGCCGCCTGAAGGAAGCCTGCTTCTTCGTCGGCGGGATCGACGAGGACCTGGATGCTGCGAAGAAGACCCACAAGCGGACCATCGGTCAGTTGCAGACCCTGTTGGCCGCCATCGATGTCATCGTGGAAAAGCCGGCGCCCGTCCTCGCGAAGCCGGTGTACGACCGCATGAATCTCGTCCTGGCCGTGAAGAACGCTGCCGAGAGCTTCCACGATGCGTGGTGGCCGCGCCTGGGCCTCGACTACAAGCCCGGCGTCAGCAAGGAGCACTGGAAGCGCATTTGGGCATTGAGCCGACGACTCAGCACGCCCGGCCTCGGCGACGAGTACGACAACCTCAAACCGGTCGCGGATCTCCGCAAGCAGCTTCAGGATCGGCTGTATGTGCTGCTGCAGAACCCACTCCGGTGGGACCCCGCCGAGCCGACCGACGATGCGCACAAGCAGCAGGTTTTTGACGGCCTGGCCAACGCGCTGTCCACCAAAACGCTGGACCTCGCTACTCGCCGCGTTCGGGCCGAGCGGATGCCGGAATGGCAGTCGGCGTTTAACCAGTCTGGGCGTGGTTCCAGCTACGCGCGCGCGTCGATCATCGGCGAGCGCATCTACGAGCGGGCTGCGCCGATTCCTGACATCACCCCCTCGCCGGATCGCAATTCCTTCCTGCACGAAGTGGCGGCTGTGGTCGAGAGCGTCTGCGAAGATTTCGGCGCCAAGCTCGCGTAGTGGACGGTCACAGACATTCGAGGAGGGGCTTGCCCTGGAGCGAGGCTAGGGCGTGTTAACAATCAAGTAATCCAGATATAAGTACAAACCAGATTGAGAAACGACAGGTAGTTACGCGCCAGCTTTTCATAACGAGTTGCGATTCTTCGGAATTGCTTGATCCGATTAAAAAAACGCTCGACCAAATTGCGCTCCTTATACAGATGTCGATCATAACTTCGCTGCACCACACGATTGCGCCTGGGTGGAATGACCGCCGTCGCACCAGCGACCTGAATGCTGTCAATCAGGGCATCGGCATCGTAGCCCTTGTCAGCCAGTACCGCATCGGCTTTCAAGCCTTCCAACAGCGACTTGGCTTGTGTAATATCGGCTACCTCGCCACCAGTGAGCAGCCAACGCACTGGGCTACCGAGCGCATCGACAACGACGTGAATCTTGCTCGTCCATCCACCACGCGAACGGCCTATTGCCTGTGGCCCCTCTTTTTTTTGGCACCAGCAGCGTGTTGATGTGCACGCACCACCGTACTATCGATCATCAGCATTTTCAAATCTCTGTCGCCACTGACAATTTCGCAGACCCGCTGCCATACGCCCGACTCGCCCCAGCGTTTGAACCGCGTGTATGTCGTGTGCCAGTTGCCCAATTCTGCAGGCAAGTCTCGCCATGGTGAACCCGTGCGCATGATCCACAACACCGCTTCCAAAAATAGCCGATTGTCCTGGGCGGTCGCCCCAGGATCGCTCGGCTTACCCGGTAATAACGGAGATAATTTCTCCCATTGTTCATCACATAGTAGTTTTCTGACTTCTTGCATCTTGGGCCCCTATTCATTCAAAGATCAAGTATAGACATAACCCATGGATTGTTAACGCGCCCTAGTATTTCGTTTCGTTAAACCATTTACCCAAATCAGATTATATGCGATCATGTCACGGTAATTTTTTGGAGACTGGCATGGCGCGACGGACAGGGCGATCGGAGTTGAAGTTGAGCCAAGAGCACAAGGTGATGCTCAAAGAGCTCGCCGGCTCTCGTACTGCACCCGTCCGCGAAGTCGAGCGTGCCCGAATGCTGCTGGCGTATGCCGATGGGCAATCGCCCACGCAGATACAGCGTGCGCTAGGCATGTCCAGGCCGACGATCTACAAGTGCATCGACAAGGCCTTGGCGACGGGCGTAGCGGCAGGGATGCAGGATCGCTACCACCGACCGTATGCACCGCAAATCACCGATGACGCGCGCGCCTGGGTCGTGGACTTGGCCTGTCGCAAGCCCAAGGACTTGGGTTACGCCGCAGAGCTTTGGACGCTCTCGGCGCTGGCCGCGCATGTCAGCGCGAACGCGCACAGCGCAGGCTTTGCGCGACCAGCGCGAACGCGCACAGCGCAGGCTTTGCGCGACTGGCTCGCGCGGGCAAGACCACGGTATGGCGCATCCTCAACGCCCATGAACTCAAGCCGCATCGGGTGCGCTACTACCTGGAGCGGCGCGACGCACAGTTCGAGCGCAAGATGGCCCAAGTGCTGATGGTCTATCACGACGTGAATCTGTACCAAGCCGATGCGGTTGACGACGCACGTCCCACGCCAATCTACACCGTCAGCGTCGATGAGAAACCGGGCGTGCAGGCGCTTGGCGTGACCGCGCCCGATCTGGCGCCGGTGGCCGGCAAGCACCCCGGCGTGGGGCGTGACCACGAATATGTGCGCCACGGCACCTTGTCCATTCTCGCGGCGCTGGACCTGCACGACGGCCAGATCATCGCCAACGTCGAGCCGCGCCATCGCAGTTGTGAGTTCATCGCCTTGCTCGAACGCCTGCATGAGCACTATCCGAGCCAGGCGGTCATCCGCGTCGTACTGGACAACCACAGCGCCCACACCTCCAAGGAGACGATGGCCTACTTGGCAAGCCGCCCGGGGCGCTTCGAGTACGTCCATACCCCCAAGCACGGCTCCTGGCTCAATCTCGTGGAGTCGGCCTTCTCGAAGATGGCCCGAACGTTCCTGCGCCACATCCGGGTCGCTTCACTTGACGAACTCAAGCATCGTATTCTCAAAGGCATCGACGAGATGAACCTCCAGCCCGTTCGATTCCAATGGAAATCCTTCGACTTTCAAATGACATAATGTAATTGTTTTAATGAAACGAAACACTAGGCAGGGCACAAGCCCTCGCGCTGCCAGTCACGCATTGCGATGATTTGCAAACGCCGCGATGCGCTTCGATGGCCAGCGCAGACAGACAGATGATCGGCGACGCGACACTGAGGGCGAAAGGCGCGGTTTCATGTGCAGTTATTTGCGGGACGGCATGCCAGGCCATGTGCCGGGTGGGACGGCCCAAAGTATTCCACTGCCCGCGCGGCCAGCGCTGCGCCATGCTCGGGCACCGTATGGCCGGCCCGGGGGTGCCGGCTGAACTCGGGGCAGTCGCCGATGGCCAGGCTGCGACCCGGCCACTGCTGCGGCTGCCAGAACGGGCGCGCCGCGCCCTGCCCATCCGCAGCCGCCGGCAGGGGGGCGGACAGCGCCCGGAACGGGGGGTGTTCGGCAAACGCCCGGAACAGGTTGCGGTCGGCAAACGCCCGCAGTGCGGCGCAATGGCCCCGGTCTGGAAACGGCGCGTCATACGCTGCGCATTGCGCGTCGGACAACGGCGGGTCGATGCGTGCCAGCAGGCGGCCCACGCCAGGCCCATGCAAGGGCTGCGCGCCTGCGGCCAGCAGCGGGTCGAGCACCAGCAGGCCGGTAAAACGATCCGGCATGGCCATGGGCAGCGCCAGGCCCAGCATGTCCCCGTCTTGCAGCACCAACACCACGCGGCGCAGGTCCAGGCGCGCCAGCCACTCCAGCAGCAACTGCCGGTGCCAGGCCCACTGGTGCGCGCTGTCTTTCTTGGGTTTGTCGCTTTTGCCAAAGCCGATCAGATCGGGCGCCAGCACGCGGTCGCCTGCGGCCAGAAACACCGGCAGCATATGCCGGTACAGGTAGCTCCACGCCGGGTAGCCATGCAGGCACAGCCAAGTGCGTGCGGCCGGGCGCGGGCCTTCGTCCAGGTAATGCATGCGCAGCCCCGCCAGGCCGGGCAGGTCGCTCAGGTAATGCGGCGCCCAGGGGTAGTCCGGCAGGCCGGCAAAGGCGGCATCGGGCGTGCGCAGGGCATCGTCGCGCAATGGGTGGCGGGCCAGCGCCTGGGCCCGCTGCCCGCTGCGGCGCTGGCGGAAAAAGCGGCGCAGCAGGTCGCCTCCTGCGTCGGCCAGCACCCCGCCTTGCACCCGGGTCTGGTGGTTCAGCCGGGCATCGCCAAACAGGTCGAGTACCGACCCGGCGGCGCCCGTCCTGGGGTCCGCCGCGCCGTACACCAGCCGCGCCAGCCGGGCCTGCAGCAGCGCGCCGCTGCACATCGCGCAAGGCTCGAGCGTGACGTACAGGCTGCAACCGTCCAGCCGGTAATTGCCCAGGCGCCGCGCGGCTGCGCGCAAGGCCAAAATCTCGGCATGGGCGCTGGGGTCATGGCGCGCCAAGGGCGCGTTGCGGCCGGTGGCGATCAACTGGCCGTCCTTGACCACCACCGCCCCCACGGGCACTTCGCCAGCGCGGGCCGCGTCTTCGGCCTGGGCCAGCGCCTGGCGCATCCAATGCGCATCCGGATCGGCGCTCATCGGGGTGTGATGGATCACTGCATGCGCGCTCGAATCAGGCGCCCCGGTCTCATGCCGCTCAATTTTTGTCATCCTGGGGCTGATCTTCCGGCATGGGCCGCGCCTGCTGCATCAGCCCCTGGACCTGCTGCTGGATGTGCTGCTGCACCTGCTGGCTCGATTCCTGCACCGTGCCGGTCGTCGTCTGCATTGCAGACAACTGCTTTTTGACCAGCATGCCGACCACGGCCAACACCAGCACCAAACCCGCCAACCCCCATAGTGCGCGCATGCCACTGCTCCTTGCCGGGCCAGCGCAGCCCGCTGCCGGTGAATGTAAAGGCAAAAACGGCCACGCTTGGCGGCCATGGGCCAAGGCAGCCGCTTGCATTGGCCATTGCGCGACGCGGCCCATGCATTTGGTCACAGCAACACGATGTCGTACTGCTCTTGCCCCATCGCGCTTTCGGCCTGTAGCGAGATGGGTTTGCCGATGAAGTCGATCAGGCCCGCCAAATGCTGGCTTTCCTCGTCGAGCAGTTGCTCGATCACCCGTGCCGAGGCCACCACCCGGAACTCGCGCGGGTTGAACTGGCGGGCTTCGCGCAGGATCTCGCGCAGGATGTCGTAGCACACGCTGCGCGCGGTCTTCACGCTGCCCTTGCCCTGGCAGGCCGCGCAAGGCTCGCACAGCATATGGGCCAGGGATTCGCGGGTGCGCTTGCGCGTCATCTCCACCAGGCCCAGTTGCGAGAAGCCGCCGGCCATGGTCTTGACGCGGTCGCGTGCGAGCTGTTTTCTGAACTCGGTCAGCACGGCCTCCTGGTGGCCGCCCTGCGCCATGTCGATGAAGTCGACGATGATGATGCCGCCCAGGTTGCGCAGCCGCAGTTGGCGCGCGATGGCCTGCGCGGCCTCCAGGTTGGTCTTGAAGATGGTGTCGTCGAAGTTGCGCACACCGACGAAGCCGCCGGTGTTCACGTCGATGGTGGTCAGCGCCTCGGTCTGGTCGACGATCAGGTAGCCGCCCGATTTCAGATCGACCCGGCGGCCCAGCGCCTTGGCCACTTCTTCGTCAATGGCGTACAGGTCGAAGATCGGCCGCTCTCCCTTGTAATGCTGCAGCTTGCCGGCAGCAGCGGGCATGAACTCCTGGCCAAAGGCGTGCAGGCGCTGGAACTGCTCCAGCGAATCGATCCGGATGCTCTGCGTCTGCTCGCCCACCAGGTCGCGCAGCACGCGCTGCAGCAGGAACAGGTCCTGGTGCAGCAGCGATCGGGCAGGCAGTTTGAGCGCCGCCTCCTTGATGAGCGCCCAGGTCTTGCGCAGGTAGGCGATGTCCTCGGCCAGTTCGGCGTCGCTGGAATCCTCGCCATTGGTGCGCAGGATGAAGCCGCCGCCACCGCCCGTGGTCTTGTCGCCCACCAGCGCTTGCAGCCGCGCGCGCAGCGCGTCGCGCTCGGCGCCGGGGATTTTTTGCGACACGCCCACATGGTCGTCCTGCGGCTGAAACACCAGCAGGCGGCCGGCAATGCTGATCTGCGTGGACAGGCGCGCGCCCTTGGTGCCAATGGGCTCCTTGATGACCTGCACCATCAGCGCCTGGCCATCGAACACCTGTTTTTCGATCGGTACCTGCGGCTGGCCCTTGCGGGCGAACAGGGGCGCTTCGCCGTCGGGCTGGCGCTGCCACAGATCGGCCACATGCAAAAAGGCCGCGCGTTCCAACCCGATGTCGATGAAGGCGGACTGCATGCCCGGCAGCACGCGCGCGACCTTGCCCAGGTAGATGTTGCCGACCAGGCCGCGTTCGAGCGTGCGCTCGATGTGCAGTTCCTGCACCGCGCCGTGCTCGACCACGGCGACACGGGTCTCCTGCGGCGACCAGTTGATCAGGATGTCTTGTTGCATGGCGGCCGGGGGGCGTGGTGGGGTTGCGGCAGGGTTGCTCTGGGGATGCAGTGGTTATGGCGACAAGCCCGCCGCGCGCAGCAACTGTGCGGTCTCGTACAGGGGCAGGCCCATGATGCCTGAATAGCTGCCCGCCAGGTGTTGCACAAACGCTGCCGCCCGCCCCTGTATGCCGTAGGCCCCGGCCTTGCCCAGCGGTTCGCCGGTGGCCACATAGGCGGCGATCTGCGCCGGCGTCAGCGCGGCAAAAGTCACGCGCGACACGGACAGCGCCGTCAGGCGCCGGGGGCCTGCCTGCAAGGCCACGGCGGTGAGCACGCGGTGCGCGCGCCCGGCCAGCGCGCCCAGCATGCGGGCCGCGTGCGCCGCACCATCGGGCTTGCCATGGATGCTGCGGCCCAGGGCCACCGTGGTGTCGGCGCACAGGACAGGGGCCTGCGGCAGGGCACGGCGCGCGTGGCGGGCCATGGCCGCATCGAGTTTCAAGCCCGTCACGCGCTCCACGTAGCGGATCGGCGCCTCGCCGGGCAGCGGCGCTTCGAGCGCCTCGGCGTCTTGCTCATCCGCGTCGCCCGGGTCGGGGACGAGCAACTCATGCCGCAGGCCCAACTGTTCGAGCAGTTGGCGGCGGTGCGGGCTTTGGGAGGCCAGGTAGATGAAATCAGACATCGACAGATTTTGAAGAACGAGGGGAACTGGTGGCGACACAGCGGAGCTGCCGCGAGCCGATCTTGCAGCAGCCATGGAACATGCCGCCGCCGCCAAGCCGCGCATGAGCGCCGCCCGGCCGCCCGAAGGCGCTCATACCGTGGCCGAAGGCGAAGGTGCTCCATCCTTCGCCGCCCGGCCGCCCGAAGGCGCTCATACCGCAGCCGAAGGCGAAGGTGCTCCATCCTGCGCCGCCCGGCCGCCCGAAGGCGCTCATACCGTAGCCGAAGGCGAAGGTGCTCCAGTGAGCGCCGCCGTCATTCGCGATGGTACGGGTGCCCGGCATGGAGCGACCAGGCGCGGTAGAGCTGCTCGATGAGCAGCACACGCACCAGAGCGTGGGGCAGGGTCAGGTCCGACAGGCGGATGCGCTCGTGCGCGGCCTGGCGCAAGGCCGGGTCCAGCCCGTCGGGCCCGCCGACGAGCAGCGCCACCGTGTCGCCGACCAACTGCCAGCCCCGCAGCCGTTCGGCCAAGGCCAGGGTGGTCAGACGGGTGCCGCGCTCGTCCAGCGCCACCACCTGCGCGCCGCGCGGGATGGCCGCCTCGATACGCCCGCGCTCGGCAGCAAGCAGGCTCGCCAGCGTCTTGCCGGCACGCGGCTCGGTCTTGACCGCCTTGAGCTCCAGCTTGAGTTCGGGCGGCAAGCGTTTGGCGTAGTCGTTGCATGCCGTCTGCGCCCAATCAGGCACCCGCTGCCCGACGGCGACGATCAGCAGCTTCATCGGGGCGAATCGAGGGCGGCCGGTTCAGCCCTTGCGGGCCGCAGCCTTTTTGCGCGCCGGCCTTGCCGTGGCGCCTGCCTTGGCGGCCGGCCTGTTCGCGCCAGAGGGCCTGATCACGATGGTCTCGATGGCGGCCTTCCTTGCGGTGGTGGTTTTGCCGGCCGGCTTGCCAGCGGGCCTGGCGGGCGCTTTCTTCGCCGGTTTGGCCGCAGATGGGGTCACAGGCTTCGCCGCAGTCCTGGCCACGATTTTCCTGGCCGGGGCCTTGGCTGCCGCTTTGCGGGCCGGTTTCTGGTCTGCGGCCTGCGCGGTCGTGCCGCCGGACGAGGGCGAGAAGGGTTTGGCCGCGCCGAGCTTGATGCGCACCGGTTTGTCACCCCAGAGATCTTCCAGACGGTAGTACTGGCGGATGGCGGGCTGCATGATATGCGCCACGGCGGCACCGCAGTCGACGATGATCCATTCGCCGTTGTCCTCGCCTTCGGTGCGCGGCTTGGCAAAACCGGCTTCACGCACCGCGTCGCGCACGCTGGCGGCCAGCGCCTTGGTCTGGCGGTTGGAACTGCCCGATGCCACGATGACCCGCTCGAACAGTGGCGACAGATGCTCGGTGTTGAAGACCTGTATGTCTTGCGCCTTGACGTCTTGCAGGCCATCGACAATGGCGCGCTGGAGCTTGGCGAGGTTCTTCCGGGCGGCGGTTTCCGATGGGGTGGAGGCGGTCATCAGGTGGTGCGGTCAAGGCAATGGGAAGGGGGGAAATATAGCGTGCAGCCGGCGCGGCCTCGGCCCGGCCACGCCTGCGCACCTACCGCGCGCTGCATGCCGGCAGCGGCAGGCACGCATCATACGTTGACGGCGCAGCGCGCCGTCTGCGCGACAATGCGCCCAGCCCCATCCCCGAAAGGCACATAGTGAAAGAGACCGCACCCCTGCAACTGCAACTCGAGCGCTTCCTGCCCGACGACGGCTATGCCGGCACGCTGGTGGCGCGGGTTTGGCGCCCCGACGTGCAAGGCCCCTCGGTGGTGGCCTTGCGCGCCTCGGGCGTCTACGACCTGAGCGCCGATTACCCGACGATGAGCAGCTTGCTCGACCAACCCGAGCCGGCGCGCTGCGTGCACCTGGCCCCGGGCCAGCGCTTGGGCAGCGTCCAGGAGATTCTGGCGCACAGCGACGAAGCCCTGCGCCATCTGCAAAAGCCCTTTTTCCTCGCCCCCTGCGACCTGCAAGTGGTCAAGGCTGCGGGAGTGACCTTTGCCGCCAGCCTGATCGAACGGCTGATCGAGGAGCAGGCCGACGGCGACCCGGCCAAGGCCCAGCAGGTTCGTGCGCAAATGGTCGCCAAGGTGGGCACCGACCTGTCAGCGCTCAAGCCCGGCTCGCCGCAGGCGATGGCGTTGAAACAGCACCTGAAAGCCCAGGGCCTGTGGTCACAGTACCTGGAAGTCGGCATCGGGCCCGACGCCGAGATATTTGGCAAGGCGCCGGTGTTGTCGTCGGTGGGCACCGGTGCCGACATCGGCATCCGCGCCGACTCCACCTGGAACAACCCGGAGCCCGAGGTGGTGCTGGCCGTCGACGGGCGCGCCCGCATCGTCGGTGCAACGCTCGGCAACGACGTGAACCTGCGCGACCTGGAAGGCCGCAGCGCGCTGCTGCTGTCCAAGGCCAAGGACAACAACGCCTCCTGCGCGATCGGCCCGTACATCCGGCTGTTCGACGCCAGCTTTGGCCTGGCAGATGTGCGCCGCGAGCAGGTCGACCTGCGCGTCGATGGCCCGGAAGGCTTTGTGCTGCAAGGCATGAATTCGATGCAGTTCATCAGCCGCGAGCCGCAAGACCTGGTCGAGCAGGCGACCGCCGCGCACCAGTACCCCGACGGCTTCATGCTGTTTCTGGGCACGCTGTTCGCGCCCACGCAGGACCGCGATGAACCCGGCGGCGGTTTCACCCACAAGCTGGGCGACCGGGTCGCGATCCGCAGCGCCCATTTGGGTGAGCTGTGCAACCGCGTGAATCTGAGCGAAAAAGCCGCGCCATGGACCTTCGGCCTGCGCGCCTTCATCAACAACCTGGCCGCACGCGGGCTGTTGGCGCAGCGGGCGTTGTAGGGCGATGCGGCCTCGATCTGCCCGGCCACCGGAATCCCGCCCGCAGCGGCAGACTCCAAAAATCAGGAATCTTCAAACTCCGCGCTCCTGAACTTCAGCACGTTGCAGTTCTCCCTGACGGCGCGCTGTAGCCCCTCATCGAACCCGGTGTCCGAGTTGGCCCGAATCTCGATAGTGATGCTGACATTGACGCCGAAGCGCGAGGTGAATTGCCGGACGACCTCGTCGTCCAGACTGGCAAACTGCTCCTTGGCGCGGAGCGGGTTGATCTCGATGCTGCTGTAGAAGCGCTTCCTGACCGATGGCGGAGCGTCGTCAGCGGGACGGGCTGGACCCTTGGCCCGTGGCAGGCTTGCATCGGGGCCAGTGGTGCCCGGTGCAGGCTCCATGGCCCTTGCAGCGGCATCTCGTTGGGCATACCCGGCAGCAGTGACTGGTTCGACCAACAGCAGCGATGAATCCAGGGACGGCGAGGCACGCCTGCCGAAACTGAAGCCGACATAGCGCCCGTCTTCCTTGCCCTGCGCGAAGCCGAAGAACTCCCGGCTTTCTGCGCCTGCCGCCAGCGTTCGCTGAAAAACCGCGTCGTCCTTCAGGCGCGGCAGGTAGAGTTGCTGGCAACTCTGCTGCCATACGTTCAGGGCGCTGGTGTCCTTGGCATCGTCCTTCCAGAACCAGTCCTTCAGCACCTTGGCCAGATGGATCGGCGCCCACTCGCTGATGAGCAGCTCATTTTCCTTGAGCACGCGCTCGATTTCCTGCGACCAGTTCTGCGCGCCGGGGTTGAGCGGGAAATGCTCCCACTTCACTTCGGACAGGCCCCCGCCTTTCCCATTCATGGGGCGGGCTTCCTGCACCGGCGCGAGCAGCCACTTGCAGGTCTCGCGGATCATGCGCCGCACCGTTTCCTCAGCCTGCTCCAGGCTGGCTTGCGCCTGCTTGGCCATCAGGTTGTCGAGGACGATGCGGTTGTCCTTGTAGTCGCTGACGATGCTGCGCCAAGCCAGGTGCGTGCGAACGTGATCCTTCAGGCGGCCCACGCTATCGTAGTCCGCCGCCAGGAAGATCAGGCGGTTCTGCTTGAAGCGCGGCTGCTCGCCACGCTGGTTCAGAATCTCGGTCGCGCGCTCGATGGCCAGGCTCTGGCCGCTCTTGCTGAAGGCCGCGTCCGGCGGCAGCACCACCAACCGCAGCGCCCAGTCGTCGGGCACATCGCCGCTGCCGGTGAAGATGTGGATGCCGCCGAACACGTCGCGGGCAAAGCTCTTTTGCACGCGCTCGCGGATGGAGGGGAACAGGTCCTCCCTGTCCTGAAAGCGGCGCTTGCGTTCTTCCATCTCGCGCCGCAGGTTCGGGCGCGTGTCCAGCCAGAAGCGGTTGTTGGCGGCGTTCAGATAGTGCAGCCGGTCGCCCAGGCGCCGCAGCGCGTCCTTGAACAGGCCGGGTTGCTGTCCCGGCTGGGCCACGCCCAGGATCACGCGCTCCAGTTCCAGACCGCGCACACCCTGGCTGGATGTGCTGGGCGCGCTGCCCAGAAAGATCGCGCGCGCCGTGCGGCGGCAGGCTTGCACGCTGCCGAAACGGGTGTCCTTGTTCTCGATCTCCCAGGTCTCCGAACGCTCGCCGTCCACATCGCGCTCGATCACCGGCGGCCAGCCCTGCGGCAGGTAGTAAAGCACCTCGTTCAGCGTGTCGGCATCCATCAGCGGAAAGCTGCCGGACATGATCAGCAGGTCGTTGTTGCCATCCTTCCACAAGCGGTGAATCACCTTCGCCATCAGCTTCAGCACGCCGCGTGTGCGCTGGAAGTTGTCCAACGTCGACCAGTCCTCGTACAGGCGGTCGAACACCTCGGGGTGGATGGGGTAGGCGTGCGTCAAGCGCTTCAGGTACTTGCTGTCCTGCGTTTCCTGCGGGAAGTCGTCGCGGTTGTCGATGTAGTAGTCCGCGAAGGCCCGGCAGACCGATTCCAGCGCCAACGGGTCGTTGGTGCTGGAAAACAGCCGCCGGCGCACGATCTCGAACGCCTCCTCGGTGGCCACCGGTTTCCACAGCGCCTGAATCCGGCCAAAGTAGTGCGACAGCGAATCCAGCGCCTTCTCGCCGCGCTGACTGCCGGCCTCCTTCGCGGACTCCTGCAGCGAGGCCAGCAGCACGGCGGTCGGCACGGCCTTCAGGGCTTCCGTCAGCGCCTGCACGAAGCTGAGGTTGGAATCGAAGCTGCCGCCCGTCAGCGCCTTGCCCTCCTCGAACTGGCGCACATAGGCCACCAACTCGTCGATCAGGATCACGCAGGGCGCATGGCGGCCCAGCAGATCGGCCAGCACATCCTTGCCCGGCGAGGTGCCCGAGGCGTCGGCATCCGCCACCAGCGCGTAGCCCGGCGCCCCGCCCAGTTGCCAGGCCAGGTCGCCCCACAGCGTGCGGATGCTCTGCCCATCCCTGACCACAGCCTGGTTGGGCGAGGACTTGATGCCGTCCAGCACGGCGACGCGCGCGCGGGGCAGTTCGGTCACGCCCGCCGCATCGAGGATGGCGGGCACGCCCTGCAAATCGCTGGCAGGTGCTTCGCCCTTGGCGAGGTGGTAGACCGCCAGCATGGTGTGCGTCTTGCCGCCGCCAAAAGCGGTTTGCAACTGAATCACCGGGTCGCCACCTCGGCCAGACAAACGCTTGACCACCGAATCGAGCAGCAGGCGCATGCCTTCGGTGATGAAGGTGCGCTGGAAGAACAGCGCCGGGTTCTGGTACTCCGCGTTGGCCGTGCCGGCATGCACGCGCGACAGGTCAGCCGCAAACTCGGCTTGCTGGAATGTTCCCTTCAGCACATCGTCATGCGGGACGGCGATTTCACGCCAGGGTTTAAGTGTCATGGCTGGGCCTCCGGATTCGCTGCCGGAATGACAAGAAGAAGCTCGCTCTGATCAATCATTCGGTAATGTGCTGGCTTGCCGCCAAGTTCGAGCGTCTCGCGCAAGATGATTGGAACACCCTCGCCGCGACGATCCATGATGAAGTTCCGATAGGGCGCGAAGCTCGAGTCTTCCATCGGACAACGCGCAAGCAGACTGGCGAGGGCCTCATTGCGCGCGGATTGACGCTCCACCAGGCTCTCCGTATCCATCGTGTTGGGCAACATGCCCGGTGAATAAATTTCGAGGCGATCCGCAAACAGGCGCAGCCGTACCTTGGCGCCATGAATCGAGTAATCCCGATGCGCCACGGCATTGGTGATGGCTTCAAACACCGCCCGCATCGAGAACTGCGGCATATCCACACGCCCGCCATGCTGTTGCTTGAAGGCGGCGACTTGCATGTTCTTGCGCACAAAGGCGCAGGCAGCATGAATTTGCCGATCAAGCGGGCCGGTCATATCGCTTGCATCGATCTGGTAGGCGGACTCCCCTTGCGGCACCACCGTCGTGCCCTGATACGCAACCGCCTGGATATAGGCAGAAGGCAGAAATTCCTGAGGCCGTTCGCTGCCCAGCAACAACCCCGCAACCGTTGGCCGCCAAGCTCCATCATCGTCCTGCGCGGCCATCGCCAGCTTGCGCAACGCAACTTCACGCGGCGCTGCGCCTTCGCTCACCACGAAACGACGCCACAAGTCTTCGCACAGAGGCTCCAACGTCGCGCCGGGAACGGGCATTTCATCAAACCGGATCAAGCGCGACTGGCTGCGTTGCTGGAACAGTCGCGCCAGTTGATCTGGAGGAATGGGCCGCCTGGAAGAACCCACGCGCTGCAAATAACCGCCGGGACTTTGATGCACGAACAAGCTGCGCTTGACCTCGACACGGATGACAGGCTGCTCGATGCCTCCCGCATCGGGCAGGGTCAGGCGCTCGATGATGGGGGCCAGCGGCGGCTTGATGGATTGTTCACAGGCTTCACGCAGCACAGTCTCCACCGCATCGAGCTTATCCAGTTCGATGCCGATTACTGTACGGCTGGTGTCCTCCACTCCCAGCAACAGCACGCCGCCCGCGCTATTGGCAAAGGCGGCCAATTCGTTGGCCACCCCATCTTGCGTTGGCCCACGGACTTTGCCTCCGGCGAACTTCACTTCTTTCATCTCCAGAAAACTGTCTTCGCCCAGACGGATTTTTTCCAGCAGTTCGCTGCGGGTTGCCAACATCTCAAACCTCCGTTCCCAGACGCTTCCAGCGCCGTGAAAATGCTTCATGCCCGCCCTCCATCACGCGGCACACTTCGCGGCGCACCTTCGATTCCTGCAATGCGCCGCTTTGCTGCACGAAACACTGTCCACGTCCAAACCCCATCAGATGCACCAGTTCCGCATCGCCATTGACCACGACATTCGGGTTGTGGGTGACGACGATGAGTTGGCGGCGCAGCTTGTTCTCCCGAATCTGCCGCACGATCAGGTCATAGATCAGGTGGTTGTCGAGATCGTCTTCAGGCTGGTCGAGAACGATGGGTTCTTCCCCGAAAGCAAGCAAGAAGGCCAGCAAGGCGGCTGAACGCTGTCCTTGCGACCCTCGACTGATAGGGTGCCAAGCCTCGTCACGCCGGTACTCGATGCGCAAATCATCTTCCGGAAACCAGGCCAGCACATGGTCAGCAAACTCCGGCTTTTCACGCTTGCGCTGCAAGTAATTTCGGAAATGCCCGCCCAAAGCCAAATCGTCCGGTGCACCCCCACCTAGCACACCTAGCAATTGCTGTTTGGCGGCAGTCACCGCAGCTACCTTTCCCGCATCATCCGCCCGCGCCAGCGTGAATGCCATCCCGCCCGAAGGCTCGCCATTTTCAACCTTGAGGATATCGTCCTCGAATCGGTTGTCCGTCACATCGATCAATTCGCGCAATTCACGCTCGATCTGGCGCGGCCCGAAGCCGAAGGGCGCGACTGCAATGCGCACCTGCGTGTTGTTGGTCAAGGCGCTCCGTATGAAGGACTGTCGCGCTTGCGTGATGCTTTGACGCTTTTCCGCAAGCAGTTTTTGTTGTGCTTCGATCTGCTTCGCCAGTTCCTGGCGGTCTGATTTCATCTTCTGGAGTGCTTTGTGCTGCGTTTCCAGTTGCTGTTTTTCCTGCGTCAGCCGGGCAAACGCTTGCGGGTCGCTCACACCCTGCGCTGCGAACTGCTGTTGCAAGGCTGCATGCGCTTGCCGGGCGGCTTGAGCGCGTGCTTTCCATTGCGCGTGGCGGGCATCTTTTTGCAGGGTCTCGATCAACGCATCGAGCTTGCGCGCCTGCTCTTGCAAACCGGCGCGAACCTGTTCGACCTGCGCATCCGCATCCTTGCGCCAAGCCAACAGATCGGCGTCCTGTTCCGTGAAGTGCTGGCCGGGCCAATCGTCCAGGACGATCTGCTCGGGCAATGCTGCAATGCGCTGCGCACCGTCGCGCAACTGCTCGAACAAATTGCTCACCTCGCGTTCCTGGTGTTGCGCCTGCGCGTAAGCACGCAGCACCGTTGCATGGTCGGCCTGCGACAGTGCCGCCAACTTCTTGCCCGCTTCATCCAGCCTGCGCTCGACTTCGGCTTGCCCGGCCAACTTACCGTCCAGTTCACGCAAGCGGGCACGCTGGGTGAAAAATGTGCGCCGCGCTTCCTCAAGCACCTGTTTCAGTGGTTCGACATTGCCGGCTTCATCGATGATGGCAAGCAATGTTTGCCGCCCACTGCCCGCCAGGGCAGCGATCTGCCCCTGCGAGAAGATGCGCAAGGGAAACCGCGCCGCATTCACGCTTTGGCTGGGGGATTGTTGCCATTGCCCGTTGCGCCACTCCTGCACCTCCGCGCCTTGCCCATTGGCAGACCAGGACAGGCGTAGCCGATCATCGTCGTGCTGCCATTCCAGCCGGATCACGGTTTCGGCCCGCAATGCGCCCTTGCCATCGCGCCCGGTGGCAACCTTGCGAAACTCGTCGAAATGCGCACGCGGCTCGCTATCCTGCCCCAATGCCGTCAATTCCTGAACGCGCCCCGCCGCCAGCCGCAGGCCATGCACCACCGTGGATTTGCCTGTGCCGCGCCCGCCGACGACGGCATTGAAAAAGGGTGAGCAATCCAGCCTTGCAACCTGGCCGTTGCCCATGTAGCGCGCGTTTTCGATTTCAACGCCCGTAATGATGTGCGCGGGGAGCTTGAACGGGTCGAACGCCCCTTCATCGCTGCGCCGTATCGACACGCCATTGCCATCCAGCAATGCCAGCCGCAGCCCTTCCAGTGTGGGGCTGGCCATTTTCACCCAGGTGTAGGCAGACCCCGGTGCCTGTGCGCTTTGGAAGCTGTGGCAATCGCTGCCCAATACTTTCGCCAGGCGAGGCTCATCAGTCGCCACGCATTGCGGCCAAGGGGTGTTGCCATTGCCCCATTCCACAGCCAACAAGCCTTCCACGCCCATGGCCTGTCGCAGCGTATTGGCATCCACCTCGCTTTGTTTTGTGTTCGGCTTGCATTGCAGCAATCCTTTGTCTTTATCGGCATGGGCGGGAATGGGTACGGCCCCCGCAGTCAGGATGGCCTGAATCACCTCGGCAATCCCTCGGCTTGTCACGGCATCGCTGTCGCCCTTGGTGCCCTGATAACCAACAGCGCCCAGCAGCGTGTCAATATCACTGGTCGTCACGGCGGGGTCGAAAATCGCGAGCACATGCACACCGCCTTGCACGGAAATTTCCACGCCGGGAAACAACGTCAGTTCCCGGAACCCGGCGGGTGGCTGCGCTTTCATTTGCGCGTAGGCGATTTTGAGCGTATCGACCCACGCCCCGCTGTTGTGGTCGGTGACGGCCACGCAGTCGATTTCGGCAGCCATATAGCGCAGCAACCAATCCTCGGCAGACAATACCAAACCACCACGATGCCACGGCGTATCGTGCGAAGCCGGTGTGTGGGTGTGAAAATCAAACTTCCACCAACGGGAACCGGGGTAAGGCCATTTTGTCGTTGTCACGCGCTGTCTCCAAATCAAATTTCCAACTGCCCTTGAGAGCCTAACATACCCGCCTCGCCAGCGGCCTGTTCGATGGCGCTCCACGCCGTGACCAGTTCGTTATAGGCGCGGGCATCTTCGGCCCAGCCCTTGCGCTCGCACAGCGTGTACAGCCGATAAGCCAGCGCACGCAGGGGGTCGGCCTGGGCGGGCATGCGTGCCAGCAGCGCACCGGCGGTGGATTCACCGTCCTGATTCAAGGCGCGGATGAGTTGGTGCAGGGCCTCCCATACGGACACACGGGCGTCGGTATCGGGCGACCAGTCACGCGGCAGTTCGGCCCATTTCAGCAAGCGCAGATTGCCGCCGCTGCTCTGTACCGTGCCGCCGTCCACCAGCCCGCCGACACTGGTGCCTTTGGCGCGCGCCAGCACATCGGCTGTGCCGAATTTGCCCGAGGCCCAACCCTCGGCTGCAAACCAGTGCAGGCAAAACTGGGTGTTGTGGTCGAAATCATCTTCAGCGAAAAAACGGTTGATCAATTGCAGCGCTGTCTTGACACGCATCGGCGTGCCATCGGCTTCGAGCACGGCGGCGTATTGGCTGAAAATCGCCATGCCGGGGCCGATGATGGCCTGGCTCAAATCGACTGGCGCTACCGGAGAATTGATGCCACCACGGGTCATGCCCTGTAGTGCTTCTGGTAGCGTTGCGTTGAGTTCGCGCAGAAATTCGCGGCGGCTGACGGTGGCGGCATTTGCAACACGCTTGCGGCAGACCAGTACGATGCTGGAAGCCAGTGCGTTGGTGCCTGAGCCGATCATGCGGTTTCCCATTTCGGTACGCATTGGCCAGGTGCCGGTGATGGCAAAGCCTGCGCGCAGCACCGCATCCAGAAAAGTCTCCCACCCGGTGCTGGAGGTGCCCGCATCGTCTTTGCTCTCGCTTTGCTTGAAGGCGTAATAGATGGTGACCGGGAAGGCCGGATGCGCCTGTGTCGCCAGATTGTGCATGGCATGCGTCATGCCATCCAGAAAAAAGGCTTCGGCCTGTTCCTTGCCTCCGTGGCGGTAAGGCGTGGCGACCAATTCTTCGGCTTTGGGCACGGCCAGTGTGGTATAGAGGTCAGGGAAGATGGGCCGCAAGCTCTTGCGCAGCCAGACATAGAAGAAGTCAGACAGGTCTGCGTAGCCGATATTGTCGTAATAGGGCGGGTCGCTGGAGATGACCTTTTGCCGTGAAATTACTTGCGATTGCGCATCGCATTGAACAGCAAATCCGGCGGCTCTGGCGGGGAGATATTCGCGCACAACCCTTACACCTTGGTCGATAGCGTTCTCATAACTGCCTGCGGAGCTTTCAATAAAATTCGCTTCTGCAAAGTCCCACACCATCGGTATTGCTTGCCGACCGAACGTATTTCTGATGCTGTCACGCGATGTATCCCATCCACAAATAGACGACCCACGATCACACATTTTGTTAATCGCAAACGCCAAATACACCCCCACCGCCTCACCATAAGCCGTAGCCGCTGCGCCACCCGCATCCAATCCAAGGCCGTCGTCTGGCATCCCGGCGGCACGGGCGTCGGCTTGAACTTTGGCGATGGCTTTTGGAACCAGATCAGAAAATGTGGTGAGGGCTACCAATTGGCGTGGGGTGAAGAGTTCATGCCATTGAGTAAACCCATAACCACGGCCGCTAAGGCGTGTTAACAATCAAGTAATCCAGATATAAGTACAAACCAGATTGAGAAACGACAGGTAGTTACGCGCCAGCTTTTCATAACGAGTTGCGATTCTTCGGAATTGCTTGATCCGATTAAAAAAACGCTCGACCAAATTGCGCTCCTTATACAGATGTCGATCATAACTTCGCTGCACCACACGATTGCGCCTGGGTGGAATGACCGCCGTCGCACCAGCGACCTGAATGCTGTCAATCAGGGCATCGGCATCGTAGCCCTTGTCAGCCAGTACCGCATCGGCTTTCAAGCCTTCCAACAGCGACTTGGCTTGTGTAATATCGGCTACCTCGCCACCAGTGAGCAGCCAACGCACTGGGCTACCGAGCGCATCGACAACGACGTGAATCTTGCTCGTCCATCCACCACGCGAACGGCCTATTGCCTGTGGCCCCTCTTTTTTTTGGCACCAGCAGCGTGTTGATGTGCACGCACCACCGTACTATCGATCATCAGCATTTTCAAATCTCTGTCGCCACTGACAATTTCGCAGACCCGCTGCCATACGCCCGACTCGCCCCAGCGTTTGAACCGCGTGTATGTCGTGTGCCAGTTGCCCAATTCTGCAGGCAAGTCTCGCCATGGTGAACCCGTGCGCATGATCCACAACACCGCTTCCAAAAATAGCCGATTGTCCTGGGCGGTCGCCCCAGGATCGCTCGGCTTACCCGGTAATAACGGAGATAATTTCTCCCATTGTTCATCACATAGTAGTTTTCTGACTTCTTGCATCTTGGGCCCCTATTCATTCAAAGATCAAGTATAGACATAACCCATGGATTGTTAACGCGCCCTAGTCCACTGAATCATTGAATAAGCACCTGTCGAATGCGCCTTGATGGATCGTCGTACTTCCACTTGATGGGCTTGGGATTCTTGTTGTGTTCGCGGATGTAGCGCATCAGCTTTCGCCCCAAGTCCTGCACCGAGGTAAATACGCCGCGGGTTATGACATCACGCTGAATGCGCGAGAACCAGTTCTCCACTTGGTTCAGCCACGACGAGTACGTGGGTGTGAAGTGCATGCGCACGTTGCCGTGCCGTACAAGGAAGTCCCGCACGCGCTGGGTCTTGTGGCTGCTGACGTTGTCGCAGATGACATGGATCTCCTGCCGCTCGCACTGGCTGGCGACGATGTCGGTAAGGAAGGCAACGAATTGCTCGCTGGTGTGGCGCGCTGCGGTCTTGCCCAGCACCTGGCCGGTGGCGGTGTTCAGCGCCGCGAACAAGCTCAGTGTGCCGTTTCTCTTGTACTCGAATCCGTGGCTCTCGGCACGCCCTGACGACAGCGGCAGCATCCGGTCCTTGCGATCGAGTGCCTGGATGGCGGTCTTCTCATCGACGCAGAACACCACGGCGTGCGCCGGTGGATTGAGGTACAGCCCGATCACATCGGCCGCCTTGGTCTCGAAGTCCGGGTCGTTGGACACCATGTGTCGATCCAGTCTTTGCGGTCGCACGTTGTGCTTGCGCCAGATGCGCTGAACCGCAGAAACGGATACGTCACCAAGTTCAGCCGACAGCTTGTAGCTGCTCCAGTGCGTGGAGCCATCGCTCGGCTTGCGCCTGAGCGTGTAGTTGAGCACCCGCGCCTCCAGTTTGGCCGGTGGCTGCTTGGGCGCGCGTCCCGGATGCCGGGCGTACATGCCCGCCAGGCGCTCGCTGAGAAAGCGGCTGGACCAGCGGGAGATGAAACGCGAGTCGCATTCGAGCCTTTGCATGATGGTGTCGCGCGACTGACCCTCTTCGAGCATGAGGATCAGCTTGGCCCTGCGCACGTCCGCCACGCGCGCCGTGCGGCTACGCGTGGCGGTCAGCAATTTGTCTCGCTCGGCGTCGGTCAGATTCATTTTTCCCATGTGTTGCATTTAACCACAAATGGGGTGTTGTTTCAATGGTGCAGTGAACTAGGTCGCCATAGCCGCCGCCGACCAGCCCCAAGGCCCCTGCGCGGGCGCAGGCACTGGCCAGCGCGCCGCCAGAGGCCAGTGCCATCGGCGCGAGCGCCATCGGGGTGAGCAAACCGAAACCGGTGCAAAAGCGCGGGCCGAGGAGTTTTGGCATGGCGGCAGACGGTTGCCGGATCGTGGGCTGGCGCGCTGCCGTTCAAGGACCGGCAACGCAGGCGATGCGGCAGACGAGCGCACGGCAAGCGACAAGCGATGAGCGATGAGCGGGATCAACGTATCGCAAGCGATGAACGGGACAAACGCATCGCAAGCGATGCGGGGGAACTCATTCCTGGTGCGGCGGCAGGTGCAGCACAAAGCAGGCGCCACCGCCAGCGTGGTCTTTGCAGTGCACGCTGCCGTTGTGGCGCCCGGCAATCGAGCGCACCAGGGACAGCCCCAGGCCCACGCCGCCGGCGCGCTCGCTGGCGCCGGGCAGGCGGTAGAAGGGCTCGAAGATGCGTTCGCGCTGGTTCGGGGGCACGCCCGGGCCACGGTCACAGACCTGCACCTCGGCGTAGCCCTGGCAGCGCTGGAGCAGCACGGTGATGTTGCCGGTGCTGTGGCGTTGCGCGTTTTCCAGCAGATTGCGCAAGGCCCGGCGCAGCAGCTTGGCCACGCCGAGCACTTGCAGCGCGTCGGAACTGGAATTGACCGCCAGGTCGGCGTCCACGCGCGCGCATTCCTCGGCCGCCAGGCCGATCAGGTCCACCAGTTCCACGGTGCCCACATCGGCCTCGCGCGCGTCCAGGCGGCTGGCCAGCAGGATCTCGTCGACCAGTTGGTCGAGTTCGGCAATGTTGTGCAGGATTTCCTCGCGGAATGCGGGCGAGGGCTGGTCCCCGCTCATCAGTTCCAGCCCCATGCGGATGCGGGTCAGCGGCGAGCGCAGTTCATGCGAGGCGTTGGCCAGCAGCGATTTGTGCGATTGGACCAGCGCTTCCACGCGCGCGGCGGCTGCGTTGAACTGGCGCGCCAGGTCCGCCACCTCATCGCGCCCTTGCTCGGGCACGCGCACCGACAGGTCGCCTTCGCCAAACTTTTGCACGCTGCGCTGCAAGGTTTCCAGCCGCAGCGTCAGCCGCCGGATGATGGGGTACACGCCCACGGCCGCTGCCAGGCTGACGATGCCCAGCAGCCACAGGAAGCCAAACGGCGGCCGGGTCCAGAAAGCGGCATCGGCGTGGCCGGTGTCGGCGGGCTGCCCGCCAGGGGATGGGTGCGGGGCCATTTGCAGCGTGAACCATTGGCCGGAGTTGGACTGGATGCGCAATTCGGTGCCATTGGCGAACTCGCCGGACGCCAGCGTGGTGCGCGTGAGCAGGCCGCGCAGCACCGGGTGGCCGGCAGCGTCGCGCAGCACCATCTGGCGCGCGGGCGGCGTGGGGGGCAGGGCGGGCGGGTCTTTTTGCTCCTGTGCAATGCGCCAGGACCAGCCCACGCTGAGCGTGAGCAGCGCCATGCAGCCGACCACGGCCAGCCAGATGCGCAGGTACAGGCGGCGGGAAAGGGGGTTGATCAGCGACATGCCAAAACCAGCGCAGGTCAGGTCAGTTTCCGGGGGCGCAGATGGCGCATGCAACAGCTTCGCCCCAAGCCAGGCAGGCCGCAGAACTGCCTTTGCCAGACCGTCGGCGACGCGGGGGTGTTTCACATCAATCTTGCTGCTTGGCGAACATATAACCCACGCCGCGCACCGTCAGGATGCGGCGCGGGTTCTTGGCGTCGGTCTCGATGGCCGCGCGGATGCGCCCCATATGCACGTCGATGGAACGGTCGAAAGCCTCCAACTCGCGGCCGCGCACGGCCTCCATGATCTGGTCGCGCGTCAGCACGCGGCCGGCCCGCTCGACCAGGGCCAGGAGCAGGTCGAACTGGTAGGCGGTCAGTTCGGCCAACTGCCCGGCCACCGTCACGGTGTGCGCGTCGCGGTCGATCTCCAGCGTGCCGAAACGCAGCACCTGCGCGCTGGATATGCGGCCGCCATTGGTGCGGCGGCGCAGGATGGCGCGGATGCGGGCCAGCAGTTCACGGGGTTCGAAGGGCTTGGGCAGGTAATCATCGGCGCCCATCTCCAGGCCGACGATGCGGTCCATCGGGTCGCCCTTGGCCGTGAGCATCAGCACCGGCACCTGCGCTGCGCTGCCCGGCAGCGAGCGGATGCGGCGGCACATTTCCAGGCCGTCGATGTCGGGCAGCATCAGGTCCAGGATCACCAACTCGGCCGGTATGCCCGACTCGGGGTTTTGCAAATGGGCCAGCCCGCTCTTGCCATCCGCGCAGTGCGTCACTTGCAGGCCGGACTGGGCCAAGTAGGTGCTCACCATGTGCGCCAGGCGGGCATCGTCTTCGATCATCAGCAGTTGCGAACTCATGGGGCATGCGTAGTGGGCGATCTCGTGGACTGCCATGGTCGTCGCCGGCGCGCGCGCTGTGTTGAATTCTTTGTAAAGTTCAGTGAGGAGAGGTTTTTTTTTGAAAAGTACCCGGAAGGCCGTTTTCGCCACCATGCGCATGCCAGTCAAGTGCCGCCCCTGGTGGTGACCCGTGCCGCCAGCCACACCAGCAGCAGCGCCGGCAGCCCCAGCAGGGCGGTGGCGGTGAAGAACGGCGCATAGCCGAAGGCATCGACATAGCGGCCCGAGAAGCCGGCGACGAACTTGGGCAGCAGCATCATCAGCGAACTGCACAGCGCGTACTGCGTGGCCGAATAGCGCACATTGGTCAGGCCAGACAGGTAGGTGACGAAGGCGGCCGAGGCGATGCCGCCGGCCAGGTTGTCCGCCGACACCACGGCGATCAACGCGGCTACGTCATGCCCATGGCCGGCCAGCCAGGCAAACAGCAGATTGCTGCCGGCGCTGAGCACGGCCCCCAGCATCAGGATGCGCATCACGCCAAAGCGCAGGGCCAGCAGGCCGCCGGCAAAGGTGCCGGCCAGCGTCATCACGACGCCGTACAGTTTGGTCACGGTCGCCACCTCATCCTTGCTGAAGCCCATGTCGACATAGAACGGCTGGGCCATGATGCCCATCACCACATCGCTGATGCGGTATACGGCGATCAGCGCCAGGATCGATGCCGCCTGCCAGCCATGGCGGCGCAGGAAGTCGGCAAAAGGCTCCAGCACCGCCGCCCTGAGCCACTGCCCGGCGTTCCTGGCCGCAGGCAGTGGCACCGGCGCGGGTTCGGGCGCCAGCAGCACGGTCACCACCCCCAGGGCCATCGACGCCGCCATGGCCAGGTAGGCCGCTTGCCAGGCGCCGTTCTGGTAGGCCGCAGCGCCCGACGCCAGGACGGGCGCAGCCTCCATGCGCGCGGCAATCCACAGCGCGCCCGCACCGGCCCAGATCACCGCCAGGCGGTAGCCGATCTGGTAGCAGGCGGCCAACGCCGCCTGGCGCTCGGCGCTGGCCGATTCGATGCGCAAGGCATCGAGCGCAATGTCCTGCGTGGCCGAGCCGAACGCCACGGCCAATGCGCACCACACCATCGGCGTGAGGGCCAGGCGCGGGTCTGCCAGCGCCATGCCCACCAGGCCGGCCACCACGATGCCCTGCGACAGCAGCAACCAACTGCGGCGGCGGCCCAGCAGGCGCGTGAGCACCGGGATCGGCATGCGGTCGACCAGCGGCGCCCACAGCCACTTGAAGCCATAGACCAGCCCTACCCAGCTCAGATAACCGATGGTGCTGCGCTCCAGGCCCGCCTCGCGCAGGCGAAAGCTCAGCGTGCCCAGGACCAGCAGGAGCGGCAGACCGGCGGCAAAGCCCAGCGCCAGCATGCGCAGGCTGGCGCCCTCCAGGTACACGCGCAGGCTGCTGCGCCACGAGAGGCGGGCGGCGCGGGGCAAGGCGGAATTCGGGGGGGTCATTGGCGCCGGACGGTTTTGTCTATTATTCCCGCATGTGCTTTTCCTGCCCCGCCTTCGGCCCCACGGCCTGCATGATGACCTCATCCCCGTGGTCGGCGCGCCGCGCTTTCCTGCTGGCCGCCGGCGCCGGCGCCGCGACCCCGGTGCTGGCGCAGGTGGACGTGGGCGCCGCATCCAGTCTGCGCAAACTGGTGTCCGCCCCAGCGCTGGAACAAGCGGCCGCCCGGCAGTACCAGCAAATGCTGTCCGAGGCCCAGGCCCGGCGCGTGCTGGTGTCCCGCAGCCACCCCTCGCTGCAGCGCCTGCATGCGATTGCGCGCCGGTTGATGGTGTATGCCGCGCCCTGGAACGAGCGCGCGCGGCAGTGGCGCTGGGAGGTCAGCCTGATCGACAGCGCGCAGATCAACGCCTTTTGCATGCCCGGCGGCAAGATCGTGTTCTACACCGGCATCCTGGAGCAACTCAGACTGAGCGACGATGAGGCCGCGATGGTCATGGGCCACGAAATGGCCCATGCGCTGCGCGAGCATGCGCGCGAACGCCTCGCCAAGACGCAAGGCACCCACCTGGCGCTGCGGCTCGGCGCGCAACTGCTGGGCCTGGGCGACCTGGGCCAGGCCGCTGCCAGCTTCGGCGGGCAGTTGCTGACGTTGAAGTACGGCCGTTCGGACGAGAGTGAGGCCGATCTGGTGGGGCTGGAACTGGCCGCACGCGGCGGCTTCGAGCCTGCGGCTGCCGTCAGTCTGTGGCGCAAAATGGGCCAGGCCACGGGCCGCCAGAGCGGCGGCCCGGCCTTCTTGTCCACCCACCCGACAGGGCCTGCGCGCATACGCGAGCTCACGCAGAACCTGCCCAAGGTGCAGGGGCTGTATGAGGCCGCACGGCGCGGCAAGGCCCCGACGGGCTGACGGCCCGGTTGGTTGGCGGCTGGTTTGCGCCTGCAGCGGACGAATCCCGTACAATGGCCGGCTTCGCCGCGTTTTTTTGGTCCCGCAGCGAAGATCGATTCCCACCGCGAGGCTTCCCGACGAGAGTTGCACCGGCCGTGGGCAAGGACCGCCACCACCTCCTGCTTGCAAAACCCATGTCTACAATCAGCGCCAAGCCCGCTGAGGTCGTGCATGAGTGGTTTGTGATTGACGCGACCGACAAGGTCCTCGGACGAGTAGCCAGCGAAGTTGCTCTCCGTTTGCGCGGCAAACACAAGGCCATTTACACGCCTCATGTCGATACCGGTGACTTCATCGTCATCATCAACGCCGCCCGGATCAAGGTCACCGGCACCAAATCGCTGGACAAGGTGTACTACCGCCACTCGGGCTACCCCGGCGGCATTACGGCGGTGAACTTTCGCGACATGCAGGCCAGGCACCCCGGCCGCGCGCTGGAAAAGGCGGTCAAGGGCATGCTGCCCAAAGGCCCCCTGGGCTACGCGATGATCAAGAAACTCAAGGTGTACGGTGGGCCCGAGCACCCCCACAGCGCCCAGCAGCCCAAGGTGCTGGAAATTCAAGGAGCCGCGCGATGATTGGTCAATGGAACAATGGCACCGGCCGGCGCAAGTCCAGCGTCGCCCGCGTGTTTTTGAAAAAAGGCTCCGGCAAGATCACGATCAACGGCAAGGACATACAGTCCTACTTCGGCCGCGAAACCTCGATCATGATCGCCCGGCAACCGCTGGCGTTGACCAACCATGTCGAGACCTTCGACATCCGGATCAACGTGTACGGCGGTGGTGAATCCGGCCAGGCCGGCGCCGCCCGCCACGGCATCACCCGCGCGCTGATCGATTACGACGCCGCGCTCAAGCCCGCGCTGAGCCAGGCCGGCTTCGTGACGCGCGACGCGCGCGAAGTCGAGCGCAAGAAGGTCGGTCTGCACTCCGCCCGCCGCGCCAAGCAGTTCTCCAAGCGCTGAGGGCCTGCCACCGGGCAGGAAAAAACCGTCTTCGGACGGTTTTTCGCTTATGGTGCGCTCTTTTTCCGCCCCATGCCATGCGCTTGCGTCTTCTTCGCCGTCGGCTGACCATCAGCGCGCCCCGCGTTGCGATACGCAGTGCCTTGCCCTGGCCGTTGCGCTGGGTGGCCCTGGCGCTGGTGCTTGGCTTTTGCGCGTCGCTGGCGCTGTGGGCGTTCGAGTTCGGCAAGTCGATTGCCGGGTTCGACCGGGTCTCGCGCACCGAATTCCTGCGGCTCCAATCCGAAATCACCGTGCTGCGCGATCAAGCCCGGCAACGGCAGACGGTGGCAGCGACGGCCGAAAGCCTGTTGGCCACCGAGCGCGCCGCCAAGGAAAGCCTGATGGCCCAGGTGCGGCAGTTGGAGGCCGACAACCGGACGCTGCGTGGCGACCTGGGTTTCTTCGAGAAACTGCTGCCGGCGGCCAAGACCGATGGCTTGGCGATTCGCGCGCTGCAGGCCGAAGTGCTGGGCGGGATACAACTGCGCTGGCAGGCACTGGTCATACAGTCCGCGCGCAATGCGCCCGAGTTCAACGGGCGGCTGGAACTGGAGCTCGCCGGCATGCAAAGCGGCAGGCCCTGGACGCAGATCCTGCCGCCCCAGGGGCAGGCGTTGCAGGTCAGGCAATACCGCCGCGTCGGGGGTTTGCTCGATTTGCCGCCCCATGCCGTGGTAAAAACCGTGACCGCGCGCGTGCTCGACGGAGCCACCGTGCGCACCACGCAAACCATGCCGGTCGACCCTGCGCTGCGTTGACATGCCGTGGTGGCCTGCCTTTCCAGGAGTCTTGCCGATGTTTTCCCGTAAAAAGCAGCCGCCGATCAAAAGCCTGATCGCTCAGGGCATGAGGATCGAAGGCGATGTGCATTTCGTCGAAGGCTTGCGCATCGATGGCGTGGTGGCCGGGAATATCCGGGCAGGCGCGGAGCAGCCCAGCATTTTGGTGATCTCCGAAACCGCCCGTGTCGAAGGCATGGTGCATGCCGACCATGTGATCGTCAATGGCCAGGTGATCGGCACCGTGCATGCGGCCGAGTTGCTGGAACTGCAACCCAAGGCGCAGATCGAGGGCGACGTGCATTACAAGGCGTTGGAGATGCACCAGGGCGGCACGATTGCCGGGCAGTTGTTCCCGACATCGGTGCTGGCCGAGCAAAAGCCCCCACTGGAACTGGCGTCAAGCCGCCAGTGAGCGCAATTCCCGAGCAGTTTGCAGTAGTATTCCCGGCCATACCCTGAACCCGGAGTACCCCATGAGCGCCGTTGCCGAAAACATCCAGACCGGAATGCCCGCACCCATCCTGTTCACCGACAGCGCAGCGGCCAAGGTGGCGCAGCTGATTGCCGAGGAGGGCAACCCTGAGCTCAAACTGCGCGTGTTCGTGCAAGGCGGCGGCTGCTCGGGCTTTCAGTACGGTTTCACCTTCGATGAAATCACCAACGAAGACGACACCACGATGACCAAGAACGGTGTCTCGCTGCTGATCGATGCGATGAGCTACCAGTACCTGGTCGGCGCCGAGATCGACTACAAGGAAGACCTGCAGGGCGCGCAGTTCGTCATCAAGAACCCGAACGCGACCACCACCTGCGGCTGCGGTTCGAGCTTTTCTGCATGAGCGCCGCACGGCCGCCCGAAGGCGCTCATACCGTAGCCGAAGGCGAAGGTACTCCAATGAGCGCCAGCGCCGGACCGGTTCAGCGCGGGTACACCGCGCCCAGCACGCGCGGGCCGGCTGCGCCGGTCACGCCAGGCAGGTTGCCCGGCGCGCCGCACAGCGTCTGGCGTGCCAGCCAGGCAAAGGCGGCAGCCTCGACTTGCAGCGCGGGCAGACCCAGGGTGTCGGTTGCCACCACCCGCAGCGCCGGACTGGCCGCCTGTAGGCGCTGCATCAGGTAGGTGTTGCGGGCGCCGCCGCCGCAGACCGCCAACATGGCGCCATTTCCTTGATGGTCACGGGTGCCTGCAATACATGCGCTGACGGTAAATTCCGTCAATGTGGCCTGGACATCGACAGCGGCCGCCGGCCCGAAATCCCGCAGCCGGGCAGCGAGCCAGGCCGGATTGAACAGATCGCGCCCCGTGCTTTTCGGGGGCGGCTGCTGCAAAAAAGGCTCTTGCAGCAGCGCGGCCAGCAGGTCGGGCAGTACCTGGCCGGCTGCGGCCCAGGCGCCGTCGCGGTCAAAAGGCTGGCCTCGGTGCTGCTGGCACCAGTGGTCGAGCAGCGCGTTGCCCGGGCCGCAGTCGAACCCGAGCACCGTGCCGTCGGGCGCCAGCACGCTGAGGTTGGCGATGCCGCCGATGTTCAGCACCAGCACGGTCTCTGCGGCACGTCCGAAGATGCTCTGGTGGAACGCCGGAACCAGCGGCGCGCCCTGGCCGCCGGCCGCCAGGTCGCGGCTGCGCCAATCGGCCACCACGGCGATGCCCGTCAGTTCGGCCAGCAGCGCCGGGTTGCCCAGTTGCAGGGTGTAGCCCGTGCCATCGAACGCCTGCGGGCGGTGCCGCACGGTCTGCCCATGGGCGCCGATCGCGCCGATCGCGCTGGCGCTGTGGCCGCTGCGCGCAAGCAGCGCATGCACGAGCCGGGCATAGGCCCGCGACAGCGCATTGCCCGCCAGCGCGGCGCGGTGCAACTCGTTGTCGCCGGGGCTGTTGAGGGCCAGCAGTTCGGCGCGCAGCGCTGGCGCGAATGCGGCGCTGGCGTGCTGCCTGACCTGCATGCGCGCACCGGAGAAATCGGCCAGCACGCCGTCGATCCCGTCGAGCGAGGTGCCTGACATCAGGCCGATGTACAGCTCGGACATGGCCCGGGATGGTGCGCGCCAGCGGTGCAGGCCGGTAATGCGGACGGGTGATGTGCGGGCCGGTGATCTGCGGGCCGGCGCGGATCAATCGGCGCTGGCCTGCGCCAACAAGGCGGCGGCGGACAGTTGAACCCGCATGTTCGCAGCCAGGCGATCGAAGGCCGGGCGGGCGGCGGCCGAGACCGGGGCGGCGGTTCCGCTTGCGGCGACGATGCTCGTCGGGTCCTGGTAATGCCCGTTGACGCGGAACTCGAAATGCAGGTGCGGCCCGGTGGCCCAGCCGGTGGCGCCCACGGCGCCCAGCGTCTGGCCCTGCTCGATCGACTGGCCCGGGCGCACATCTATCCGGCTCAGGTGGGCGTAGACCGTGACATGCTGGTTGCGGTGCTTGACGAAGACGACGTTGCCATAGCCGTTTTGCACGCCGGCAAACGCCACCACGCCATCGCCCACGCTGCGCACCGCAGTGCCGGTAGGGGCCGCGAAATCGATGCCCAAGTGGGCGCGCCAGGTCTTCAGGATCGGATGCAGGCGCATCGCGAAGCCGCTGGTCACGCGCGAGAATTCCACCGGGGAGCTCAGGTAGGCGCGGCGCATGCTCTGGCCGTCTGGCGTGTAGTAGGCGCCCTTGGCCGCCCCTGGCTCCTGGAACCAGATCGCCTGGTGGGTCTTGCCGTCGTTGATGAACTCGGCGCTGAGCACCCGGCCGGTGCCCAAAGGCTCGCCATCGGCTTGCAGCGTTTCGTAGACCACCGAGAAGCGGTCGCCCTTGCGCAGCGAGCGCCGAAAGTCGATGTTGCCCGAGAATAGTTCGGCCACTTGCACGGCCACCGCGTCGGGGATGTTCGCGGCGTCGGTGGCAGCAAACAGCGAACTGTGGATGACGCCGCCGGCCAGGCGGCTGCTGGCGGTCAGGCTTGCGTTCTCGACGCGCGTGCCGAACTGCTCGCAGTTGCGCTCGACGATCAGGCGGCGAAAGCTGCCGCTGCCATCGGGCACCCAACGCACCGTCAGGCGGATCAGCCGGTGGTCGTCGGTGGTTTCTGCCGACACGCTGCGGCCGCTGCGGCCCAGCATGTTCTGGCGCACGGTGGCGTCGCTGCGCAAAAAAGCGGCGGCGGCCGGGTCGGCCACGCCCAGGCGTTGCAGCAGGGACTCCGGCGTATCGCTGCTGCGCACCTGCTCGGAGCGAAACAGCGAGAAGCCGGGGGCATCGAACTGGCCGAGCACCAGATCCTCGGCCAGCGATGGCACGGGGTAGTTCATCATGCTCACCGGCAACTCGGCCGGATCCGGCCCCAAGGACGCTACGGCAAAAGCGCCACCACCGCCGGTGAGCAGCAAGGCCGTGACAGTGGCAGTCACCCGCCGGGGATGCTGCCCGATGGTGCGCGACAACTGGTCGAGCAAGGCCGTGCAGGCGCTGGTCAAGCCATGAATCAAAGGTCTACCCCTGGCTGATCGTGAAACCATGACCGGCCCCGGGTACGAACAGGGGGGTGGGGCAGGGTGCACGGGTGGGTGAAAAAATGGTCGGGGATGATGCAACGGTGAAGCCGTGAAAACAGGCGGAAACGGCGGGCCCACTAGAATCCGCCTGCGCAATGTGGGCCGGAGTATAGCCGCGCCTGCGGCCTGTGCATCTGAACAAACCCGTATGAATCAATCTGCTGTTACCACTGCCCCGGTGTCCGATGGGGTCAGGCAGGCCCTGGAAATCTCGCTGCGCGGCGCGCATGAACTGCTGCCGCAGGACGAATGGGTCAAAAAGCTCGTGCGCTCGGAGGCCACCGGCCAGCCGCTGCGCATCAAACTGGGGCTGGACCCCACGGCGCCGGACATCCACCTCGGCCACACGGTGGTGCTCAACAAACTGCGGCAGTTGCAAGACCTGGGGCACCAGGTGATTTTTCTGATCGGCGACTTCACCAGCCTGATCGGCGACCCCTCGGGCCGCAACCACACGCGCCCGGCGCTCACGCCCGAGCAGATCCAGGCCAACGCCGAGACCTACTACCGCCAGGCCAGCCTGGTGCTGGACCCCGCCCGCACCGAGATCCGCTACAACAGCGAATGGAGCGAGCCCCTGGGCGCGCAGGGCATGATCCGGCTGGCCGCCATGTACACCGTGGCGCGGATGATGGAGCGCGAGGACTTCCACAAGCGCTACACCACGGGCCAGTCGATTTCGGTGCACGAGTTTTTGTACCCGCTGATGCAGGGCTATGACTCCGTGGCCTTGAAGAGCGACCTGGAGCTCGGCGGCACCGACCAGAAGTTCAACCTGCTGATGGGGCGCCACCTGCAGCACGAGCATGGCCAGGAGCCGCAATGCGTGCTCACGATGCCGCTGCTGGTCGGGCTCGATGGCGTGGACAAGATGTCCAAGTCGAAGAACAACTACATCGCCATCACCGAAAGCGCCAACACCATGTACGCCAAGCTGCTGTCGATACCGGACACATTGATGTGGGACTGGTACCCGCTGCTGTCCTGGCGCTCGCTGGCCGGGATTGCCGCGCTCAAGGCCGAAGTCGCCGGGGGCCGCAACCCCAAGGACGCCAAGGTGCTGCTGGCCAAGGAAATCACCGCGCGCTTTCACGGCGCAGCGGCAGCCGACGCCGCCGAGCAGGACTTCATCGTCCGCAGCCAGGGCGGCGTGCCCGACGCGATTGCGGCCTTGACCCTGTCGGGCGCGCCGCTGGGCATTGGCGTGCTGCTGCGGCAGGCCGGACTGGCGCCATCGACCAGCGAGGCCCACCGGCTGATCGACGGCAACGGCGTGCGCGTGGACGGCAGCCTGGTCAGCGACAAGGGCCTGAAGCTCGGCGCCGGCACCTACGTGCTGCAGGTCGGCAAGCGCAGGTTTGCCCGCGTGACCCTGGGTTGACGGGCCATGAAAATGGCTCGTAGCGCCCGATCCTGATTCGCCGACGGCGATCAAAAAAAGCAGCATTCACGGCCGCCGCAGGGCCAGGCAAAAGCTCAGTGCGGGTGCTCGTCGCCGTTCGGGCCGGCAGGCTCTCCGATCGCTGCGCGCGTGGCCTGCGCCTGGATGTGCAGCCAGGCGCAAAAGGCTTTGATCTCCGGTCGCTGCGCGCTGCGCGGCCCCACCACCAGCCAGTAGGCCAGCGGCGTATCGATGCGGTGCTGCGGCAGCACTTCCACCAAGTCCCCGGCCGCCAGCACGTCGGCAATCAGCGGCATGCGCGCCAGCGCCAAGCCCTGGCCGCTGCGGGCCGCCTGCACGATCTGGTGGGCATAGTTGAAGTACAGCCAGCGCGCCGGCTCTAGCCGGGGCAGGTCTTGGCGGGCGAACCAGCGGCGCCAACTGAGCCACTCCATGCGCTGGCTGCGGTGCGCGTCGCTGGCCTCGATCAGCGTGAACCGGGCGGCATCGGCCGGACGGCGCAGCGCCGGGCCGCTCTTGAGCAGCCAGGGGCTGGCCACCACCGACAATTGCTCGCCGAACAGCCGCAGACCGCCCTGGGTGCCCGCACCGGGCAGGCAGTAGCGCAGGGCCAGGTCCACGTCCGAGGTGTCCAGATCCACCAGCGTATCGCTGGCATCGATGCGGATATCGACGCCGGGGTGGTCGCGCTGAAACTCCTCCATGCGCGTAATCAGCCACATCGAGGCAAAACTGGCCCAGGTGGTGATGGTCACGCAGCGGCGGCCGGCCGTCTTGCGCACCAGACGCACGGCGCTGTCGATGCGCTCCAGCGCCGGGGCCACGGCACGCTGCAACTGCGCGCCCGCGCCGGTCAACTCCACCGCCCGCGTATGGCGCAGAAACAACGCCAGCCCCAATTCCTCCTCCAGCGCCTGGATCTGGCGGCTGACGGCCGACTGGGTCAGCGCCAGTTCATCGGCGGCAGCGCGAAAGTTCAAATGCTGCGCGACGGCCAGAAAAGCGCGCCAATGGCCGGCGCTCACGGGGCGCGAGCGAGGAACGGCGGGAGCGGGTTCGGCGAAGGCCATGAGGGCACGCGATTCATGCGTTGATGGAATCAATAGCGTAGCGCGTTTTCATTGGACGGCGGGCCGGGGCAAACGCAGCATGGGTGCGATGGAAACAGGAACTGGCAGGAATTTTTGTCCCAAGGAGAGAGCCATGCGAGTGCGCACCGCCGAACCATCCGCCGCCGACAGCGCAGGCCCTGCGGCAGGTTGCTGGAAACTGAGCCCGGGCCATGCCCTGTCGCTGCACCCGTGCAGCGCCGGTGTGCTGGAGATCGTCCAAGGGCGCGTCTGGTCGACCCTGCGCGGCACGCTCGAACAACCGCCGGATGACCATGTCTTGCAAGCCGGCGCGCGCCTGCATGTCGAGCCGGGGCAGCATCTGGTGCTGCAGGCGTGGAACCCGCCAGGCGTCACCGATGCCGTGGCGTTCCGCTGGGATGTGATGCCGGGCGCTGGCGCATTACCGGTCGGGGCGGGCAGCAGCGCCGCCACGGACTGGGAATGCGGCGTACTCCAGCCGCTGCGCGACTTGGCGCAGGCACTGGACCAGGGTGGGCGCGCCGCAGGGCGGCTGCTGGCCGGCATCGCCCGTTGGGCGCTGCAACGCAAAACCCGGCACCGGCAGGTCGCGGCCAAGTATTTCAGCACGGGGTGAGCCGCACGGGGTAACTGCACGGGATGGACTGCGGCACGCAGCGTTCGTCAGCCTATCCAGGCCACGCATGACGCTGGCGCGAGCTGGCGTTCGGGCCTGGGGGCGTCGCATCCGTTGGTCGCCCCGGCAACGCCGGCAGGCCCGCGCCCCGTGTCGATGCTCGCCGGCAAAGGCTTTCACGGGCCAGCGCGTCCAGTGGCGGCCCTTCATCGGGCACAGCGCCAAACGCTGGATGCCTGCACCGCCCCGGGATGCGCCGCGGATCGGGCGCGGGCCGATTCCGGCCTGACCGATCGACTGATCGGGCGGGTTCCGCTTCCTCGGGAAAACCCCAGGGATCATTCGGTGCTGCCGAACAGTCCTCTTCCAAACGGGTGTCTGCGTTTCCTGGAGTCGCGTCATCGGACAGATGTCGTAGGCTGCGCTGGCCATCGGAGCGATGCGCCTTGCGATGCGCTCCGATGGCCAGCGCAGACCGACAGATGACCGATGACGCGACACGTAGAGTTCGCTCATCGCAGCAAGGGCCATGTGGATCCACCCTCGCGCTGCCACCATGAACGGATCCACAGGGGATATGCGATGACTGCCACCGTCTGCCAGACCCGCTCCGGGTCGATCGAGATGTCCTTTGCGCGCCTTGCCAGAGCCCTCGTCGCCTGTGCGCTGATCGTGGGTTTTGCAGCCCAGGCCCAGGGCTGGCCCGCCAAGCCCGTGCGGCTGGTCGTCGGCTTTCCACCGGGTGGCCTCGTCGACGCCGTTGCGCGCCAGTTGCAGCCGCGCCTGCAGGACGCGCTGGGCCAGACCGTGATCGTCGACAACCGTGGCGGTGCCGGCGGCACCCTGGCGGCGGTCGAGGTCGCGCGCGCGGCGCCCGATGGCCACACGCTGCTGATGGTGTTCGACAGCTACGCCACCTACCCGCTGGTCTATCCGACACTGGGCCTGGACATCGCCCGGGACCTGCAGCCGGTGACCCAGGTCGTGCGCAACCCGCTGGTGCTGGTGGTACATCCCAAGGTCGAGGCGCAGGACTTCCCCGGCCTGGTGCGCCTGCTCAAGGCGCAACCGGGGCGCTTGAACTACGCCAGCGTCGGTCCGGGGTCGAGCAATCACCTCACGGCCGAGTATTTCAAGGCCGTCAGCGGCACCTTCGTCACGCACATCCCCTACCGTGGCGGCGGCCCGGCCCGGCAGGACCTGCTGGGTGGGCAGGTCGAGATGATGTTCCTCTCGACCGTGCTGGCCCAGCCGTATGTGAACGCCGGCCGGCTGCGGGCACTGGCCCAGACCGGCGCGCAGCGTGTGGCCGCCTATGCCGAGGTGCCGACCGTGGCCGAGAGCGGGTACCCCGGTTTCGAGGTGAACTCCTGGGTCGGCCTGCTCGCCCCGGCCGGCACGCCACGGGCCGTGATCGACCGGTTGCAGGCCGAGGTGCGCAAGATCGTGACCGAGCCGGCCTTCCAGCAGCGTTTGCGCGAGCAGGGCCTGGCGGGCATTGCCAACACGCCCGAGCAGTTCGCCGCCGCGCTGCGCACCGAGCAGGACAAGTGGATCCGCCTGGTGCGCGAACGCCGCCTGAGTCTCGAATGACAGACATGGATGGCGCCCGACACGCCCGACGGACGGACGCGGCGTTGGCGCCGCCCGGCTGGCCGGGCATCGGTCCCTGCTGCCCGCGCCCTTGCGCTAGTGTCGCGTCACGGATCAGATGTCGTAGGCTGCGCGCAGCCATCGGAGCGCAGCGCAAGGCGCATCGCTTGCCAATACCGGGCGTATTGGCAAGCGATGCAACGCCGCGATGTGCTTCGATGGCCAGCGCAGACCGACAGATGATCGGTGACGCGACACCAGGGATGCCGGTGATCGTCAGTTCGGGGTGAACTGCACGTAGATTTCGTTGGGCTTGACCATGCCCAGCTCGCTGCGGGCTTGTTCTTCCACCATGTCCAGACCTTCGCGCAGGTCTTGCACCTCGGAGGCCAGGCGCGCGTTGGCTTGCTGCGCTTGCGCATTGGCGGCCTCTTGGGCATCGATTTGCCGCTGCATTCCGTTGACCAGCGGCACGCTGCCCCGCCCGAGCCACAGTTGGGCGTGCAGTCCGGCCAGCAGTGCCAGCAAGATGGTCGGGACGATGCGGGAGGCCATGGCGCGCGTTGGGGGGTCGGTGGGTGGGCGGGGCTGGCTGCGTCAGGCCGCAGGCGCTGCGGCAGCGGGTCAGCGCAGGTGGCGGAATGCGGCGCGGCCGGGGTATTGGGCGACTTCGCCCAGATCTTCTTCGATGCGCAGCAGTTGGTTGTACTTGGCGATGCGGTCGGAGCGGCTCAGCGAACCGGTCTTGATCTGGCCGGCGTTGGTGCCCACGGCGATGTCGGCAATGGTGCAGTCCTCGGTCTCGCCCGAGCGGTGCGAGATCACGGCGGTGTAGCCGGCGCGCTTGGCCATTTCTATCGCGGCAAAGGTTTCGGTCAGCGTGCCGATCTGGTTGATCTTGATCAGGATCGAGTTGGCGATGCGCTGGTCTATGCCTTGTTGGAGGAGCCGGGTGTTGGTCACGAACAGGTCGTCGCCCACCAGTTGCACCTTGTCGCGCAGGCGCTCGCTCAGTTGCTTCCAGCCGTCCTGGTCGCCTTCGTGCATGCCGTCTTCGATGCTGATGATGGGGTATTTGTCAACCCAGGCGGCCAGCATGTCGATCCATTGGGGGGCGCTGAGCTTCAGGCCGCCTTCGCCGTGCAGCACGTACAGGCCGTCCTGGTAGAACTCGCTGGCGGCGCAGTCCAGCCCCAGTGCGATTTGCTCGCCGGCGCTGTAGCCGGCGGCGGTGATGGCTTGCAGGATCAGGCGGATGGCCGCTTCGTGGTTTTCCACGCTCGGGGCAAAGCCGCCTTCGTCGCCCACGGCGGTGCTCATGCCCAGGTCGTGGATGATTTTCTTGAGCGCATGGAATACCTCGGCGCCCCAGCGCAGCGCCTCGCGAAAGTTCGGGGCGCCGACGGGGATGATCATGAATTCCTGCAAGTCCAGGCTGTTGTTGGCGTGCGCGCCGCCGTTGATCACGTTCATCATCGGCACCGGCAGTTGCACGCTGCCCATGCCGCCGAGGTAGCGGTACAGCGGCAGGCCCGATTCTTCTGCGGCGGCGCGGGCCACGGCCATGGAGACGGCCAGCATGGCGTTGGCGCCCAGGCGGCTTTTGTTCTCGGTGCCGTCCAGGTCGATCAGGGTCTTGTCGAGAAAGGCTTGCTCCGAGGCGTCCAGGCCGAGCACGGCTTCGGAGATTTCGGTGTTGACATGTTCCACCGCCTTGAGCACGCCTTTGCCTTGGTAGCGGCGCGGGTCGCCGTCGCGCATTTCGATGGCTTCGCGGCTGCCGGTGGAGGCGCCCGAGGGTACGGCGGCGCGGCCCATCACGCCCGATTCGAGCAGCACGTCGCATTCGACGGTGGGGTTGCCGCGGCTATCGAGCACTTCGCGGCCTACGATGTCAACGATGGCACTCATGGTGTTCCTTCCTATTTTTGCAACCGGGAAACTGGAGCCGGCGGGCGATTATAGCTATTGTTTTTATAGTAAATCAGGTTCTTGGCAGCCCTCCGCGCAGACCATGCGCACCACGGCAGCGTCTTTGCGCGCGGCCCTGGCTTTGCGGTATTCGGGGCTGTCATGAAAAGCCTGCGCGGCGGCAACGCTGGGGAATTTCAGCACCACGGCGCGGCCCGGGTCCCCGTCGCCTCCGAGCACCTGCACCTGCACCTGCACCTGCACCTGCACCTTGCCGCCACGCACGCACACTTGCGCGCCATGGGTCTGCATGGCTGCTCGTATGGCCCGGGGTCGGCGACGGTGGTGGAGGCGATGATGCCGGCACTGCGCATGGTGTTTTCAGGCTCCGAAGCGGTTTTCGAGAAAGCCGTGGCGCTTGGTGACGCCATCGAGCGCCACCAGCGTTTCCAGCAGGGCTTGCATATGCTTGAGCGGCACGGCGTTGGGGCCGTCCGACAGTGCCCGGTCCGGGTCGGGGTGGGTTTCCATGAAGATGCCGGCGACCCCTGCGGCCACGGCGGCGCGGGCCAGCACCGGCACCATTTCGCGCTGGCCGCCACTGCGGCTGCCCTGGCTGCCGGGCAGTTGCACGCTGTGCGTGGCGTCGAACACCACGGGGGCGCCGCTGGCGCGCATGATGGCCAGGCTGCGCATGTCGCTGACCAGGTTGTTGTAGCCAAAGCTGGCGCCGCGCTCGCAGGCCATGAAGCGGTCTTCGGACAGGCCGGCCTGCCGGGCGGCGGCACGGGCTTTGTCGATGACGTTGTGCATCTCATGGGGCGCGAGGAACTGGCCTTTTTTGATGTTCACCGGCTTGCCGCAGCGGGCTGCGGCGCTGATGAAGTCCGTCTGGCGGCACAGGAAGGCCGGGGTTTGCAGCACATCCACCACCTGCGCGGCGGCGGCGATGTCGTCCTCGGTGTGCACGTCGGTGAGCACCGGCAGGGCCAGCTCGCGCCGCACCCGGGCCAGGATTTCCAGGCCCTTGTCGCGGCCCGGGCCACGGTAGCTGCTGCCTGAGCTGCGGTTGGCCTTGTCGAAGCTGCTTTTGAAGATGAACGGCATGCCCAGGCGGGCGGTGATCTCCCGTAGCTGGCCGGCCACATCCATTTGCAGTTGCGCGGATTCGATCACGCAGGGGCCGGCAATCAGGAACAGGCGCTGTTCCAGGCCGACATCGAAGCCGCAGAGTTTCATGCCGGGCCCTCGTGCCGCGCCTGATGGCGTGCCTTGGCGGCGGCGATGAAGGAGTTGAACAGCGGATGCCCGTTCCAGGGCGTGGACTTGAACTCGGGGTGGAACTGCACGCCGATGAACCAGGGGTGCATGCTCTGCGGTAGTTCGACGATTTCGGTGAGCTGCTCGCGCTGCGTCAGCGCTGCAATCACCAGACCGGCCTTGCGCAGCGGCTCCAGGTAGTTCACGTTGGCCTCGTAGCGGTGGCGGTGGCGCTCGGTCACCACGTCGCCGTAGATGCGGTGGGCCAGCGTGCCGGCCAGGACATCGGAGCTTTGCGCGCCCAGGCGCATGGTGCCGCCCAGGTTCGAGTCCTGATCGCGCTGCTGTATGCTGCCGTCGGCATCTTGCCACTCGGTGATCAGCGCGATCACCGGGTGCGGCGTGGCGGGGTCGAATTCGGTGCTGTTGGCGTTGGCCAGTCCCGCCACGTGGCGGGCGTATTCGATGGTGGCCACCTGCATGCCCAGGCAGATGCCCAGGTAGGGCAGCTTGTGCTCGCGCGCATAGCGGGCCGTGGCGATCTTGCCTTCCACGCCGCGCTGCCCGAAGCCGCCGGGCACCAGGATGGCGTCGTACCGGGCGAGCCTGGCTGCGGCGTCGGCGCTGTCGATGGTCTCGGAGTCGACATGGTCGATCTGCACCCGCACATGGTTGCGCATGCCCGCGTGGCGCAGCGCCTCGTTGACCGACTTGTAGCTGTCTGACAGATCCACGTATTTGCCGACCATGGCCACGGTGACCGCGCCTTGCGGATGCTCGGTCGCGTAGACCAGATCATCCCAGCGCTGGAGGTTGGTGGGGCGCGTGTTCAGGCGCAGTTTGTCGCAGATCAGGCCGTCCAGGCCCTGCTCGTGCAACATGCGCGGCACTTTGTAGATGATGTCCACGTCCCACATGCTGATCACGCCCCATTCGGGCACGTTGGTGAACAGCGAGATCTTGGCGCGCTCTTCGCCGGGAATGCGGCGGTCGGCGCGGCACAGCAGGGCGTCGGCCTGGATGCCGATCTCGCGCAGCTTTTGCACCGTGTGCTGCGTGGGCTTGGTCTTGAGCTCGCCGGCGGTGGCGATCCAGGGCAGGTAGGTCAGGTGCACGAAGGTGCTGTTGTTCGCGCCCATGCGCAGGCTCATCTGGCGCACGGCTTCCAGGAACGGCAGCGACTCGATGTCGCCCACCGTGCCGCCGATTTCGACAATCGCCACATCCACCGCAACGGGCGTTCCCATGCCGGCGCCGCGCTGTATGAATTCCTGGATCTCATTGGTGACATGGGGGATGACCTGCACGGTCTTGCCCAGGTAGTCGCCGCGGCGCTCCTTTTCCAGCACGGACTGGTAGATCTTGCCCGTGGTGAAATTGTTGGCCCGGTTCATCCGGGTTTCGATGAAGCGCTCGTAGTGGCCCAGGTCGAGATCGGTTTCTGCGCCGTCGTCGGTGACGAACACCTCGCCATGCTGAAACGGCGACATGGTTCCCGGATCGACATTGATGTAGGGGTCGAGCTTGATGAGGGTGACTTTCAGGCCGCGCGATTCCAGGATCGCGGCCAGGGAGGCTGAGGCGATTCCCTTGCCCAGGGAAGACACCACACCGCCGGTGACGAAGACGAATTTGGTCATATAAGGCCGTGGTAGAGCGCGATTATAGGAGGCGCTCCGGCGCCACCCGAGCGCCCCGGTGTGCCCGCGTCTGCTAAATTGCGCCCCATGCACGAGCTTGCCGGCAAACACATCGTTTTGGGTCTGAGCGCCGGCGTGGCCTGTTACAAGGCGGCCGAACTGTGCCGCCTGCTGGTCACCGAGGGGGCGAGCGTGCAGGTGGTGATGACCGAGGCGGCGCGGCAGTTCATCACCCCGGTGACCATGCAGGCCCTGTCGGGGCGGCCGGTCTACGGCTCGCAGTGGGATGAGCGCGAGGGCGACGGCATGCCCCACATCCACCTGAGCCGCAAGGCCGACGCGATGCTGATCGCGCCTTGCAGCGCCGACTTCGTTGCGCGCCTGGCGCAAGGCCGGGCGGACGAGTTGCTCAGCCTGGCCTGCCTGGCCCGCCCGGCGCAGCGCGTGCCGCTGCTGCTGGCCCCGGCGATGAACCGCGAGATGTGGGCCCACCCGGCCACCCGGCGCAATCTGGCCCAGGTGGTGCAAGACGGCGCGGTGGTGCTGGGCGTCGGCAGCGGCGAGCAAGCCTGCGGCGAAACCGGTGCTGGCCGCATGCTGGAACCGCAGGAACTGCTCGACGAACTGCTGGCCTTCTTCGCCCCCAAGCTGCTGGCCGGGCGCCGGCTGCTGGTGACGGCCGGGCCGACGTTCGAGGCCATGGACCCGGTGCGCGGCATCACCAACCTGTCCAGCGGCAAGATGGGCTTTGCGCTGGCCCGCGCCGCCCGCGAAGCCGGGGCCGAGGTCACGCTGGTGGCCGGGCCGGTGCATCTGACGACACCGCGCGGCGTGCGCCGGGTGGATGTGCAATCGGCGCAAGAAATGCTGGTCGCGGTCGAGCAGCATATCCAGGACGCCGGTGTTTTCATGGCCACGGCGGCGGTGGCCGATTGGCGGCCTGCGCAGCAGTCCGGGCGCAAGATCAAAAAGGACGGCTCGGGGCAGCCGCCGGTGCTGGACTTTGTCGAAAACCCCGACATCCTGGCCACGCTGGCCCGGTCGGCGCGCGCGCTCGAAGGAGCGCTGTTCTGTGTGGGTTTCTCGGCCGAAAGCCACGACCTGTTGGCCAATGCCACGGCCAAGCGCGCGCGCAAGGGCGTGCCGTTGCTGGTGGGCAATATCGGCCCGGCCACCTTCGGCCGGGATGACAATGCCCTGCTGCTGGTCGATGCCGATGGGCACCGCGAACTGCCCCGCGCCTCCAAGCGCGTGCTGGCGCAGCAACTGATCGCCGAGGTCGCAGCGCGCTTGCCGCCGCTGCCGTCCTGATGGCCGTCGCACAGCGGCTGCGGCAGACGGCCCGATGGCGCCCGGGCCGGCAACACAAGGAAACGAGCCAACGTGAAGATCGACATCAAGATTCTGGACCCGCGCATCGCGGATCGATTGCCCGGCTACGCCACCCCCGGCAGCGCGGGCCTGGACCTGCGCGCCTGCCTGGATGCGCCTTTGACATTGCAGCCCGATGCCTGGCAACTGGTGGCGACCGGCATCTCGGTGTTCATCAAAGACCCGGGCTACGCCGCGTTGATCCTGCCGCGCTCGGGCCTGGGCCACAAGCATGGCATCGTGCTGGGCAACCTGGTGGGGTTGATCGACAGCGACTACCAGGGGCCGCTGATGGTCAGCGCCTGGAACCGCAGCCAGCAGGCGTATACGCTCTTGCCGATGGAGCGGCTGGCACAACTGGTCATCGTGCCTGTGGTTCAGGCGCAGTTCAATGTGGTCACCGAGTTTGCTGCGACCGGGCGCGGGGCGGGCGGTTATGGGTCTACCGGCACGGCCTGAGCGGCGGTGCCGGACGGCGCCGGCCTTGCGCGGCGGTGGTGGTCGACGCACGGCGGGCCGGCTCCCGTCGGGCCGGATTTTCAGGAGGTCGACATGCAGTCAATGATCCGTTCTTGCTCCCGCTCTTGCATCCGTTGCGGCACCGTGGTCGGCGCGGCCGCCGTGCTGTGCACCCTGGCTGCCTGCGGCCATCAGCGCGCGGCCCCGCCAGCCACGTACCCGGGGGCTTATTCGATCCCCGCCCATCCGGCCGGACCGGCGGCCACCGAATATGGCCGCATCGCCAACATCCAAATGCTGCCCGCCCGCCCTCGGCAGGGCCAGACTTCCGGGGCCGGCGCGGTGCTGGGGGCGGTGGTCGGTGGCGTGCTGGGCAACCAGATTGGCGCGGGCACGGGTCGCGCAGCGGCCACGGCCGTGGGCGTTCTGGGCGGTGCGGTGGCCGGCGATGCGATCGAAAGCCGGCAGCAGCGCGAGGAATACGTCCCGGGGGGCTATCGCCTGTTCGTCCAATTGGACCGAGGGGGCCAGCGCGCCTACGACGTGAGCAGCCCGGGCGATCTGCGCATCGGCGACCGCGTGCGCCTG